>CASDTR010000016.1 GCA_949283785.1 uncultured Oscillospiraceae bacterium
TTTGACCGCTTCAGAAAAAGAATACTTTTTATGTTTGCCGACGCCGCTTAACATAAATTGAGCAGGCAAAAGTCTCCGACTTTCGCCTGCTCCCCTGCTCCTTTATTTATTGGCTACCCCAACATTTGACATAGAACCCTTTTACAGCGCAGAGCTTTTTCTGCGCTGTTTTTGTTTTATTTTGAACATTTATGCATACATCTTGTAATGAATGAGGTGATGATGTGTTTGCAGTGGTAAAGTTTGCCGATTTTCAGGAGGGACTTTTCAAAAGGATGCTTTCGCATTTCGGGAAGAAAAAGGTTTTTACAGAAAAGGTATCAGTAGCGCCCGGGGTTTTTTATTTTTTGCTTGACTGCAATTTCCCGTACGAGCGGGCGGATTGGGAAATGATTATTAGGTGTGCGGGCGGGGCAAAAAGCAGAATTATTCTTCCGGAAAACGTTAAGGCACCGGAAGGTTTTCCGAAGTGTACTTTTAAAAAGCTGCGCAAAAGGGCGTTTATTTTGACGGCGCTGGAAATATTGAAGAAAGAAAAATGCGAATCGATTACTATTGATGACAGGGACGGAAATTACATAAATGATATAGAAAAATTTGTACCTCTTTCATCTTTGATAAGGGTTGTAACAAATAAACCCGAGCGATACGAAGGCTTAAGGGAAAAAATTATGGATGAATTCGGCGCGTCTTTTTTAACTTCAGACGAAAATTCCGATTTGGGAAGAACCTGGCTTGCGACATACAGCGGAGGAGTCTGGCACGGAGAAGGGATAAAGGCTGTAACTGCAGCTGATGTATGCTTCGGAGCAGAAAAGCTTATACGTCTTTCTGAGCTTGAATTTGACGAAAAATATTTATCCTTGGTACCGCCCCGGATAGACAGCGAGAAATTTCTTTCAGCTCTGTACGAATGTTCCCACGCCGCATTTCTGGAAAACACGTTTTTTAGCTGCGACAGGATCGGTAGGGCTTGACAGAACACGGCTTTTTCTATTATAATAATTCGGTATCCGTATGGATGTTTCAGTGTTTCTGAAACCTGATTAAACGGTAAAAAAGGCTCTTCCCGCCGCACGGTAGAGCCGGACAGTTATAATAATTTGATGCGCGGAGAAAAGGTGGCTAATAAAATGGCAAAAGAAATTATTTTGACCTATGCAGGCAAAAAAGAGCTTGAAGAGGAGCTGGAGCAATTAAAAACCGTCGGCCGAAAAGATGTGGCTGATAAAATTAAGGTTGCCCTTTCCTTCGGCGACCTTTCGGAAAACAGCGAATACGATGAAGCCAAAAGTGAACAGGGTAAACTGGAAGCCCGCATCAGTGAAATTGAGGAAATGCTCTCAAGAGTTAAAGTGCTTGATGAGGAGCAGCTTAGCAGCGATATAATCCACGTCGGCTCTAAGGTGAAAATAAAAGATCTTGAAGACGGAGAGATACTTGATTATCAGATAGTCGGTTTTTCGCAGGCGGATCCCGGTAACGGACGCATATCGGATGAATCTCCCGTGGGCAAGGCACTTGTTGGACACAAGGTCGGCGAAACCGTTGAAGCGGAAACGCCCTCCGGCATTTTGTCGTTCGATATTCTCGAGATATCCAAATGATCAATGGGCGGGGGACGCAGGTTCTCCGCCGCGTTTTTTGCAGTGAATAAGAAAATAAATTTGAGGAGTAATAAAATGTCAGAAGAACTTAACCGCAGCGCACAGGCGCCGGAAACAGAAGAGGCACAGCAGGACGTAAACGAACTCAGACAGATAAGGCTTGAAAAGCTCCGCGAGCTTCAGGCGGCAGGCAAGGACCCTTTTACGATTACAAAGGCTTTCCCCACCGTAAGCGCCGCTGAAATCGTAGAAAAATTTGAGGAGCTTGAAAATAAGGACGTATGCATCTGCGGCAGAATGATGACACGCAGAGATATGGGCAAGGCTAATTTCATTGATATCCGCGATCGTTCGGGCAGGATGCAGGTCTATGTGCGCATCAACGACGTGGGCGAGGACGTATTCGCAGAGTACAAGAAATGGGACCTGGGCGATATAATTGAAGTTAAGGGCTTTGTTTTCCGTACACGCAGAGGAGAGATTTCAGTTCACGCCAAGGAACTGAGACTTCTCTCAAAATCTCTGCTTCCCCTTCCCGAAAAGTTCCACGGACTCAAGGATACCGATACTCGCTACCGTCAGCGTTACCTTGACCTTATCGTAAATCCCGATGTTAAGGATACATTTATCAAGCGCAGCAAAATAATTACATCCATGCGCAATTATCTTGACAATCTCGGCTTTATCGAGGTTGAAACTCCCATGCTCAACACAATTCCCGGCGGAGCGTCGGCGCGTCCCTTCATAACGCACCATAACGCTCTTGACCTCGATATGTACATGAGAATCGCCCCCGAGCTTTACCTTAAAAGGCTCATTGTCGGCGGTATGGAGAAGGTCTATGAGATTGGACGCCAGTTCAGAAACGAGGGAATGGATGTAAAGCACAATCCCGAGTTTACCACGATCGAGCTCTATGAGGCATATACAGATTATCACGGCATGATGGATATAACAGAGGCTCTCATCCGCAACGCGGCCCAGCAGGCCTGCGGAACACTCCATTTGACATATCAGGGCGAGGAAATCGACCTTGAAGCTCCCTTCCGCCGTCTCACAATGCTTGACGCCGTCAAGGAGTATTCGGGCATTGACTTTGCTTCCTTCAAGGGCGACGACGACAAGGCGCGCGAAATTGCGAAAGAGCTTGGCATTGAAATAAAGAAGACGGACCGCTGGGGCGATATCCTTTCCGAAGTGTTTGAGGAAAAGGTCGAAAACGAGCTTGTACAGCCCACCTTCATCATGGACTATCCCGTTGAGATATCTCCTCTTACAAAGCGTAAGCCGGACGCCCCCGAGCTTACGGAGCGATTTGAGCTGTTCATAACCCGCCGCGAGTTTGCAAACGCATACTCTGAGCTCAACGACCCTATCGACCAGATGGAGCGCTTCCGCCATCAGCTTGAGCTGCGTGAAGCGGGAGACGACGAGGCCAATATGCTTGACAGCGACTTTGTGGCAGCCCTCGAGTACGGTATGCCCCCCACGGGAGGCATGGGCATGGGCATTGACAGACTTGCAATGCTCCTTACCGACAGCGCATCCATAAGGGACGTTCTCCTCTTCCCGACAATGAAGCCTCTGGACTAAAAAATCCAGTAAAATCAAGGGTTTTCGGCATCTCAAATCCGAGTTGACAACAAATTGACAACAATTTTTCATATAATTTTGAAGAATTGTGAAGCAGAATGAATTGTTGTAAGGATAAAA
>CASDTR010000017.1 GCA_949283785.1 uncultured Oscillospiraceae bacterium
CGGGCACAAATGCTATTTGTACCTGTTACTTTGTGCGCGGATTGGGTGCAGGCTCAGCCTGCCGACGATTTACCGAGACACCTTCTAAAGGCATATAAATTCTGGGCGAAAACCGTCAAGGCGCAATAAATGCATTTTTGGTACTTTTGTTGCTATGGACAAAAGTACGAATAAACATGTACTAACTTCTTGTTTTCTCAGATTTTGATAGAAGTTTTACTTTAAAATTTCAACTCCTTACCCAAACTAAGATAAAAGGAGGAAGTTTCGCCGCCTATGCCTGCGTGCATGCTCAGCCTGCACGCATGTCGCACACTGAATAACAATAAGTACCTGCGAAATTACTCTGATTAAACTGCAGACAACTTTTGATACAGCGGTTAAAACCGAAATTTAAGGGCTTCCCGAAAAACGGGAAGCCCTTTGTTTCAGTCGTTTATAATTTCAGTCAAGAGGCTGAGCGTCGTCGTTATCGCCCGCCCCTTCGGTGGGAGCCTGTGTTGACGGCTCAGAGGACGGGGTTTCCGCAGACTCGGACTCAGGCTCGGAGGGCAGCGAGGGCTCCGTAAGTTCCGCAGCCTGGGACTCCGTGGGCATCGCATCCTCGGAGGGAGCCTCCTCGGTCACATCGTTTCCGGAGGACGCGGAAGTGGTGGGAATGGTGTAGAAGAAATCCATTACTGTATCTTCGTTTTCGTCCAGCTCGATGTTCGTCTTTCCGTAAATGGCCATCTGAAGGTCTCTTGCGCAGACGGGGAAATCGGAAATCCAGTACCAAATACTTTTTATGGTGGCAGAGGTTCTGTTGGCCTCGTTGGGCATCTGGAGCTGCTCTATGGGATAGCTCATCCAGTTATAGGTTATGGCCTGAGTTCCGTATTTGATGAAGTCAAGGCGGCTGAAGCTTGTTGAAACGCTGGGGAGAAGAGTGCCCAGAAGATCATCTATCTGGGATATCTTTATGTTCTTTGCGGCCTCAATAAGGGCCGTTATGACCATCCTCTGGCGCCTTGTACGGCTTACGTCTCCGTCAGCGTCGCATTTGCGGATTCTCGAAAACATGAGAGCCTGCCGGCCGTTAAGTGTTACGTCTTCGCCGCTGGGAACAGGCGTATTCCATGCGCTTGCCATGTACGCCGCCTCATAGGGCTGCACGTCAACCGTGACGCCGCCCACCGCATCTATAACGTCGGGGAAGGTCGTAAAGTCAACGCTTACAAAGCCGTCTATCTTTATCTTGTAATCGTTTTCAATGGTCTCGATGACCGCGTTGGGTCCCCCGAAGGTGTAAACCTCCGTAAGCTTCATAAAGTTGGAGCCGTTGGCGGTGGAATAGGTGCCGGAGTATGTATATGTATCCCTGAAGAAGGAGGTCATTATGATCTCCTTGGAGACCTTGTTGATAGAGAGAAGGATAAGAGAGTCTGAATGGCTCTTTGACTCGTCCAGACCCATGAGCAGCACGTTTACAACGTTTTTGCTCTGCATAAGGTCTCCGCCGTTATTGTACCATTTCTCGAGATAATCCTGAAGGCCCGTGGCGTCGGTCACGGCGCTCATGGGGTCGAGATTCACGTCGTCTTCCTGAAGATAGTCGTCTCCCGTGGGAGCCACATAGTCCTTTCCGCCGTTCCAGTCAATGAGATTGAGATAAGAACCGGCAATGGAAAAGAAAATAATCAGAATTACCAATATAACGGCAATTACGGAAACTATTACCTTTTTCTTTTTGGGCATGGCCCTGAGCTTCTCAATGAAACCCTTAAAGGATTTTCCGCTTTTGCTGCTTATATCCTTTTCAGCGCCTCCCTCCTCATCGGCGGGTGCGGAACCGTTATCCTCCTCGGAGGATTTTTCCGCCGCGGCTTCCTGTTCGGTAAGCTGCTGCAAATACTCCTGATATTCTTTTTTATCATCTTTATCTGAAGGTTCCGAAGATACATCGTTTTCGGAATTTACGATGTCAAATTTCTCTTTATCTTTCAAACCGTATTACCTCCCTAAAAATTAAAACACAGTGAATTTATTATATAAAATAAATCAAAAAATTACAATAGAAAAATTATGGCCGAATTATGAAAAAACGACCCGCAATAAAACGGATCGTTTTTCATAATCAGAAGATATAAATTCTGACCTGCCTTGCACCCCACTGATAGCACTCTTCAAGAGTGTTCATATATAAGTCACAGGTAAATGTTTTTTTCTGCACGAATCCGCCTGTATCGGCAGCTATGCAGTAACCGTAGATGTATTTACCGTCAAGAGAAACAATGTACATCTCGGTGCCATAGGGGATTTGCTTGGGGTCAACGGCAATGTAGCCGGGCTGGGGCTTCTTGCCGGTGGAGGTGCTTGTGCCGCCTGTGTAAGCGGCTGCCTTACCCTCGATAATGGATTTGTAGTTTGTGGGAAGTCCGTTTGAGTCGAACTCAATCCAATCGGGTGTGGCAAAACCTGAAATGGGCTTGCCTGCTGTAAGCTTAATGGAACTGTAATACTTCTTTGTGCCTACCTTCACTATTTTATTGACGGGCTCCGTAATGGTAGTTGAAGCTATTTCCGTGCTTTCGGAAAGCTTGCCGTCAACATATTTGTCGCGGTAGGTGACCGTTCTTTCTCCCTCAACGCCTTCACGCACCGTTACCGACTCATGGGTAAACATGGTGGAGGATTTCTGTGTTTCGGTCTCGTAAGGAACGGCCTCGTTTACGGTGCGTTCGGAGTAGGTCACTCTGTATACGGTGATTTCCGTATCGCCGAGAATATGCTCGTCATAAGCGGGCTCCGTCTCATCATCGGGGCCAAGGACGATTCCCATTTCATCGAGAGCGTCCGCAACCGTTGCTACGATGAGAACTCTTGTGTACTCTTCTCCGTCTGCCTTGATAGTGATATTTGCCTTTCTCAGCACTCCTATTTCCATGCCGTCTTTAAGAATGGCGTCGGATGAATAGTTAAGTGACTGATTTTCGCCGAGAACAACTCCTGCCTTTGCAACTGCGTCGGCAACCGTGCCCGCCGTGGTAACCTCGGTTACGTTTCCTTCACCGTCGGTAACCGTTACGGTGTGTGTACGGTAGATAGTGATTACTGAATCTTTGCCGCTTGCAAATTCACTGAAGTCAGCTTTATCGGTAGCTGCAAGTGTTATTTCTGCCTGTGCCAATACTTCCTCGGGAGTGCTTCTTGTTGTAACAACAGAAGACTCAACGCCGTCATCGACGACTGTAACCGTATATGACACCGAAGTTGCTGCGAAAACCGTGCCGGCGCACATAACCGCAAGTAAGATTACTGCAATAAGTCTTGTGCGAAGGCGTTTGGTAAACGCCTCAATCTTCTTAGTACTGTCAACCATCAAATTGCTCCTTTACTAAGCAGCGCGTTCTGCGAATCTAATTCACCTAAACGCTTCTGCCGTTATTCTCGCCTGTGACGTTTGCCATTATATTAGCTTCATTGTGGATTGTCAAATCGCCGAGTCGAAGCTTTTTGTATACATTGCACAGAGAATATAAATCGAAACGCAACAAAAAGCCATTTTAGAGGGTATAATATAAAGAATTTGCGTTTCCCTTGTCATAAAATGGAAGCGATTTTTGTACAAAAGCTAAAAAAGTTACAAATAGTTACAAAGCCATTACAAAGGGGTAATTTTTTCGTTTTTTTAACTAAACAGAGAACCGTTTTTTTGGTTATAAAGCTGTGTTTTAAAAGCTTGGACAGGTTTTCAGGATAAATTCAAGGGAAAATAAAGCTTTATAAGAAATATAAATTGCAGAAATCTGTTAATATCATTCCCTTAAAAAGGTTAAAAAAACCCCTGTTCAGCGAAATGACATTCCCGAAAGGAAAATACATACCTTTTGAAGGGGCCGCTTCATATGCCGCCGCATGCCAATCTCCGATGCCGCGTCTTATGCCGTGACATCTCCATTTACACAAAAGAGACAGGAGTGAGCACTGAATACGGACACGTCCGCTTTCATTCTGCACACTCACCATGTGCTGAAAAAAGAAAATTGCCTGCGGTTTAATCAGAGCAAATACGCAGGCGTTTATATTTTCTCATCTCTGTTATTCAGTGTGCGAATTGGGTGCAGCGTCACGCTGCCAGGCTCAGCCTGCTGCTCCTTACCCGCACTGAGATAAAGGAAAAGGTTTCGCCGCCTATGCCGCGGCACCGCACCTACTTTTGTCCATAGCGACAAAAGTAGGCAAAAGCGCATTGCGGCGGCTCCCGCCGCCTTGCCAAACCACCGTCTCGTTATCAGCGCAAAGTTTACTTTCTGCTGAACGCCCTCCGACGGCAGTCTGAAAGCGTTATCTATCACCCTCGAAGTGTAAACGCTTTACTACCAACGAATTCTTTTCTCCGGCCGTCGGTTTGGCTCTGCCGGCGTCCACAGGTTCACCGACGGCAGCTTGGAGGGCTTTATCTATCACCCTCAAAAGTGTAAACGTTTTACTACCAACGAATACTTTTTTCCGGCCGTCGGGTGACGTTTGTTGTAGTTTATAGATTTGATTTTGCTCTTTGGTTTTACTAAATCGCAGGCACTTATAGTTGTTTTTCGCCGTCAGTTCGTGTGCGACTTGGGTGCAGGCTCAGCCTGCTCTGTGACATCTCCCTTGTGTAAAGAGAGACAAGATGAGCGCTGAATTTTGGTTTTTCGGCAATATAAATGACCCTCCGCAAGGGAGGGTCATTTTAATATATATTATAGTATACGCCGAATGGTGCAAAACCGTGACCGGGTTTATCAGTTGTTGCCCGAATAGTTGGGGGCCTCCTTGGTGATGAATACATCGTGGGGATGGCTCTCAACAAGGCCTGCATTGGTAATTCTGATAAACTGAGCCTTTTCCTGAAGCTCGCCCACGGTAGCGCAGCCGCAGTAGCCCATACCTGCGCGAAGGCCGCCCATCATCTGGTAAACCGTATCGGAGAGGGTTCCCTTGTAAGGTACGCGTCCCTCAACTCCTTCGGGAACAAGCTTCTTATTGTTCTGCTGGAAGTAGCGGTCGCGGCTGCCGTGGTTCATGGCGCCTATGCTGCCCATGCCTCTGTAAACCTTGAACTGACGTCCCTGATAGATCTCCGTATCTCCGGGGGACTCCTCGCAGCCCGCTACGAGAGAACCGACCATGACTACGTTGGCTCCAGCCGCAATGGCCTTGACTATTTCGCCTGAATACTTGATTCCGCCGTCACCGATGATCGGGATGTTATATTTTGCCGCGATGCTTGCAGCGTCGTAAATAGCCGTTATCTGGGGAACACCGATACCTGCGACTACTCGGGTAGTACAGATAGAACCGGGACCGATACCTACTTTGACGGCGTCTGCGCCGCTCTCGATAAGGGCCCGGGTGGCCTCGGCGGTGGCTACGTTGCCCGCGATGACTGATACGCCCGGGAACGCCGCCTTGACCTTTTCGAGAACCTTGAATATATTCCTGCTGTGGCCGTGGGCCGAGTCAAGGACAAGGGCGTCAACCTGTGCCTCAACGAGGGCTCCCGCTCTGTCGAGCACGTCGTCCGTAACGCCGATTGCGGCGGCGCAAAGGAGTCTGCCTCTTTCATCACGGGCGGTGTTGGGATACTGTACCGATTTCTCGATATCCTTTATGGTGATAAGTCCCTTGAGATAGCCTTCATCGTCAACGAGGGGAAGCTTCTCGATTTTGTGCTTCATGAGGATCTCCTGAGCCTCATGAAGAGTGGTGCCCACATGGGAGGTGACAAGGCCGTCCTTTGTCATAACCTCTTTAATTTTTACGTTAAAATCGGGGAGGAATTTAAGGTCGCGGTTTGTGATGATACCCACAAGCTTGCCTTCTTCGCAGATGGGAACTCCTGAAATCTTGAATTTGCCCATAAGTTCATTGGCTTCCGTGACCGTATTGTCGGGAGAAAGGAAGAAGGGATTGACGATAACGCCGTTTTCGGAACGCTTTACCTTGTCAACCTCCAGAACCTGCTGTTCAATGGACATATTCTTATGGATTACGCCTATACCGCCTTCACGGGCGATTGCGATTGCCATTTTGGATTCCGTAACAGTATCCATGGCGGCTGTCATAAGGGGAATGTTCAGTGTGATAGTGGAAGTCAGCTTAGTTTTAAGATTTACGTCTGCCGGCAAAACATCTGACTGGGCGGGAATAAGCAAAACATCGTCGAAGGTAAGTCCCTCTTTCAGAAATTTCTCGGCGGGATTTGTGTTAAGCAAGGCTCTCTCCTCCTTTGATTATTTGTAATTATTGTATTTTTTAATTGTACCATTAATGGTTGCTTAAAAACAATTGGAAAATCGAGAAATCATTTTATATCTGTCAATCCGTATATTGGTGATTTTGCTGTAAAGGGTCGTATTAATTGGAAAAAGGAAAAAATAAATAAATCACGCCTCGTTTTTTTCGCTGCGGTTCTCGTCAAAATCGGGGGAAAAGCGTCTGTAATGGAAAAGGTACTGCTGTGCCACGCCCTTGCAGGGTGAATCGCCGAAGGGGAAACCGTCGGGATAGAGCTCCGCAAGTATCTTTTTCACCCACACGTCAACGGGAAAGGCGTCCTTTTTGCCGCAGCCGTAGAGCAGGGCGCAGCACGCCACCTTGGGACCCACTCCCTTGATTTTCATAAGTGCTTCGAGTCCCTCCTCAAGGGGCAGCTTTTCGAGAGAATACAGGGGGACCTCCCCTGAAGAAACCTTTCTTGCGGCGTCAACTATGTATTTGGCCCTGAAGCCCGCTCTCAGGGGAGCCAGCTCCTCGGGCTCCATGACGGCAAGCCTCTCGGCCGAGGGAAAAGAGAAATCCCCGCCGCCCAGGTCGTCGCCGAAGGCGGAGCAAAGGCGGGAGATTATACCCTTTATCCTGGGAATGTTATTGTTCTGTGAGATTATAAACGAGCACAGGGCCTCCCAGGGCTCCTGTCTTAAAAGGCGTATGCCGCCGCAAAAATCCATGGCTCTCGAAAGATAGAGGTCATCGGAAAAGGATTTTCTGATACTGCCGTAATCGGTGTCAAAATCGAAATAATCCTTCCAGACCCGACAAAACAGCTCTTCATCGGTATTCTCAAAGACCACGCCCTCCTGAGTCTCATACACTGTAAGGGGGACTGCCTTTACAACTGAGTGCCACTTGCCGTCCGCCCTTTCCTCCCAGCGGAAGGCCTGTCCGCAGTCGAGGGTTTGGGCGAGGCTGAAAATATCCTCGGAAATTACCAGCAAATCGCTGCCGCGTTTCACATATTTCAATTTTATCACATCCTGTATACTATTATATACATATAAAGAAAGGTTTTCAACAGGAGTTTTACCGTACGGCAGGCTGAAAAATTCATTATAATTGATTTTAGAAGTAAGACCTCCTCCTTAAAAACCAAAACTAACTCCTTGCTCACCCGACACAAATGAAAGGAGGCCGTACGGGCGCCTTGCGGCTTTTCGCGTTACTGTCGGCAGTTCGGAGAGCGAGGCGGACACGTCCGCTTTCAAGCCGCACACTCACCATGTGCTGAAAATAAGAAATTGCCTGCGGTTTAATCCCAGTAAATACGCAGGCAGTTATAGCTGTTTTTCGCCGTCAGCGGGTGTGCGACTTGCGTGCAGGCTCAGCCTGCCGACGATTTACCGAGACACCTTCTAAAGGCATATAAACTACGGGCGAAAACCGTCAAGGCGCAATTAATGCATTTTTGGTACTTTTGTTGCTATGGACAAAAGTACGAATAAATACGCAATAACCTTTTGATTTCTCAGATTTTGATAGAAGTTTTACTTTAAAATTTTAACTGCTTACCCGCGCTGAGATAAAAGAAAAGGTTTCGCCGCCTATGCTGTTGTTCAGTGTAATCTTAACCGCAGGCGCCTGTACTTTTGTGCGGTGTATCTGAGTGTGCGGATTATTTGCAGGTTTAACCTGCGCCGCCTATGCCGCGGCACCGCACCTACTTTTGTCCATAGCGACAAAAGTAGGCAAAAGCGCATTGCGTCGGCAAACCGCCGCCTTGCCAAACCACCATCCCGTTATCAGCGCAAAGTTTACTTTCTGCTGAACGCCCTCCGACGGCAGTCCGGAGGGCTTTATTCTATCACCCTCAAAGCGTAAACGTTTTACCACCAACGAATCCTTTTCTCCGGCCGTCGGTTTGGTTCTGCCGGCGTCCGCAGGTTCACCGACGGCAGCTTGGAGGGCTTTGTTTTATCACCCTCAAAGTGTAAACGTTTCACTACCAACGAATCCTTTTTTCCGGCCGTCGGGTGATGTGTGTTGCAGTTGGTAGGTTTTGTTTTGCGCTTTGGCCTTGTACTTTAATTATCAAACAATAGAAATTATTTATGACAAATTATTTCAGAAGTGAAACCTCCTCCTTAAAAATTAAAACTAACTCCTTGCTCACCCGACACAAATGAGAGGAGACAGTGCGGGCACCTTGCGTCCTTTCGCGTTGCACTTACCATGTCGGAAAGCGAAGCGGACACGTCCGCTTTCAAGCTCACACAAACAGTTACGGCCCGAACACAGTGTTCGGGCCGCAGCTTGATTCAAAGAATTTTAAATTTTCATTTTGCCGAAAAATCAGCTCATTTCCAGTTGATGACACAGTCCTCTATCTGCTGGCCGTTGTAGGTGGGATACCAGTTCTTGCCGAGCTTTATGTTCTCCTCAGCATTGTAGATATTCAGCTCCTTCATGCCTGAGCAGTTGAAGAATGCGTATTCGTCTATCTGTTTTATCGTCGCAGGAATGGTTGCCGTCTCGATAAGCTCGCAGTAGGCAAAAGCGTCCTTTCCGATGAACTCAAGATTCTCGGGCAGGTCGAGAGTCTTCATGGCGCTGCAGCGGTGGAAGGCCTTCTCCTCGATTGAGGTCACCGTGTCGGGTATCTGAATATCGTCGAGATAGTAGCACTTATAGAAAGCCTTTGAGCGGATCGTCTCCACGCCGTCGGGGATAATGTAGCTCGTGGTGTTCTGAGCCTCGCCGTATTTGTTGAACTCGATGTTCTTTGCCGACGGATAGTAAACGAGAGTTTTCATATCCTTTGTAAAAAGGATACCGTCAACGGCAGTGAAATACGGGTTTTCCTCATCCACTGCAAACTCCACAAGATGCTGGTTGTTGGTCATGGACCAGGTTCCGATCTCACGGACGTTTTTGCCGATTGTGATCTTTTTGAGGGACTCGGCGTTGAAGAGGCTGAAATCGGCGATTTCCGTTACGGGATAGCCGTCGATCTCATCGGGGACCGTGATTTCCGTTCTCACCGTGGAATCGGTATATCCCGTAATTATTACCTCGTTGTTTTCTATGACATATTCTATTTTTTCATCGGTGCTCTGGGTGCAGCCCGCGAAGGACGCGGCAATAAGAGCCACGGCGCAAAGAGCGCTTAAAATTCTTAAACCTTTTTTCATTCCGCAACAGCCTCCTTAACAAGGGCAGCCTCAGCCTTGGCCTTGGCCTCTCTCTCAGCGATTTCCGCTACGCAGTCATCATGCATCTTCTTGGTGTAGTTGTAGAACACGAAGGGAAGAGTTGACAGGATAAGACCCGTTACGGTCAGGATGACGTGGATATTCATGACGTTGAGGAATATCGTCTCATCAAAGAGAACGTCCCAGTCGGAGGTGTAGCCGACATTCGCGAAGAGCCAGGGTGAAACAAGACCCAGAAGGGTTACGATGGGAGTGGTGAACCAGTTGAAGATACTCTGGATATTGTCGGCTCTTTCGCCCGTTTTCCACTGGTGATAGTCGAGGACGTCGGCGGTCAGGTTGTTGGCGATGCCGTTGCTCGCCGCGGAAAACGCCGAACGGATGAATATGAAGAGGATGAGCAGGGGCACGCTCTGAAGCTTCAGGGCTATGAGATAGCAGGCCGTGACCGCCGCCCAGATTGAACGCATGAAAATGATACAGGTACGCTTTTCAAAGCGCTTGATAAGAATGGGTGTGATAAGGTTTCCTATAACGCTGGTTACGCCGAAAATACCGAGGAAGCCGATTATCCATTCGATTCTCATCTGATAGATGAAGATGTAGTTTATAACGCCGTCGGACAGGGCGTTCCAGAGGTTGAACATGGTTGCGATGTTGATTATCCAGAAATACTTATTGGACAAAAGCAGCTTTGCGCTGTGCTTGAAGTCCACCTTGGGAGTGATCTCCGTATTTGCGGCGACTCTTTCCTTAACCTTGGCAAAGGAGAAGCCGAGAGCGACGCCGACGGCGGAAAAGATCGGGATAAATACCTTGTAAGAGGTTATTGAGAGATAACCGCCCGTTGAAACGATGAGGATGGGGAAAATTATCCTGAAAATGGAACGAAGGAAGCCCAGGAAAATGTTTCCGATCGAGTAATACTTCTGTCTCTCGACCATGTTGGGAGAGATAAGTCCCACAATGGGAGAGGCGGTATCGTAGTAAAGAGCGGAGAATCTGTTTCTGAGTGTTACAAGGAAGTGGAGTATGACGATTTTCGTGGTATAATCGAGAGTTGTGGGCACGAACACCATGGCTGTAGTGATAAGGGCGATGGGCACTCCGTAAATCATCATAAAGGGCTTATAGCGTCCGTACTTTTTGCAGAGCTTTGAGCGCAGGAACCAGTTGACAAGTCCGCCTACGCCCATGATAGTGAGCATGTTGCCTATGATTTGAGGCAGGCCCTTGATTATTGACTCAAAGGGCTCGGAGGGAATAAAGTAAAAGCCTATACCGATAAGAGCGCAGACGATGTAAGCCGTTGCGGCGGCCTTCGCCTTCTTCTTATTGAGATGACCGAGGTTCTCAAAGATCGTCATTGAAACGGATTCAATGTACAGGGTCAGATACTTTACGATAAGGCCGATAAAGGCGATGACCGTAAAGTCCATGAGCTTGATTTCCATAATGGAGCCGCAGAAATATCCGCTGGCAAAGGAAACAACGTCATTGCACAGATATGTAAAGCTGCATATGCCCATGGTACCGAAGCAGTAGGAAAGGAATTCCTTGAGATTGGTATACTCTCCGGGAGCCGGAGTGTCCCACCTTTCCTTGACAAATTCGATGCCTTGGGTGACTTTTTCTTTGACATCAATTTTCTTCAATTAAATACCCCCTAAACAAATTTAATGTCCCTGAAAAATAATTTCTGACTCTATTTTAAGCGCAGTAAACCCTGAGTTTAAACCAATGAGGCGAGCCGTCCCTCCGATTATCGGTTCCCTCAAAGCCGCCCGTGATGCATTCCGCACGGGGCAGCCTGTGCTTTCCTTGACCTGAACTCAGAGTTCATTTGCACATTTGCGCAAAAATATGTCCGACGGCCGCGAAAAAATCGTGGCCGCCGACAGCATAAGTTTCTTACTTCTCGAGAAGTATCACGTTCCAGCTGAATGGTTTGAGGTCGGCTGTGAGCATGGTGCCGTCCATATCGGGAAGGTTGTTTTCATGGGGCTTTACAAAAGGATTCTCAAAGCCGTTGAGATCCTCCGCCTTATAGCCGTCCATGGAGATGAATTTCACAGGCTTATAGCCCTCGAAATCCATAAGGTTTACGTCCAGAACAACGTTTTCGTCAAGGGATTTATTGACGCAGAACAGCGCCATTTTTTCCTTTTCCTCGTCGTATGTGGCAATTGATTCCACATAGGGCACGTCCGTAAATTTCTTGGTGTCGTGCTTGGGGCAGCTGATGATCGGGTTCAGAGCCACGCCTCGGCCGAAATTGCTCATGTGCTCAAAGGGATAGTAAATGGTCTGCTTGAACACTCCGCCGCCGGTCTTTGTGAAAATGGGGGCGATTACGTTTACAAGCTGGGCAAGGCAGGCCACCTTGACCCTGTCGCAGTGGCGAAGAAGGGTTATGAGCATGGAGCCCACTACAAGAGCGTCCTCAAAGGTGTAAATATCCTCAAGTATCTCGGGGGCCATGGACCACTTCTCTACAGGGTTCACGCGGGCATGATACCACACGTTCCACTCGTCGAAGGAAAGGTTGATAACCTTCTTTGACTTTTTCTTTGCCTTTATGTAGTCACATACGCACAATACGGAATGTATAAACTCTTCCAGCTCAACGGTCTGGGCCAGGAAAGATTCAGTATCCTTGTCGTGGTTGCCGTAGTATTGGTGAAGGGAGACGTAGTCGATGCTGTCATAGGCGATGTCCAGAGAGGTAGCCTCCCATTCGCCGAAGGTCCTCGAGTGTCTGCTGGAGGAGCCGCAGAGAACGGTCTCAATGGAGTTATCCGTCCACTTCATGACCTTTGAGGCTTCAAGGGCAACTCTGCCGTATTCGGTGGCGGTCTTTGCGCCCATCTGCCAGGGGCCGTCCATTTCGTTGCCCAAGCACCAGAGCTTTACGTTCCAAGGCTTTTCATAGCCGTGAGATTTTCTCAAATCTGAATAGGCCGTTCCGCCCTCATGGTTTGTATATTCAACAAGATTACGGGCCTCCTCCGGTCCTCTGGTGCCGAGATTTACCGCCATCATGCATTCGGTGTTGGCCTTTCGGCACCACTTCATAAACTCGTTTGTTCCGAAGTAGTTGGGCTCAGTGGTCTCCCAGGCAAGGTCAAGGCGCTTCGGCCTTTTTTCCACGGGGCCTACACCGTCCTCCCAGTTGTAGCCCGAGACAAAGTTGCCGCCGGGATAGCGCACCACAGGCACGTTGAGTTCCTTTACCAAATCTATTACGTCCTGACGGAAGCCGTCCTCGTCGGCGGTGGCGTGGCCGGGCTCGTAAATTCCGCCGTAAACCGCTCTGCCGAGATGCTCGATAAAGGAACCGTAGATTCTTTTGTCAATCTCACCGATTTTAAATTCCTTAGCAAGTGTAATCTTTGCCTTCATAAAAAACTCCCTCCGTTATACCGGGTATAACCTCAATTCTCTTTATTTTCTCCGCTTTGAAGCGGCATGGATGCTTTTCGCGTTCTTCGCTTATTTTCCCTTTGCGCCGAGAAGCCGCTCATACTCCTCCTGAGTTATCTCAATAACTCCGCCGTGCTTAAAGCCGTAAGGGAAGCTGAACTCTGCGTCGTCGCGCCTGAAGTGAGCGTCGCCCACCCTCTCCGAAACAAACGGAACATAGCCCATCTTTTCCTTTTCGCAGCCGAAAAAGTCCATCATCATGCACCACCTGCCGTCGGGAAGGTCATATGTGGTCACCGCCTCATAGGCTCCCGGCTTTTCGATGGATTTCATGTAGGCCTCAAAATCGGCGTCGTTTTTATACTCTCCGTACAGGCTTTCGGCAGTCGCATGAAGATTCATGCCGGGCTCCACGTTTTTATAAAAGAGGTGATAGGTGTCTCCCACCTTTACGATGTGGGAATCGAAGCAGCCTTTGTCATTTTCAAAAAACAGCTTCGGCTCCGAAAAGGATACAAAATCCTTTGTTGTGCTTGCATAAATGAGCGTATAGGCGTAGTTGTTTTCAGCCACGGTGGAGCTCCAGTGAAGGAGATACTCGTCCCTTTCTTCGTCATAGAACACCTCAGGCGCCCACAGGCAGCCGAAATCCTCCCGACCCATATATATAAGCTCCTGGTCGGAGAAATTCACAAGGTCATCGCTGCGCCACAGGGACAGACACTTGCTGCCGTGGCTGTTTATGCAGCCCCAGTCAACGTTATAGTTTTCGTCCATGTGCTTGACTATGCAAAGGTCCGTGGCTATAACCACAAAACCGCCCTTTCTGAGCCTTACGACCTCGATATCACGGCAGCCTCCGTAGCCCTTATCACAGGTTATGACAGGATTTCCGCCGTTTACCTGCTCCCAGTCAAAGCCGTTTTTGCTCACGGCGAAATAAACCTGCTCGCCGTCAATTGTAACCTTTTCCTTAAAATGCGCAAAAAGATAAGCCATTTTCCCCTCCCGAAAATATAATTTAGCGATTTACCTTATTATATCACAGAATTTCTTGCATTTCTATAACTTTTTATAATATTCCACTAAACCGATTGACAATTTAAGAACGTGAATTTATGCATGTTGTCTAAATATCGACGGCGATTATTATTAAATAAAACCATTAAAAAGTACGAACAACTCCGCCTTGCAGTGAAAATACCCTTTAAAGCCGAAAAAATAAGAAAATCAAAGCTCCTCGGGAGGGGCTTGCAATGGGCTTTAATTGATTGTCGGGACTGGCCTTTGATTATCCGTGCGCACTTACTGTTTGGGGGTAATTAATTGTCCTGACGGGAACTTTAATTGATTGTAGGAACGAATTTACTTGGGGCTTTTAAATGGTTATCGGATGAAGCTGCGAAAAAGAGCGTTTTCGGAAGTTCGACGTGGGGCTGAATATTATCGGGAAGGGGCTTTGATTATCCGTATGCGCTTACTTGAGAGTAATTGATTGTCGGGACGGGTATATTTCAAAAAAACGGCAAAAACCCGCCCTGTAAAAAGAGCGGGTTTTCTTCATCTTAAATTACGGTAACTGCAAAGAGGGACATCCCTTTTAATCGCCGTCGGATTTTTTACGCCGTGCTGCCGCTGAACGGTCAGACTTAAGCCGCCTCAAAATAATGTCCCACAAGTTCAGAGGCTTTGTTTTGCAAGGGAATACCCGAATCCCTGATGCAGCGGTAGAGTCTGCCGTCCTCGATGTAATATTTTTCGGCATACACCGTCATGTTGACCTTGTAGGGAATGGGGTCATCCCTTGTGCCTGTATGAGTTTCGTCAATCCGCTCAAATATGGACTCAGTGCCCTGCCCCGGCACCCGGTTTTGGAGAAACTGCTGATTGGCTTTTATGGTTTTATACAGGTCGTCGCCGTATGTGAATTTGTACCCCGCCTTTTCCGCCGTAAACTGAGCGTCGGCAAGCTCCCGCCACTCGGGATAGTAGGATTTCATGCGCAGGGCGGTGTCATCATCGACTGATAACGTGTTAATTTGCTGCTTCGCAAATAAGGTGAATACTTCTGATTCTGTTAACGGTTTATATTTTTGATTTTCTTCCGGAATCGGTTCAGGTTCCGAAGAATACTCAGCCCATACCTTTTTATACTCTTTTGCCGTTGCATCATACTGAATAATCCAGCTCATTGTGTCACCGCCTTTGCATAAACTTTGATTACCGAATGATTAGAATATACAGGCCAGCCCGGGCTGCACCTAAGGGCACTGATATATTTGTATCCGCCGTGAGCCGCGCCGTAGCCGAGGTTTTTCGAGATTTTTACGGTATTTTCAATTCCTTCTTCCTGAAGAAACAGGTTTGTTCCTCCCGATGCTCTGCGCCCGTATACGTCAGAAATTATTTGAAACGGTATCAAATCGGTACCGTTCAAATCCACGGTCATATCGAAGGTTTGATAGAGAACATGGCGCGGCTTTGATATGGCGCCGAATACAGGCACATATAAAAGCATATTATATATCCCCATGTTTTTTGCACCGTCTTCCATTACCGCGTCCGTGTAAAGATGCCTGTATGCGTAGCCGCCCGTAATAAATCCGGATATGGTAGTTCTTATGCTTGCAGGCTTTACGGGGAAGTCAGTTATCTCAAAAGGAATTCCTATTTCAAGATGAAATTGAGTACAGTCAAGATTGACATTGAGGGCGTTTTCCGCATCAACGGGTATATCTCCGTAATTCGTCGTGTTTCTCGGGGCGCCGACAATTTTTACATGGTTTTCGTCTACCGCCTCTGCATAAAGGTCATCGGAATACATGCACCATTCGAAAGGTATGCACAACCCCCTCTGCGTAAAATCGCTTTGCCACCAATCGTTCGGCACAATCATTATCCGTGTCGTTTTGGTAAGGCCGTGAGGCGCTGTACATTCACCGATACCCGCCGCCCAATCGAAAGATGAAAAGTATATCTCCTGATTGCCTTGATGAATGTACTCGGCAAGGAGAAGCTCTCCTGATTCTCCCCTGGAAGGTTTCTCCGTATCCTCGCCGCCAATGAACCAGTTGCCGTTTTCACCGATCTCAGGGGTCAGGCCGTCTGCTCCCGTCGCTCCCGCTTCTCCCTTCTCTCCTCGGACACCCTGTTCCCCCTTTTCTCCTCTTGAAGGCTTTCCCGTGTCCTCGCCGTCTATATACCAGTTTCCGTTTTCGCCGATTTCGGGAGTCGCGCCGTCTTTGCCGGGCGTTCCCGTTTCGCCTTTTTCTCCGTTTGCTCCTTTTTCGCCCTTTTCTCCCCTTGCAGGTGTCCCCGTGTCCTCTCCGCCTACAAACCAGTTGCCGTTCTCCCCTATTTTGGGTCCGTAAGTGAGCACTTTCTCCGCTTCCTCATTAGCCTGACCGGCGGCCAGCGCCGCTGCGTCAACTGCGCTCTGGCAAATGAATATGAGCTGCGTAACTATGTCCTTTTCTTCGGGTGAAAAGTCCGCCTCGGTTATCTCCAGCCCCTCAAGGACTCTCAGCTGTGTGAGGGCCGTATTCCATTCGGCGGTAATTGTGCCGTCCCCGTCGGTTTTTACGGCGCAGACAATGAATTTTGTAAGCCCTTTGTAACGGGTGACAAGCCTTGAGAATGGCCATGTGAAGGTTATGTAATCCTCCTCCCCCTCGCAGGGCTTTACATCCGTGACAATATGCTGACCTTTTTCCCCGCGGCTGTTCATAAAGTTAATTCTCAGCTGCATCTGAGTGAGGTCAATGCTGTCAACCGTTTTCGGAAATTTGAATTTGAGGCCCCTTGCGTTTTCGTCGGATTCGACTCCCGCTATGCCCTCAGGCTCGGTGAGAGTGATTGTCCTGCTGACAGGGTCCAAAGTGCAATATTCGTTTTGCATGTATCTTCTCCTTTATATTCATGTTAACAAATCAAGCTTTTCATTAAACTTCATGTTACGGCACGAAATCCAAGGACCTATACAGTCTGCACCGAAGCGTTTGTGTTTGCTGCCTCGTAGATTTGGTTTACAATACTTTTGCCTATCTGTATCGTGGTTGTACAGCTGTTTCCCACAGCGATAAAATCTTCAACGCCCTTTTGATACAACTCCGCCAGTACGGGACATTCATTACCTATCAGCCTTACGGTTTCAATTTTAGCAACCTTGTTTTGGAGATTTATCAGCGTTTCTGCGTCATGGGCAATATTATTGATTACAGTGAGGGAATTAATTACGCCTACACTGTCGGCAGAAAGGGGCATTTTTGCAAGATGCTTTAAATTTTTCAGAATGTTTCCGTCTAAAACACCCGTAAAGTCAGCTTTTGCATTAAACAAATTCAAAACAAAGTTTTTATCAGTATAGGACTGTGCATACTCGCAGGTGAAAATGTTATCTTTAATGGCAAGACTTTTCGTGCCGTTAATTGATATCATGCTGCGCGCTCCGGGACTTTGCAAAACGGTTATCTCGTTATTTTCAACATACAGCCTCTCGCTTCTCTGAGCATAGATGACGTGGCGGCAGCTTCCGCTGTTTATGGATATATTGTTGTTTAAAACCCATACAACATTTTCTTCCGCATCGCTTGTACCTGATATTTCGAGGATTCCGATATTGTTTTCATTGGGGTGAAACTGTGTAAACCCGCCTATATCAGTAAACGTATTGCCAGAAATGAGCAGCGCTACCTTCGTGGCATCGAACGGACGTATTGATATACAGGTGCCTCCTGTATTGTCAACAAAATTATTGACAAAGTTAATTCTGCTTTCAGATATATTCTCATATACGGGCTCTAAAATATACTGCCCCATATTCGTAAACGAACAGTTTTCAACACACAGCAAATCAAAATCATCCGCTCTGATCGCCTCGTCATTGCAGTTTGAAAAATTACAGCTGTTTATATTTATTTTGCCGGCGCTGCCGTAGCAGGTCAAAGCGTTAAACGTACCCGACGACTCTCTTTTGCCGTTTTGATCGAAAGTGCAGCCGCGAAAATCCACATTGACGCAATTTGTTAAAAATACGCCGTCCATAACACTTTTTTTAAACGAACATGAATCAAATTTCACACTGTCGTAATTACTGAGCACAACAGTGCTGCCCATTATCGTATGGTAGGATGAAGGGTTCGGAACATTATCGTTTTGTCCGTCAAAAGTAACGCCGTGGATATATATTGAACCGTTAACTGAATCCGTGTTGTAAATAATATAGCTGTCAAGTGAATCGGGAATCGAAGCCGCCAAATTGTTGTAAAGAAAAATCGTATGGTCTCCGATTATCTTTGCATTGCTGCCCACTTTGACTCCGTGAACGGCATAGGTTTTGTTAGGAAGCAGACACAGCTTTCCGGCATTGAACATGTTCTGTAAAGCCTGCGAGTCATCCGTAATTCCGTCACCTGCCGCGCCGAACATTTCAGGGGTAACGTAAGGTTCGGTTATGGTTTGCTGAATTTCTCCCTCATCTGAGGTTTGGGTAAACAGGTCCGCTGTAATATCCGTATTTTCCTCTGCTGCTAATTCATAAAGTTTTTTCATGTTAATTTTTCTCCTTTATCTGTCGTAGTAGTGGATAAGACTTTCCCCCGTGATTTTAAGGTCGCGGGCAATTTCCGTAAGCTTTTCGCGGTGCTCCCTCAAGCGCAAAAGCTCCCTGCCGTTTTTGGCGGTCCTCATTACCGCACGGCTTTTCTCCGCCTGCCTGAAAAGCTCCTGAGCCTGCCTGACATATTCCCTGCCCGTCTCCTCAAGGCTCAGGTTTCGCCCCGTGCTCTTCCGTGAGCCCTCCGCCTGATTTTCAAGCCACAACCTGCACTCTTTTCCTGCATCGCCACACTGCGCTTCCACGCCCCTGTCGGCAACGGAGACTATAAACTCCGCCATTTCCTCCGCTGACATATCTCTGATTTTCTCGTAATTTGTCACTTTTATCTTCCTTTCCGTTTCCTGAAATCCTTCCCGCTTCTCCGTCACCGATGCTCCGAAATTCCTCACGTCCCTCGGTCATGCCCTTATCTCTCTGTCCTGGGACACCCACTTGAGAATGGTCTCATAATGATTCTTTACCGCCGCGTGCTTCTCCCCGATAAATCTGTCCAGCTTGTCCAAATAGAAATTGAACTCGTCAAGGCTCAGAAGGTCAAGAAGGTTCTCCGCCTGCATATCGGAAAGCATCACATGGCCTCCCTTGCTCCAAACGTTAAGCTTAAAATAGTCTTCGTCCTCTTCATCGTCGCCGCCGCTCTCCATACAACAACTACCATTCTTATTTTCTTTATCATTCTTTATTTCTTTTATGGGTGACATTTGGGTGACTCCGAGGCTGTCATTTGACTGACTTTCCCCTGACTTCCTGTCTGACATGCCCTGAAAATTTTCGTAGTCTTTCAGCGTAACCACGCTGAATTTCGGGTATCTTCTGACTGACACCTTGCCTGACTTAATGAGCTTCGAGAGGGCCGTCCTTGCCTGACGCTCCGTGATGCCAGTGGCAAGGGCTATTCTAGGGTAGCTCGTCACCGTCTCTCCCCTTTTGATTTTTTCTCCGTTATACTCTCCCTCGCTGAACCTTGCGCTCAGGATGAGATACATGAACACCGTAAAGGTCACGGGCTCGCGGATGATATCGGAAGCGAGAATGCTTCGGTTCACCTTTATAAAGCCGCCGCTCATCAGATAATCACCGTTCTCTTTTCGCCAACTGACTCCGACAGTTTAAATGACACGCATTTTATTTCAGAGAAAACAGCTCCCTGAGCTTTGCTTTCCATTTTTCCACCTTCCCTCTAGGCTCCCGCATCCCTCGCTCCCGCCCTTTTCCCGTTACTTCGCCGAAAGTCGGGAACTGATCCCATAAGGATACGAAAATAAGCCAGATGCCTCCCCATAAGGCCGTCGACCACAGGAGAAGCTCATTGGTAATCGGCACTTACATTCCTCCAGTAAAATTTCACTTTACAAAGCCTCTTTTCCGCTGCGGACACAGCGAACAATCGCCGTTTATATCCGTTTTATCTGTTTTATCCGTTTTGGCTAACAATCGGATATAATTTTTTCATTCCCGTCCTCATAGGGCACGGACGTATCCGCAAAAGCAAAAATACGGACTTTTACAATTAAAAAAGGGTATGCTTCGGAAGGCCGTTACAAAGCGTCACGGCCTCCCCTTTTTATATATCCCGCCTTTTAGCCATTTCGGCTACTTTCTATGCTATCAGAGTATAGCCAAATTGTCAAGACGATTTTAATTTTTCAGGCAAAAATATTGACAAATTGGCTAATGTGAAATATAATGATTTCGGTGATAAATATGACGGTTTACGAAAAAATAAAATATCTGCGTGAAAAACGCGGCATGTCACAGCAGGAGCTTGCCAACAGGGTGGGCTTTAAAACCGCCTCGGCCGTCAACAAAATCGAGCTGGGACTTCGGGACATAAATCAGAACAAAATACTTGCCTTTGCAAAAGCTCTCGAAACCACCCCCGCCTATCTCCTTGACGACGGCGAACGGTTCAAGGCCCCCGAGGTCACCTCCGACGTAGTGGTCTTCAAGGTCATCGGAACGGTGGCAGCAGGCTACGATGAGCTCGCTTTGGAGGACTGGAGCGGCGAAACGGTCAGCGTACCCGCAGAATACCTGAAGGGACGCAGTAAAGATGAATTTTTTGTCCTTTCCGTTCACGGGGATTCAATGTATCCTCTCTATATGAACGGGGACAAGGTACTCATTCTCAAGCAGTCCACTCTCAACAGGAGCGGCGAGATCGGCGCCGTACTTTACGAGGGGGATAACGCCACACTCAAAAAAGTGGAATATGTGGAGGGCGAGGACTGGATGAAGCTCATACCCATAAATCCCCAGTACCCGCCCAAGACCATAGAGGGCAGCGATCTTGAACAGTGCCGCATCCTGGGGATACCGAGGCTCCTAATAAGGGAAATAAACTGAAATATAAAGTCGCCGGCGGTGGAGAGAATGATTATTTCCGTAAAAAGCGGAATCAGGCTGATTTTTACAAAGGCTCCTGAAAACCAAAAGGCACCGCCCTTGCATGTACGAATTCTTATTTATAAGAACCCATGCAGCAGCTTTACTCTCAGTCTGATTTTCATTTTCCACGCGGCCTCAGATTTACACACATTTATCCACAGCACGGCAGATAAATGTGGATAATCAGGACTTGAGGGAAAAATTCAAAGAAACAGCCCATGACCAATACACCCAACATAAACCCAAGCATCCCCGAAGGAATACTTCGGGGATGTCTTTATGATTTTTGATGTTCTCCATGGATGAAATATAAATTCGATGATATTCACAGGCACTTTCGGGCGGTACGATTTTTCGGGCGAATTACCGTAAAGACATAAAAGCTTTTAAAGTCAATATCAGGAAAGTTTCGGCATATTTCGGTAAGCATAGGGCCAATTATGTCCTAAAAACTTCAAGACACAACAAAAAAGCCTCACAGCATTCGCTGTAAGGCTTGTGGCTCCCCAAGTTGGACTCGAACCAACGACCCTGCGGTTAACAGCCGCATGCTCTACCGACTGAGCTATTGAGGAATATTTCGACCGGCTCAGCTTTCACTGAACCAGTTTTTTGTGTCGGCGTCGACCTATTTTCCCGGGCGGCTGCCCGCCAAGTATCTTCGGCACGAATGAGCTTAACTACTGTGTTCGGAATGGGAACAGGTGGACCCTCATCGTCATTGACACCG
>CASDTR010000018.1 GCA_949283785.1 uncultured Oscillospiraceae bacterium
ATATCTTGTTTGGACATATTCCTTCCTGCCTTTCTTTAGGTTTGAGCAACTTTATTGTATTGGCTTTTGGGGGATATGTCTATTTTTTTGCTAATAAATAAATGTTGAGGTCTTCACCCCAACATTTATTATAGAACCCATTTTTTATGCCCTTGCCAATTTTGATTTTTTGATTTACAATGTACTGCGCAAAGGAGAAAAAATATGGCTTTACTTAATGTATATAATCTTAAAATGGAATTCGGAGAAAGACTGCTGTTTGACTCAGCTTCCTTCGAAATCGGTGACAACGATAAGGTAGGAGTAATAGGCGCTAACGGAACGGGGAAAACTACCCTTTTTAAGCTCATTACAGGGGAGCTGCATCCTTCTTCAGGTGAAATATATAAGTCAAAAAACGCTGTTGTGGGATATATGGAGCAGCACGCCTGTTCAGACAGTAAGCGTTCGCTTTATTCCGAAGTGCTTACCGTTTTCGAGCCGCTTATGAAAATGGAAGATGAGCTGGAAGAAATCGCTTTTAAGATAGAGACCTGCGGCGCGAACAGCAAAATACTGGAGCGTCAGGCGCAGCTCAATGAAAACTTTGAAAGAGAAGGTGGCTTAACCTTCAGAAGCAGGGCAAGGGCAACTGTGGTCGGCTTAGGATTTTCGGAAGCCGATATGGATTTACCATGCGCAAAGCTCAGCGGCGGACAGCGCTCAAAGGTGAGTTTGGCAAAACTTCTTCTTTCAGGCGCGAATTTTCTTCTTCTTGATGAGCCTACGAACCATTTGGATATTAAAAGCGTGGAGTGGCTTGAAGATTTTCTGAAAAATTTCAGCGGCGGATGTCTCATAATTTCCCACGACCGATATTTTCTTGACAAGGTTACGGACAAGACCATGATGATAGAAAACCGCCGCATCACTTTCGGGAACCGCAGCTATTCGGGTTTTATGGAGCTTCGTCAGGAGCAGAGAGAAATAGAACTGCGCCATTATGAAAACACCATGAAGGAAGCTCACAGAATTGAAGGAATAATCGAACAGCAAAGGCGCTGGAACCGCGAGCGCAATATAAGAATGGCAGAAAGCAAGCAAAAGCAGCTTGACCGTCTTCTTGAAAATGTTGAAAAGCCCGAAAGTGAAGCAAAAACCTTATCTTTTAAATTCAGCGCTTCACAGGTGAGCGGAAACGAAGTTTTGAACGCTTGGGAGCTGTCGAAGAGCTTCGGAGATAAAAAGATATTTTCCGATATTTCTTTTCAGATACTGAGAAATGAGAGAGTTTTTCTTCTCGGTGAAAACGGATGCGGAAAAACTACGTTGTTTAAAATTATTTTAGGCGACTATGAGTGTGATAAGGGCGATATCAAGCTCGGTGCCAACGTGAGAATAGGATATTTTGACCAGACTCTTGAAAGCCTCAATAACAGCGCGACGGTTTTATCAGAAATATGGGATTGCTATCCCGCCATGACGGAGACAGCCGTGAGAAGCGCATTAGCCGCGTTTTTGTTTACGGGCGATGATATAAATAAGCGGATTTCGGCTCTAAGCGGCGGTGAAAAGGCGAGGGTGGCTCTTCTCAAGCTCATGCTTTCGGATTCAAACTTTCTTCTCCTTGACGAGCCTACAAATCACCTCGACATTTCTTCTCGAGAAGCCCTCGAAAACGCAATAGCTGTATATGACGGGACAGTGTTTGCCATATCCCATGACCGTTATTTTATAAACAAGCTGGCCGACAGAATTTTCTGGATGAATAAGAGCGGAATAGAAAAATATCATGGCAACTATGATTATTTTGCCGAAAAGCACCTTGAAAGCGAAGTAAAGCACACTGAGACCTCTTCACAGAGCAAAAAGACGAAAGTAAACCTTTATACTCTGCGCAAAGAGGCTGAAAGTGAAAAGCGAAAGCTCAGCACCGCTCTCAAGAGATGCGAAAAGAAAATTGAAGAAACAGAGGCTCAAATAGAAAAAGTCAACGCCGATTTGTCAGACCCTGAGATTTCTTCAAATTACGAAAATGTCATGAAGCTTACGGAAAAGCTCAACGAGCTCTCCGACAGTTTGGATAAGCTTTATGAGCAATGGGATGAGCTTCATGAAAAGCTTGATAGAATTACCAAGGAAATTGTTTCTCAGTATTGACAGTAAGTCCGGATGGTGGTATTATCATTTAGAAGTTAATAGCTGTCTTCAGGGCGGGGTGAAATTCCCCACCGGCAGTAATGGGCGAAAGCCTTAGCCTGCGAGCGAAAGCTGATTTCGGTGAGATTCCGAAGCCGACGGTAAAGTCCGGATGAAAGAAGCGGCACCCGATAAGTGCTAAGAGCCCTGCAATATTTTTGCGGGGCTTTTTTTGTTGACAGCGTTACGAAGGGAGATTTTTGTAAATATGTCAGCAGCAAAAAAAACAGAAAAACTTGTATTTTTGGGAATCTTTTCCGCAATGTCTTTTGTCCTCTATCTTTTTGAGATCCCGATCATACCGGCTCTCAGCCATTTGAAGATTGATTTAAGCGATATTCCCGCATTGATCGGTGCCGTATTTTTCGGTCCCTTATTCGGCGTAATTATTGAGCTTATCAAAAACATACTTGAACTCATTTTCAAGGGCATAGGCACTCAGATGGGCTTCGGCAACATAATGAACTTTATTGTAGGCTGTGCTTACATTGTTCCGTTTTCCCTTATTTTCAGGAAATATGCTTTCGGAAAAGAAACAACCGAAAAGAAAAGAGTACTCTTCGCGGTTATCGGAGGCATAGTGGGCGTTATCTGCATTGTTGTTATAGGAATCGGCGCCAATTATTTTATCGATCCGCTGTTCTTTAAATATTTCCTGGGAATCGAGCTTACCGATGATGCTCTTTGGGGAGCTATCTGGGGCGCTACGGCTCTCAACGCATTAAAGGGAGCTATGCTGGCGGTAGTCGGATATCCCCTTATGCTTGTTCTTGCGCGCTGCGCAAGCAAATTTTTTAAATTTTCACATAAATAAAAATAATTTCCTATTACGAAAATAATTTTCATTCTGCGGTCGAAAATCCTTTTTTACTGTTGACTTTTGACCGCAGATGTTGTATCATTAGCTCAAACTTAATACCTTATTTAGAGTGGCTGAGGGGATAGGCCCTGTGAAGCCCGGCAACCTGCTTTAAGCAAGGTGCCAAATCCTACGGTAATAACCGAAAGATAAGGTTAAAAATTCACCTTATAAGCACCCGCGGTTAATTGCGAGTGCTTTATTTGTGTGATAATGTGATTTTTTATCAAAGGAGTTAAAGAAATGGCAAGACATCTTTTCACTTCTGAATCAGTGACAGAAGGACATCCCGATAAAATCTGCGACCAGATTTCCGATGCGGTGCTGGACGCTATTTTCTCAAAGGATCCACAGGCGAGAGTTGCCTGCGAGACGACCTGTACAACGGGTCAGATACTTGTTATGGGTGAAATAAGCACTACAAGCAAGCCCGATATCGCTAAAATCGCCAGAGAGGTAGTATGCGAAATCGGTTATGACGATGCTTCAAAGGGTTTTGACGGCAACAGCTGCGCAGTGCTTACAGCTATTGACGAGCAGTCTCCCGATATTGCCATGGGCGTTGATAAATCCTTCGAGCTCAAAGGCGGAGAAGAGGACGCATACAACCTCAACGGTGCAGGTGACCAGGGTATGATGTTCGGCTTCGCCTGTGACGAAACTCCCGAGCTTATGCCCATGCCCATTGCACTGGCTCATAAGCTTGCGATGCGCCTTACAGCCGTGAGAAAGGACGGAACCCTTTCTTATCTTCGTCCCGACGGAAAGACACAGGTTACAATCGAGTATGACGAGAATGATAATCCCGTAAGAGTTGATACAATAGTTGTCTCCTCTCAGCACAGCGACGATGTTTCTCTTGAGCAGATAAGAGCCGATATCGTTGAGCATGTTGTAAAGCCTGTTGTTCCCGCCGAACTTATGGACGACCATACCATTATTTATGTAAATCCCACAGGACGCTTTGTAAAGGGCGGTCCCGCAGCTGACAGCGGTCTTACGGGAAGAAAAATTATTGTTGATACATACGGAGGATATTCGCGCCACGGCGGCGGAGCCTTCTCAGGGAAGGATCCTACGAAGGTTGACCGTTCAGCCGCTTATGCAGCCCGTTATGTTGCAAAGAATATCGTTGCTGCAAAGCTTGCAAAGAAATGCGAAATCCAGCTCGCTTATGCGATCGGAGTTGCAAAGCCTGTCTCAATAATGGTAGATACATTCGGTACAGGCGTTATTCCCGATGATACTCTCAGCGAGATTGTTGAAGAAGCTTTCGATTTGAGACCTGCCGCCATTATTGACTCTCTCGGACTTCGCAGACCGATTTATCGTCAGGTTGCAGCTTACGGCCATATGGGCAGAACGGATATTGACCTTCCATGGGAGAAAACCGATAAGGTAGAGGTTCTCAAAGAGCTTTCGGGTGTTAACAATATATAAAATTTTATCTGAATCCAGACCGGCTCAGTCCGGTCTGATTTATTTTATTTGACAAACGTATGTGAAAATTGGTAAAATATATTAAATATCAAAATTAAGTAAATACTACGGGTGATCAATAAAATGATTAGAAGCATGACGGGATACGGCAGAGCTCAGGATACAATTGACGCCATGAGCATTACCGTTGAAATAAAAAGTGTGAACCATCGTTATTTTGAATTCAGCTCGCGCGTACCGAGAGCCTACGGATTCATTGAGGAAAAACTCAAAGCCTATGTTCAGTCGCGTATTTCACGCGGTAAGACGGAATGCTTTGTGCAGATTGAATCTCTGGAGGATGAAGCGGCCGACGTAACGGTAAATCACTCCCTAGCGGCGGGATATTTTCAGGCTCTGCGCGAGATTGCCGATAAATACGATGTGAGAAACGATATATCCGTCTCCACTCTCGCAAGGTTCAATGATATTCTTACGGTACACAAAGCTGAGGCCGACGAGGAGAAAATCTGGAATGCCGTAAAAGCCGTTCTCGAAAAAGCAGTGGACTCGTTTATAGATATGAGAGAGCGTGAAGGCGTGAAGCTGCGTGATGATATCGGCAGCCGCGCCGATTTGATACTTTCGTATGTGGAGTTCATCGAAGAGCGTTCCCCTCAGACCGTAAAGGAGTATAACGATAAACTTGTAGCAAGAATGAAAGAACTGCTGGGCGATGTTCACATTGACGAGCAGCGCATCTTGGCAGAGGCCGCCGTGTTTGCAGACAAAGTTGCGGTAGCTGAGGAAACTGTAAGGCTCAGAAGCCATATTGATCAGTTAAAAGCCTTTTTAAATTCAAAGGAAGCTATCGGCCGCAAAATGGACTTTTTGGTTCAGGAAATGAACCGCGAGGCAAATACGATCGGTTCGAAGGCACAGGATGTTGAGATCGCCTCTAAAGTCATTGATATCAAAGCGGAGATCGAAAAAATCAGAGAGCAAGTTCAGAATATTGAATAATTTATCGGAGGTAAAAAATGAAGCTGATAAATATAGGTTTCGGCAATATGATAAACGCCAACCGTCTTGTAGCGATTGTTAGCCCTGAATCCGCTCCGATAAAAAGGATAATTCAGGACAGCAAGGAAAAGGGAATGCTTATTGACGCGACTCACGGAAGGCGAACAAGAGCTGTTATCATTACCGACAGCGATCACGTAATTTTGACATATCTTCAGTCTGAAACCGTAGCCAACAGACTTGTTGAAGGCGGAGATATAGATGATACAGAGCTTGAAGGGGGCGCAGAGGATGAATAAAAACGGTATGCTTATTATTCTTTCCGGGCCTTCAGGGTCGGGAAAGGACACAATTTTGGCTGAGCTGAAAAAGCGAGACCCGAGCGTTCAGCTTTCCGTTTCCCTTACAACACGAGCAGCAAGAGACTGGGAAATTGACGGTTTCCACTATCATTTTGTTTCCGAGGAAGAATTCAAAAAGAGACTTGCCGATAATGACATACTTGAATACGCTAAATACAGCGTGAATTACTACGGAACTCCCAAAGCTCCGGTGGATAAATGGCTCAGTGAAGGAAAAAATGTTGTGTTAAAAATCGAGGTACAGGGTGCGCAGAAAATTCGTGAGATGTACCCCGACGTAGTCAGCATTTTCCTTATGCCGCCTTCTATGCCGGTGCTTGAACAGCGCCTTCGCAACCGCGAAAGTGAGGATGAGGAGGATATACGCCGCAGAATGACTATTGCGAGGGACGAAATCAAGCGTTCCTGTGAATATGATTATATAGTTGTTAATGATGTCGTAGACTATGCGGTCAGCGATATCTGTGCTATTATTCAAGCTGAAAGATTAAAACCAAAAAGATTGACAGAAGAAATCAAAGAGGTGCTTACAAATGGTTAATTTCGATTTAAACAAAATTTTGAAGGGACACACAAGCCGCTATTCACTTGTTATCGCTGTTGCAAAAAGAGCGAGAGAGATTTCCGAAAATGCGGCTGAAGAGGGAGAGATCCTTATTGAAAAGCCTGTAAGCTTGGCTATTGAAGAGATTGCCGACAACAAATACGATATAGTCGAGCCTGAAGAAATCAGGGATATCTGATTTTGTTTTCGGGAGTTTTTCCATGGATACGATAGCTGTTGCCCGTGTTGCAGTAGAGGGAGCTTTGTATTCTTTTGATAAAGAATACGATTATGCTATACCCGAAGCTTTATCTGACAGTGTAATAAAAGGCGTAAGGGTAATGGTTCCATTCGGCAGTAACAACAAAAACCATTTCGGTGTTGTTATGGAAATATTGCATACGGAGCCTGTTGACGGTAAACTTAAAAAGATAGCAGCGGTGCTCGACAAGGCACCGCTTCTTAGTGAAGAGATGTGTGAATTGATTCGCTGGATGAAGGAACGCACGTTTTGTACCTGCTATGAGGCGGCTAAGGCTGTGCTTCCTGCCGGAATTAATCTGAAAATGGTCTCTTCATATGTAGCTAAAATGGATATACCGCCTGAAAAAGTGGCCGAGCTTTCGGAAACCGAAAAACAGGTGTACGATTTTCTTCTTGAAAGGGAGTGTTACGTTTCGAGAAAGAGGATATGTGCCGTACTGGGTTTCCGAGAGGATTGTGAAGCTATTGACTCCCTGTCTAAGAAAGGATTTATCACCCGCAGTGATGAGGCAGCTTTAAAATCATCGGATGCCACCATGCGTATGGTTCGTCTGACCGATAAATTCAGAGCCGAAGGAGAAAATGTTAAGATAACTGCAAAGCAGCGTTCGGTTCTCACACTTCTTGAGGAGACAGGCTCAGCTTCCGTTAAGGAGGTTTGCTATTTTTTAGGCATAACTCCGGCAGTTGTAAAAACTCTCGAAAACAAAGGATTACTTGAATCATATTCCTGTGAATATTACAGGCGGCCCTATCGAGATACCGATGTCAAGGTCAGCATAAAAGAATCACCTTTGACAATGGAGCAGGATACGGCATACAGAAAGATAAAAAGTCAATATGAAAACGGGTCGGGTGTTTCTCTGCTTTACGGCGTTACGGGAAGCGGAAAAACCAGAGTGTTTTTGAAGCTTATTCAGGACGTTTTAAAGGACGGAAGAAACGTCATCGTAATGGTTCCTGAGATCTCATTAACTCCTCAGACAATAAGTATTTTTCGCAGATACTTTGGTGACAACGTAGCTGTTTTCCATTCAGGACTTTCAATCGGAGAAAGAATGGATGAATGGAAAAGAGTAAAAAGAGGTGAAGCCCATGTAGCTGTGGGAACACGCTCAGCTGTTTTCGCCCCCTTTGAAAATGTCGGAATGATAATTATGGATGAGGAACAGGAACACACCTACAAATCCGAAAGTTCTCCGCGCTATCATGCGCGGGATGTTGCGGGATTTCGCTGTGCATATAATAACGGAGTTTTGGTCCTCGCTTCCGCTACGCCCAGCGTTGAGACGTTCGCGGCGGCGGTAAAAGGGAAATATCAGCTTTGCACTTTGAAAAACAGATACGGCAAAGCTGCTCTACCGAAAGTAATAGTTGCTGATATGCTAAATGAACATTCAAACGGAAACCGTTCCTGTATAAGTACTGTACTGCGTGATGAACTGAAAAAAAATTTAGAAAGAGGAAGGCAATCGATACTGCTCATAAACCGAAGGGGTTTTCATACCTTTGCTGTATGTGAAAGCTGCAAAAAGGTAGTTACATGTCCAAGCTGCAGCATTTCCCTCACTTATCATATTGATAACGGCAGACTGATGTGCCACTATTGTGGATATTCCGAACCCTTTACGTCGGAATGTCACGAGTGCGGTGAAAAGTCCGTGCGCTATTCAGGATACGGTACTCAGAGAATAGAAAAAGAGCTTTCTGAAATGCTGCCGGACGCAAGGATCCTCAGAATGGATGCCGATACCACGATGACTAAAAATGCCCACGAGGCCGGATTTTCGGATTTCGGAGCAGGAAAATACGATATAATGATCGGTACACAGATGGTTGCAAAAGGCCTTGATTTTGAAAATGTCACTCTTGTCGGAGTTATAAACGCCGATCAGCAGCTTTATAATGATGATTTTCGCAGTATGGAGCAGACATTTTCACTGCTTACCCAGGTCATCGGACGTTCCGGAAGGGGAGCCCTGGAGGGACGCGCCGTCATTCAGACCATGACACCTGAAAATCCGATCATTCAGCTTGCGGCAAGACAGGATTATGACGGCTTTTTCCGCAATGAAATACGTATACGCCGGGCTATGATATATCCGCCTTTCTGCGATATATGCGTTGTCGGTTTTGTAGGTGAGAGAGATATATACACCCGCGGCGCTGCAGACATTTTCCTTGAGCAGTTAAAGGAGAAGGCAAGGTATGAATATAAAGAACAGAAGCTCATCGTTTTAGGACCCATGGCTGCTAAAATTGCAAAAATGAGCAATAAGTATCGTTTTCATCTTATAATTAAGTGTAAAAACTCAAAAAGATTTAGAAAAATGATTTCTGAAACAATGATTTCGATAATGAAGGATTCCAGATTTAAACAGATAAACATCTTTGCCGATATAAATCCATACAGTATATTTTAACGGAGGAAACCTAAAATGGCTTTAAGAAAAATCAGAACCGATTCAGACGAGATTTTAAGGAAGAGAAGCAAAACAGTTGATAAATTTGATGAAAAGCTGTGGACGCTTCTTGACGATATGAAAGATACACTTCGTGAAGCCAACGGAGCAGGTCTTGCGGCTGTTCAGATAGGAATTCTCAGAAGAGTGGTCGTTGTGGACGTAGGAGACGGACTCATCGAACTTGTGAATCCCGAAATAATATCCACTGAGGGTGAGCAGGACGGAGAAGAAGGCTGCCTTTCGGTGCCCGGAAAATTCGGCTTGGTAAAGCGGCCGAAAACAGTACGAGTAAAAGCCCAGAACAGAAACGGAGACTGGTGTATCTATAAAGGAGAGGACCTCAAGGCCAGATGTTTTTGCCATGAACTTGATCATCTTGAAGGAAAGCTTTACACCGATATTGCCTATGAAATGCATTCTGATTCTGAATTCAGTGAATAAAACGGAGTGATTTTCTTTGAAAATTGTTTTTATGGGAACCCCTGATTTTGCCGTGGGATGTCTTAAAAGACTTTATGAAGACGGCCACGATATTGCAGGTGTGTTCACACAGCCCGATAAGCCCAAGGGAAGGAAACAGATTCTTACGGCGCCTCCCGTTAAGGAGGAAGCTCAGAGACTGGGCTTAACCGTTTACCAGCCGAACAGCATGCGTGACGGAACAGCTATGAAAATAATTGAAGAACTGAATCCGGATCTTATTGCAGTTGTGGCATTCGGAAAAATTCTTCCTAAAGAGATATTGGATTTTCCGAAATACGGATGTATAAACGTACACGGTTCACTTCTTCCAAAGTACAGAGGGGCTGCACCCATTCAGTGGTCTGTCATCAACGGTGACGCCGAAACAGGGGTTACTACTATGTATATGGATGAAGGCATTGACACGGGCGATATGCTCATGACAAGCAAAACCCCGATAGGTATCAACGAAACTGCCGGCGAGGTTTTTGACAGACTTGCAGATATGGGCGCCGAGCTTTTGAGCCGTACCGTAAAAGCTGCTGCAAAGGGTACTCTTATAAAGACACCCCAGGAGCACGATAAATCAACGTATGCCTCTATTCTCACTAAAAAAATGTGTCCCATTGATTGGAATAAGAGTGCTTTGACCGTTCATAATCTTGTGAGGGGATTACAGCCGTGGCCTGTTGCCACTTCTGTTTTTAAAGATAAGGTACTTAAAATTCACGAAACGCGTCTTTCAGATAAAATCGGGGGAAAACCCGGAGAAATCCTCAAGAATGGAGATGAAATTTTTGTTGCTTGCGGTGATGGGAAATGCGTGGAGCTTATGCAGGTGCAGCTTGAGGGCAAAAAACGCATGTCTGCTGAGGAGTTTTTCAGAGGGCATCCTATTAAAAACGGAGATATGCTAAACTGACATTTTAATACAGTAATATTTTATTGCGGCATAACAAAAAATAATTAAAAACACGCGGAGGTTTTATTATGCCATTTTTCTATTTGGATTATTACTATCTTGTTTTAGTTGTACCCACGCTGATTTTTGCAGTATTTACTCAAATTTGGCTTAAAAATACTTATAAAAAATATTCGGGCCTTAGAAATGCACATGGCTTGACAGGCGCTGATGCCGCAATGAACGTTTTGCGTCATTACCAGATTTATGATGTGAGAATTGAGCATGTTGCGGGAAAAATGACTGACCATTACGATCCCAAAGCTAAAGTTATCAGACTTTCCGACGGGGTTTACGGCGGCACGTCTATTGCGGCGGTCGGAATAGCCTGCCATGAGGCAGGCCACGCCGCACAGCATGCGAACGGTTATGCGCCTATAAAAATAAGAAACGCCATTATTCCGGTGTGCAATATAGGTTCCATGGCGGGTATACCACTTGCTATTATCGGAGTGCTTTTTTCTTCCGAGCTTCTCATTAATTTCGGATTGCTCCTGTATTCCTTTGTAGCCATCTTTCAGCTTGTTACACTGCCTGTGGAATTCAATGCCAGTGCGAGAGCGGTAAGCGTAATTAAGGACAGCGGAATGCTTATGGCCGACGAGATACCGGGGGCGAGAAAGATGCTGACGGCTGCCGCCATGACGTATGTAGCGGCTCTTGCAACATCTCTTGCAAACCTTCTCAGACTTCTTTTGATTTTTGGCAGAAGAAACGATTAAATTCGGAGGATCACATTATATGAAGAGCGCACGTCAAATTGCGTTTGATATTTTAATAAAGATACACAGGAGCGAGGCCTATTCCAATATTGAGCTGGACAGTGCATTGAAGAGCAGCGGCCTCGATAAGAGAGATTCTGCTCTTGTGTCAAATCTCGTCTACGGTGTTTCGGAAAGACTTATCACTTTAGACTATAATATTGAACAGCATTTGACGGGAAAGCTCAAAAAACTTAAACCCGAAGTTCTTATTATTCTTCGTCTTGGTGCATATCAAATACTTTTCGCAGATAAGATTCCTGACTCCGCAGCAGTCAACGAGAGTGTAAAGCTTGCAAAAATCAACGGCTGCTCCTTTGCGGCAGGTCTGTGCAACGCTGTTTTAAGGAAAATATCAAAAAGCGGACTTATTTTTCCTGACGACAAATATAAACCAGAATATCTGTCCGTAAAATATTCTTTTCCAAAGTGGCTGTGCGCAATGTGGCAAAAGGCTTACGGAGAAGAAAATGCAGAAGGAATAATGAAAACGGCCTGCGAAAAACCTCCGATTTACATAAGAGTAAATAGTTTGAAGACAACCACGGAGCAGCTTTTGGATATATTTAAATCCGAAGGAGTAGAGGCTTTTCCTGTTGAGGAATATCCTTGGACTTTGAGGATTTCTGATACAGGAGATATAGAAGCTCTCGGTTCTTATAAAAAGGGACTTTTCCATGTACAGGACCTTGCATCACAGCTCTGTGCAGAGGCACTTGACGCTAAGGAAGGTATGACGGTTTTCGACGTATGCTCCGCACCCGGAGGAAAAGCGTTTACCGTCGCGGAACGCATGAACAATAAAGGCTTAATCAAAGCTTTCGATATACATGAGCATAGGGTTAAGCTCATAAACAGCGGCGCCGAAAGGCTCGGAGTATCCATTATTGAAGGCAAAATCGGGGATGCTGAAAGGTATGAGGCCGCAAACGGATATGCCGATAGAGTTCTGTGCGACGTACCTTGCTCGGGTCTCGGAATAGTGCGGCGCAAGCCTGAAATAAGATATAAAGAAAAAATCCTTATTGACAAACTTCCTCTTTTGCAGTACCGTATACTGGAAAATGCGTCAAATTATGTAAAACCATCAGGAAGATTGATTTATTCTACATGTGCCTTAAATCCCGAAGAAAATGAAAATATATGCAAAAAATTCATTGAGAACCATAAAGTATTTAAAATGGTAAAGCCACTTAAAGACCGTTATTATAACGATGACTGCGGCTGCATAACCTTAATGCCTCATTTACACGGCACAGACGGATTTTTTATAGCGGCGTTTGAAAGGTTGGATTGATTTTTGAGTAAAACCGATATTAAATCCATGACCCTGAGCGAATTGCAGGAAAGCTTCAGTGAAATGAGTATGCAGCGATTCAGGGCAGAGCAGGTTTATTCATGGCTCCACAAAAACGGTGTATATTCTTTTGATGAAATGACAAATATTTCTAAGGATATGCGCAGTATGATGGATGAAAAATTTGAAATTTACAATTGCGCTATTGAAAAAAAATTAGTTTCGGAGTATGATAATACAGTTAAATATCTGTTCAGGCTTCATGACGGTGAGTTTATAGAATCCGTTTTGATGAAATATAAGTATGGTTATACAATTTGCGTTTCCACGCAGGTGGGCTGCAAAATGGGGTGTGCGTTCTGTGCCTCCACATTAGGCGGATACTGCCGTGATCTTAGAGCGTCAGAAATATTAAGTCAAATCCATGCTGCCGAGCGTGACTGCAATGTCAGGATATCTCATATTGTGCTTATGGGTATGGGTGAACCGCTCGATAACTATGAACAGGTAATGCGTTTTTTAGAGCTCGTAACCGATGAAAAAGGGCTCAATATCAGTATGAGACATATTTCCCTTTCAACATGCGGTCTCGTACCTAAAATTTACGATCTTTTGGATAGACATTTGCAGCTGACACTTTCGGTTTCGCTTCATGCGCCGAATGACGAGATAAGAAACAGAATAATGCCCGTCAATAAAAAATGGAATGTCGATGAGCTTTTGAAAGCCTGCCGTGAATACACGAAGCGTACTTCCAGGCGTATTTCTTTTGAATATGCCATGATAAGCGGCGTCAATGATACGGATGACTGCGCAAGGGAACTGGCTTCAAAATTAAGAGGTATGATTTGCCACGTTAACCTCATACCGGCTAATGAAGTGTCAGAAAACGATTTCAGCAGAAGCACCAAAAAGCGTGTGGAAGCTTTTGCTTCGATTTTGCAGAAGAGAGGAATTACTACCACTGTGAGAAGAAGCTTAGGTTCAGATATAAATGCGTCTTGCGGTCAGCTGCGCCGCAGCCATAGGGCTGAAAAGGAGGGATAGTTTCATGAAAATTGCCGCAAAAACAGACGTCGGCAAAGTGCGAAGTTCAAATCAGGACTCATATGCAACGGGTGAGCTGCCCGGAGGCGTCGCTTGGGCGGTTGTTTGTGACGGAATGGGCGGAGCTGCCGGCGGAAACGTTGCAAGTTCTGTTGCTGTGAAGATGATTTCTGAAAAAATTACGTCGACATATCACAGCAATATGAGTACTTCTTCAGTAAGAAATTTGCTTGTTTCAGCAATAGCAGCAGCAAATCTCAGTATCTTTGATATGTCGAGTGTAAATGAAACTCTTCACGGAATGGGTACAACTGTTGTAGCCGCTGTAATTTCAGATTCAACCGTTTGTGTTGCCCATGCAGGCGACAGTCGGGCGTATTTGATTTCTCAAGGTGAACTCATTCAGCTCACAACTGACCATTCTGTTGTGCAGGCCATGGTTGAAAGCGGAAAAATTACTCCTGATGAAGCGAAAGATCATCCGAGGAAAAACATAATAACCAGAGCTTTAGGAGTTGCTGAGGATATCGATGTAGATTTTTGTGAGGAGAAGCTAATGGAGGATGACATTCTTCTCATCTGCACTGACGGACTTACAAATTATATTGATTCCCAGGATATACTTAAGGTTGCTCATACCGCAGGGTATTACGAAATAGCCGATAAGCTTGTAAATCTTGCAAACTCAAACGGCGGCGGTGATAACATTACTGTTGTCACTGTAAGTAATTAAACATACGGAGTGTGATTAAAACATGGATAATTATGTTGGAAAGCGTCTGGACGGACGCTACGAGATCCAGGAAATTATTGGTGTAGGAGGAATGGCGGTTGTCTATAAGGCTTACGACAATATCGATGACAGAATCGTTGCGATTAAAATTCTTAAAGAGGAATTTCTTGCCAATGAGGAATTCAGAAGACGCTTCAAGAATGAATCCAAGGCTATTGCGGTACTTTCACATCCCAACATCGTAAAGGTGTACGACGTCAGCTTCGGCGACAAGCTTCAGTACATTGTTATGGAGTACATTGACGGTATCACCCTGAAAGAGTATATCGAGCAGCAGAGGGTCATTAACTGGAAAGAAGCTCTCCATTTCACCACTCAAATTCTCAGAGCACTTCAGCATGCCCATGATAAAGGAATTGTTCACCGTGACGTAAAGCCGCAGAACATTATGCTGCTTCAGAACGGAAACATCAAGGTCGCTGATTTCGGTATTGCCAGATTCAGCCGCAACGAAACAAGAACAATGACCGAAAGTGCAATCGGTTCCGTTCACTACATTAGCCCTGAGCAGGCTCGCGGCGAGATAACTGATGAAAAGGCTGATATCTATTCTGTAGGTGTAGTTCTTTATGAAATGCTCACAGGTCAGCTTCCGTTCCAGTCGGATAACGCCGTTTCAGTTGCAATCATGCAGCTCCAGTCCGATGCAAAGCGTCCTCGTGAGATTAATCCCGAAATTCCTGTTGGCCTTGAGCAGATAACTCTTAAGGCTATGCAGAAAAATCCCCGTGACCGCTATCAGAGCGCGGCTGAAATGCTCCTTGATCTGGACGAGGTTAAGCGCAATCCTTCCGTCAAATTTGATTACAGCTATTTTGTAGACAATGAGCCTACAAAATTTGTATCACCCAATTCCGGAAAAATTTCGGCAGCATCGCAAGGTGCCTCTGCTCAGGATGAGGCGGCTAAAGAAGAGGACGCAAAGAAGCGCACAATCGCCATTGTTTCAGGCGTTTCGGTAGCATTGGTTGCCGTAATCGGTATTGTGCTGCTCATTCTCTCATTTACAGGCAACCTCGGCGGCAGCGATAAGATCACCGTCGAAAACTTTATCGGCATGAATTACAATACTGAAATCGCAGGTACGGAGCTTGAAGAAAAATACAACTTCAAAGTTGTTAAAGAACATGACCTTGACCATGAAGAGGGAGAAGTTACAAAGCAGAACCCCGTTGAAGGAATTAAAATTTCCAAAGACGATCAGGTTACTCTCACAGTAGCTACACATGAAGATACGCTTACGGTACCTGATGTTTACGGTAAAGATGCCAATATAGCCAAGCAGGAGCTTAGTCTTGCAAAGCTTGTTCCTGTTATTGTATCCGTAGATGACAGCACCGTCGATGAGGGCAAAGTTGTCAGAACAAGTCCCGAAAGAGGAGATTCCGTAACAGTGGGAGACACAGTTCAGGTGTTTGTAAGCACGGGAAAGAGCGGAAACGAAGTTGAAGTACCCAACCTTCTAGATACTCCTTTGGAAGAAGCCAAAGCCATGCTTGAAAGCATGGATCTCGGTATCCGAGTAATAAAAGAGGTTGACAGTGATAAGGCTAAAGATATTATCCTTTCACAGTCAATCGAGCATAAGAGTTCTGTTCCCAAGGGAACCATTATTGATGTTGAAGTAAGCAGCGGTAAGAAACCGGCTAACACGGTTAATGCGAGTATTACGCTGCCCGATCTCGGAAGCATTGATGGTACGCTGAAAGTTTATCTTGACAATGAACTCGTTACAAGTCAGGGCGTTCTCCTTGCAGGCGGCTCTTATGACAAAATTTCTGTTTCAGGAACAGCGACAAGTGCTGAGCTCAAGGTAACACTTACAGTGACAATTGACGGAACGACAAACACTTATGATTACTATAAGTGCAACATTAACTTTGAAACCGGCGCGATTTCAAATGAAGAATACACAGAAATAACTACGAGTGCTTCCGAAGGGGATAATGCGGAAGAAGATAACGGAAATCATCCGTTTTGGTTCGGCGAATGAGTGATAACGTTATTTTAAAGGGAAAAATATTAAAGGGCATTGGCGGCTTCTATTATATAGAGGCCGCCGGTGTGGTATATGAGTGCAAAGCCAGGGGAGTCTTCAGAAAGCAAAAGATAACTCCCCTTGTCGGCGACGAGGTTTCAGTTACGATCAGAAGTGACGGAGAAAATACTATTGATTCAATATATCCCAGAAAAAACTTTCTCATAAGACCACCCGTTGCCAACATCGAGCAGTTGTTTATTTTATCCGCTGCCTGCAATCCGAGCCCCAATTTATACCTTATTGATAAAATGACAGCTCTTGCCTTCAACAAAGGGATCGAGCCGATTGTTGTTTTCACAAAAAGTGATTTGAAGGATTTAAGTGAATACACAAAGATATATAAAAATGCAGGCTTTAAAACAGCATGTATTTCTTCAGTGACAGGAGACGGCCTTGATATTGTTAGAAATTGGATATCCGGAAAGGTAAGTGCCTTTACAGGAAACAGTGGGGTGGGAAAGTCCACGCTTCTAAACGCGATTTGTGAAGGCTTGAACCTTGACACAGGAGAAATCAGTGAGAAGCTGGGACGCGGACGCCATACTACAAGAGCCGTTGAGCTTCACAAGATCTGCGGCGGGTATGTGGCGGATACACCCGGGTTTTCGTCTTTTGATATGGAAAAGAACGAAAGCATAGACCTCGAAAATATCCAGTACTGCTTTCCCGAATTCAGGGAATATCTGGGTGAGTGCAAATTTGTCTCTTGTTCCCATACGGTAGATAAAGGCTGTGCAATTCTTGAAGCTTTAAATGAGGGCAAAATCGAAAAATCGCGCCATGAAAGCTATAAAACCATGTACGGAGAAGCAAAGGAATTAAAGAGATGGTAAGAAAAGATCGCTGTGTTATAATCGGAGCAGGCGTTATTTCGGATTATCGAAAAACCGCCGAATTTATTGATGAGGATGATTTCATTATCTGTGCCGATAAAGGGTATATCCATTGTAAAGCAATGGATTTTGACGCTCATTTAATTGTCGGAGATTTTGATTCTTCGCCTTATCCGAAGAGCGCGAGCTGTAAAGTTGTCAAGCTTAACAGCGAAAAGGACGAAACCGATTTGTTCACAGCTGTATCGGAAGGATACAAAGAGGGATTCAGGAAATTTTTGCTTTTAGGCTGTCTGGGAGGAAGATTTGACCACACCTATGCCAATTTGACTCTGCTTGCTTATTGGCTTGAAAAAGGCGCCGAGATAACTTTGAGGGATGAACGTAACGAAATATTTTTACTCGAACCCGGCACATATACCTTTGATAAGCGTTCAGGATATGTTTCTTTTTTCGCTTATTCCGAAAAGATCGAACACCTTACTCTCGAGGGCTTTAAGTATACTCTTGATAATTTTTGCCTTTCCAATACCTGCGGCCTTTGCGTAAGCAATGAAATGTCCTGCGATATATGCAGAGTTTCATTTAGTTCAGGAAAACTGTTAACTGTTTTCAGTTTGGACTGACACCTTTTTTGCCTGCCTGCGTATTATGGTACTAATCACAAAGCAAACCATATTGTAAGCAGGTGGTAATTTGTTTCATAACCGCAGAGGAAGATGCGGAGGCTGGTTTATTGCCTTTGGCATCGGTTTCCTGATAGCTTGCTGTTTGCCTGCGAAAGCCTTAGTGGTGGTTATGTCCATTGCGCTTATAATTATTGGATTTTGCCTGTGCAGAAGATAATGGAGGCGTTGCAATAATGAAAGTAGTAGTATGGAGAAGCCCCAAGGCGTTCAGCGGAATTTTAAGACTTTTATTCGGCATCAAAAAACAGGATACATCGGTCAACTGATAGAAATTCAAACATATTTTAAATCCGTCGGTTTATTCCGTCGGATTTATTTTTAATTGTGACGCAGATGTAAACAATGACAAAAGAACCATTGGTAAATATAGCTTTGCCTTGATAAGAGATGAGTTTTAGTATATAATTGCAATAACCGTATTTAAGCGGGTTTTTATTCAGAGGTGAGTTCCGTGTCAGATAAAAATATAATTCAGGATATAAGAACACTTCCGGCTGTTGCCTTGAGAGGGCTTGTCATGTTCCCGGGAATGACGCTTCATTTCGATGTGGGAAGAAAAAAGTCTGTAAAAGCTCTCAACAGTGCCATGCAGCAGGACAGACGTATTTTCTTAGTTGCGCAGAAAAATATCGGTGACGATAACCCTACTTTTGATGAAATGTATAAAATAGGAGTCATTGGCATTGTTAAACAGATAATCAGGCTTCCGAAAAGTGAGAATATCCGAGTGGTGGTTGAAGGCCTCGAAAGGGCAAGGGCTGCCAAAATCACATCGGATTCAGAATATCTTACCGCTTCGGTAATACCGATAGAGGAGCCGAAAGTCGAAAAGACGGACGAGCTCTATGAAGAAGCTCTGGTAAGGCATGCAAAAGATGTTTTTGACGCCTATACCGAAAACAGTCCGCAGCTTTCGTCCGATATACTTATGAATGTCCTTGACGCAAAAAGCTCAGGATTCCTGGCGGATTATATCGGATTCAATATTATGCTAGAATATACCGACAGGCAAAAGATTCTTGAAATCATAAACCCTATCGACCGCTTGGAGTTTGCCTGCCGAGTCCTTGTGCGCGAAACCGAAATTATGGATATTGAGGCTAAAATCCATGCAAAGGTCCAGCAGCAGATGGATAAAAGCCAGCATGATTATTACTTGCGTGAGCAGATGCGCGTAATTGCCGAGGAGCTCGACGAAGACGATGATCCCAGAAAGGAAGCGCAGGAATATAAAGATAAAATAGCTGCATTAAAGCTTCCGGAAGAGTCTGAGGAAAAGCTTATAAAAGACTGTGAGCGTCTTTACAAAATGCCTCCCGGGTCACAGGACGGAGCCGTTTTGAGGAGTTACCTTGATACGGTCATATCACTTCCTTGGAACAGCGAGACGAAAGACCGGACGGATATAAAAAAGGCGGCGAAGGTTTTAAATTCCGGACATTACGGAATGGAAAAGGTAAAAGAGCGTATACTTGAATACATAGCGGTTAAAAAACTTATAAATACCACGGGCGGCCAGATTTTGTGCCTGGTAGGTCCTCCCGGAGTAGGCAAAACTTCCATTGCAAGGGCAATGGCAGATGCGCTCGGCAGGAAGTTTGCTCGTATTTCTCTTGGCGGCATCCATGATGAAGCCGAAATAAGAGGACACAGAAAGACATATGTAGGCGCCATGCCTGGAAGAATTATCATGGCTATAAAGCAGTGCAAGAGCTGTAATCCGCTTATTCTTCTTGACGAAATCGACAAGCTCGGCGATGACCACAGAGGGGACCCTTCATCAGCTTTGCTTGAGGTTCTGGACCCCGCTCAGAATTACACCTTCACCGATCATTATGTAGAAATACCATTTGATTTGAGCAATGTGCTTTTTGTAACGACTGCTAACGATAAGTACAGCATACCCGCTCCGCTCTTCGACAGAATGGACGTTATAGAGCTCGACAGTTATACAAGAGAAGATAAGTTTATAATAGCGAAAAAATATCTTGTACCCGCTCAGCTTAAAAAGCACGGCCTGAACGGAAGCTCTTTGAGGATAACAAGCGATGCAGTATACGACATCATTGATTCTTACACGAGGGAATCGGGCGTGAGAAGGCTTGAGCAGCTTATTGCCGCTGCGTGCAGAAAGGCCGCCGTTAAAATTGCAGGAGGAGAGTGCGGAAGAGTCACCGTGAGAATCGATAATATTGAAGATTTCCTCGGACCGAGAAAATTCAAGCCCGAAGAGAAGGCGGGCAAGGATGAAATCGGCGTTGTTACGGGACTTGCCTGGACAAGCGTCGGCGGCGAGACGATGCCCGTGGAGGTTGCCGTTATGGACGGCAAGGGAGACGTTAAGCTTACAGGTTCTTTAGGCGATGTTATGAAAGAATCCGCCATGGCCGCTATCAGCTATATAAGAAGCAACTGCGATAAATTTAACATTGATAAGGATTTTTATAAAAACAGGGATATCCACATTCATGTTCCCGAAGGAGCCGTACCAAAGGACGGACCTTCGGCAGGTGTCACAATTACTACCGCTCTAGTTTCTGCTTTATCGGGAATACCTGTAAGAGGCGATGTTGCAATGACAGGTGAAGTTACGCTCAGAGGCCGTGTACTGCCCATAGGCGGCCTCAAGGAAAAAACTATGGCCGCATACCGCAAGGGTATAAAGAAAGTGATTATTCCCGCCGATAACGCTTCCGATTTAAAGGAAGCCGATCCCAAGGTTATTGAAAATATTGAATTTGTTACGGCGGAAACAATGGACACTGTACTTAAAAACGCCCTTGTATGCGGCAAAGCTCAGGATAGCAAATTGTGCAGCGAATCACCTGAAGAACATTCAGAAAACAAAATGAACACGGTAGTGGACAATCACAACAGCGGAAAACGTACTTCCATCACCCAATAAAATTTCTGAAAAGGGGAGAAGCGCAAAATGGTATTTGAAAAAGCGGTGTTTGAATCTTCATACGGCACATTCTCACAGCTTCCCGAATCTGATTTTCCCGAAATCGCTTTTGCGGGCCGCTCAAATGTGGGAAAGTCATCACTGCTCAATAAGCTCACAAACAGAAAGTCACTTGCACGTGTCAGTTCTTCTCCGGGAAAGACTACTACGATCAACTTTTTCGGTGTTGAAAACATTAAACTGGTTGATTTGCCGGGATACGGATACGCTAAAGTTTCGCGGGCTGAAAAGCTTCGCTGGTCTGAGCTTATGGAAGGATATTTTTCATCCAACAGAAATATTCGTTTGGTAATTCAGCTTATAGACATGCGTCATCCGCCTACCGAAAACGATCTGTCAATGCTCTCATTCCTTCTTAATACAGGATATCCTTTTATCATTGTGTTAACGAAAAGTGATAAGCTTAACAAAACAGAGCGTGAAAAGAGATTATCCCTTATCGGCAGTGAGCTGGAAGAAGCAGGTATAAAGGAAAAAATCAGGATAATTCCGTTTTCCGCCGTTAAAGGCGAGGGAGTGGATGAGATAAAAGAAATAATAGAAAATTCTGTGCTTTAAACATATGAGGAGGTATTTATGTTTGTATCAGATTGTTTAAATGTAAATGAAAAGGGTCATCTTGAAATCGGAGGCTGTGATACCGTAGATTTAGCGAATAAGTACGGTACACCACTTTACGTCGTTGACGAAAACGAAATAAGGAAAAACTGCCGCGCTTTCGTTAAGTCCATTGAGGATAATTACGGCGGACATGGAACTGTCGCTTATGCCAGCAAGGCGTTTTCCTGCATGGAGATGTACAGAATCTGCAAACAGGAGAACATGAGCATCGACACTGTTTCCGCAGGTGAAATATACACGGCTCTCAAAGCGGGATTTCCTGCCGAGCGCATTTATTTCCACGGAAATAACAAAACCTTGGAAGAAATAGAATTTGCACTCGATAATAAAGTAGGCAGAATCGTTGTGGACAACCTTACGGAGCTTGAGACTCTCGAAAAGGCTGCCGAAAGAAAGAATGTCACAGCTAAAATAATGTTCCGAATCAAGCCCGGCATTGACGCTCACACTCACAGCTTTATCAGAACAGGACAAATAGACTCAAAATTCGGACTTGCTCTCGAAAACGGAGAGGCAATGGTCGGCGTTAAAAAAGCTCTTGCTTTGAAAAACGTGGAGCTTTGCGGCCTTCATTGTCATATTGGTTCTCAGATTTTTGATATTTCGCCCTTCGAGCTTGCGGCAGAAGTAATGATGGACTTTATAGCAAAAATCAAAACTGAAACAGGCACAGAAATCAAGGAGCTTAACCTAGGCGGCGGTTTCGGTATAAAATATACGGGTGAGGACAAGCCTGCACCTTACAGTGATTATATGAACCGTGTGGCAGCAGTTATAAAGAGAAAAGCGCAGGAGCATTCAATGGAGCTTCCATTTATCATTATCGAACCGGGACGCTCCATCGCGGGAGCTGCCGGAATCACTCTCTATACTGTCGGCGCAGTAAAGGAAATAGAAAACGTAAGGACCTATGTTTCTATTGACGGCGGCATGACCGATAACCCGAGATACATTCTCTATCAGTCAACATATGAGATCATGTGCGCTGACAAAGCTGATGAGCCTAAGACGGAAAAGATAACTCTCGCAGGTAAATGCTGCGAGAGCGGCGATCTTATTCAGGAAAACGCCATGATACAAAAGGTTGTTCCGGGAGATACGATCGCAGTTCTGTCAACAGGCGCATACAACTACTCAATGGCTTCTAACTACAACAGAATTGGCAGACCGGCTGTCGTAATGACAAATAACGGTGAATCAAGAATAATCGTAAACCGTGAAAGCTTTGAAGATTTAGTCAGAAATGACGTTTGATTTATCATTAACTTAAATTGAAAAAGCAGGGCATACCACCGCTTTATGCGATAAGGTATGTCCTGCTTTTTTAGATGTAATTGATTTTTTATTTTGTATAGGCAAATTTAAGATTTTCTTCGCTCATTTCGATTTCCTTATTGCATGCAATCCATGTAGATCTTTCCTGTATGCTCTGTCCGCCATGTGATGTGTTAATTCCGCCATGGTCGGTGGCAATAACAATAAGCCAATCCTCAGTGTCGTAGGTGCTGCGGTTCATAATAGTGTCAAGAACTTCCGCACCAAATCTATCTGCGTCCTTAGTTGCTGTTATGTAAGCTTCGTTCTGATTGCCGAATCCTGTATCATGACCTGCATGGTCAGTATGTTCAAAGGTAAAGAAAACTACATCGGGATCTTCGAGAGCGGTTTTGTTTGTACCTTCAGGCTTTGCAACATATTTAAGCACCTGATAAAGTGTACCTTCATCATCAATCTGATGAGTATATGTTATGGGAAGATTGTTTTCGATTGCGTATACAGTATCATTAAAATAAGTTTTGTTGGTATGCTCACGCCATGAAGTGGTAAATGATGCAGATTTTCCTTGTTCAGCAAGTTTGGTAAGGAAAGTTTTAACTGATGCATCCTTATAAAGACCGTTGTCAACAATGCCGTTATAGTCGCCCCAGCCGCCGGTAAGCATTGCACTCCAGCCGGGAGCCGTAGACGTTGCCTGTTCGTTTACGCCTTTTACTCCGCCTGCAAAAGCGTAATAAAGTCCGCCCATGTCCTTAACACGCATTACAGCGCTGTCAGCGTTATCTTTAATGTTGTTCAGTCCATCTACACGGTAGCCGTCATAACCGATAAAGATTGCCTTTTTAACTGTTTTTCCTTCAGGAAGGGGAGCAGCAAAGTGATCCATAATAAGCTTGTGAATAATTGTCTGCGGCAGTGAATGCTCATAGGTATTGTCAAAAATGGACATTGACTTAATTGCCTCAATATACTCGTCATCATTCATTTTTTCTTTTTTGCCGCAGGCACCAAATGAAAAAAGTATTGCCAGCACCAACAGTATGGAAACTGCACATAATGCTATTTTTTTAACTTTCATATATTTCTCTCCTTTTGTAAATTGATTAAATAATATCACAAAATAATTAAGTGCACAATTGTGAAACAAGCAAATAAAAGCTAATCTCAATTGTGCATTTTGCAAATAAATTATAAAATAGGCTGTGTTAAATTACACCTGTGAAACGTAATACTTAGCCTGAGATGTCCAAAGACGATAATATTTTCCGTTTTCGTCGCTGAGCAGCTCATCATGTGAACCAAACTGGACAATTTGTCCTTTATCGAAAACCATGATTTTATCGCAGAAGCGGCAGGAGGAAAGGCGATGTGATATATAAATGGCAGTCTTTCCTTTGGTAAATCCGTTAAAGCCGCTATATATTTCAAACTCTGATATCGGGTCAAGAGCGGCAGTAGGTTCGTCGAGAATTACAAAGGGGGCATCACGGTAAAGCGCACGGGCGATGGCTATTTTCTGCGCCTCACCGCCTGAAATTTCAACTCCGTTGTCGTCAAGCTTTTTGTAAAGTACCGTTTCTTCTTTTTTATCAAACTCCTTTACTCTGTCAGCAATTCCGGCCTCTTCAAGACATCGCCAAAGTTTTTCTTTATCATATTCTATTGAGGTGCTGACGTTCTGCGAAAGGGGAACGGCAAAGAGCGAAAAGTCCTGAAAAACTACGGAGAAAATAGACATATACTCCTGTATATTATATTTTTTGATATTTATTCCGTTAAGAAGTATTTCTCCATCTGTCGGGTCATAAAGACGGCAGAGAAGCTTGATAAATGTACTTTTGCCTGAACCGTTGGCACCTACAAAGGCAAGGTGTTCACCTACTTTGAATTTCATAGATACATTTCTGAGTGCGTAGGAGTCTGAACCGGAATATTTAAAGCTGACATTTCTGAATTCGATTTCATAGTCGTTATCGGTTCTTTTTTCAACAGGGAGAGTGCCGAAATATCTGTCGGAATCATATTCCTTTATTCTTTTCAAATAGCTTATATTTTTTGCCCATGTTGTGGTCATCATGGGAATAGAAGAAAGCTGAGTTATAGCGGGAATAAGCACCGGAATAATACCTACAATTATCACAATATTGTCAGCGGTAAATGAACCGCTGTATGTTCTCAGAGCAATATATCCGTAGAAAATTCCTATTAGCAGAGCCTGAAACGCCGAAAGCAATAAATGATAAATTTTAACTTCATTTAGTTCGTTAAGACTTAATTCCTTTACCTCATCTACATGTCTCTGATGCTCACACTCTATAAAACTTTCAGCGTTATAAACTCTTATATCCTTTGCATTTTTATAATTTTCAGAAAAATCAAACCAATATTTAAACAATCCGTAGTTTCTGTACATACTGTCCATATGCAGCACATTGATTTTAGATAACTTATTTCCTGTTACTATCATTGCAGCTGCACAGAGAATGAAAAGCAGAAGCGTTAAAACTGCGGCGAACCATGAGGTAGCAAAATTGCTGCTATCGAAAGTCAGAATTTTATATATAGTTGGAATGATTATTATGAGTGAATATATTAAACCAAAACCTCCGTCCAGAACATCGGATAAAAACATTATATAAACTCCGATCGCTCCACCGTTATTGTTCATAACAACGTTATATGATTTTAAGAGATCTTGAAATTTTGAATTTTCAAGTATAGCATAGTCTTTTTTTGAAATCATCTCTGAAAAAATCTTTTTTTCATAAGAAACTATTTTATTTAAGTTATTTGTATTTACTTGCTCTGCTATTTTTGTAAACACCGATAATATAAACACTGTCAAAACAGAACCTGCGGCATATACAGCTATTTCTTTCGGGGAATTACCCGAAGAAATCTGAGCGGTTATCTGTGCAGAAAACCAAACAGCAACAATCACTGCCGAATGATTCAGCAATGCGCAAAGAATAAGTATCGGTACAGAACTCTTAGAAGCAGATTTTGAAATTTCCGTGGCAAAGCGAAGAGTTGCAATATTTTCTTTCAGTGTCTTCATAAAACTTCACCTCCGCTTATTTCTTCATTATAGTAATAGCTTTGCATATAATACATTTTATAATAGTCGCCTTTTTTCTCCATAAGCTCTTTATGTGTTCCTGTTTCGGTAATTTCGCCATCCTTTATGAAAATCACTTTATCACAAAAAGCAGTGCTGGCAAGGCGGTGAGAAATGTAAAACGAAGTTCTTCCCTTGGTGATTTCGCTGTATTTAGTATAAATATCATTTTCCGCAATGGGATCGAGTGCGGCGGTAGGCTCATCAAGAATCATGATAGGAGCTTCTTTATATATTGCACGGGCAAGGAGTAGCTTTTGAGTTTCACCGCCGGAAAGTTCTACGGCATCAGGAAATAAGTCATTGTGCAGTTTAGTATTTACTCCTCGGGGAAGAGATTCGATTTTTTCACCGAGTCCTGCAAAGTCAATTACTTTATTAAGTTTATCTCTGTCAACATCTTCGCATAATGCTATGTTCTTTTCAATAGATGCCGGCATAGTGAAGATATCCTGAAATACTGCTGAAAAAAGTTTGCAGCGTTCCTTTTTATTTAAACTGCCTGCGTCTTTTCCGTTAATAAGGATTTTTCCCTTTGTTGGATTATAAAATCCTAACAGCAGCTTCATAGCGGTTGTTTTACCCGCTCCGTTCATACCGACAATAGCCACTTTTTCGCCTGCTGAGGCTTTAAAATTAAAATCTTTTATTACATCTGTTTTTCCGTCATAGCTAAAGCTGACGTTTTGAAACTCTATTTCACATTTTGCAGGAACTTCTTTTATAATTTCAACTGCCTTTTCATCATCTTCCAAATCAAGATATTTTCTGAAATCGTCGCACCAAAGATGCGAATGATATATCATATTAATTTCATTAGATATTGTGGTTATCCAGTTAACTGCACCGGTTATAACCGAATAATAAAAGACAAAGTCTCCGGCAGTGAGTTTTCCTTCTGAATAAAGATGAATAAGTATGGCAAATGTTGCGCCGTCACGCAGCAATACCAAAAGCGCCTGCAAAAATGTAAAGAAACTGTACCTTTTCAGCATGCGGTTTAATATGATTTTTTTATCAAGAATCAGCAAATCTATCAACGGAGAGAACCATGAAACCATATTAAAAATTTTCATATCTTTAGCCGGTCTTGGATTCGTTGTTTCCCATGCAAGATAGTATGTTTTTTCATTATTGCTGCTCAGAGCGTGAAAAAATTTGATTTCGTCTTTTGCGATAATCAAGCACAAAAATAGATTAATAATTCCCGCTGTAAGAGCTATTGCAATAATAAGGGGGGCAGCCAGTGCAATTATTGCCATAAAGGCTGAAATACCAGAAAAAGTTATAATTACCTGACAGCAGCTGTTTATAATTGCTCCGGCTCCATCAGCATTGCCAAACATACGTTCAGCTTTCAATAAAATTTTGTGTTTTTCATGATTTTCAAGATTTTCATAATCTGTTGAAAGATTTTTTGCCAAAAATCTATTTTCAAAGTAGTCAAATCTTAAACGGTTTACAAAATAGTAATAATACATCTCATGATATTTCTGCATTGCACCAAAAATAATGTTCAGCACAGCAAAAGCCAGAACAGCGGTAGCAAGAACTTCCGGCGAAATATTGCCGGTTACGGTATCCACAAGTACTTTCAGCATTACCGTAGCGGCAAGAGGGGAGAGAATACTTGGAATTATTTTACAGAGCATCGTTCTGTAAACCTTACCGTCGTAGTCACGGTTTTCCTGCCTGAGCATATCGAGACAGTATTTTGTGTTCTGCCAAAAGGTATATTTGGTCTTTTCTTTTTCTTTCAAGGTGCTCACCTTCCTTCACGTGAACTATACCACAAAATGCATTTTAAAAGTAAAAATGTGCATGAACGGTATCTATTCATGCACGAACGGTCAAAGCGGGAGCATAACTTCCGTTGCAAAGACATCTTTTTCATCCTGACGGTTGACATATCCCGAATATTTTGCGGCAATTGAGTCTATTCTTTTTAAGCCGTATCCATGGCTTTTACCCTTTGTAGAAAAATACTCTTTGCCGGATTTTTTTAGTTTTCCGCCTACGGAATTTGTAACGGAAATGTAAAGCTGTCCTTTAAATACTCCTATGTATATTCTGATGAATCGCTCTTTTTCATTTTCAATCTGCATTACCGATTCAATGGCATTATCTATAAGATTACCGATTACGGCACATAAATCGGTTTCCGTAACCGTAAGTGAAGAGGGGACATGTGCGTCCGCTTTAATATTTATCCCTTTTCCTTTTGCAGATACAAGCTTACTGTTAAGTATAGCGTCAATCATGACGTTGCCTGTCTTAAGAACGGTGTCAATTTCCATCAAATCAGCATTCAAGGTTTTAAGGTAATTGTCAAGCAAATCATATTCCTTCATCTGTAAATGCGCTTTCATTGTCTGAATATGATTTTTATAGTCGTGCCTCCAACCCCTCACCTGACGGTACATGCTTTCGACTTCCTCATAATGCTGTTTTAAAAGTGCATTTTGATAATCCTCAAGTTTTTTATCGGTATAGTATTTATTCATAAATCTTACAGTAAAAAACACTAAAATGAAAAGTAAGATTACCGCGCATACAATTATAGCTGTCTTCATGAGATTTTCCCCTTATAGTAAGAAATAAAAGCATCGTTTACATCGTTATACATTCTGCGGCTTACGGGAACTGTTTTGCCGTTGTCCAGCAATATCTCATATTTCTTTATGAGCTTTACATATTTCAGGTTTACTCCGTATGAACGATGGCACTTGACGAATTTACCCGCTGAAAGCTTTTCCATGACTGAATTTATTCCGCTTTTCACCTCCAGTACTTCACTGTCGGTGAAAAGGGACGTACTGTGGGAAAACGCTTCTATATATTCTATTTCGTCCTCATAAACAGCAATCGTTTCCCCGTCGCTTTCAAACAGAACTTTTTTATCGTCTGCATGGTTGCTTCTTGCAGCGGCTGCGGAAAGAGCTTCAAAAAGTCTGTTTTCGTCGATGGGTTTTAAAAGATAATTGACTGCGTAAACATTATATCCTTCTCCGATATAATCTGAAATCCCCGTTACAAAAATTATGCTTATTTTATCGTTTAGCTTTCTGAGCTGCTTGGCAAGCTCCAGTCCGTTTTGTCCTGACATTTGTATATCCAGCACGGCGATATCAAAATGGTTTTTGCCATAGGCAAACCAGAATTCCTCCGCACTTTCAAAAAGGCTGAGCGAACAGGTTACGCTCATTGTATCCGACCACTTCTTAATAATACCGCCTAAGTATTCGAGCTGCTCCTTCTCATCATCACATATAGCTATCTTAATCATTGATGCGCTTTTTCCTCCGAAAAATTATCTGAAAACTGATGTATCATACAACATAAGATCAATTGTTTATCGTATATTTTAACATAAAGCGGACGTGCATTCCATAGGTAGATTTGTTTAAAAAGCCGCAAATTTTTCTTTTCTGAAAACACATCCGTTAAAAAATTGACAGTTTATTGGTTTTATACAACAAGCTTATTCATTATTTTGACTATTGTTTTTTGCGCTTATGGTGTTATAATTAATGACAGATTTTAAGATTTTGCTTTTTATTGCGAGGTGGAAATATGGATGATATGCTCAAGGTGCTTATGGATATGGATGCAGCCGCCAGAGACCGCACCAATGAAATTGAGGCCATGAGAGAAAACAATGAAAGCCGACTTGCTGCGCAAAAATCCGAGATAATTGAAGAGAAAATGAAGGACGCACAGCTGCGAGCAGATAAGGAGGCCTCTCGTATATCCGACGAGACCGAAAGACAAATTGAAGAGATTAAAAGTAAAAGTCAGAAATCATTTTCAGATATGAAAAGGGCAGCAGAAGCAAACAGAGAAAAATGGGTTGATGAAATAGTTGCGAGGGCTTTGAGCAATTAAGTTTCATAATGTGAAAGGAAGGTGAATTCCTTATGCTTTCAAAGTTTGCAGCTAATTCAATTATGGCAAAAGCCCATGCTCTGTACGGGCGAAGACTGACCGCAAAAAACTATGCAGATTTGCTTGCCTGCAAAAGCGTAGGGGAAGCGGCTTCTTATTTAAAGACACGTACGGCATATGCCGAAGTTATGGAAAACTGTGCCGCTGCTTCTCTTCACCGAACACAGCTTGAAACCATATTAAAGCAAAGGGTTTTCAATCAATGTATCTCCCTTTGCAGATATGAGATGTCGATAGGTCAGGATTTCTATAAATATTTTATGATTTTGGGGGATATTGAGCAGATTATTACCTGTCTGCGCCTGTTATCCACCTCAGATCCTCACGATTATCTTATGGTTATACCTGATTTTTTCAATCAGCATACGGAAATAGATTTGTATACCCTTGCCTCAGCAAAAAATATGAAAGGGGTTCTTGAGGCTCTGAACGGTTCTCCATACAGAGAGATCATTGAACCTTATTTTACTGAAGATGTAAACAATATCAGTATAACTCAAATTGAAGCTGCCTTGGAAGAGTATATGTATCGTGAGATTGAGCGACTCGTTTTTTCCTCTTTTCCTAAAAAAACCGGTGAGGAAATTATGGATTATTTCAAAACCAGAGCTGATTTGTTTTACATTGTACGTTTATATCGAGCTAAGAAATTTTACGGAAATAAAGATAATATATTTTTGACCATGCAGTCGGAACGCGGCTATTCTTTGCTAAGAAGAAAAGTATTAGAGGAAATGAAAAACGCAAAAAGCTGCGACGAATTAATGGCTGTTGTAGATAAGAGCCTGTACGGAAGCGATTTCAGGCGTTTTGATTTTCAATACATTGAGGATTGCGTACATAGGGTAGCTTTTTACCGCAGCTTACGCAATTTCAGATATTCAACCAATCCTTATCTTATAATGCTCTGTTACGTCTATTTGGCGGAAACTGAACTGGAAAACGTTATCCATATTATTGAAGGTATACGTTATAACGTTCCGAGAGAAGAAATAGCCTCTCTTCTTGTGGGAGCTGATTGACATGTTAGGGGGGTATAAATTTTGGCAGTAGAAAAAATGAAACTGGTAAAGGTTGTCGGGGTTCTGAGCCATCTTGACGAGTTTCTGTCGGCAGCCTGTGCAGAAGGTTTCTTCCAGCCCGAACAGGCATCGCAATTTATTTCATCAAGCCTTGGATTTGAAGCGCTCAACGAAGAAAATCCGTATTCTACGCTTTTGCAAAAAATTGAAGAGCTTGCTTCTGCTTCGGGATTTAACCTGAAATCTGTCAAGGTGGATCCGCAGGATATGAGTTTTTCCGATGAATCGCAGAAATACATCTACGAGCTTGCTGATAAATTTGCCAAGCTTAATGACGAGCGAAAGCAGCTCGAAGAACAGCTCAAAACCTGTGAAGTGGCGATCGAACAGTATAACCATTTTACCGGTCTCGATATGAACCTTGAAAAAATATTGGAGTGTCAATACATAAAATTCAGGTTCGGTCATATGCCTAAGGAGTCAAAAATCAAGCTGGCAGCTTATTCAGATAACGCAAGTCTTTTATTTGTACCTTGCTCCTCGGATAAAACCGATGAATGGGGAGTGTACTTTGCTCCTAAGGAAAAAATAGCTGAGGTAGACAGAATATTTGCAAAGCTCGCCTTTGAACGGCTGAGAATTCCCGTAGCGGTAGGTACTCCGGAAGAAATCATTGTTGCAATCAATGAAAATATTGAAATTTTGAACAGTGAAATAAAGGAGTGCAACGAAAAAGCGCTGCAGAACTGGAACAAGGAAGAAAGTAAATGTAATCTTGTTTATTCACAGCTTAAATACTTATCTTCGCTGTTCGAATTGAGAAAGTATGCAGAAGTTTACTATGATGGATTTTTTAATCTCAACTGGTTTTTCTACACAGGCTGGATACCCGAAAGCAAAACCGATGAGTTTGAAAAAATAGTAAAAAGAATTGATACCCTTTCTTTTGAATCTGAAACCGTATCTTCCGACAGTAAGGTACAGGCGCCTACGAAGCTGAAAAACAAGCGAATATTCCGTCCTTTCGAGTACATTGTAGAAATGTTCGGAGTTCCGTCTGCCGACGATGTTGACGTCACTTCTTTTGTGGCAATAACCTATACCGTTATGTTCGGCCTCATGTTCGGGGATCTCGGACAGGGCTTTGTGCTTGCCATCGCCGGATTTGTCATGTGGAAATTCATGCATATGGCAATCGGCAAAGTTTTGGTTCCATGCGGACTTTCAGCCATGGTAGCCGGAACCGTTTACGGGTCTTTCTTCGGTTATGAACACGCTCTCGACCCATTGTATCACGCCCTCGGATTTGCCGAAAAACCCGTTGACGTAATGGATTCCATTAACGGCATGCTTTTGATGGCAATAGGAATAGGAATTGTTTTGTTAGTGTGCTCCATGCTTATCTTTATGTATAAGAGCGTAAAGAATAAGCGGATAGGGGAGGCGCTGTTCAGTCAAAACGGACTTGCCGGAATTGTCCTTTATCTGTGCGGAGTGTGCTTCGTATTGGATTTTATGGGCGCCGAAAGCTTTTTGGCGAAGCCTGTTTTTGTCTGCGGAATGCTCGTTTCCATACTGATTATTTTCTTTAAGGAAATTCTCATCGGACTTGTTGATAAGCATCCAGACTGGAAACCTGAAAGCATCGGTGATTTTATACTTGAAAATGCGTTTGAGATTTTTGAGTATATCCTTTCATTTTTCAGCAACACCGTTTCTTTCCTGAGAATTTCAGCTTTCGTACTTGTCCATTCAGGTATGATGATGGCGGTTTTTGCAATCGCTAAGGATGACAATATCATCGTTATAATACTCGGAAACATCCTCGTCATGTGTCTTGAAGCGCTGTTTGTTTCCATTCAGGCAATGCGTCTTGAATATTACGAATTGTTCAGCCGTTGTTATTCAGGCGAAGGCAGAACCTTTGAGCCTGTAAAAATAAATTAAAATTATTTGTATAATCGGAGGTATTTAAAATGTCTGCAATTATCTATGCTATGATTATTATTCTTCCTATCGCTTTCCTTACTTTTTCAATCTATCGTATGTTCAAAAGACAGGCGGAAGGCCAGACGGTAAAAAAGTCACTTAAATCACATTTTGCAGGACTTGCTGTTTTAGCTGTTCTTATGGTTTGCCTTGCATTTACAGCTTCCGCTGCAAATGAGAATGACAGCACAGCTGCCGATAACAGCACTGCCGTTTCTCAGCAGTCCGCAGAGGAAAACGCAGAGACTGCCTCTGATTCAGGCAACGGACTTGTAATGATCGCTGCCGGTCTTGCTATGGGTCTTTCGGGTATCGGCGGAGGTATCGCCGTTGCTGCCGGTGCTCCCGCAGCCATTGCAGCTACAAGCGAAAATCCCAAGTCTTTCGCAAAATCCATGATTTTCGTTGCTCTCGGTGAAGCTATCGCTATTTACGGACTCGTTATCGCAATCATGATAATGAACAGCTAACTAAATCTTTAATCCATGGTGGTGATTTTATGCGCTTTTTCCTTGTAAGCGATAATAAGGATACTTTGGTCGGAATGCGCCTTGCCGGTATTCCGGGAGTAGTCGTACATACGCCTGAGGACACTCAGGCGGCTCTTGAGAGAGCCATTAATGATGACGAGGTCGGTATTGTTCTGATAACCGAAAAGCTTGTCAAGCTCTGTCCCGAGCTCGTATCACAGCTTAAAGAAAGCCATGAAAAACCGCTTCTTGTTGAAATTCCGGATCGTCACGGCTCCGGAAGAGGAAAGGACTCAATTACCAGATATGTAAGAGAGGCCATCGGAATTAAGATTTGAGGTGAAAAGCTGTGCTTAATCATGAAGAAAGACTTAAAACTTTTCTTGATTCTATAAATCGAGAAACACAAGAAAAGTATAATAAAATTTTAGGCGAAATAGAAAACCAGAGTAAAAATGAACTGGAAAAGACAAAGCAAAGCGCTGAAAAGAAGGCTCAGGATTTCTATAATAAATCTGTTTCAAGGTGTAAAACTGAATCCAACAATAAAATCGCCGGCGAAATGATGAAAGCCAGAACCGAACTGAGCAAGTTCAGGGAAAAAATCACCGCTGATGTATTTCATCAGGCCAGAGAAAAATTGAATGTTTTTTCAAAAAGTGACGATTATAAGAAATTTATTTCAGAAAGCGCAGCTGCCCTTTTTGTTCTTCTCGGAGAAGACGCCCGGATATTTGTTAAGGACGCAGATTTAAAGCTCAAAAAAGAAATCGAAAAGGCGTTCAATGGCCACTGCACCGTTTGTGCTGACATAGAAATTGAAATCGGCGGACTGAAAGGCAAAAACTCCTCAGATACTCTTCTTGCCGATGACACTCTGGATACAAGACTTAAGCAGCAGTACGAATGGTTTTTGTCTAACTGCAATTTAAATGTGGATTTTAAATAAGGGGGTGTTTTCGTGTCGGAAAATGTTATTTACGGAATAAACGGACCTGTTGTTACCGTTAAGGGAAAAACAGATCTTCAAATGCTTGAAATGGTGTATGTCGGCGAGGCGGGCCTTGTCGGCGAGGTTATCGGACTTGATGATAACAGCACGACCATACAGGTCTATGAGGAGACAACAGGACTGAAACCCGGTGAAAAGGTTATATCAACCGGGGGACCCATGTGTGTTACCCTCGGTCCCGGAATCATTACGAATATTTTCGACGGTATCGAAAGGCCTCTCGGCGCTTTGGAAGAGCACTTCGGAGCTTTTATTGGTAAAGGTACTTCAGTCCCGTCCATTGACACCGAAAAGGAATGGGATGTTACGCTTACTGTTTCAGTGGGAGATCATCTGAAGGGCGGAGACATATATGCCACATGTCCCGAAACCGCCATTATTACACATAAGGTAATGGTGCCTCCCGAAACGGAAGGTGACGTGGTGTTTTGCGCAGAAAACGGAAAGCACCGTTTGAATGATACGATTATTAAAATAAAGGACTCATACGGCAAAGAGCATGAATTGACGCTTTGCCAAAAGTGGCCTATCAGAACTCCTCGTCCCGTTGCAAAGCGCCTTCCGTCAAGCAAGCCGCTTATTACCGGACAGAGAATTATTGATACTGTTTTCCCAATTGCAAAAGGCGGTGCGGCTGCTATTCCCGGAGGCTTCGGAACGGGCAAAACAATGACTCAGCATCAGCTTGCAAAGTGGTGCGACGCGGATATCATCATTTATGTCGGATGCGGAGAGCGCGGAAATGAAATGACTCAGGCTCTTACTGAGTTCGGAGAAATAATGGACCCGAAATCTGGCAGACCTCTTACGGACAGAACCGTGCTTATTGCCAACACTTCCAACATGCCCGTTGCAGCCCGTGAAGCATCTATTTATACGGGTATTACTTTGGCTGAATATTATCGAGATATGGGCTATCATACAGCTATTATGGCCGATTCTACTTCACGATGGGCCGAGGCACTCCGTGAGATTTCAGGACGTTTGGAAGAAATGCCCGCCGATGAAGGCTTTCCGGCATATCTGCCTTCACGTCTTGCGGAGTTCTACGAGCGTGCAGGATACGTTGAAACCTTAAACAATAAAGAGGGCTCGATTACAATTATCGGTGCCGTTTCGCCTCAGGGTTCCGACTTTTCCGAACCCGTAACTCAGAATACGAAGCGTTTTACCCGTTGCTTCTGGGCTCTTGATAAGTCTTTGGCTTACGCAAGGCATTATCCCGCAATCAACTGGAATAACAGCTACAGTGAGTATATCGGCGACTTGTCACAGTGGTACAATGAAAATATTGGGGAGGATTTTCTCAAATACCGTGAAGAGATATGTTCAATTCTTCTTGACGAGAACTCTCTTATGGAAATTGTTAAGCTTATCGGAGCCGATGTACTTCCGGACGATCAGAAGCTTGTAATCGAGATTGCGAGAGTTGTCAGAGTAGGATTCTTGCAACAGAACGCTTTCCACGCCGACGATACCTTTGTATCCCTTGAAAAACAGATGAAAATGATGCAGGTGATTTTGCACCTTTACCATAAATGCAAAAAGATTGTTGCGAAGCAAATCCCGATTTCCAAGATAATCCAACTTGGTATTTTTGATAAACTCGTAAAAATGAAGTATGATATTCCGAATAATCGTCTTGATATGTTTGATGAATATATTACTGATATTGACAATGCGCTGGCAGCTTACCTTAAGTAAATAGCGCAGGGGAGGCTGGAATTATGATATTAGAGCATATTGGGCTCAACAACATAAATGGTTCTCTTATTGTTTTGGACGGCGTTAAAAATGCCGCCTATGAAGAAATGGTGGAACTTAAGCTCGACAATGGTACACGCAGAGTAGGCAGAATCGTTAAAATTGACGGCGAAAGAGTTGTCATTCAGGTCTTTGAGGGCACAAAGGGTATCTCAATGGTGAATACCAAGACTGTACTTACGGGAAAACCAATGGAAATGAAGCTTTCAAAGGATATTCTCGGACGCATATTTGACGGTCTCGGAAGACCTATTGATGACTTAGGCGACATATATCCCGAATGCAGCCGCGACGTTAACGGTGCTCCAATAAACCCGATTTCGAGAGTTTATCCGAAAAACTATATCAACACGGGCATTTCTTCCATCGACGCTCTTGCCACTCTTATTCGCGGACAAAAGCTGCCTATATTCTCAGGCTCAGGCATGAAGCACAACGAGCTTGCAGTTCAGATCGTAAGTCAGGCTTCCATCGCCGATGATGAAGATTTTGCCATCGTTTTTGCAGCCATGGGTGTTAAAAACGACGTTGCCGAATACTTCCGCAAATCCTTCGAGGAAGCAAACGTCATGGATAAGGTTGTTATGTTCCTTAACCTTGCCAACGACCCTATCATTGAGAGAATTATAACTCCTCGCTGTGCTCTCACCGCAGCCGAATATCTTGCCTTCGAGAAAAATATGCATATTCTTGTTATTCTCACGGATATGACGTCCTACGCTGAGGCTTTGCGCGAGTTCAGCTCTTCAAAAGGGGAAATCCCCGGCAGAAAGGGCTTCCCCGGATATCTTTATTCGGATCTTGCTTCTCTCTATGAGCGCGCAGGTATTGTAAAAGGCAAATCCGGTTCGGTTACACAGATACCGATATTAACCATGCCAAATGATGACATTACACACCCCATTCCCGACCTTACAGGCTACATCACGGAAGGACAGATAGTTCTCGACAGAGATCTCGACGCTACCGGAATTTATCCGCCTGTCAGCGTCTTGCCGTCACTTTCAAGACTTATGAAGGACGGTATAGGAGCTGGATATACAAGAGAGGACCACAGTGCTCTTTCAAATCAGCTTTTTGCAACATATGCAAAAGTACAGGACGCAAAAGCTCTTGCCTCCGTTATCGGTGAAGATGAACTTTCCGCTTCAGACAAGCGCCTCATGACATTCGGACGTGAATTTGAAAAGCGCTTTCTCAATCAGGGCAACGAAAATCGTTCAATAGAAGAAACTTTGGATTTAGGCTGGGAGCTTCTCTCAATGCTTCCCAAAGAAGAACTTGACAGAGTGGACGAGGAAACACTCAGCAAACACTATAAAGGTTAAATATTATAACTGTTTGGAAATTTGCAGAGAAAGGAGCGTTGAATATTGGCAGTAAAAGTTTTTCCTACAAAGGCAAACTTAATGAATGCGAAGAAATCTCTTGAGCTTGCAAAACTCGGATATGACCTTATGGACAGAAAAAGAAATATTTTGATCCGAGAGATGATGCTGCTTATAGATAAGGCCGGTGAAGTGCAGCAGAAAATAGATTCAACGTATTCTCAAGCATATGCGGCGCTGCAAAAAGCAAATATCACCTTGGGAATGTGTGAGGAATTTGCAGGCTCAACTCCTATTGATGACGGTCTTCAAATCGATTACAGAAGTGTTATGGGAGTAGAACTTCCGACAGTTCAGCTCGAAAATTCCAAGCTTGAACTCAGATATGGTTGGACTGATACAAATTCTCAGCTCGATGAAGCATACTGGAGGTTTGATGAAGTCAAAAAATTGACAGCTCAATTGGCAGAAGTTGAGAGCAGCGTTTATAAGCTTGCAAACGCTATTAAAAAAACTCAGAAACGCGCAAACGCTCTGAATAATATAATTATTCCTCAGTTTCAGGAAACAATTAAATATATAACTGATGCTCTTGAAGAAAAGGAAAGGGAAGATTTTTCAAGACTAAAGGTTATTAAAAAGCAAAAAGAAATATAAGCATAAATTTTGATTTTATATTTTGTAGTGATTTTGCGCTGATGTTTAATTAAAAGCTCCGAACCCGGAAGGGAACGGAGCAAAAAACTACAGTACCAACTAAACAAAATTAATATTTTGTTTAGTTGAGGCAATGGGGAAAGGTGTATTGTTTACGTACATTGCATTTTCAATATCTCTCTGCTTATTTTCATTTGCGATCTGAAAACGCTGGTAAAATAACCAAAATGCATTGGCGTCGTGTTTGCTTTCGCAGTTTTTAGTTAATACGAGATTTAGATTGAATCTCAGTCGTCTTTCTATAAATCTTTTTTAGTTTTTCTCTTCATCTTGCAAAAAAGTTCTTTTTATTTTATTATAGTAACTAATTATAATTGCTTTTTATGATTATGATGCTCTCAAAACTTACTTTAAAATGAATGGGTTGGCTTGTATGAACACGGATTTTATATTTGAATTACCTCCTGTGGTTATTCAATATGTTAATTATCTCAGCGGAGTTAAGAACAAATCAGAACTGACAATTTCTGAATACGCTAACGACTTAAAGACGTTTTTTAGATTTTTGAAGCTAAATTATGGCATTATTTCACGAGATACTGAATTCGAAAGTATTTCAATTAAAGATATTGACGAAAAGTTTGTTAAAAAAATAACATTAAACGATGCTTATGCTTTTTTATCATATTGCAATCTCGAAAGGCAAAATTCTGCTGCGACAAGAGCGCGCAAGGTGTCTTCTATAAGAGGCTTTTTCAGATTCTGTACAGTACAGCTCGGATTGTTCAGTGATAACCCCATGCGTGAGCTTGATGTGCCGAAAATCAAAAAATCTCTTCCGAAGTATTTGACTTTAGAAGAGAGCATTTCATTACTGGACAGTATTGACGGAAAATATAAAGAACGTGACTACTGTATTATCACACTGTTTTTAAATTGCGGTCTGCGATTATCCGAGCTTGTCAGTTTAAACTGCTCGGATATTAAAAGCAATGGCACAATGGTAGTTACAGGTAAAGGAAATAAAGAAAGAACAATTTACTTAAACGATGCTTGTATCACGGCTATCAATAATTATTTGAGAGTTCGTCCGGTCGATGGTGTAAAGGATAAGGATGCCTTGTTTATAAGCCGGCTTAATCAGAGAATAAGTCATCAGGCCGTGCAGCTATTAGTAAACAAATTTCTTGAAAAATGCGGACTGAAAGAACAAGGAATGTCGGTACATAAACTACGCCATACTGCCGCAACGCTGATGTATCAATACGGCCATGTTGATATTGTGCTTTTAAAGGAAATCCTCGGTCATGAAAGCCTGAGCACTACTGACATTTATACCCACGTTGTCAATGATCAGCTGAAAAATGCTGTTGCCGCCAATCCGCTATCGAGCAAAAAACCTAAAAAAGAGTAAATAATCCTGCAAAAACCTTGTTTACTATTCCGTCAACAAATGAGGCTGTTATAAATAAAATCAAGTAAAACATCTGTCTTACTAAGTAGATTTTAATTTTATCAATGCTTCTCCTTTGAGAATTGTTGTTTTGAACAGAACTGAATGTATACAGCGACATTTTGAATGCATCTGACACCGCATAAATTAACGGCACAAACGAAAGTAAGGCTCCAGGAAAAATAACAAGAAGGCAGTATCCAATTCCTTTGAGCCCGTAGATTGAGTATATGTATCCTGTCACTAAACCTATTCCCAATCCCCTTATTGTAGGAATGACGGCCACAAAAGGCATACCTATTGCGCATAGACCAAAAAGCAGATTTATGACCCAGAACGCCGCTGAAACCTTCAGCGAATTTAAAACCGAGATGATAATGCTTTGGTTTTCTCTGGCTGAATAAAAGGAATGAAATATGCTTTCCACCTGTGTGAGCACACTGCTGTTACCCTGTTTTGCCGTAAACACTCCAATCAGTATACCTAATATCAGCAAGATAAAGAACGCTAATGTTTCTTTTTGAAAACTGATCGGTGCCGATCTTGGTTTTGTATAAATTATGCTTCTTTTCCGTTTCAAGTTCTCATTTGACCTCCTTTATTGTTGTGTATACATTTTACCTGACTTTTTTTCTTATATTTGCAGCCGTAACTCCTCCAGCCATTGAACATAATACTTGTGAGACTATGGTTATGATAAAAACGAAACTTACAGTTCCTCCGTTAAGTGCAGCAATAAGGGCTGCCGATATTGCCGTGACAGGAAGTGCTGAAATAAAACCAACAGTAATTCCGTTTTTTCGTTTTGGCCTTACCGCTATGAAGCCTGCCCCGAAAGCGGATATTGAAAATGAAAATATTGATAAATAAGGCATTATATTTTGAGAAACATCTGAATTGACTATCATAAGTGAAAAAACTGATAATATTGTGCATAAAATCAGCAATTCAGCTATGAAGGCAAAGAGATAAATTTTACGGTCGGTTTTTACGGAATTCGATTCGGAGTTTTTTGGATTTTTTCTTTTTTTCATAAAAAATCACCTCATATCCAATTAAAGGATATGAGGTGAAATCGTTTTCTATTACACTTTTTACGGAAAGATTATTCTTCTTCCTTCTTCTTTTTCTTCTCAGCTTTTGCTTTTTCAGCAGCAGCTTTTGCAGCCTCGCGCTCCTGACGGTCGCGTTCCATTGCAGTGTTGTTTGCCTGAACGGCCCAGCGTGTGATTTTCATCTTATTTCTGTCGGCGCCGGTTTCAATGATAAGCGAATCATCTTTAACAGTAACAATTCTGCCCATGATTCCGCCGATAGTTGTAATCTCGTCACCGATTTTAAGATTATTTCTCATTTCCTGCTCGATTTTCTGCTGTTTTTTCTGAGGACGGATCATCATAAAGTACATAAGAGCAAAAATGAGTATCATGGGAATAATCATCATAAGTGATGAAGAAGAGCTGCTGGCATCGGTTGCTAAAAACTGTAAGTTCAACATTAATATAATACCTCCAAAAAATACTGCTTTTCTATTATACAATTAAATTCGTTAACTTGCAAGATTTTTTTAGGCAATATATCAATGAGTTTCAGCAAATTCGAGCATTTCTGATGCGGTTTTCAGCTGAGCGGAAGTTATTTCTCCGCCGTATACCATGCGCGCCAGCTCTTTTTTTCTGTCGTCAAGATTGAGAGACTTAACCGTCGTATACGTTCCTTCGCTGTCAGAATTTTTTTCAATAAGATAATGACTTGACGCAAAGCTTGCAATCTGCGGAAGATGGGTTACGCAAATTACCTGACGATATGCTGATACTTCCTTGAGCTTCATTGCAATTTTAATAGCTGCATTGCCGCTGACACCTGTATCAATCTCGTCAAATATAAGGGTATCAATGCTGTCATTGCGTGAAAGCACATTTTTTATTGCAAGCATAATACGCGAAAGCTCGCCTCCTGAGGCGATTTTTGAAATGGGCTTTAATTTGTCTCCGACGTTTGTTGAAATCAGAAATTCCACTATATCAAAACCGTTAGATGACAAATTACCCTTTTCAAAAGAAACGCTGAAATGTACGGACGGCATATTGAGAAATATAAGCTCATTCTCTATGTTTTTAGAGAAATCATAGGCCGCCTTCTTTCTTCTTGCCGATATATCTTCAGCCATCGCAACACATTTTTCCAACAAACTGTCATACTCTTCTGTTATTTTATTTATCAGTTCGTCTGATGATTCCAGCTTTTCAAGTTCAGATTGTATTTTAGCAAGATATTGAAGCATTTCTTCTTCCGTATCTCCATATTTAAGCGACAATCGATAAATACTGTCAAGCCTTTCCTCAATTTCTTCCAACTCCTCCGGATTATAATCAATTTGAGAAAGAAAATCGCCTAAATCATTTTTAAGTTCTCCCAGTGAATAGAGATTTTCTCTGAACTGAACGAGAAAATCCTGGATTTCTCCGAAATAAGGCTGGATACCTTCAAGACGATTAAGAGCGTCAGCCATAAGAGAAAATGTTCCCTGTATACCTGCGGATTCATTTCCGTTGATGCAGTTATAAGCGTTATCAAGGGCCGACGCAATTTTTTCAGAATTTAAAATCGCGTTTTTTCTCTTTGTGAGCTGTTCCCTTTCACCGATTTTAATGTCGGCCTGTGAAAGCTCTTCGATTTGGAATCTCCAAAGCTCCTCCGACTCTGCCTGCGCTTCCGCCTGCTCCTTTAAAGAAATAAGTTCTCTTCTGACTTTTTTCAGGCGTGTAAATTCATCTTTATATTTCTTAAGTAAATCAGCTATCCCCGCTATTGCGTCAATAAAGCCGCAATGAGTTGATGAATCAAAAAGAACCTGATTATCATGCTGACCGTGAATATTGATAAGATTTACGGCAATTTTGCGAAGCATCGCAGCAGTAACAGGCATACCGTTGATTCTGCAAACGCTTTTTCCGTCGATGGATATTGTACGCTGAATTAAACATTCTTCGGTAAATCCGGAAGGATCAAAGCCTGCCTGAGCGATCGCATCAAGAGCGCCTCCGCCGATTTTGTCAAATAACGCGATTACCTTTGCCTGCTTTGCTCCCCTTCGTATGAGATCGCGTGAGGAACGTTCACCGAGAATCATATTTATTGAGTCAATAATAATCGATTTACCTGCGCCTGTCTCACCTGTCAGCACATTAAAGCCACCCTCAAAATCGATTGTGGCTTTTTCAATAACGGCGATATTTTCAATACTTAAGCTCTTCAGCATAAAAAATTAACTCCTTAACCGTCAATGAGCTTATTAATACTCTTTTTAAGAGCTGCAGCCTTCTCATTATCTGTGCAAAGGACAAAAATCGTATCGTCTCCTGCAAGAGTGCCGACAACTCCTTCAAGATGCATTGCATCAATACCTGCGCAGGCTGCCTGAGCCATGCCCGAATAGCATTTGATTGAGCAGATGTTTCCTGCGTAATTTATTGAAATTACAGATTCCTTAAATATAGCGTGGAACTTTGCGCTGTGGTCTGCCGTAACAGATTGGTTGAGAGAATAGCAGTACTGTCCGGATGAATTCATGGTTTTAACAAGGCGCAGTTCCTTGATGTCTCTGGAAATAGTAGCCTGAGTTACGTCAAAGCCATTTTCCGAAAGTTTTTCCAAAAGCTCATCTTGGGTGGTAATATTGTATTTTTCAATAATTTCCAAAATGAGCGCATGACGTTTTCTTTTCAACTTATACCCTCCGTTCGGCAAGTTTTTTGTTCAGTATATCTATAAAAGTATCTGATTTAATTCTTATGAGCTGGGCATAGTCTGCCGCTCTTTCAATTGATACTTTATAATCGCTTTCAAGTTTGATAGCTTCTTCACCGTCACAGGAGAAGAAAAAGTCATCGCAGCAAGACTCATCAGGCTGTACCAGAAGCTTTGAATCGGGTCGAAATATCAGCGATCTGGCAAAAAGCGAGTGAGTACAAATAGGCGTGAGAAGGATGCTTTCTATGACGGGATCAACAACGGGACCGCCTGCTGATAAGCAGTAAGCAGTTGAACCGGTGGGCGTGGAAATTATCAGACCGTCGGCAAGATAGTTGTTCACAAGATAGCTGTCACAGTATACTTTTGTCTTAATCATTTTAAGCTGTGAGCCCCTTGAAAAAACAGCGTCGTTTATCGCATAAAATGTGCCTCTGAATTTTTCATCAGCTTCTATCGTAACTTTCAGCATCATGCGCTTGTCGATTTTAAATTCGCCGTCTATAAGCTTTTCCAAAAGTCCTAATTCATGTTTCTCCAGACCTGCCATATAGCCCAATGTTCCTGCATTTATTCCCAAAACAGGTTTACCGAATTTGGCGGCTTCCTTTGCATGGCGCAAAATGGTACCGTCCCCGCCTACGGCTATTATTGCGGAGCACTCGCTCATGATTTCTGAATTTGATAAAAACACGGTATTTTTTAATCCGCTGAACTCTTTTTTGTTCTCGGTGGGAAGAAAGACCTCTGCGCCGAGCTGGAAAAGTCTATCACATACGGCAAAAGCAACCTGCTCGGCGTTCTTTTTTGTTAAATTCGGTATAACGGCAAACTTATTCATTTGTGTCACTACCCATATTGTTTTTATCAAGAGTACGGTGAGATTCGTCAACGGTTTCCTGTATTTTCTCAGAAGCCACCGCACAAACTGCTTTATCCGTTTTCTTTATGTACAACAGGTATTCAATATTGCCTTCAGGACCTTTTACAGGAGAAAAATTCAGATTCAAAACTGAAAACCCATTATCATAAGCGTATCCGATAACACTTTCAATTACTTCGGCGTGAGTAGATTTATCACGGACAACTCCTTTTTTCCCCACCTTTTCCTTGCCTGCTTCAAACTGGGGCTTTACAAGACAAACGCATTCTCCGTCCGCTTTGAGCAAAGGCATAAGCGCAGGAAAAATAAGCTTTAAGGAAATAAAAGATACGTCGATGCTGGCAAAATCTACTTTTTCAGGTATTTGCTCAGAGGTGACATATCTGAAATTCGTCCTTTCAAGATTCACTACACGGGCATCAGAACGCAGCTTCCAGGCGAGCTGACCGTATCCTACGTCAATTGAATACACTTTTGCCGCTCCGTTTTGCAGCATACAATCGGTAAAACCTCCTGTGGAAGCTCCGATATCCATGCATATTTTATTTTCCAAGCTAATCGGAAAAACCTGCATTGCTTTTTCGAGCTTTAAACCACCCCTGCTGACATAGGGCAAAGTATTTCCTTTAAGTTCGATTTTGTCGCTGACATTTACTGTGACACCGGGCTTAATGGCTTTCATACCGTTAACATATATCTGACCCGCCATTATCAGCGCCTTTGCCTTTTCACGGCTTTCCGATATTCCCAATTCAAAAACGGCTGAATCAAGCCTGATCTTGCTGCTCAAGTTTTTTTACACTCCCAAGTATTGTATCAGCCATTCCCCTGCTGTTAAGGTGATATTTTTTCAGCAGAGAATTAACCGATGCATGTTTAACAAACTGATCGTCTATTGCTGTAATATTATAACTGCCTTTATAGTTATTTTCAAGAAGATGAAGAGCAAAGCATTCAGCCGCTCCCCCGTTTTTGATGCCTTCTTCAAAGAAAAATATATATTCGCAGTTTAAAACGCTGCGGTAAGCTTCTTCGCTTATCGGGTGGATTTTATTGAGTTTCAGAATCTTAACAGGAATATTATGCTCATCGTGCAAAATATCGGCGGCCTCACATGCGTTTGCAAAAATTCTTCCGTAGGTAACGATAGCTATTCTTGCTCCGTCGTCACCGAATATATCAAAATCTATGCTTTTAGGCGTATATTTCTCTTCAAGCGCAGGCTCTGAGCCTCTTGGATATCTTACCACACATACTCCGGGTACATTATAAAAAGCCTCATACAAAACGTTTCTGAGTCCGTAATATGTTGACGGGGAAAAAATCGTTATCCCCGGCACACTGCTGAGCATCGCTACATCAAAAAGTCCCTGATGGCTTTCGCCGTCTTCTCCGACAAATCCTGCACGGTCGGCAGCGATAACTATTTTAAGCCTCTGCATAGCTACGTCGTGTATCATTTGATCATAGCATCTTTGAAGAAAAGTAGAATAGACCACAAAAACAGGAATCATTCCGTTTTTAGCAAGACCAGAAGCAAAAGTTACGGCGTGCTCTTCCGCGATTCCCACATCAAAAAATCTTTCCTTATATTTTTTGCTGAAATCGTCAAGACCTGTACCCAGGGCCATGGCGGCTGTAATGGCGCAGATTCGTCCGTCGTCCTCGGCAAGTTTGCAGAGATATTCACCGAATTCAGCTGAAAAATTTGTGCCGGATGAAAGGGGCTCACCGGTATTAATGTCAAATTTAGAAACTCCGTGGAAATGGCTGGGATCTTTCTCCGCAAAATTGTATCCCTTTCCTTTAATCGTATTGATATGCAGGAGCACGGGTCGTTTGGCAAGCTTGGCGCCTTCAAGAGCTTCGGAAAGAACTTTTATATTGTGGCCGTCAATGGGCCCCATGTATCGAAAGCCCATGTCTTCGAAAACCGTGCTTCCGTAAATGAAGTCTTTGGCTCTTGATTTAAGGTTAAACAGAATATTGGAAAGACGCACTCCGAAGAAAGGGATCGCCTTTAAAACTTTTTCAACGCCGAATTTCAGGCGATAATATCCGGGTTTTGAGCGGATTACAGCAAGATGCCTCGCCATTGAACCAACATTTTGAGAGATGGACATCTCGTTATCATTCAGAATTACTATCAGCCTGTCCTTGGAGCGACCTGCATTGTTAAGCGCTTCATAAGCAAGGCCGCCGGTAAGAGCTCCGTCACCGATTACGGCTATAACATGATGCTTGTCATTTAATAAAGTCTTCGCACTTGACAAACCGAAAGCAGATGAAATGGACGTACTGCTGTGACCGCTGTAAAAAATATCGTGTTTGCTTTCATAAGGACGCGAAAATCCTGAAAGGCCGTCCTCAGTTCGCAGAGTGTGGAAGTCCTTATATCGTCCCGTCAGAAGCTTGTGCGTATAAACTTGATGACCGACATCCCAAACTATCTGATCGTTAGGAGAATCAAATACTCTGTGCAAGGCTAATGTCAATTCCACAACGCCCAAATTGGAGGCCAAATGACCTCCCGTATGTGAAACCGTATCAATAAGCTCCTCCCTTATTTCCCCCGCCAGAACCTCGAGCTGCTCTTCACTGAGTTTTTTTATATCACCGGGCTCGTTGATTTTATCCAAAAAGGCATATTCTTTCATAGCTTATTTCTCTTTCATCAATAATCTCTTTTTGCAAGGAAAAGAGTCAGTTCCCTGAGAAACTCAGAGCCTTCAAAACGGTTTAATATTTCAATAGCCTCATTTGTAAGATCGTCAACAAGGCGCTGTGATTGTTCAAGTCCCAAAAGGGAAACATATGTTGATTTATCGTTTTCACTGTCGCTGCCTACGGGTTTCCCGAGAAGCTTGGCGTCTCCCTTTACGTCAAGTATATCATCAACTATCTGGAATGCAAGACCGATTTTCTCTGCATACTCCCCGGCAAGGGCAATATCGGCTTCGTCTGCTCCGCCGACTATGCATCCCATTTGACACGCCGCAGCAATCAGTGCGCTGGTTTTCTTTGAATCCATAAGCTTTAAAATTTCAACGTCAGCTTTTTTGCCTTCGCTTTGCAGGTCGATAACCTGTCCGCCGATCATGCCGTAAACTCCGGCTTTTTCGGCAAGGACTCCAGCCGCTCTTATAGCCTGTAAGGGAGAAATATCGCTAAAATCTGTTTTACTGGCGATTGTATCAAAGGCCAGTGTAAGCAGGGCATCCCCTGCGAGCAGTGCATTGGCTTCTCCGTACTTTTTATGGCATGATGGCTTTCCTCGTCTCATATCGTCGTCATCCATACAGGGAAGATCATCGTGAGCGAGAGAATAGGAATGTATCATTTCAATGGCTGCGGCAAAAGGCATTGCCTTTTTATAATCACCGCAGAATAAACGGCAGAATTCCAGGACTAAAACAGGTCTGATTCGCTTTCCTCCGTCGGTTATACAGTATGTCACGCTTTCTGAAAGCACTTCCTGATGAGGCTCAGCTTTCGGAAGAAATTGCGGCAAATTATCTTCAAAAAAATCAACATATTCTTTCAAATGCATTTTAAAGTCATTCATCATCATCTGCTCCCGCCGTTTTGTTTTCGCTTAATATTGTAAGTTTCCCTTCCGCCTCATCAAGATATTTTTTGCAGAAAGCTGATAATTCGGTAGCTTCCTCGTAAAGCTTCAGGGATTTATCGAGGGAAAGCTCTCCGCTCTCCAAAGCCGTAACTATCTCCTCGAGCCTTATTATCGCTGTTTCATAGGTTATATTTTTTCTCACTGGAATCACTCTCCGATCGATTTGACAACACATTCAGCGCTGCCCTTTGAGAATTTGATATTTAAAACATCATCTTTATTTAAATTTTCCGAAGAAGAGACAACCCTGCCGTCAGAATCAGTAACAACACTGTATCCTCTTGCCAGTATTTTAAACGGGCTGAGAGTGTCCAGAGCCGCCGCAGTTTTGGCAAATCTGATTTTTTCTTCGCTAAATATAAGCCTTGCGGAATTTCGGATTTTCAGAGTAACAGAGTCAAAATACATCTGCTTCTGTCTTATAAGCATAAGAGGATTCTTTATACAGGGACTTGATACGATATATTCAAGCTCAGTTTTTCTTTTTGATAAAATTTCGAACAATGCGCGGCGGCAGTTAGACGAAAGATATTCTACTCTGTTAATCAGTTCCGCTTTATCAGGTACGGCAAGCTCAGCAGCTGCTGACGGAGTAGGAGCACGAAGATCCGCAACGAAGTCGCTGATTGTAAAATCAGTTTCATGTCCTACGGCAGAAATAACAGGGATATGACTTCTGTATATGGCATAGGCTACAGCCTCTTCGTTAAAAGCCCACAAATCCTCCGCAGACCCGCCTCCCCTGCCAACTATAAGGACGTCTGTAATGTCAGTCTCATTAAAGAAATCTATTGCACGGGCAATTTGTTCCGATGCTCCGTCACCCTGAACCAACACCGGATACAAAATTATTTCCGCACTCGGACAGCGCCGAAAAATAACATTTTTTATATCCTGAATTGCTGCACCCGTAGGTGACGTGATAACTCCGATTTTCTGCGGAAATTCAGGAAGCGGCTTTTTTATTTCCGAATCAAAAAGTCCCTGCTTCTGAAGCTTTGCTTTTAGCTGCTCGAAAGCTAACGTAAGCGCCCCCGCACCGTCGGGCTGCATGTCGTCAATATACACCTGATACTGTCCGTCACGTTCAAAGACGGAAACTCTGCCACGCACAATAACTTTCATACCGTTTTCGGGAACAAATTTGAGCCTGACGGCGCTTGAGCGGAACATAACCGCCTTTACGGAAGCATTTGCATCCTTTAAGGTCATATATAAATGGCCAGTTCGGTAATGATTTGTAAAATTAGAGACTTCTCCGCTTAGAAAAACATATGAAAGGTTTTCATCCGCATCAAAGAGCGACTTTATATAAAAGTTAAGCTGACTTACAGTAATAACCGCAGCTTTACTTTGAATCATCATATACCACCTCGCCCAGTACGGCAATTCCGACGGCGTTATCCGAAGAAAGCTCGGGAAGAGAAAAAACGGCATTCTTCGGAAACTCCTCTTTTATCATTCTTCTTATCAGGGTATTTGATAAAACTCCTCCTGCAAAAACGATCGTGATATCGGGATATTGCTCCAAAACGTAACGGCACATTGCGCATAATGAGGTGCCGATATAAGAAAGACAGTATTTTGCCGTATTTTCCTCATTTTCTCCGCTTTGTATCATTTTAATACATTTGTTTTCTATTCCTGACAGAGAGCAGTTTCCGTCTTTAATATATGGCTTTATCTTATACTCTTTGCTGCTTTTCAGCGACAGCTCATCAAGCTTCTTTCCTGCCGGGAACTTAAGTCCCATAGCTGCACCGACTCTGTCTACGGCCTGGCCGGCTTTAAGATCCGAAGAAGCGCAAATAATTTCCGTGCTGAAGGAACCGCTGCCGCTGTGTTTAACCAGAACCGCTTCGGTAGTACCGCCTGAAACATGGAAAGCAGCAAACCGTTCTGATTTTATAAGATCCATCATTTTCGCTGAGTAGAGGGCTGCGGCAATGTGGCCGTCCTGATGAGAAAATTTATATATCGGGATACCCATTGCAGATGCGACGCTCTGACCCGCCGAAACGCCCGCAAGAAAACACGGCATGTAAGAGCCGTCAACGCTTCTGGGACGTTCGGAAACACATACGGCATTGACAGCTCCGCAATAATCCGAAAACAAATCTCTGAAGAGCTCGGGAAGCTGAACGGTGTGGTGAAAAAGTGCCTCGCTCTGTCTCAGACCTAAAGCGCCCTCTTTAACGGGAAGGAGCTTTCTCCTGTGTATTACAGTTTTTCGCTCAGAATCGTAGAGAGCCACAGAGGTTGTATAGTTACTGGTATCTATTCCTAAAAAAACGGGCATATCATTCACCGATTGTTTTAAGCACGGAGCTTAAAACGCCGTTGATAAATCCGGCATCATCCGCCGGAGCATAGGTTTTGGCTATCTCCACCGCTTCATTTACCGAAACTTTGTTTGGAATATCGGGAAAATAAAGAATTTCACTTATGGCAATACGCAGGATTGAAGCGGCGACTTTTGAAATTCTGTCCTTTCTCCAGCCCACAAGATTTTCAGCAATGAGGCTGTCAACTGTATCGAGATTTTCGTAAACAGTCTTTGAAAGCTTTTCGGAAAAATCTTCCCTTTCAAGCACTCCTGCCTCGATTGCGTTATCGATGATTTCCCCGACGGAAAGATCATCCTGAAAGGATTTCTCAAAAACAATAATAAAAGCCTGCTCTCTCGCTTGACGTCTTGTCATTTTTTGGCCTCCTCAAAAATGGAATGATATAAGAAAACAAGCCCTCCACAAGCAGTATTGATGCGGAAGGCATAAATTTTTGTTATTTATCGGTGTGTTCAGGTTCGGAAAAATCAATGCCTAAAATATCAATATCAACTCTGGAAACTATCTTTCCCGTCATTGTCTGGACAGCCGACTTGATTCTCTGCTGTATCTGCTCTGACAGAACCGGAATTTTATAACCGAAAAAAATATTGATATAAACATGAATATATACTTCGTTATCTTTTATTTTAATTTTTACGCTTTTTAAAGACTGATCTCCCACTTTAAATATGGTTTCCAGATCCGGAGGACGCTGTACAAATTTGCTTACTCCCGGTAAATCCTTTATTGAATTTATTACAATAGCGGCAAGTACATCTTCTGATATCATAAGTCCGCCTACATTTTTAGGGTCCGTCATCGGAATACCTCCTTAAATGCCTGTGCGGCATTTGAGCATAAAAATAAGTGGCATAACATCCTGTTTTCGGATATTATACCACAAATTGACCTTATGACACAACTATTTTGCTTCAATAATTGTAATATTTTCAACGGTAAATCCTGTTTGCTGAATAACTATTTCTTTTATCTGCAAGGCCGTAGTGTCATTCAGCTTTCCCTTTTCTACAATTACCTGTGCTTTGCCGTTATCTATCACCACAACGCATCCGGAGGCGATTTTTGCCTTGATGAGATTTTCGGTGTCGGTTTCTTTTTTTATGTTCGAGGACAATTCCTCAAGAGCCTCAGAAGCAGCCGCCTTCGATTCCGCATCAGCCGTCGAGGAGTCTATCGTCTCCTGCAATGTTTCTTTTGCTTTATCATGGGCAACTGTTCTGTCAAGCTTTGCCTGCACAAAATATTCCGGTTCATCTGTCTGATCGTTGTTTTCCGTAGAAGGCAAGGTCCCTGAAACGAACTGTGCGTCTCCAAGATTTCCTGCCGTTGCCGCCTCCTGGTTTTCCGTTTCATACTGTGAATCCGATATCGGAGAATTTGTCTGTGTTGCCTGAGGCTGCTTTGTATAATACCAGTTGACAAACACTGCCGCTCCCAGAGCAACCACCAAAGCCGCCATCAATACCTGTCGTTTTTTGAAAATCATTTTCTTTCCTCCTAATTTTCTGATGAAAGTTTCGTAACTTTAATTTTTGATGTGCTTATATCAAAAACAGCCGATACGGTTTCCATGATTTTTTGCTGAACGTATACAGAATCCCCTCCTTCGCAGACAACTGCAACTCCTTTTACTTCCGGCTGTATAATTTTCAGTAAAAGCGCTTCTTCCTTTGAGGAATCGGTTTTAATAAGAACGTAATCATTTTCACTGGACAGTTTTTCCTTATTTTCATCACCGCTTTCCATATCTGTTTTATCATTTTGAGCATACACGGCTTCTGAAGATGACTCCAGAGTAAGCATAACCTTTGTTTCTCCCGCTCCTTCTATGGACGAAATTATATCTGTAAGCTTATTTTCAAGCATTTCGGCATATTCATAGTGGTTTTCTATGCTGTATTCGCTTATCTGTATATCTTCTGAATTCTTCCCGTTCTCCTCTGTCTCCCCTGAAGAAAAAAGCTCGGAAATCACCAAAATTAAAACCCCCGCTATTCCTGCCAGAACTATGAGAAAAGTTTTCTTATCTGCGGAAAATTTACCGATCACTTCTTTGATTTTCTGCTTTATATCTTCCATTTTTCTACTCTCCGTCTGAAACATAAAATTCCGGCTCAAGCCCGGTCAGCTCTTTTATTTGCTCTTTTATGTATGATGTATCCTGTGGGGTTGTCTCCTGCAAAACCATGATTTTTATTCTACTAATTACTATGCCGCCTTTCTCGGTAATATCCGTAATGATTTCAATATCCGAATATTTAAATTCAGCAGAATCCAGAAATTCTTCTGTTTTTGCTTTGATAATTGATATGCTTTTATCAGAAAGGGAGGCGCTGTATAGGTCCGCGTATTTCTCGGCACTGTTATCCGCTTCAGCTTCTATATTTTCGAAATCGACAATACCGTACAAATCAAACTCTTTTTCAAACACTCCGCTGAGAAAGGGATACAAAATAGCTGTTATAAGGGAAAACGCTACCACTAATCGGAGTGCTTTTTCAAGATTTCCTTTAGGAACCAGAAAATAAACAACCGCTCCGGCAATTGAAGCGGCCGCAATCATTTTCAGCCAATCAGCAATCATCTCCATTACAAATCCGCCCTTATCAGTACCATCACGCCTGTAGAGATTATAAGCACAACGGCGTTAAGTATTATTATTGTATTTAAAAGCGATGCTCCGGAGGAAATACCGCTTAAAAACTGTGCAGCGGATTTTCTTCCCAAAATCTCTGCCGATGAAGAAAGCAGATTCAAGCATAAAATCCAGGAGGTTATCTGGATTATACTTGGCAGAGTGATAACAGCTACCGCTATAATCCCGAAGGCTCCTATCGTGTTTTTTGCTATACTTACGGAACCAGCCAGAGATGTCAGCGCGTCACTCACCGCTCCGCCTACTACGGGTATAAAGCTGCCGGAAATAAACTTTGCACTTCTTAGCACAGCCGTATCAGCCGCTCCGGCGAGGACACCTTTAACAGTGAGCAATCCTGAAAAGACAGTCGCGGCAAAGCCAAGCAAAACAGAAGCTGATTTTTTTATCATGCTGCAAAGAGAATTCAAACTGAACTCGGGAGCCATAGCTGAAACTATATTGAGAGATAAAAACATTCTTATAAACGGCGAAATAATGTTTTGAGCAGCCGAAGAAATAATCTGGGCCAAGGCAAAAATCATTGTATTGCAGCTCAGAGCTGACGCAGGATTTCCGCTTATAGCAACAAGGGCAGTAAGTACGGGAATCAGTGAAATCATAAATCCGTTGCTTAGTTTTATAACCGAACAAGCCGAAGAAACGCACTGTGAAAGCGGTATCAAAATAACGGTCCCAACGGCTAAACATTCGGCAAGTGAAAAAAGGCTCTCCGATTTCGAGAGATTTCCGCCTTCTGCGGCTGTAAGTACGGAAATAAGAGCTAAGATTCCAAACACTATAACAGAATACTTGAGCGGGCCTGCCATTTCTCCCGAAAAAAAATCAAGAAGAGATGAAAATACGGTTTTTGCATCAATCGTCACAACTGCATCATAAGAAATGTCATCAATTCCAAGCGAATCTAATATTTCCTTGGAATCGTCCGAAAGCTCGCCTAACAGGTCATCGGCATCATTTTCTTCCAAAAATGCATCGGCAATGCTTTCTGCTTCATCACTGCTGTATGACTCATATTCGGCGCTTACGGGAAAAGCGGCGGCAACAGCCGCTGCAATAATTATTAATAAGGTCAGAATTACTTTTTTCTTCCTCATTTTTATCCTCCGATGAGTTCAACGGCAAAATCAGCAACTGCCTTAAGCATAGGTAAAATTGTAATAATTATAAGAATACGTCCCGCAAATTCGACCTTTGCACCTGCTGAACTGTTGCCGTTATCTTTACATAGATCTGCCGTAATCTGCGTTATGACGGCTATTCCCAAAGCTTTAATCATGGGAGATATAAATTCGGTTTTCAGGCCGTAGCCCTCAATCAGTTCTCTTATCTGATTTATAACCGCCCCGACATACGAGAGAATAAATATAAATATTACAAGAACGGTAGCTGTCTGTACTGCCGCAGCAAGCTCGGGTTTGTACTGCTTCACAAATATGTAAAAAACTGTTCCCGTAACAGCTACGGCAAAAATTTTAAATATATCCATGATTAAAGACCGAAAACAGATTTAATTGTATCGAACAGTGAGGATATTCTCGGAATGAGCATCACGAGCACCGCAACCAGTCCGGCAAGGGTCGTGACCATTGCGTATTCATCCTTTCCCGCCCTTGAAAGTATTTGATTCAGCACCGCAACTATTATGCCGATTGCAGCAATTTTAAAAATAAAATCAACATCCATTTTTTCTTCCCGCCTTTTTCAGAGGATAAGTATAATTATTACAGCGCCGACAAAAATACCGCTTTGTCTGTAAATTTTTCCATAACGTTCCTCGTATTTTTGAGCGGCTTTCAGCTTTTCCTCAAAAAGCTTTTCATATAGAACACATAAGCTTATCTGCCCGCTTACGTCTGTAGTGCCCAACTGGGAACCAAAGGATATAAGAAGCTCTGTATCCCGTGAAGAAAGCAAATAGGAAATTGAATCTTTCTTTACGGACATTTCCCACGCCTTGGCAAAGTCATATCCCTTGTCTGTTAGAGTTACACACTCGGAAATAAATGAAAGTGATTTGGAAAAATACAGTCCGTTGCTTTCACCTAAAAGCGAAAGAATGGGTTTTCTGCTGAATTCTATCTCATTTCTAAGTGCAGAAATAAGCAGCAGTATATCCGTCAGCAGCTTCATTCGCTTTTTCAGCCTCAACGCCATAATCTGTCCTGCCATTATAGCCGAAGCTCCTAAAAGTATCGCCCCTGCATATTTCATCAAGAAGTACCTCGCAGTCAATGATTTTATCTATAATTCCGGGAACACGTCCCGATTTTAAGAGAACCACATTCTTGAATTCTCCCGTATCAAGAAGCATACGAATTTGTCGTTTTCGTTTCAGTTCTTCATAGGATGAGGCATGTATTGTTAAAATGAATTTCACTCCTGAATTTAAGCCATACTCAATTGCATCTATTTCTTCCTTTGTCCCTACCTCATCACATATGATGATTTCTGGGGACATTGAACGCAGAGCATTCATGATTGCCGTCCCTTTCGGAAACCCACAGATAACGTCGCTGTTAACTCCTATATCGTTTTGAGGTATCCCCTCTTTTACAGCCGCAATTTCCCCTCTTTCATCAGTTATGACTACCTTTCGGTAGCAGCATCCAAAGCCTCCGGAAAGCTCGCGGGCCATATCTCTGATGAGAGTTGTCTTGCCGGAAGAAGGGGGCCCTGCAAGAATGAGACTAGAAACATGTTCAAAAAAGACTTTGTCAAGAATTTTTCGCGAAGCTCCGTAGACTTCTCTTGCGATTCTTATATTCAGCGATGAGATTTCTCGAACGGAAGTGATGATACTTTTGTCATTTACGGCAGTGCCGCAAATACCCACTCGGTGTCCCCCTGAAAGAGCTATATATCCGTCCACAAGATTTTGCTGGTATGTATGAAGTGAAAAGCTGCACATTCTGCTTAATGTGGCGTCGATTTCCTGCTTAGTAACCACAACGGGAGATTTCGGATAAATCAGTGAAAATCTTCCGTCTGAATTTATAAATCCGCAGCCATATGTACCATATAAAACTAAAGCGCCTTCGGCACGCATTCTGATTTCAAAAGTTTCCTTTTTTATGTCGTCGGATATGCTGAGAAGTCGTTCCCTTATTCTGGGTGCACATGAAGTACAGGCCTCACTGAATTTTTCACTTACCTTTTCCATACTTTTCAACCTCCGATTAATTTCTATGACCACTTGTCCCTGTTTAGAACAAATTACCTACTTTTCATTGAAAGTTAACTTCTGATATGATAAAATCATTCGGAAGGCAGGTGTATAACAATGAATTTGAAAGCGAATTCTCCGCTTGTAAAAAAAAGCGGCAATATTCTTAAAAGAAATACTAATATTTTGATTGCCGCCGGCGGTTCCGCACTTTTAATGGTGCTTGTTTACTATTTTTTTGATGTTATACCCTTCGGAGAGCGCACTGTTCTCAGAATGGATATGTATCATCAATATGTGCCGTTTCTGGCAGAAATGTATGAACGTGTCACAAACTTTGACAGCTTGACATATTCCTGGACAACAGGTCTCGGAAATGCGATTATCGGAAACTATTTCAACTATCTTGCCAGCCCCTTCAATTTGCTGATTTTTCTTTTCGGACACGATAATATAACCGAAGCCGTCGCTCTTATAATTGTTTTAAAATGTGCTCTTTCAAGCGCAGCGTTTGCATACTTTATAAAAAAATCATTTAATAAAGACGATTTGACAGTATCCGCTTTCGGTGTTCTTTATTCCTTCTGCAGCTTCTTTATCGCATATTACTGGAACATCATGTGGACAGATGCACTCTATCTTCTGCCGCTTGTTGCTCTCGGAATTGAATACATAATCAAACGCGGTAAATGCTCTCTTTACTGTATTGCCCTCGCTTTTGCAATGGCAACCAACTATTATATGGCATTTATGATGTGCATTTTTGCCGTTATCTATTTTCTTTATTATTATTTTGTTTCAAATACTCTTGATGCTAAGTTTGTTAAGCTCGACGCAGAACATGAAAAAGCACAAAGCATTCTGTTCAAAATCAAAAATTCAAAATTCCTTGTATCCGGAGCAAAGTTTGCCGTATTCTCGGTGGTTGCTGCCGGAATGGTAGCATTTGCTCTTCTTCCCACATATTTTGCTCTCAAGCAGTGCTCAGCTACATCGGGCTCCTTCCCTGAGGAATTTAAAACTTATTTCAACATTTTTGATTTCGCCGTAAACCATTTCGCGGATATTGAACCTTCAATTCGCAGCAGCGGCGGAAACGTTCTGCCGAATGTTTACTGCGGAGTGCTGGTAGTAATACTCCTGCCGCTGTTTTTGTTTACAAAGACAGTCAGTGCAAGGGAAAAAATTATTTCCGCTTTGGTGGTTGTATTTTTCTTTCTGAGCTTTAATACCAATTATCTCAATTACATTTGGCATGGTTTCCATTTTCCCAACGATTTGCCCTATCGCTTTTCATATATGTATTCCTTCTTCCTGCTGATTTTCGCATACAAAGCTCTTATCAGGATTAATGAATTCAGCAGAAACATGATATTGGCTGCAGGATGCGCTCTTGCGGTATTTGTCGTTGCTGCTCAGAAAATGGAATCGAAAAACCTCACTGAGCTTTCAGTGTACATTTCACTTGCTATCATTGCTGTTTATACTATCGTCCTTCTCATGATGCGCAGCAAGAGATTCCAGGCTTCCGCAATGGCCTCTCTCGTTTTCCTCTGTGCTGTCGCCGAAGTGTCTGCGGCAGATACAAACAACTTTTCAATGAGTCAGACAAAGAAAAGCTATGCATCGGATTTGACAAGCTTTGAGACTCTCAAGGAAGAGCTTGACAAGGACAGTGAAGGCTTTTACAGGATGGAGCTTGCCAGCCTGCGAACAAGAAACGATCCTTCATGGTATTACTACAACGGAGTTTCAACTTTCACTTCCCTCGCCTATGAGAAATTATCGAACCTTCAAAAAAATTTAGGTATGTTCGGCAATTATATAAACAGCTATACATACAACCCACAAACACCTGTTTATAATGCAATGTTCTCTTTGAAATATATTGTCGACAACTCTACAGATTACGTTTTCGATGATACCTATTACACTAAGGTTGATTCAGCCGGCAAATTCACCGCTTACGAAAATAAATATTGTCTCCCGATAGGGTTCGCGGTAAACGAGGCTGTTCTTGACTGGACAACGGATTATTCTAATCCTTTCGATGTCCAAAACGAATTTTTCCAGTTTGCCACAGGTCAGGTAAACGTCTTTGAAGCTATGGATTTGTCTTCTGTTGCATATAACAATGTTGTTCCCTTTGATTCTTTGGAATCGACTTTCTTCAATTACTCTTTGGAAGATTCAGGCAGCAGCGGCAGCATTACTTTCGGTGTTGACACCTCTGAAAGCTCGCACATTTATGTTTATATAAAGTCTTCATCCATTACTGATATCGACGTCGCAACCGAAAATACTGTTCTGTCACAGGATATCAGTAAACCGTATATCTTGGATGTCGGCGACTGTGCCGCCGATGAAAACGTTTCAATAACTCTCAGCGTACCCAATGATAAATCTTCGGGCAGCTTTGATATCTATGTATACCGCATAAATAATGAAAAGTTTATAAACGGTTACAATGAACTTAGTAAAGGCGGGCTTAATATTACCGAATTTGACGATACCTATATCAGCGGTACCTTTACCGCCGAAAGCTCTCAGATTCTCTACACCTCAATCCCATATGACACAGGCTGGACCGTAATTTTAGACGGAAAAGCCCTTGACTCAAGTGAGCTTTTGAAAATAGGAGACTCCCTGCTGGGTGTTAAGGTCAGCGAAGGCGAACACACTGTCGAGTTTAAGTTCACCTCTAACGGCCTGTATTTAGGAATAGGAATAACGGTCATATTTGTCGCGGTATTTATCCTGCTTTTAATCAACAGAGAAAGTATCGAGAAGTTTTTAAAGCCTGTTCCGAAAAAGCTTGAAAAAGCAAAGGTATCTGATAAAAATTCTGAAGGCGATGATAAAAGTAAAGACAATTTGAGCCATGAAGGGCCGCAGGATTTTCAGCAATTTAATCAGGATATAGAATAAGAAACAAGGCGGCGAAGTTTTTTCTTTGCCGCCTTAAAAAACTATTGACTTCTTGACTCAATGCTGTTATAATAAACAAGTCGCTTGCGAGAGTGGCGGAATCGGCAGACGCGCACGTTTGAGGGGCGTGTGGTAATCCCGTACGGGTTCAAGTCCCGTCTCTCGCACCATATTATGACGTCACACTGATAGCGGTGGGGCGTGAGAAAAGCTCCCGAAAAATCGGGAGCTTTTCTTTATATCTGCACCAATTTTCCAAAATTACCTTAACGTAGAAAAAATAAAAATTTGTGCAAATAAACACAAGCCACACGGCTTTTCAAAATGCACCAATTTTTGAATTTCAGATACTTCAAAGTTTACTCTAACCATCATTCATATTGTGAATTCGAACAAATATTTTGCATTCCAATAAGCGCCCATTATTATTCTGGATTGCTACTTTAACGCATCTTTTCGCTACAAGACAAGAAGGGCGCGCATAGCAGATGATAATCTATGCGCGCCGCTTAATTATATCATATTGCTTCAACTTCGAACGCTTTTAGGGCAGACAAGACCTAGCAGTAAAGGTAGAGTAAAAACACAATACCCATGAAAAAGAGCGGTCATTGCTGACCGCTCATATTTAATGGTATATAGTCTACCTTTTGGTTAGATAGGAATCTTTATCTTCTCATCATTCTTAAACTCAAAGATGAGATGTCCCGCATTTACAAGAACTTGCTCAACGGGAGAATTCCATGTTGCTGAGTCAAATGTTGGCTTTGCATTGAAAGATTCAAGCGCCTCGATAAATCGCGATAGTTTTTTTCGAACGCCTGCAAGGCGAAGTTCCTGTTCTTGAAGTTTCGCGATAGCATCTTTCTGCCTCTCGATTTGCTCCTATATCTTTTCAAATCGCTGTCGGTAAACCTGTTGGTTTTGGGAGACGGAGGCATTTTCACGCACGCGGGCTTGGATTTTAGCTTTGCCCTTTGCCAGCACCTCCTCTGCCTTCTCGCGCTTATGTCGTATTTTTTCTAGAGTATCTGCTTCGTTCATCTGTACTCTACATACTGAGATATGCTTATCCTTGTTAGCCAAAATTTCAGATAATCCTTGGAGATAATTTACTAGGTCGTTCTCTGAAAGAATCGGCGTTGAGCAGTTATTGCTTCCCTTATAGAGCTGGTTGCAATACCAGACGTCCTTGCTGTGTTTTTTCTTGGCATGGAAGATCTTATGACCATAAAACGAACCGTTATCATTAATTTTTCTATGCATAACATTGTGCGTGCGGCCATAAAAGCACAAGTTTGCGTTAATAGAGAGGAGCACCAGGACTCAGTGATGAAGGTTTGGACTAACTTAACGATTGAAGTACAGAAAAAAGATGAGACTAAACCCAAATGGAGGGATAGAGTGTATTCTATTCCGTATCGGTATCAGAAATATGAGTTCGGAAATGTTCAGGGACCGGACTTTCCGCGATATTTTACCGACCGAGCTGTCTTATATAAACGGAAGTACTAGGATATACAATGCGAAACACCCTCTAGGGGTAACACTTAGCGATAATATCATTACAGATAATGACATTAATATTGGTGACTATCTCCCCGGCACTAATGCATGGATTTATTTCAATGCGACTGCTCCTGAGATGACGAGCACAGAAAACATTATAATTCAGGCATGCGGTGGTTATGGCTCAAACAAGAAGCCAGGGATGTCGCAGTGGATGCCTGCGAGACCTAAAAATCCGAGTTTCACTCAACACCTTTCGGGTTCAAAAAAATAATTTCTTCCCTTGGTTACAAAAAAAATCCTCAGCACCGCTGCGGGTGTTGAGGATTTTTTAGCTGCAGAGATTTCTTATTATTATGTCAAAAAGTATCATAACAACGATCCACGATATCGTAAACTACATTACTTTTTTATTCTCTTTATTCTTAGTTAGTGAATAATTGCAATGAAAAAGACTGCATTCCTGCGGTCTTTCTAGGCTCAGTATTTAGTTCTTTTTCAGCTCTGCTCCATACTTCACACAGAAGGTGCTTCCGGGTTTTACCGCAGCGCCACATTTAGTGCAAAAAGTACCGGTTTGCGTGGCAGTTGACTGAGAGGGCATGGAAGTTTGAAAACGGTCTGCCAGATTACCGGACTAAGGCGTATTTTTTTACCTCTTTTCGCAAATTGGTTAGCCATTGCGTCTGTCGCTTTGTCAATACACCGCCCCAGTAAATTCTCAAAAAACTGGATAAACATTTTTCCGCCATGGTAAGGAGCATATTCTTTTCATTTTCAAAGGAAGCCCTTCCGTACTTTTTCCAGCTATCAAACTCAAATCGATATACGCTGTTTATCTCAGTCTGTTCCACGCAACGAATACTTGCACTGAAATATGAACAGCTAAATTTGACGGCTTTTGTGTTACCTTCCGGCGAAGTGCCGGTTTTCTTTAAATCCAACGCTTTTAAAGCTGCGGCATACTGCTCATTGGTGATGGGACGAATTGTATAAATCGCCGCATATTCTACGAATTTGCTCGCACGCTGGATGATATTTCCCTGACCAACCAAGCGCACTTTCCACCGTGCCAGAACATTCCTTTATCCAAAAGGCGAAAGCGTACGACTGCAACGGCTTTTGGTATAAAGAATATGGCAGTACCGCTTTGATGGAGGTTGGCGACCGGGTAATGAATGGCGAATTTGTTTATCCAGAAGACTCGTCGTTGATTCGCATTGGGGCCAGCAACAGCGCTGAGTTTACCATATTATCCGTGATCTTACGCAAGACAAAAAATATGAGGAGACTGCGGTAGATCCGGTTATTACGCCAAATACCGTTTTAAGCATCACGTCAAGAATATTTTACAAAAAACAGGCAGCCAGAACACCTTGCAATTGGTAGCTGAGGTGGTAGAAAAGCGGCCGATTCTGCCGAAATAATAAAGAATCCACTGGTCTTCCTGTAAAAATGCCGCAAGCTATACTTCTAAAAAGGAAAGGTGGTTTATTATGGTTTGTACTTATGAGGAATATTTGAAGCAACAAAGAGCTATTAGATTTGAAAAAATGCAAATGATTCATACGGAAATGCTTGTCGAGATTGGTGCAGATGTGGAAGCGCTGGAGCTATATGATAAGTTAATGAAGATTACAACTTGCTATCCTGCAATCCGGGCAAATTAGCTATTCGCCAGCCACGAGGAGAAAAACGAGCAAGACTCCGGCAGGACTTTCTGCCACAATTCCGTAATAACGCATTTTAATATGTTGGCGCGCTATTTAAAGCAACAAGGCAAAACCGCCGCATGGCGTGATGAACTCGGCTGCAAAGAAGATCCGTATAACCGCAAAGCCATCGGAGATTTTGCCTGCTATTTGGATTTCGTGAACGGAATAAATGCAAGATAATCTTTAGACCGGCAAGTTAACCTCGGCGGTCTTTTTACTCGCATAATTATAGACTCAATATTTTCCATATTTTGATTGTCACAGATTGCTTCTGTTACATGAAAGGCAAAGCATTTGGAGGTTATCGTATTCTGTTTTTCTCCCTTTTGACCAGGGAAGAATATGGTCACCATCCATATCAGTATACGCGAAGTGATTACCGCATTTAGCGCATATGCCTTCTTGTTCGTTGTACTTACATAATTTATCTTTGTCGTTAAAATCATGGATATTTAGATGCTTTTCCTCCTCGGTTAACAAATACGCATAGACGCCTTTGTTATTCGTAACATCGTCATCCATTTCAAGCTCTGCAATTTTTGCTTCAAGTTCATCGGAGTTATAATGCACACTTTATGGCGATTGTAATAAATCCCCCACGGAAGACCTTTCATATATTTGCGGTATTTAGGGAATACAGTTTTGACCCAGTTAATAACATTTTGGAAGTACATCCATAAATCATTTGCTGAGGTATCATGCTGATGTTTTGCCATATAATCTTCGAGAGCTATACCTTCAGCGTCAGATATCCAGGCAAGAACTGTATGTATATAGTCTTGTCGGATTGGACTTCCGTTTAAATAGTCACTGACAAGATTGTAGGCAACGCAATGTGTCTTGCTAAAATACTTTTTCGCTTCAGTAGTCCATGTACCGGAATACACAGCATTGAGAAGCTCTTGATTCGTCATTTTTTCTCCAGCGACATTTATTGTCTGAAACCAGTCTAATTTTTCCTTATCTGTGCCATCGCAGACATAAACCATTACATTGATTTCTATCCACTCAAAGAATATGTTCATGACTAGTTTTACGCTATTGATCGCTTATGGAAATTAATCATTTATTTACATATGGAAACGCCCGATAATGGAGATATTCAAGACGTTGATGGCGGATTACAATTTACAGTAGACAGAGTAGTACTCAATAGCGGAGACCCAGCTCCAGGAGGAACGAAAACTGCCGATCTATATTTCCAAGTACCGAAAGATGATGCCGCATTACTTCTTCACTACAAAGATTCGTTCTGACCAGACAAGACTGTAAATATCAAACTATAGCATTACCATTCTTCGACCAACATCGAAATTGGTGCAAAATCTCATTTTCTCACGGCTTTTACTCTAAGCACACCCGCAAAGCAAAGCCGCGAGAAATGCATATTTGGCTATCAGTGTGACGTCCTAACACAATAAAAAGTCTCCAGTACATCTTGTACTGGAGATTTTTAATTTTTGGTTGATTTTACTGTAGATATCTTTTAATCCTGAAAGTAAGCTGAAGCTCAGGGGCATTTGTACTCCGAGCTTTTTTCAGAGGGTAAACGCATACAATATGCAAGCATATTCACATCCCTTAATCTACACTTGAAAAAACGGCAAAACACATGTACAATATAATCAAAAAAGCAGAGAAAGTGATGAAAAATATGGACAATAACAGCAAGGTATCGAGGCGTGACATTTGGTTTGATTCAAACGGCACGGATTGCGCGGCGTGGTTATATATTTCCGACGATAAAAAGCAGCCGATAATAATTATGGCTCACGGCTTAGGTTCAACAAGAGACATGCGATTGGATGAGTACGCCTGTAAATTTGCACAAGCGGGCTTCTCCTGCTTTTTGTTTGATTACAGAAATAACGGCGACAGCAAGGGAAAAAACGTTACAGGATTAATGTAAAAGAGCAGCTTGAGGACTGGAGCAGCGCTTTGGAATTTGTTAAAGATCTTGATAATGCAGATATAAACAACATTTATCTGTTCGGCACTTCGTTCAGCGGAGGCCATGTTATAACTCTTTCCTCTAAGCATCCCGAAATCAGAGCCGCAATCGCTCAATGCCCTTATACAGATACGTTTGCTTCAATATTTGCCGTTCCCTTCATAACTCAGATGAAGCTGTTTCTAACTTTATGCGCCAACTGTGTTACAAGTTTATTCGGTCATACAATTATGGTTAAACTGGCAGATAAGCCAAATAAACGGGCGTTAATGGTGGACCGGGATTATGAAAAATATTTTGATATGATGACAAAGGACAGCAAGACTTTCAAAAATATAACTCCCATTACTACGATTTTGGAATTTGTAAAGTATAGTCCCGGAAAATATGCGAAAAATGTTAAAGTGCCTATTCTCTATGCGATTTGTGAAAACGATACTGTCGCCCCTGCAAAAGAGACGCTGAAATATGTTAAAGAAAGCGAAAAGGGAATAATAAAAAAATATCATTGCGGTCATTTCGATATTTATTCAGGTGAACATTTCCGAAAAGCTATCGGCGACTATATTGAGTTCTTTAAAAATAATCTGCACAATCAATAACCCGTAACCTTTATTCAATTTGTTTACTGAAATATTGAATTTTTGTCTGTTTTTTCTGTATTCGTATTGTAAATTCCATGCCGCTAATATACAATTAATTCAATATATTTACTTAGGAGGCTAATTTATGATAATCAAAGCAGCTGTAACCCATTCAAAGGGTGATCCGTTCGTAATCGAAGAAGTAGAACTTGCAGAACCGAAGTTTGACGAAATTCTCGTGCGAATTGTCGCCAGCGGTATTTGCCATACAGATTTGGTATGCCGTGATCAGTTTATTCCCGTTCCCCTGCCCGCCGTACTGGGACATGAAGGCGCAGGAATCGTTGAAAAGGTCGGAAGCGGCGTAACGGAATTCAAACCCGGAGACCGTGTGGGCATCACATTTGCCAGCTGCGGTACCTGTTCATGCTGCAAAAAAGGAAAACCATATGTATGTAAAAACCTTAATAATATAAATTTCGGCGGAATCCAGCCCGACGGTACAAGCAGACTTACTGCTCTTGACGGTCAGCCTCTTTCTACATTCTTCGGACAGTCATCTTTTGCAACGTATGCCGTTGTAAACCAGAGAAGCGCCGTTAAGGTTGAGTATGATGATGTTGATTTGAGCGTTATTGCTCCCATAGGCTGCGGAATACAGACAGGCGCAGGTGCAGTCCTTAACCGTCTGCGCCCCGAGTTTGGTTCAACAATTTCGGTGTACGGCTGCGGAACCGTTGGAATGAGTGCAATCATGGCGGCAAAAATCGCAGGCTGCTCAAAAATTATTGCAGTAGGAGGAAATTCCAAGAGCCTTGCGCTTGCAAAGGAGTTAGGCGCAACGCATACCGTAAACCGTAAGGAATGCGATGAGGTAGCCGCAGTTAAAGAACTTACAAACGGCGGCGTTAACTACGCAATTGATACAACAGGCGTCGGTGAATGTGTACGCAAGTCTCTGGCAATGTGCGACTTCGACGGTACCTGCGTAGTTGTTGGAGCTACAGGAGATTTGACTATCAATGTTCAGGCTGAGCTCATGGGCGACGGCAAATCTCTTGTCGGCGTTCTTGAAGGCGATTCCATTCCGAAGGATTTTATTCCCAAGCTCATCGAATATTATCACGACGGACGATTCCCCATTGACAAGCTTATGAAGGTATATCCCTTTGAGAAGATCAATGAGGCCATTGAAGAATCCACATCAGGCAAGTGCATAAAAGCTGTTCTGAAAATGGAATAAGGGATTTTAAAATACTTCGTCCTAACGTGTATTCCGAAAAGCCACGAACCCGATTTACGGTGTTCATGGCTTTTTGTTTTACCGTTCTGCAGCTCATATGCAAATTTCCTGAATTCCGATTATAAAAAGGATTTTAATTTTAAAACTGCAAGCTTGAAATTATATGGTATAATGTTTTATAAGAAAATCGATCGAATTTATTATAAAAACTAAGGAACTCAGATGCATCGCAATGGAAACGGATAAAATCAGTACCAGGGAAAATATATTCAATAATCTTCCCGTCCCCACCGCTCTCAGGAAAATGATTGTTCCTGCGGTGGCAAGTCAGCTTATAGTTTTGATATATAATATGGCTGATACCTTTTTTGTGGGGCAAACCAACAACCCTTATATGGTTGCCGGTACTTCTTTGATTTTGCCGGTGTTCAACATCACACTTTGCCTGGCAGGACTTGCAGGCATAGGCGGAGGATCTTTGATTTCACGCTTGCTCGGCCTTGGGAAAGAAGATGAAGCGCATCGGGTCAGTTCCTTTTCGCTGTACCTGGGACTGTCGATTTCCGCAGCTTTTGCGATTGCCGTTGCGGTATTTATGGAACCCGTTTTAAATTTGCTCGGCGCCGACAGCCATACTTTCGAATACGCAAAGCAATATGCTCTTTGCGTAATTGTAATCGGCGGAGTTCCGACTGTTCTGTCAAACGTCCTCTCAAATCTCATACGCAGTATCGGACGTTCGAAAGAGGCCAGTATCGGCATAATTCTCGGTGGCGTGCTGAACATCGCCCTCGATCCGCTGTTTATGTTTGTATTGTTCCCCGACGGATATGAGGTACTCGGCGCAGGCGTCGCAACATGCCTCTCTAACTGCTCAGCTTTCATATTTTTCCTTTGTGTGATGCTGAAAATGGGAAAAAAATCAATCATTACTTTTTCTCCTAAAAACGGACTCCCCGCAAAGCAGAGCATCGTTTCTGTTTTCGGAGTCGGCGTACCTTCCGCCGTCACCACTCTGCTGTTTGATTTGGATTATGTGATAATCGACAAGTTAATGGTTTCTTACAGCGACTTTGCCTTGGCAGCAGTAGGCATAGTGCTTAAAGTAGAGCGTTTCCCGCTGAACGTAGGCATTGGTATTTGTCAGGGAATGATGCCTCTTGTTGCGTACAATTACTCGGCCGGCAATAAGCGCAGGATGGAAGACTCCATTCGTCTTTCCCGAAGACTCGGTCTTATTATTGCGGGGATAAGTATTGTGCTTTATGAAATATTTGCAGTCCAGTTTTCGCATCTGTTTATTTCAGATCCGAAAACCGTTGATTTGGCGTCGCAGTTCCTCAGAATCAGAGTGCTGGCCACTCCCCTCATGTTCCTCAGCTTCTTTACCGTCTACCTGTTCCAGGCCTTCGGAAAAGGAAAAATTTCCCTTTTACTCGGCACAACCAGATGGCTTGTGTTCAATATTCCGATGCTGTTCATTTTAAACGACATCTTCGGCATGTTCGGATTGGTTTGGGCTCAGGCGACGGCTGATACTTTAACGGTTTTGATGTCTTTTTATGTATATCATAAATATAAGCCGAAAGTCGGCGAACAGGCGGCGTAAGTCATTTTAATTATTGCCGCGGCTGATTTTTAATCAAAAAAGGAGAATTTTATGCTATATATTCGATGTAACCGCTCGGTGCAGTTTCAAATACGATAACGGATTACAGCGAGTAAACTGAATGTTATCGGATAACTGCACCCATTGTAAATTCAAATGAAAAGGAGCAGTTATAAATATGAATAAAGAAAAACTACTTGAGGAATGGTTGTGTGAAGAAAGAGCCGCACACATACACGGCTGGGATTTTTCCCACATAGAGGGAAAGTTAGACGAGGAAAGGGATTTGCCCTGGAATTACAGGAAGGTTATAAAGCGATACCTGCTGCCCCATATGAAGCTTTTGGATATAGATACGGCAGGCGGAGAATTCCTTCTTTCCTTAAATCATCCCTGCTGCAATTTAAGCGCCACGGAAGCCTATCCTCCTAATGTTGAGCTTTGCAGGGAAAAATTACTTCCTCTCGGAGTCGATTTCAGAGAGGCAAACGCCTTTGAATATCTTCCGTTTAAAAACGAAACTTTTGATATTGTCATAAATCGCCACGGCAGCTTTAACACAAGCGAAATTCACAGAGTATTAAAAACGAATGGAATTTTTATTACTGAACAGGTCGGCGCCGAAAACGACAGAGAGCTGATTGAGCTGCTGCTTAACGATACCCCTCCCCCGCCTTTTCCGAATCAATATCTGAATACAGTACGCAGCTCGTTTGAAAAAATCGGATTCAAAGTTTTGGAGTCTGACGAAGCTTTTCGGCCGATAAAGTTTTGGAGCGTAGGGGCTTTTGTCTGGTTCGCTCATATCATCGAGTGGGAATTTCCCGATTTCGCCGTTGCCGATTGTCTTCAGAATCTGTACCGTGCACAGGAAATTTTAGAGAAAAAAGGTGTAATTGAAGGAAAAATACATCGTTTTCTGCTTGTTGTTCAAAATCATTGAAAATGCGATTGTTTTGTGCAATCGCTTTAAAATCCTGAAAATTAATGTCAAAAAAACCTCGGAGAGCATCCGAGGCTTAATTTTACGATAAAGTGGTTTTACTGTTCACAATGTTGCCGAAAAAGTTTGCGGATAATCAAGCAAAGCATAAAAACATTGTATTATTGCTTTTTCGCACACATCCCTCTGTCAAGGCGCAAGCCTTGACGTCTACCTCTGCCGAGGAAGACAGAGTGTGTGCTGAATTTTAGTTTTTCAACAGCCGCCGGGCCCCGATTTTTCGGGGCCCGGTTTACGCGTTTTACAGCTTTATTCAGTTCAGTGTTTGCAGCCACAGCCGCAGCCGGGGTTATCTGAATCCGTAGACCTCGGCGGGAAAAACTCCTCAACGGGGAATTTGATCTTTTTAAATACCTCGCAGGGATCATCTGTGTCGCAGCAGCATTCTTTTTCGGGCATACAGAAATCATATGCCGGAATGAGCATTTGAACGTCACGCTCAAGCTGGATTATGGTGAAGAGACCGAGAGTGACATATACGGTTTTCTCGGCAGGTACTGCGGTGAAGGTGCCGTCGAAGCGGTTCCTTACGCACTTGGGAACACAGCAGCACTCATGGCAGCTGGGGGCCGCACAGAGCTTTGCTTCAAGGCAGACGGGATCGACGCACTGAACCTTGGCTCTAGGGTTTGTACCCGTGGGAAGGCTCTGTACATCTTCTTCGTCAGCGGTAAATTCCGATGAAAATACCTTTACATTTCCGTCGCTGCCGTAAAGAATACACTTTTTGGTAAAGGTTGCAAGTCCCGTAACACTCGTCGGAGGGTTCAGGGGATTAGAGTAAACGTCAAGAGTGATAGTGAAAAAATATGTGATGTCAACCGAATAGAATCCGCGGTTGAAAGGTACTTCCTCAACGTCGATAAACGCGTTTTCAATTTCTACCTTTCGACATTTTACCGATGTAGCTTCATTTATGGCCGGCTGCGTTTTGTCGGTAAAATATACTCTCAGGTCCGTTAAACAATCCTTGTCGGCGCAGGAATCATAAACCCTGTTTGTATCTATGCAAACAGCTTCTCTGATTCCGGAAGCCAACGCTTCGCACTGGGATACCTGATTGTTATCCATCATAGTATAGCCTCCTGTTAAGAGTATTGAAATTTAATTTAACTTCGATACATACTATGATGATACCCTGATTAAAGTTACACTTTTGTAAGGCCCGCGTATTTTGCCATCAGCTTTTTAGTGCCCGCAGTTTTAAAGGCGATTTCGAGAAATGTGTCGTTGCCCATAGGCTGTGCTTTTATCACTACTCCCTCTCCGAAAGTTTTGTGCATAACAGTATCTCCTGCATTAAACTTTTCATTTGAGGCCGAAAGCTTCTTTACTGTTCCTATACCGATTGAATGAGCTGACGCGCTTGAGGAGCTCTTCTTTCCTCCTAAGCTGTCATCAGATGAAAAGCTGTGCCTGATAAACGATGAACTGACGGGCGCGTTGATTTTGTCAAGGAGCTCATCGGGAATCTCGTTTATAAAACGTGAGGGTCTGTTTCTGGTAGTTGAGCCGTGAAGCATTCTGGACTTTGCATTGACAAGATAAAGCTTCTTTTTGGCTCTCGTAATGCCAACATATGCGAGCCTTCTCTCTTCCTCCACCTCGGAAGGGATAAACAGCGTCTGATATCCCGGGAAAACCCCTTCCTCCATTCCCGGAATAAAGACTATAGGAAATTCAAGACCTTTAGCGGAATGAAGGGTCATGAGCACGACTGTATCTGACTCCGAATCATAATTATCTATATCGCTCATGAGGGATACCTCTTCCAAAAAACCGTTGAGAGTGGGGTCTTCATTTTCCTGGGAATAACGCTCAAGGTTCGAGACAAGCTCATCAAGGTTTGCTTTTCGTTCCTCATAGGTTTCCGCATCGTTTCGAAGAGAGTTTAAATAACCGCTTTTTGCCAGTATGTATTCGAGCAGCTTGCTAAGAGGCATCTGGTCGGAAGCCTCAATAAAATCCTCTATCATGTATACAAACGTTTCGAGCTTCTCAGCAGCTCTGCTGAGCTTCTGATATTCGTCGGCATGTTTGATTACGTCATAAATACTTGTTCCGATTACGTCTGCGATTTCTGCGGAATTATTGATTGTGGTTTCGCCTATTCCCCTCTTTGGCTCGTTTATGATCCTTCTGAGCCTTACGTTGTCATCGGGATTATTTACTACATGAAGATATGCTATCGCGTCACGCACTTCCTTACGGTCATAGAAGCGGTGTCCCGCCATGACACGGTAAGGTACTCCCATGCGGACAAAAGCGCGCTCAACTCCGTTTGACTGGGCGTTCATGCGGTAAAGGACGGCATGGTCGCTCCATTTGGCGCCATTTTTGTAATTATTCAAAATTTCCTGAGCTATGTATGTGCCCTCTTCCTGGTCGTCGTATGCGGTTTTATAAACTATCTTATCTCCGCTGCCGTTATCGGTCCAGAGATTTTTGCCCTTTCGCTCGGTATTATTCTTTATAACGGCATTTGCCGCATCGAGAATGTTCTGAGTGGAACGGTAATTTTGCTCGAGACGTATGACAGTAGCATCGGGATACTGTTTTTCAAAGCTCAAAATATTTTCTATCGTGGCGCCTCTGAACCTGTAAATGCTCTGGTCATCGTCACCCACAACGCATATATTCCTGTGCTTGGCGGCAAGGAGAGAAGTGAGCACATACTGAGCGTGGTTCGTATCCTGATATTCGTCCACAAAGATGTATTTAAACCTGTTCTGATAATATTCCCGTACTTCGTCATGCTCACGCAGAAGCTTTACTGTGTTGACTATCATATCGTCAAAGTCCATGGCGTCGGCCTGCTTGAGCTGCTTCTGATATTGCCGATAAGCCTTTGCTATATTTTGAAGCCTGTAATCGCTGCCTGCACTTTTAGCAAATTCTTCAGGTGAAATAAGGCTGTCCTTTGCGCGGCTTATTTCGCTTAAAATAGCCTTGTGGGACAGAATTTTATCCTCGATGCCCAAAGTGCGCTGGCACTCTTTCATTACCCGTTTTGAATCATCCGTATCATATATAGTAAAATGAGAGGAGTATCCGATAAGTTCACCGTAGCGCCTTAAAATCCTAGCGCAGCAGGAATGAAAGGTGCTTGCCCAAATATCGTTTGCCTGAGTTCCGAGCATAGCCTCCAGCCTGTCTTTGAGCTCACCGGCGGCTTTGTTGGTGAAAGTTATAGCCAAAATCTGCCATGGCTTTGCCGCGTCGATTCCGACAATATCCGAAATACTTTCAAAATCACAGTTTCCGTCAATATATTCCCTGAGCAAAGCCGTATCCTCATCCGTTACTCCGAAGGGTATTTCGTCAGAATTGTAGGCCTTTCCGTATTTGACAATATTGGCGATTCGGTTGATTATAACTGTCGTTTTTCCGCTTCCCGCACCCGCAAGAATAAGCAGCGGTCCCTCCGTTGTAAAAACGGCCTTGCGCTGCATATTGTTCATTCTGCTGAACTCGTTTTCTATTATCTTTTTTCTTAAACTGATGAAATCTGATACCATGGGATTTTTAACGCTCCTATAACATAAAATATTAACGGTAAAATAAAGACGGGATAAACCCGTCTTTTGAATCAATTACTGTTTAAATAAATTGCCGCCGCTGCAATCTATTGCGACAATTAGCGGGAAATTCTCTATTCTGAGCTTTTTAACAGACTCGCACCCCAAATCCTCGTAGGCGATGACCTCGCAGGATTTTATGCACTTGGCTGCCAGAGCTCCCGCACCGCCTATGGCGCAAAGGTAAACAGCCTTATTCCTGCAAATCGCGTCGCATACTTCCTGCGAACGGCCTCCCTTTCCTATCATTGCGATAAGGCCTGCATCAAGCAGCGCAGGTGCGTAAGGATCCATCCTTCCGGAAGTGGTGGGGCCGCAGCTTCCTATGGGCAGTCCTTCCGGAGCCGGAGTAGGACCTGCGTAATATATAACGGCTCCGTCAAGGTCATAGGGAAGCTCTTCTCCGTTTTTCAAAGCGGCGAAAATTCTTTTGTGGGCGGCGTCCCTCGAGGTATAAACTGTTCCCGATAGCAGCACTCGGTCCCCCGCCTTCAGCTCTTTCGCCTTTTCTTTAAGTTCATTTGTATTTATCGTATATTCAGCCATTTTACCTTCGCCTCAGTTAATTATACTTCCGCTGAATCCCAAAAGCTCGCTGAAGGCGGAAGAAAAGTCGCCGTACATTCCGCTCTGACCGTTATTTACTGCGGTAAAATGAGCGGAATCCGAATTTTGCAGACTTTCAGAGCCTAAAACAGGCTGGGGATACTGTTCCTGTGTCTCATCGTTTAAAGAATAACCGCATACGCCTGATGAAGCCTTAGCTTCCTCTTTACTTGAATCGGTAAAGGATTTTTTGCTTTTCTCAATTTCATCGGACATCTTTAAAAGCGAATCCATAATGGATGAAAGGGAAGCTGAAACTCCCGCAGATAAATCGTTGAGCTCGTCGGTAAAAGAATCAATTTTTTCCGTTATTTCCTTTGCTGCGTCGCAGTAAGAAGCTGATAAAGCACCAATTTCCTTTTTGGCGTCAGAGATCAGCTTTTCCCTGTAAATTTTAGCGTCGGCAATCATTCCGCCCACATGGGACTCTATTTCACAGGCGCGATCGATCTTAGCCCTGTTGTTCTCGTTTTCCGCTTTGAGAAGCTCGTTTTCTCTCTTCAAATCGGCCGCTTCCTCTTTAGACTTCTGGAGCTCGGCTTTCGCCTCGTTTAAAGAAATCGTGTTTTCTGCCAGAGACATTGAAAGAGAAACGTTTTCACTCCTGAAATTATCCGTCTCCCGACTCAAAGTTTCATTTGCATCTTTAAGCGAAGAATTTTCTTCTCTGAGTTTTTCAATATCGCTTTTGGCGCTTTCAAGCTCGGTTTTAAGATTATCTATGTAGTCGATGACGTCCTCACGCTTAAAGCCGCCGAAAATAGAACGTTTGAAAAAAGTGTTCTTTTTCATTACCGATACCTCCCACACTATGTAAGTATTATATCAGTTATTTCCTTTGAAAACAACTACATATTGTATTTTTAAAAAAAATTTCCTTCTTTATATAGATTTTCCCCAAATCGACAATAATTAACTCTCTGTGAATTTATTCACAGTTTATTAACAAACATTGACAATCCAGCCCATATAATGTAAATTGTACATATAGATATAGAACGACAAAAGGGGTAAAATATGACTATTCAAAATTTTCTTCTCTTTGCCGGAGGAATCGGCTTATTTCTGTTCGGTATTAAGTTTATGGGCGACGGACTCGAGCTTGCGGCTGGTTCAAAGCTTAAAAAGCTGCTCGAAGTTTTGACATCTAACAGATTCCTTGCAGTTTTAGTTGGTTTTGTAGTAACGGCCGTTATTCAGAGTTCCTCCGCCACCACGGTTATGGTAATCGGTTTCGTAAACGCCGGACTGATGAACCTGACTCAGGCAGTAGGAGTTATTATGGGCGCCAATATCGGTACCACCGTTACCAGCGTCTTGATCGCCCTCGATTTAACTGACATCGCTCCCCTTGCCATTTTTATCGGCGTGATTCTGATGACCTTCTTCAAAAAGAAGATGACGACTCATATAGGACAAATCATTTGCGGCTTCGGCCTGGTGTTCCTCGGAATGAGCACCATGTCCTCCTCCATGGAGCCTCTTCGTGATTTCCAGCCGTTCCAGGACTTTATTATAAATGCTAACAATCCCTTTATGGGCGTTATGATCGGTCTTGTTATGACGGGAATCATTCAGAGCTCCTCCGCCACGATCGGTATCTTACAGGCTCTTGCGGGACAGGGACTTGTTCCAATTGAGTTTGCTGTATATGTTCTCTACGGCATGAATATCGGAACCTGCGTAACCGCCCTTCTTTCAACTGCGGGAACAAAAGTGAATTCCAAGCGCGCCGCAGTTATCCACCTTCTCTTTAACGTTATAGGCACCGGAATATTTATGCTCATTACGGCATACACGCCATATATCGAGCTGCTCAAATCAATAAGTGACAGCGCCATGGTTCAGATTTCGGCTGCACATATTATATTCAATGTAGTAAGCACTGTTGTACTCTTCCCCTTTGCAAACGGTCTTGTCAAGCTTTCCTGCCGGCTCGTTCCCGGCAAGGAAGCCTCCGACGAGGAAATGCATCTCAAATATTTGGACGAGCGTATTCTCAATACTCCTCCCTTTGCGATCGTACAGGTCGGCAAAGAGGTAAAGCGTATGGCTGAAATGGCACAGAAGAATTTCGCTGCCGCATCCAATGCTTTGATCAACATGAACATCTCAGAGGTTGAGAAGATTTCCGAGAGGGAAAAAGCCATCAATTTCTTAAATCATAAGATCACCTCATATCTCATAAAAATCAATTCCCTTGATCTTCTGGAAAACGACTCCAAATACATCGGCAGTCTTTTCCATGTGGTGAACGATATTGAGCGCATCGGCGACCACGCTCTCAATCTTTCCGAAGCGGCTCAAAAGAGCGTAGAGGACAAGCTCACTCTTTCGCAAGTTGCAAAAGACGAGCTTCGTGACCTCTTTAACACCACTCAGGAACTTTTGAGCGGCGCCATAGACGCCTTCGATAAGCAAACCCTTACGGCGGACGAAAGCTTCAGGCTCTATGAACTGGAAGAGCACATCGATGATCTGTCCGATCTCTATCAGAACACCCATATTGCGAGACTTAACAACATGGAGTGTACTACCGAGGCGGGAATGCTCTTCGTAAACACCATTACCGATTTTGAAAGAGTCGGCGACCATGCAATTAACATTGCTTTCTCTTCGAGAAAAGGCACCAAGGCATATAAGCAGATGAAAGCCGCTCTCAAGTCCGAAGAAGAAAACGCATAAATTTCAAATAAAAAAAGGTTCTATAATAAATGTTGGGGTGAAGACCTCAACATTTATTTATTAGCAAAAAAATAGACATATCCCCCAAAAGCCAATACAATAAAGTTGCTCAAACCTAAAGAAAGGCAGGAAGGAATATGTCCAAACAAGA
>CASDTR010000019.1 GCA_949283785.1 uncultured Oscillospiraceae bacterium
TACGGTGCCAACCTGCGCGGTGCCGACCTGCGCGATGCCAATCTGCGCGGTGCCAACCTGTGCGATGCCGCCCTGTACGGTGCCAACCTGCGCGGTGCCGACCTGCGCGATGCCAATCTGCGCGGTGCCAACCTGTGCGATGCCAACCTGTGCGGTGCCGACCTGCGCGGTGCCGACCTGTGCGGTGCCGACCTGCGCGATGCCAACCTGTGCGGTGCCGACCTGCGCGATGCCAATCTGCGCGGTGCCAACCTTGATTATTCGTGTCTGCCACTGTGGTGTGGCGGGCTCGACATCAACATAGATGACAGAATTGCCGTGCAGATATTGTATCACCTGGTCAGGAACGTTATCGGCAGTATCAACACGAGTCCTGAGATTAAGACGTTGCTGAGTTCTAACGAGATTATCGCCGCAGCTAATCAGTTCCATAGATCTAAAGAGTGCGGCTCGCTGGATATCCGCAGTCAGGAGGAATAACTGTGTTGTCGCTGATTGAAACAATAGTCCCCATCGTTGTAGGCGTAGGCGGCAGTGCGCTGCTGATAGTCGGCATAATCTACGAAGAAGTGCTCATTGCTTTTGAAGATGGTTTAAAAAAGCACATTAAAAAGAAGGTGAAAAAATGGAGCCGCAGGGCAAAGAGGATATTCAGCGCCATGTACTCTATCATTGCAGGGAAATGAGCTTATCTTCCGTTCCTTATGGTTACATTGTTGCCATTGAAGGTGAAAGGAAACGATTTTTTACTGCCCTTCTCGAAGCCTGGACAAGTTTCATTGAGACATTGGACGCAAGAGGGCGCAGAAGAATAAGGGAGTACCAGAGCAGAACGGCGCAGGACAAAGCACCGCTTCAAAGGCTTGTAATCTACCACTGCCGAGAGGTTAGCCTCTCCCGGATTGCACAAGGCTATATTGTCGCTATAGAAGGGGAGGGCGAGCGCTTTTTCACGGACGTCCTTGAAGCCTGGACAAACTTTATCGACACATTGGACGCAAGAGGACGCAGGAGAATTAAAAAATATCTCGAAAGGAAGGCAAAGCAATAGCGGCGCCGAGGTTACATACAGGGACTATTACGGCATCGAATACCACGGCACAGTAGACGCTGTTGTTTACCGTTGCGACAAAGGAAAGATAATAGTCTCCGCAGAAATCAGGGATCTTAAAGCGCCGCATTCCGTAATCGTGGCAAAACCTGAAAGATTATCTTTAACGGAGGAAAGCTATGAAGTTTAAAGTTATTGGCAACATCTGCAAAAAGAAAAAGACTGCCATCATATTCGACCGTGTTACCGTCAACAGCGCAGGTATGGAAGTTTGTCAGCAGTACATCAGCGACGGCAGCGCAATATACCCGGTAATAGGATTACCGTATATCAATGAAGAGACTCTGCTCACAATGTGGGATATTCCTGAAAAGCAGCGTGATAGCTGGACAGTCAGAACACTTCCTGTACCTGATTGTATAGACTTTCGCGACACGATCGCTGCTGATTCTCAGGTTAGGGAAACCGACTTTGTATTGTATCAAAATCAGTCAAAGCTCAGAGCAATTGCAACGAGCAGAGGTATTGTATTTATAGACCTTGGATATTTAGCTCCGCTGGTCGATTCGTTTGATGTTATGCATATGTATGAGCGCATAAGCGACGACGGACAGCTGTATATAGTTGTGACCGCCGGACTGTGGTTACAGGCAATTATATTTCCGTACAAGATTATAGACAAAGACTTTATTGAAAAGCTGGACTACATATTGAATGAATGTGAGATTTCTCTCAAGTGGCAGAACTCCGCTAAAGAGGAAGACCTTTCGCAGCTCCAATTGAAAGTAGACCAGGAGACAGGCAAAGTGTTAAGCGGTGAATAAAAAAAGCGTAAAAAATGAGCCTGCCCGGCTGCAACCGAACAGGCTCGAAGCGTGACTTTTTAGGGTCACTCGTGTCTATAAATTATTATACAACGAGCACCCCGAAAAGTCAATATTTTAAGGGCTTCGGAGCCCTTTGACGGCCTTGTATTGGGTATTAACAAACGGAGCATGTGAAAAGGGGTGACTCAAAATAATCAGAGAAAAAAGAATAGTGTCCGGCAAAATCCTTGAGGTAGAATTCTTCCCTGTCTGTTCCGACGGAAGAAAAATGCCTGCCGGTTCTCTCAGCAGAGAAGCTCAGAAGAATCTTAATGACAAAAACTCAAAGAAAGAGTTGGACAGAGTTCTTAACACAAACTTTGGAGGCGGAGATCTTGCAGTACACCTTACATACAGAGACGACGAAATGCCGTCTACTCGTGAAGAGGTAGTTAATGACGTTAAAAATTATGTCAGCAGGATCAGGCGGCACCGCAAGCGCAGCAACTTACCTGAATTAAAGTATATATATGTCATCGAAGCAAAAGTCAGCAAAAGAACAGGTGTTCTCCGATGGCACGTCCATATGGTGATGTCAGGTATGGACAGGGATATTGCAGAGCAGAAATGGGGACACGGAGACTGGACAAATGCACGCAGATTACAGCCTAACGAAAACGGCTTGCAGGCTCTTGCCAGGTACATGACCAAGGATCCGGAAGGCAAGCGGCGGTGGAGCGGGTCTAAAAACTTAAAGCAGCCAACGATCAAAAAGCCCCGTGACGGCAAAATTACAAAACGCGGCCTTGCCCGAATAGCCGAGAAAAAGCTCTATGACCGCGAATACTGGGAAAAGCGACATAAAAGCTATTCTTACATAGGAGCGGAAGCTTCTTTCAATAACTACAACGGCCATTGGTATGTGTATGTCCGTATGCGGAAGAGAGATTAAAAAATCGGCATCATAGTCCACAAAAGAAGTTTAAAGGAGAATTAATATGACCAATCAGGAATTTATAAATAAAATCGACAAAGAAGCTGAGAATGGCTCAGCATACGAAAAGCTTATTGCTCAGCACATCATAGACCGTTTTCTTGATGTCAGCAAAATGGCTGACCTCGAAAACAAAACCCTTAAAGACTGTCTCAGCTCTATAAGGAGCAAAGCACAGAAGCAGGCAAAGAACGGAGTTGCTGCCGTTGAGGACAGCGTAGTTTATCGCTGGGCAGAAGAGTATTTCGGCATAGAGCATTCAGAGAGCCAGCCGACAGAAAAGTCCGCACATACCGAGGAGAAGAGCAGTCTTGACGTTGACCTCTTCGACCTCATCTGAGAGGAGAAGTGCAAAATGGCAAAACAGCATACAATGGAGCGCATCTTTGAGATGCTGCCATACCTTGATATGGACAAGCTGAAAACATGGGTAAGGGATGACCTTTTCCGCGAGGTTAATTACGCAGCCGTCAGCAGTGCAAAAGAAGGATACGGAGCCAGGTGTCTTTACTGCGGAAAGTGGTTTTCTTTGCGTGAGCTGAAAAACGGTTCGGCTCAGCACAATACGTCGGGGATCTGCCCAAAGTGCGGGAGGATCATTACCTTCAAGGACGAATGGCGTGGGCACAAAACGCTTATAGACTACGGATATTTCCTCGTGGTGCAGAAAATGAGAAACAAAGCCTTGATGCTCCGCTCCTTTTACGTTCGCCGTTCTTACGGCAAGGAATGGGACGAACGCATGGAACTGAGCGAACATATGAGGCTGTACATTCATCCCGACGGCATAAGGACCTTTGTGCGTAAGCTGTACAGTGTTTACGGAATGGATTATTTCTTTATCGATGAATACAGCAGCTGGGAATATTGGATTGAGCAGAAGAGCGTCGGCAAGCCCGTGCCGTACAACTACTTTCAAAGCAGCATTAATTATATTTTAGGCATAAAATGGGAAACCGATCTTTCAAAAACGTTTTTCAAATACAGCTGCGCATACGAATATATACAGGAAACAGGCTCTTCTTATCCGCCCAATCTTACAAGATATCTTGAACTGTATGTGAAATATCCCGTTCTTACAGAAAGGCTTTTCAAAGAAGGATTTGCAAAACTACTTAAAGATAAAATAAACGGGCGCTTATCCATGCAGATAGTAAACTTCCGTAAGAAAACCGTTTCAGAAGCTCTTGGAGTTCCTCGAAGCGCAGTTAAAGAACTGAAAGGCTACAACCAAACACGACTGGCAGATAAGCAATTCATCATCCGGCATAAGCTTAAAAATCCCGATGACATAGAATTCATCAGGCAGCACTACGGATACAAAACTTTCGAAATCAATTGCTTAGCCAAAAGAATGACAGTGCATAAACTCAGGACGTATCTAAGCAGCCAGCAGAGGGAGGGTACTTGTTATTCACTCATCGGCGATTATTACGACTATCTCCACGAGTGCGAAAAGCTGAAGCTCGACCTCAGCAAAAAGTTTATCCTGTTCCCTGAGGACCTCAGAAAGGCTCATGAAGACACTTCAAGAGCCATAAGAGAGCTTAAAGCACAGAAGGAAGCCGAAGCCATAGCGAAGCGGGACAGAGCTTTTGAGATAAAGCTCAAAGCCCTTGAAAAGAAATATTCCTTCTCAGCTGACGGGTTATTCATAAGACCGGCAAAAGGAGCGGGAGAACTAATAAAAGAGGGAGCGAGCCTGAATCACTGCGTAGCTACTTATGCGGACAAATACCTTAACGGTCAGGCGGTTATCCTTTTTATCCGCAGAGAATCTGATCCCGATGAATCATATTACACAATGGAGGTGTCTCCCCAAAGTGAGACGGTGATCCAGTGCAGAGGGCTACGCAATTGCGGCAAAACTCCCGAAATTGAAGAATTTCTCAGGAAATGGGAAGAATGGCGCAATAAAAAGAGCAAAAAGAAAGCGGTCACGGCCGCATAAAGGAGAAATGCAAAATGTCAGAGATACTTATTAAAGAATACAGCGAAATAACCGGAGAAAGAGCAGATGAAGCCGCAAAGCTTCATGCTCAGATTATGGCTAACGGTCAGGTAGCAGCTTCCGCCCTTTTGGAATTCTGCAAAGGGCTTAAAAGAATGAGAGATGAAAAGCTTTACACGGAATTGGGCTTTGACACCTTTGAGGATTATACAGAAAAACTCGCCGGCATAAAGTCAAGGATGGCTTATCACTACATATCCTGCTACGAGAATTTAGGAACAACGTTTTTGCAATCGAATGCAAATCTCGGAATAACAAAGCTTATAGCCTCACCCTTGAGGGAATGGGACCGCTTATTGACCTTATTGAAAATCCACCTGCACCCGATACAATGCCTGACAATCTTCCCGATACCGGAAGCAGCAAACCTCTTGCATCCCTTACCGTTGTATCGGTTCCCGGCAGCAGTGCAAACGGCGATACTATGGTTTACGTAAATCCCGCAAAAAGCGGAAGCAACAAGTATTTCTATAAGACAGGTAAAGCGCCTCTTTCCTATCCCCATGCAGGTGATGTTATTTCACAGACAAGCTGGGACGGTACTTCCGCAATAAGCGGCACCACGACGGGCGATGAGATAATGATTATCGAAACCGACAGTTCCGGTAAAGCTCTTAAAGCCGGTGTTGCTACGATCACAGCAAAGTCTGAATAAAGGAGGTTCAAAGGATGCCCGAAAACAAAGACGTAATTCTCGAACAGGAATCAGCAGAAAGCCCACTTGAATACAAGAGCGGGATTTTAGCGTATAAAGGCACAAGATATAAGCTCAAATACGGACTCAAACGTATTGAGATGATCGAGAACACTCTCGGCAAGTCAATGGTTTCAATAATGCAGTCCGGCTCTATGACAATCACGGAGCTTACGGTAACTTTTGCATACGGTCTTATCAGAGAAGATGCATATAATTTTGAGCCTACCAAAAAAGCCAAAGAAATGGCTGAGGAATTACTCGAAGCTGAAAGCGGAGCTTACCTTAAAATGTCCGATATGGTGGCAGACGCCCTCGAGAAGGACTGCCCTTTTTTCTTCCCCAAAGGCTGATTGACTTAGAGTATTACGGCAGTGAGCCTGATAAAGAATATGACGAAACAGCGAAGCCGTATCTGAAAGATATTGACTTCGCTTTTTTTGCAGTTAATTTCGGATATACCAAAAAGGATTATGAAGAGCTTACTCAAAAGGAAAAAGCTTTCATCATCAAAGCGTGGGAGAATAAAGCCATATCGGAGGGCCTGAGAATGTACCAGGCTTGTTTTTCGGCTTTTTACAACGTCAATCGCGGCAAAAATAAGCCTGCCATCAAGCCTTTTCAAAAGAAAAAAGTCAGAAAAGCAGATATGGAAATTGTCAGCCATAACCTCGACATCATCAATGAAGTTGAAGAAAAAGAGGGGAAGAGCTGGATTGACGCAATCTATGCAGCAAGCGGTATGAGAAGACCACGTAAGGAGGTGGAGTGATGCCGGACTATACGCTTTCAGCCAAAATAACCGGCGACAGTAAGAATTATAAAAAGGCCGTCAACGAGGCGGAAAAGGCTAACGATGACTTAAAAGAGTCCCTCGATGAAGCGAGCCAAACTGTAGAAGAAACCGAAAGTAAAACTAATAAAGCGGGTTCTTCCTTTTCGAAGCTCGCATCTAAAATGGGTTCAGCTTTCACCAAAATGGGACAGCAAATAGGCTCTGCCTTTTCAAATCTCGGCACTAAAATGCAGGAAGCGGGTACAAAAATGGACGCTTGGGGCAAAAAAGTGCAGGGGTTAGGTGCAAAAATGACCCTTGCTATAACTACTCCGTTAACTTTAGCGGCCAAAAAAATGATAACCGCAGCTTCAGATTACGAGGAGAACTTAAACAAAGTAGATGTTGCGTTCAAAAACAACGCTCAATCAGTCAAAGACTGGGCAGATACAGCAACTAAAACTTTTGGTTTATCGAAAAATCAGGCTCTTGAAGCAACTTCGCTGTTTGGCGATATGGCAACATCGATGGGGCTTGATACAAAAGAAGCTGCTAACATGTCAACTTCCTTAGCTGGTTTAGCCGGAGATCTCGCTTCATTTAAAAATATTGAAATAAGTCAGGCAATGACCGCTTTAAACGGAGTGTTTACAGGCGAAACAGAGTCTCTTAAACTTCTTGGCGTTGTAATGACGGAAGCGAATTTACAACAGTATGCCTTTTCCGAAGGAATAAATAAAGAAATCAAAGATATGACTCAGGCTGAAAAAGTAAGACTTCGTTACAATTATATTTTAGATATGACCAAAAACGCTCAGGGAGACTACGCAAGAACTGCAGACGGAACAGCTAACAGCATGAGAACATTTGAAGGGGCTGTTGATAATCTTAATATAGCTCTCGGTCAGAAACTTCTTCCTACTTTTACACCGCTTATTCAAGATGCAACAGATTTAATCAATAAATTTGCAGAAACTGATCCTGCAACACAAAAAATGATTTTGGGGTTTGGAGGTATTGCACTTGCAGCAGGTCCCGTACTGACCGTATTCGGAGGCGCAGTGAGAGGAGTAGGATATCTTGTAAAAGGATTCGGCGGGGCTGTAAAAGGCGCAAGTTCTTTTATAAAAATATTAGGTTCCCTAAGGAAAGCAAAACTACTGTCTACAGCCGCAACGAAAATGCATACAGCCGCAACAGTTATTTGGAATGGAGTATGTAAGATAGCAACCTTGGTAACAAAGGGCCTTGGAATGGCTTTTAAATTCCTTACAGGTCCTATCGGCTGGGTGGTGTTAGCCATCGGAGCAGTAATAGCCATAGGCTATCTTCTAATCACCCATTGGGAAGACGTTAAAAGAATAGCGGGAGATGTGTGGACCTGGATTGAAACAAAATTTCGACAGTTTGATGCATTTTTAACAGGCGTATTCACTACTGACTGGACACAGTCCTTTGGTATCTTCGGCAATCTTCTCAACGGATTGTTTGCAACTGTCAAAGGCGTCTGGGACAGCATTAAAAGTGTGTTCAGTGGAATTATAGATTTTGTTGCAGGAATATTTACAGGCGACTGGGAGCGAGCCTGGCAAGGCGTTGTAGATATTTTCACAGGTATATGGGGACTTATCACTGCTCCCTTTAAATATACGCTTAACGGAATAATCAGCCTTATAAACATGGCTCTTGATGGAATCAATAAGATTTCCATTGATATTCCCGAATGGTCTCCTATAGGAGGAGGTAAGCACTTTGGTTTTAACATACCAAAAATTCCCTACCTTCTTCACGGAACTATGGATTGGCAAGGCGGATTTGCCCGTATGAACGAAGGAGGCCGAGGAGAGCTTACATATTTGCCTAACGGTTCTCAGGTAATTCCTCACGATATTTCAGTAACTTACGCCAAAGAAGCAGCAAGGCTGAACACTCGCACCGAACCTATTGATATCAGAGAGATGCTTGAAGGCATAGTTGTTCAGGTGTTTAATCAGGTCAGTGTTGACGGTACACCTCTTAAAGAGAAGGCAGCAGCCTACACAATCCGTAAAATCAGCGGTCAGCAGGCGGCGGGGCTCAGAGCAAAAGGAGTAACATGATGTACGATATTCAGTATAACGGAACAACGGGAGCAAGCCACGGCTTGCTCCTTTATGATTACCCCGAATTCAGCGGAGCGGGTAAATCATACAATACCTTTCCGATAATCGGAGGTAGAGGAGAATTAGTAGGCACTGACGATTATATCAGTAATCTCGTTATATCCTGTACTTTTTCCGTAAAGTCAGAAGCTTTCTCTCAAAAGATAAGGCAAATTAAAAAATGGCTCTCAGGAACGGGCGAGCTTACGCTTTCCGATTCTGCTGATGCGTATTATCAGGTTACAAAAATTGACTGCGACTCTATAGAAAGAGACTTAAAATGTTTTGGAAAATTTACGGTTAAATTTACATGTACTCCTTATGAATTTCTGAGGACCGGAAAAACAGCCATAGAGCCCGATGCAAACGGCACTGTGCGAAATCCCGGAGACTTGAGCAGACCGATATATCTTATTTCAGGCGATGGCGATTGCACTTTGACAGTCAACGGCAATAGCATGGAAGCTGTTGTAACTGACAATCTCACCATAGACACGGAAAAAATGCTGTCTTATCGCACCGACGGCACTATGCAGAATACAGCCGTTACAGGCGATTACGAGCAATTATTCCTTTTGGAGGGAGTAAATAAAGTTCAAATCACAAAGGGCTTCGGCCTCAAAATAATTCCAAAATGGGGGTATGAGGTATGATTCAGCTCTACAATCCCGCCAACACCGACTACACCCGCAACGGCGATATGACTTTAACGCCAACATCCGCTCAGGTTCATGTTATCCTCAACGGAGCCTGGGAAGCTTCCCTGGAACACCCCATCGATGCAGACGAACGATGGAAGTATATTACCGAGGACGCAGTTGTAAAAATGCCGTCATTCAACGGTGAACAGTTATTCAGGATTAAACAGACAGAGAAAAAAGACAGCGGTGTATCTGCTGTCCTTGAGCCCATATTTTACGATTCTATGGATGACTGTTTTCTGACGGATGTCAGACCCACCAACAAGAGCGGGCAGGAAGCCCTTGACCTTATGACGGCGCCGAATTCCAAGTATTCAGGCAGTTCTAACATCGAGAAAGTTTCTACCGCTTACTATGAGTACAAAAACCTCATGGAAGCTATCAACGGCGACGATGACAACAGCTTCATCAACCGCTGGGGCGGCGAGATCCTCTTTGATAACTACAGTGTCATAATCAATGACCGTGTAGGCGGCGATTATGGCGTTGAGCTGCGATATGGTAAGAACATACCGCAGGACGGATTAACAGAGACAGTTGACACAAGAGAGGTAGTCACAAGGATATATCCTAAGGCGTACAACGGTCACAAACTCTCAGGCAGCGGATATGCGGACAGCTCACTTATTAACAGCTATCCCACGGTAAGAACGGCCACAATGACCTTTGAAGACGTTAAGCTTGCTGAGGATGCCTCTGAGGACGATGCAGGAAATGGTGTCATTATCTGTGCTGACCAAGCGGCGCTTGACGAAGCTCTCACTGACAAATGCAAAGAGCAGTTTGAACTGGGACTGGACAAGCCGAAGGTCACCATATCCGCAGACATGGTGCTGCTCTCTGATACAGAAGATTACAAGGATTATAAGGTACTTGAAACCGTGTCCCTCGGAGATACAATCCATTGCCGGCACAACCGCTTAGGCATTGTTACCGATGCAAGAGTAATTGAGCTTACATATGACGCTCTCGCGAAGAAAGCAACTGACGTAGTTCTCGGAGACTTCCAGCGCGACTATTTTAGCGACGTATCAAGTGCAGTTAACCGTATAGACGGAGCTATCCGTCCTGACGGTACGGTAATGGCCGATAAGATAGCTGGCTTTATTAATGGAGCCGTAACCCGCTTAGGCGCTCAATATAATGCAGCAAAAAAACAGGATGTACTTGCCATTCTCTTTGAGAATCTCGATGAAACCAGCCCCATGTTCGGTGCCCTCGCCATAGGCACTCAGGGAATACTTATCTCCCGTCAGCGTACCTCGGATAACAGAGGCTGGGAGTGGACTCTTGCAATCGATTACAGCGGTATCATAGCCGATACCATAGTGGCAGGGGTTCTCAGTGACAGACAGGGAAAAAACTACTGGGATCTTGATAAGGGTAAGCTTAACATCACAGATTGCGATATTAATATCGACGTACAAGATTCTTCTGTTTCGAGCATAACGCTTAGAACACAGCCAAACTCACAAGGTCGCAGAATATTCACTTCAATAGGAGCTCTTGGATTAATACTTAGGAACGGTGACGGGTTTAACGCCGACATCAATAGTGACGGCATAATTATCGGCACAAAAGAATTACTAAAGTTCTTTGAGGTAAATTCAAGAGAAAAGTATGTATCTGTGGCGGGACAATTATCAGCAGATACAATATCGTCTTATGACGGAGCAAACGGCACTTACACCATCGCAACCCACAAGATAACTGTTCGCAAAGGAATTGTAACCGATATTTCATTTGCGTAGGAGGTGAACTATGAACTCGATTACAAGAGAAATCTATGTAACTCGTAAAACTCTACCTAACCCCATAGAATATGTGCAGGGAACCAATGCCCTTCCGATTGTATTCACATTCGCCGACTATACAATTCCCGAAGGAACCGCCGCAAAAGCATACGTAGAAAAGCCTTCCGGTTATTGTCAGTACGACATTGCATCTATAACCGACAATACAGTTGTTGTAGATGTCAAAGACACCATGTTTGACGAGGCGGGTACATCCAATCTGCAAATCAAGCTCACTAAGGACGATAAAACTCTTATCACCTTTGACTACCCCGTCAAAGTAAGCAAAAACAGAGTGGCAGGGAATATTCCTCAGAGCGGTAACAATAGTGATCTTATAGACGAGCTCCTCGAAAGAGGAGGGCCAGCGGTTGAAGCTGCAGAAGCCGCCGCAGACAGAGCTAATGCCGCAGCCGATAGGCTTGAGGGAACGGATGTCGGAACACTCACCAATGAGCTTGATACCCATACAGCGAGCCAAGCCGCCGAAGCCGCCGGAATACACGGAATGAGAATCTATCAGGGCAAACTGCAATACAATGAGGCCGCAGAAGGACAGCCCGCACAGTGGACGGATGTGTTCGCAAAACCGCAATTTCCTGTGGGATACATCATAATGACCGTATCGAGCACAAACCCGAGCGCATACCTCGGCGGAACGTGGCAGCAGTGGGGTAAGGGACGCACAATCGTCGGCGTAGACACTTCCGATACCGACTTTTCGGCCGCTGAAAAAACAGGGGGCGAAAAAACTCATAAGCTTACGCAAAGCGAAATGCCTGCCCACAGCCACCTGCTGACGGGAGGACCGAGCAATTCAGGATCGCCTTCGACTATAAACCTCAGCGGCAACGGATACGGCAGCGCAGCACAGCAGCTGACATACGGCGCAGCGGTATCTGCGGGCGGAGATGAGGCTCACAACAATATGCCGCCTTACATTACATGCTACCTATGGAAGCGCACAGCATAAATTCTAAAGTTTAAAGTAAGAAGGAGAAGAAAAATGGAAAACATATTAAGCTATATTTTGGAATCTTACATCCTGCTTGTTCCCGTGCTGTACATTCTCGGGACATTTATGAAAAAATCCGAGAAAATCAAGGACAATTATATCCCGGCGATTCTTTGCGCTGTCGGTATTGTGCTTGCACTGCTTATCACCGTTTCGACGGCCGACTTTTCGACGTGGCAGACTTCTCTCGGCGAAATAGTTAAAGGAATAATTCAGGGAATTCTCGTAACAGGAGGCGCAGTATTAGGAAGCCAGCTTGTTATACAGAGCCGAAAAGCGAAGGAAGAGGAGGAGAATCCGAATGTTTAAAATCATGATAAACCCAGAACACGGCGGCACCGACGGAGGAGCTGCATACGGTGGCCTCGTGGAAAAAACTCTGAATTTCAAAGCGGCGAAATATTGCTGTGACTATCTTGAGGATTACGATTGTACCGCTTTTCTGTCACGAGAGACCGACAGGGATATGGGAATTTCTGAGCGCCTGAGCCTGCTCAAAAAAGAGGGAGCAAACGCAGTTGTAACTGTTGCTCACAATGCGGGAGGCGGTGATGGCTGTGAGGTGTTCTACTGGCAGGGCGATACAAAATCAAAGGCTTTTGCTAATGTTCTCGAAAAGCAGTATAAAGCTATTGGACAGAACAGCCGCGGGGTCAAAATAAGCAGCGAATCGGCATATAATTTCGGCATGGTGCGTGAGCCTTCAAAAAACGGAATTATTGCAATCCTTTCGGAGTTTGCTTTTCTTGATAACGCTGCCGACCGCAAAATGGTGGACAGCGACGAGGATTTGAAAAGACAGGGCGAAGCTATTGCAAAAGCCGTAATCGAATATTTTGGATTAAAGAAAAAGGAACCATCAAAGCCTGAAAGCCCCACGGAGCCGGAAACACCCTCTAAACCCGAAAATGAAAATCTGTATCGTGTCGGGACAGGGTGGAGTAACGGTAAATGCCTGGGTCAGAAGGGTGCCTTTGCGGTATACGAGAACGCGATAAACTTCTGCAAGGAGCTGGGCGAAAAATATAAAGTCTTTGACGGCAGCGGCAGAGAGGTTTACCCCGCAGATAACGCCTCTTCCGATTCAGATGCCTCACCCTATGCCGGCATGGCGATAAAACTCAGCGGCGCAAAGCTTTACGGTTCTGCATCAGCTACTACACCCTCAAACACCGTGACGGGCACCTACTACCTTTACGACGGGGAAAACATCGGCGGAAGGTACAGAATAACCACTTTGAAGGAACGCTGCGGAAAAACTCCCATAGGCAAAAACGTGACGGGTTATGTTGACGCTTCGGCGATCGGAGCGGCAAGCGGTTCCGTGGGAAGCTCATCCACATCTCCCGCACCCTCAGCCCCCTATGCGGGCATGGCGGTAAAGCTCAGCGGTGTCAAACTCTACGGTTCCGCCTCGGCTACCACTCCCGCCAACACCATAACTGGAACTTATTACCTTTATGACGGCGAAAACATCGGCGATAGGTACCGTATCACCACCTCAAAGGAACGCTGTGGAAAAGAGCCTGTAGGCTCTAATGTCACCGGATATATTGACGCCGACCTTGTAAAGGCTTAGGGGTGAGGATGCATGACCCAATGGGAAGTTGTAGGAGTGATAATAGCGCTTATAGGACTTATAAGCGCAATAGTAACCCCTGTGTTAAAGCTTAATTCTTCTGTCGTGAAGCTCGACACCACCATGAAACTTTTAACTGAGCAGATGGACAAATTCCGTGAAGATAACCGAGAAGCCCACCATGATATTTATTCCCGCCTTGACAGAAAGGGAAAGATATTAGAGCGACACGAGACCATGCTTGTGAGCCATGAAAGAAGGATAAGTGAATTAGAGAAAAAAGAATAATTTAAGCCGCTGCGAAAAGGCAGCGGCTGAGTTTTTGTCAACTTTTTGTCAACAAACTTGCAAAAAGAAGCATAAAACTACCACAAGAAACGAAATGAAAACGCTTAAGAAACTCAGTAATACGTGGGTTTTCGCTAAAAAGAGAAACAAAGCAAAAAATAAAAATTAAAACTACGAACCAAAAGGTCGGGGGTTCGAATCCCTTACGCCGTACCACGAAAAACCTTGAAACCACGTTGTTTCAAGGTTTTTTGTTTTTTATTTTATTCTCAGAGATATCGCAAAGCAGGAAAGGTGTTTTCCTGCTTTTGTGTTACTATATTTGTGCAGCTGCAAAGCATGAGAAAAGAGTGGTGATATGAACAATCTCGATATTATTCAAAACAGTCTTGATTACATTGAGGCAAATCTGAAAACCGAAATAACGGCAGAGGAATTAGCTTACCATGCAAACTTTTCAATGTTTCATTATTATCGGCTTTTTCAAAAAGCGGTAGGTATGCCGGTAATGCAGTATATTGTGCGCAGAAAACTGCTGTATGCAATATATGAAATCAGCTGTGGAAATAAAGTTATTGATGTGGCTTTGGCTTACGGTTTTGACACATATGCAGGATTTTATAAGGCGTTTAAGCGGGAGTTCGGTTATACTCCTAAACAATTTCTCAAAAGCCGGACGGTTAATAAACCTTATAAAATCAATCTTTCGGAAGGGGAACACATTATGGTTACGCATAAAAAAATAAGAGAAATTCTTAAAAATTGGAATTTAGATAGGGAATCCATCACAGATATTTTCTATGAAAGAGGGGAAAAAAGCGAAAATTCATTTTATGTAGGCGATAATTATATCAATAGGGTTTTTGTCAATTCAGACAGCTTAAACAATCATATTAATATTTCAAAGTCACTGGAAAACTTGGGGCTGTATGCTGCAATCCCGATAAAAACTACCAAAGGCAAGGAGACAGTCGAGGACGGTCAGCTGTATTTTATTTTAACAGAACGGTCGCGCGGCGTGCCTGTAAAAGTCGCCGACTTATATGAAGATGATTATAAAGCCAAGGGAAGGTTTATAGGTGAGATTATAGGGCAGCTGAGCTTGGCACTTAAAAAAGCTGACGCTGCCGTAAATGATGTCAATATCTATGATGCAGTCAAAAACCTGGCTTTGCCTAAAGTAAAAGATGTAATCGGAATACCGGAGAACCTGTATAGAAATATTATTGAATATTTCGGCACACTTTACGGCAAACTTCCGAAACAGATTATTCACCGTGACCTTAATCCCGGTAACATTATTGCAGCAAAGGACGAATGGAGCTTTATTGATTTTGACCTATCCGAAAGAAATGTTCGGATTTTTGATCCTTGTTATGCTGCCACCGCAATTTTAAGTGAGAGCTTTGACGAAAATGACAAAGAAAAGTTTTATAAATGGATCGAAATTTATAAAAACATTATTTATGGTTTTGACAGCGTGGCAAAACTTAGCAATGATGAAATAAAAGCGATTCCGTATGTTATTTTATCTATTCAATTAATTTGCTGCACCTGTTTTTCCGAAAAGGAAAAGTATAAAAGCGTTTTTAATGTGAATAAGAAAATGACAAAATGGATTTGTGATAATTTCGATAAATTAATGCTTGAATAAAATGTTTTAAACGCAGATTCCTTTTGGTGCAAAGCAGTATCGAAGCCGTAATTTGTAATTGCCGAATATATCCTCCTCGTTGTTCCGATATCCAAGGCATAGTTCCGTAAAGCCCTGATAGTTCAGGGCTTTTGGTATTTTTAGGTGACCATTTACTTGGCTGCTTATGAAAAATCGGCTGAGCCTTAAAGAATTTTTTGAATCAGCATTTTTATGTAAAGCGTATCGCTCAAACGCCGCTTTCGCAAATTGATTTTTTTACTTTGCTGTGATACAATCCGCTTGAGGGAAGCTTTTATCGGACAGTGTGTTTCTTTTGAAAGCACTATCGGGCAGCGGAGATTTTCATTTGCGTTTTTATTTCAAAATCCGAATGTAAAAGGGGATATGGATATGAAAAGCAGGAAACTGAATTTTGCGGCAATAGCTCTTTCAGTTATAAGTATGATTATCGTTTGGTGCGCTAAGTACACCATGTACTTTTTCAAAGGCGATGTGACCTTTAATCTCTTCCCGATTTTGCTCGTTCAGCCGTTTTTCCTCCTGCTGTTTCTGATAATGTGGAAAAAGCAGCTTCCCAAATGGGTGACAATTGTTTCGGTGGCTTTGGAAATTATACTTTTCCTTGTTTCCTTCGGCGTGGGAGCCGCCAACATACTTAATTATCCTCACTTCTTAAATAATCTTGCGCAGGCGCTGCCCGTCATTCTTTTGGGTATAGGGCTTTTGCTTGTCTTTATGTATTTTGACAAGCTCTTGCAGGTGCGCAAAGTGAAAATTGCCGCATTGGCTGTTATCGTTTTGTTTGCGGTTGTCGGAGTATCGGTAACTGTTCCCTGCTATCTTGTAACGGGCGCAGTTGTGTTTGATACAAGCGACGAATATACCGTGGAATTTATCTCAAACCGAAACGGACTCGGCTTTGTGGAGGTTACAAAGGACGGCGAAACCGAGACCTTTGTCCAGACGGCGCACAGCAAAAAGGTGGCCCATACAAATATTCATCAGGTGGCAATTCCAAAGGAAAAGCTGCGGGGAGCCGAGTATCGTGTAGGAGTAAAATCCGTATTGCTGACAGTGAGCAATCACACCTTTTTCGGGAACACTGCCTACGGCGATAAAATAAAATTCAGAGAACAGGCGTCAAGTGAAGGAGCCGCGTTTTTATCTGTTTCCGACATTCATTCCCTGCCGTCGGGAGCTGTTAAAGCCGCTTATAAAAACCTTGACAGACTCGATTTTATAGCGTGTCTCGGCGATTTTGTGTCGTTTGCGGGAAACAAATACGACCTTGCAATGCTGGTTGACTCAATGGCAAAGCTCAGCGGCGGCGAAATCCCCGTAATATATACGAGAGGCAATCACGAGCTTATGGGTGAGGGAGCTAATGCCGTAGAAGATTATATTCCCGCCCCTGAGGGAGAGTTTTATTATACGTTCAAGTATAACAACGCATTTTTCATAGTAAGCGATTTCGGAACGGACAGGTCCGATGACGACCATGGTTTTTCGGGACTGTCGGACGGGGTCAATTACCGCAGGGAACAGCTTGATTTTTATAAAGACGCCGTAGATGAAGCCAAGTCCTTCGGCGGGGATTATGTCGTTCACCTTTCGCATGTTCCCGTTAACACCGAGCAGGAGACACTGAAACCCGATTTGGAAGAGGTCATGGGACTGCTTAACGGCGCAGTCGATATGAGCGTGTGCGGACATACCCATAAATTTAAGATAACTGAGCCCGATTCCCGTGTTGAGTTTCCCGTTATCGAGGAGGGAGGAAACATGAACACGGTGCCGAGCTCATACATAGGCGGACTTTTCACTTTGAAGGACGGGCATATAACCCTTGAGAAAATAAATGCCGAGGGCGAGACGCTGGAGACTATAAACATAAAATAGTAAAAGCGTAACGATGAAAGGAAAAAGAAGATATGAGCGGTGATATTCTTTCCTTTGAGGTATTTAAACATTTATCCGAGAGGGAGCAGCGGGAGCGGTACAAAGACCTTTCCGAGGGAGACAGACTCAGAGCGCGCATACCGAAGCCGCCGGTTTTGGGATATGTTATGTGCAATGACTGCATCCATTATCGAAAGGACGCTTCCTGCGATGCATTTCCGTACGGAATGCTGAGAGAGATTTTTAGTAAGGGCGAGCACGCAACTCCGTTTTCCGGAGATAACGGTATTTGCTTTGAAGCGGGTTTGCAGTGGGAAAAAGAAGCGTAGAAGGCGGCAATTTTTTATAATCCGGTTTTCCTTATATTTACTTTTAACGGTTGAAAATTTAACGTTCGGGATATAATATATAGGTGAAAAAATTAAGCGGACTTTTGTCCGAAAGGAGAGTAAATATGGAATTTTATATTTGCAGACATTGCGGAAACATCATTGCATATGCGGAGAATAAGGGTGTGCCTGTGGTATGCTGCGGTGAAAAAATGGAAAAACTTGTCCCGGGTTCGGTGGACGCTGCTGCCGAAAAGCATGTGCCCGTAATCACCGTTAGGGGCGCTGAGGTAACGGTACATGTTGGCAGCGTTGACCACCCTATGACAGAGGAGCATCTTATCGAGTGGATAGCCCTTGAAACCCCTGAGGGTAATCAGCGCAAGCTTCTGAAGGCGGGCACGGCTCCAGAAGTAAAGTTTATGCTCACTGAGAACGACAAGGCTGTTGCAGCTTACGCTTACTGTAATCTTCACGGACTTTGGAAAGCGGAAGCTTAAGAGCAGAGACAGCAATCGGATAAAACAAAAAGGCAAGCGCAGAGCCCGCCTTGAGACTGTCGAAAAACTAAAATTCAGCACATACTCCTGTCTCCCTTGTGTAAAGGGAGACGTCAAGGCGTAAGCCTTGACAGAGGGATTGTATAAGAAAAATCCAGTAACACAATGTTATTATTCTTTAGCTTTATTAACTAATAAATTTTTTCTGCAACGATATCGACAGTAAAATCACTTTATCGACAAACTGAAGGCAGGCGCAGAGCCTGCCTTTTCTTTGGTTCTATGTCAAATGTTGGGGTAGCCAATAAATAAAGGAGCAGGGGAGCAGGCGAAAGTCGGAGACTTTTGCCTGCTCAATTTATGTTAAGCGGCGTCGGCAAACATAAA
>CASDTR010000020.1 GCA_949283785.1 uncultured Oscillospiraceae bacterium
TGACCGCTTCAGAAAAAGAATACTTTTTATGTTTGCCGACGCCGCTTAACATAAATTGAGCAGGCAAAAGTCTCCGACTTTCGCCTGCTCCCCTGCTCCTTTATTTATTGGCTACCCCAACATTTGACATAGAACCTTTATTTTCTCTGAGCCAAAGCACCGAGTTTCGCAAAGCCTCGGAGGTCTTAACTTCAACTACGCATCTGCATCCCGCCTCCTCGGCGGCTCTGAGCCTCTCGTCAAGATTTATCTGCCCCTCTCCCAAAGTCAGATGATCTTTTCCCGCAAGAGCGTCGTGGACGTGCATATGATAAAGCTTTCCGAGATTTTTGACCATGAAGTCCTCATCCTTATTGCCCGCCGCCTCGCAGTGGCCTATATCCCAGGTGAGTCCGATATTCGGCTCCGTGATGAGCCTTTCGAGAGCAGCCCTTTCAAAGGGCATAAAACCGTTTGTGTTTTCGACAGAAACCCTTATTTTCCCCCTAAATGGCGCACAGATATCTTTCAGCTCTTCAATGGATTCGATATAGTGTGAACGGTATTTTTCATAGAGAAAAATTTTCCTCTCGGGAAGAGTGAACCAGACTCCCCTGCTTAAATGGGTATTTATAACGGGAATACCGAGCTCCCGAGCCGCGCTGAGAGTTTCTTTCAGCACTCGCTGCCAGCCCTCCTTTATCACGGGATTGAAATTACAGAAATCGGCGTTTTCGTCAAGGTGCAGCGTATAATATATCCCGTTTTCCTCGGCGATTTTTCCGAGCCTTTCAATATCCCTGCCGCCGAAGGACTGACAGTGGGGCAGATTCATATTGAGCTCCAGAAAGCTCAGCCCCGGCTCTCGGCACAGCGCCGCGTTTTCCACGACGCTGTCGTATTCTATAAGGGTCGGCATACCGAAATCCATATTATCGGTACACCTCCAGCTTTGAAAGGGTAGGACATACCCGCGACTGCTCAAAGACGATTTTTATCTTTGAAGCTTTGGTTTTCTTAAACTTGCAGATTTTTTTGTATCCTATTACGGTCCCAGAAAAAATCCTTATCCATTTTCCCTTCTTCTCTGCGTATATGCCGAATTTCTCAACGCGCTGTCCCGTTAAGATGTGCTCGCCCAATACCATGCGGCTGAACTGCACTTTTTCTCCGAAATCCACCGTCAATTCGGCTTTCTCAGTGCCGTCTGCGGGCTTCCAGAACTCTTCGCCGCTCTCGGTGAGAGCCATGTCCCCTGAGGTGCTGACGCCCTCGCACTCGTCGGAGTGGGCTGCGGCGCCTTTTGCAAGATTTTCCGAATATGTATTTCTCAGGTACTCTCCGAACTCCCTGAGCCTCTTTACGTCTGCATCGGCTATAAGGCCTCTCTTATCGGGCGGAATATTCAGAAGCAGGCTCGCGTTGCCGCCTACGGAGCTCTCATAAATCCTGATGAGCTTTTTAAGGCTCTTTACCTTTCTGTCCTGATTTTTATGGTAAAACCATCCCGGCCTTATGGACGTATCCACCTCGCAGGGATACCATACGCAGTCCTTCGCCTTTTCTATCACCGCTCTGCTGCCCAGGTCCTCGTCGGTGCTGTCAACCTTTTTGGCAAAGGCGGCGTCATCCTCATGCTGGGACTTTTCCGCCGTCTTTTCATTATCCACCATTGAGGAAGGCACAACGCTCCACTCCGATTTGCGGCACTTGCCCGCCTCGTTTCCGCACCAGCGCACGTCGGGTCCGCAGATGTTTATTACGGCATTGGGCTGAAGCTCCCTTATCAGCGCGTAATAGCCCTCCCAGTCGTATTCCTGCTTTTTGCCGTTTTTTCCCTCTCCGCAGGCCCCGTCAAACCACAGGCAGAAAAGCTCCCCGTAATTTGTCATAAGCTCACGAAGCTGGTTTTTATAAAATGTATTATATTCCTCTCCGCTTCCGTAGGAGGGCTCGTGCCTGTCCCACGGGGAAAGGTATATTCCGAACTTTATACCGCCTTTTCTGCACGCATCGGATACTTCCCTAACAACGTCTCCCTCTCCGTTTCTCCACGGACTGCTCTTTACGCTGTGCTCCGTATATGCGCTGGGCCACAGACAAAAGCCGTCATGGTGCTTCGCAGTAAGGATAAGTCCCGTCATGCCCGCAGCCTTTACAGCGCTGATCCACTGATCCGCGTCGAAATCCGAAGGGTTGAACAAGGCAGGAGACTCGCTTCCGTCACCCCATTCCCTTTCGGTAAAAGTATTCATTCCGAAATGGGCAAATCCGTAAAACTCCATTTTCTGCCACTCATACTGGCGTTTGCTCGGAGCTGTATTTGCGGCCTTTGTTATTATATCGACCATTTTATGCCTCCCTCTCCTTATGCTATCGAGAAAATTTTACCATATTTACAGGCTTATTTCAAATAATTATTATAATTAATGCAGAAAACGTTTAAATACCCTCATTGCAATTAAAGCTTTGCAAAATACGCCGAGTAATGATATAATTACACTGATTATAAAGAGATTTTAATTTTTGCGTAACATTTTCGTTGCAATTTTTTGCTATTATATTATATGTTTTATGGTAAAAGGCAGTTATGCGGCCTTTGCTGCCTATCAAGTTTATGGGGGTGTGTCGCTTGCTTAAAGTTCTCAGCTACCTTAAGAGCTATAAGTGGTCGGCTATTTTCGCTACGATTTTTATTCTTGTCAACAGCGCAATGCAGCTAGTTCTTCCTTCTATGATGGCGGACATCATGAACAACGGCATCGCGGGCGGTAAACTCGTATATATATATATAATGGGAGCGCTCATGATACTCGCCTCGGTTTTCGGAGTATTTGCGGCGGTGCTCTCCAGCTATTTTTCGAGTAAGGCCTCAACAGGCTTCGGCAAGGAGCTGCGCAAAGCGGTATTCCTCAAGGCCGAGACCCTCTCCCAGTGCGACATTGATAAAATCGGAGTATCTTCAATGATAACCCGCTCCACAAATGACATAACGCAGATACAGAACCTTGTGCTTATAAGTATGAGAATGATAATCAGTGCCCCGATTATGATGGTCGGCGGCGCAATAATGGCCTTTACCATGAACAAAACCCTGTCCATGGTAATTTTTACGGTCATACCCATAATCGCTCTCATAGCCCTTTTCGTCGTAAAAAAAGTGCTGCCATGGTTTGAGCAGATGCAGAAAAAGACCGACGCCCTTAACCAGGTAGTTCGTGAGCGTCTGGGCGGCGTGCGCGTCATAAGGGCCTTCAACAGGCAGGAGCATGAACAGGAAAGATTCAGAAAGGCGAATTTTGAGCTCACAGAGATTGCCCTGAAAACCAACAGGCTTTTTGCCTCACTTATCCCCCTTGCCATGTTCCTGATGTATTCCATGATAGTCGCCCTTATATGGCTGGGAAGCAGACAGGTAAACAGCATGGACGTAGTTACCCAGGCTCAGGAAATCGCCGGAACCATCGGCAACCTTCAGGCCTTCATGATGTATCTTATCATGATAGTTTTCGCCGTGGGACTTGCCGCCTCCATGTTCGTAATGGTGCCGAGAGCCGCTATCTCGGCGAGGCGCATATGTGAAATTCTTAATACGGAGCCCATGATAAAAGAGACCGACACCCCCGCGCATTTTTCCGAAAGCCGCGGAAAGGTGGAGTTCAGAAACGTATCCTTCGGCTATAACGGCGCCGAAAGGAACGTTATAAACAACGTAAGCTTTACGGCAAATCCCGGAGAGGTGACTGCCGTTATCGGCGGTACCGGCTGCGGAAAGTCCACTCTTATAAACCTTATCTCCCGTTTTTACGACGTAAGCTCGGGAGAGATTCTGGTAGACGGGGTAAACGTCAAGGACATGCCCCTTTCAGAGCTTCATAAAAAAATCGGATATGTGCCTCAGAAGGTCCTGCTTTTCAGCGGAACAGTAGCCGATAACCTTCGCTACGGCAAGGAGGACGCCTCAGAGGAGGAGATGTGGCAGGCTCTTGAAATTGCCCAGGCCGCTGATTTTGTAAGCAGCATGCCCAAAAAGCTGGAAAGTCATCTCTCCCAGAACGCCACCAATCTTTCAGGCGGACAAAAGCAGCGCATTTCCATTGCCCGCGCCCTCATAAGGAATGCGGAAATCTATATTTTCGACGACAGCTTCTCCGCCCTTGACTTTAAGACGGACGCCCTTCTCAGAGCGGCTGTCCAGAAAAACTTCGCTCACTCTACCCAGATCATTGTCGCCCAAAGGGTCGGCACTATTTTGAACGCCGATAAGATCATCGTACTTGACGACGGAGAGATCACAGGTCAGGGAACTCACAAAGAACTGCTTAAAACCTGCAGGGTATACAGAGAAATCGTCGAATCACAGCTTTCAAAGGAGGAGATAGAATGAAAAAGAAGAAATCCTCCCCCGTTAAAAAAATAAGAGCCTTCAGCCGCGAGGAAGGCAACAGACCTCCCGGCGAAAAGCCGGTAAGCTCGGCGCAGACCGCGGGAAAACTGCTTCGGCTTCTCTCAAACCACAAGCTGCCCGTAATCATCGCGCTTTTGGGAGGCATTGCGGCGACCGTTCTCAATATAATCGGCCCCCTGCTTCTGGGCGATTCCGTTGACGCCATACAGCAGCAGATTCTCGTAAGGCTTTCGGGGCAGCAGATAAATATGACCGCTATAGGCAAAACCCTTATAACCCTCCTGTCAGTTTATGTCGGCAGCGCAATATTTACCTTTGTCCAAAACTATACCATGGCAGGTATAACCCAGACCGTTGTCAGGGACATGAGAGAAAAAATCAATCAGAAAATCTCAAAGCTGCCTCTCAAGTATTTCGACAGCAACACAAAAGGTGAAATACTCAGCCGCATCATGAACGACATAGACAATATCAGCAACACCCTTCAAAACAACTTCACTCAGATAATCACCTCGTCGGCCACCCTTATCGGCGTTCTGGCGATGATGATATATGTAAGCTGGAAAATGACTCTCATAACTCTTTCGGTCATCCCCGCATGTCTCATAGTCGCCCTTTTAGTGGCGAAACGCTCAAGAAAATATTTCCGCGCCCAATGGGACCGCACGGGTGAGCTCAACGGACACATTGAGGAAATGTATAACGGACACAATATCGTCAAGGTGTTCGGCCACGAAAAAGAAGCTATTGACGAGTTTAACGAAATCAACGAAGAACTCTATTCGGCAAGCCGAAAAGCCCAGTTCATTTCGGGCACCATAATGCCCCTGCTAAACTTTATAAACAACATAGGATACGTTATGATCTGCGTTGCGGGCGGAGTATACGTCTTTAACAGAATGATAACCCTCGGAGACGTTACAAGTTTCATAACCTATTCAAAAATGTTCACCCAACCCATTTCGGATCTCGGCAATATAGCCAACAACATTCAGTCATCACTTGCCTCGGCAGAACGAGTTTTCCTGCTTCTCGAGCAGGAGGACGAGCCTGCCGAAACGGCCGAACATGACCTGCCCGCTCCGAAGGGCGAAATTTCTTTTGAAAACGTCGAGTTCAGCTACTCTCCCGACAAGCCTCTCATAAGGAACTTTAACCTTCACGTCGAGCCCGGTCAGCTCATAGCTATCGTAGGCCCCACAGGCGCGGGAAAAACAACTATCGTCAACCTTCTCATGAGGTTTTACGATATCACCTCGGGAAGCATCAAGGTGGACGGTATCGACATCAGAAAGCTTTCCCGCTCGCAGCTCAGAAAGACTTTCGGAATGGTATTGCAGGATACATGGCTCTTTAAAGGAACCGTGCGCGACAACATAGCCTACGGTAATCCTGAGGCATCCGACCATGACATCAGAGATGCGGCCGTATCCGCAAAAGCTCACAGCTTTGTTTCAACCTATGCCGACGGTTATAATATGGCTCTCGAGGAGGACGGAACAAACATCTCTCAGGGTCAAAGGCAGCTTCTGACCATAGCAAGAGCCATCCTCGCCGACCCCGCCGTTCTTATCCTGGACGAAGCCACCAGCTCCGTAGACACCAGAACAGAGCTGCTCATCCAGGACGCCATGGAGGAGCTGATGAAGAACAAGACCAGCTTCGTAATTGCCCACCGCCTTTCCACTATCAGGAAAGCCGACATGATCCTCGTTATGAACGACGGACAGATAGTCGAAACAGGCACTCATCAGGAGCTTCTCAACAAAGGCGGATTCTATTCCGAACTTTACAGGAGCCAGTTCTCGGGAGCCGAATAAATTTCGCTGAATTACTTCATAACCTGCTTTTCAGGCTGACGGCAAAGCCCTTGAAATCCACAGGCGGCAGCTTAGAAGGCTGCCGCTTTTTATTTTTCCTTTCCCCCTTCTGCCGCCAATCTTAAGATTTCTTTAGCTTTAATTAATGATAGATTTACGAAAGGACTGTATAAAAGGTATCATGAATGATAACAGGGAGTGATTTCTTTGAAATATAAAATTCTCATAGCGGAAGACGACAGAGACATTTCCGAGCTTCTGCGGCTGTATCTTGAGAGCAGCAATTTCGAGGTCACAACAGTAGGTGACGGAGCTCAGGCCCTTGAAGCCGTACAGAATGAAAAATTCAATCTCCTCGTCCTCGACATTATGATGCCGAAGGTCAACGGCTATGAGCTTACGAAATCCGTAAGACAGTTCAGCAACGTCCCCATAATAATCCTTTCGGCTAAAAGCAGCGATAACGACCGCATTTTAGGCCTAAACATCGGCGCTGACGCTTACATTACAAAGCCCTTTAACCCTATGGAGGTGATTGCCCAGATAAACGCCGGCCTTCGCCGCTTCTATCATCTCGGCAGCGACGCCGCCGAAAAAGAGAAGGAACGTTTCCTGAAAATCGGAGAGCTTTGCATCGACCTTGAAAATTTTGTTCTCACCAAAAACGGAGCTTCGATCCCCCTCACCTCCACAGAACTTAAAATTCTCATCAAGCTCATGAGCTCCCCGGGAAGAGTCTACACAAAGGCCCAGCTTTACGCCTGTATCAACGGCGAATTTTTTGAAACGGATGACAACACCATGATGGTCCACATATCGAACCTGAGGGAAAAAATCGAGGATGATCCGAAAAATCCGAAATACATAAAAACAATCAGAGGATTGGGGTATAAAATAGATGCGGTTTAAAAATATCAAAAAGAACAGCGTTACATCAATGTATCTGAAATGGCTCATGCTTTTCACCGTTTCGGTGCTCACCATGTTTATGGCCGTATATCTGATTATGGAATTCCGCCTTTATTCCCTTGTCAATGCATCTGCCGCTGCAGATATATCAAAGTATATCGACAAACTCCAAAACGACGATTTCAGCTTTATCTCCTTAAGACGGTTCAAGGATACAAAGATCGTAATATTGGATGAAAATAACAGCATCCTTTTCAGGAGCGAAAACGTTTCCTCGGCGGTTTCCTTCACCGAAAGCGAAATAGATAATATCCCCGATTTCAGCAATGACGAGTTTTTCGAAGTCACGAGGATGTCAAAAAACGGCAGATATTTCTACATGGTCGTAAAGGCAAACTATAAGGAAGGCGTAAAGGTCGTAGACGATTACAGCATCTTAGACGAAAATCACAAAATCATAGAAGGCTCCCTTTTCGGAGTCAAGACTTCCCTTACAGACCGAGAATTCAATTTCCTTACGGGGAAATTCGCTAAGGACTACGGTATTTCCAAATTAACATATACCAATAACAGCGGCGCAAAGCGAACAGCCATTGTGGTTTCTCCCGAGCTAAACGCCGCCTATTTCAACGACGCACTGAACTCTGTATATAAGCTCTGGTGGATACTCATTCCCCTTTTCTTTTTGATTCTTCTTGTCTTTTCCCTTCTTATAAGCCGACAAATAAAAAAATATATAGCCACTCTCAATGAGGCGGTTTTGGGAGTGACGCGAGGCGCGATCTTCGACTTGAGCAAATATAAGGGTCCCTTTGAATTTAAGGAGATCATGGCAAATTTCAACGATCTGTCACACCGCCTTGAGGAAAGCGAAAAAAAGCGCGAATATCTCGACATGGAGCGTCAAAGGATACTCACCGACATTTCCCACGACCTGAAAACTCCCATCACCGTTATCCAGGGTTATTCAAAGGCTATCTGTGACGGGCTCGTATCGGAGGAGACAAAGGACAAGTATATCGAAATCATCGAGAAAAAGGCCGAGGCGGTATCCGCCCTGACGGATTCATTTTTTGAGTACAGCAAAATGGAGCATCCGGATTTTACCGTAAGCGCCGAAAAATGCGATATCTGCGAATTCTGCAAGGAATATCTGGCGGAAAAATATCAGGAGCTGGATGTTTCGGGCTTTGAGCTTCAGGTGGAGATCCCCGAAGAACCCATATTCTGCAAAATAGACAGGGCTCTGTTCCGAAGGGTGATAGAAAACATTATATCCAACGCCGTTAAGTATAACCCTGACGGAACCCTAGTTTTCTTTGAAATAAACAGCGAGACCTACGGCGCAGAAATAACAATCGGCGACTGCGGAATAGGCATTCCCGAAAGCATGGCGTCAAGTATTTTTGAGCCCTTTACGACAGGCGACATTTCCCGCACCTCCGGCAAGGGCACGGGTCTCGGCATGGCCATAGTCAAAAAAATCATCGACGCCCACCACGGCAACATACGTCTCATTTATCCTGCGGAAAACGGACTTTCCGCCGAATTCAGAATAATGCTCCCGAAAGCATACTGATTACCTGATTATAAGTATAAAACACAAACCCCGTTTATCGGCAGAAAGTGTCGGTAAACGGGGTTTCTTCAGATATCTTAAGATTATATGAAGGTTGATTTTATAGTGGGCTTTTATTATATGCACAGAAAAGAAAATTAAACACAGGAGGGATACAATGAAAAACGTTCTCGAATATCTCGAAAAGTCGGCGGCGCGTTTTCCCGAGAAAACAGCCGCGGCAGACCAAAGCGCCGCATGCACCTTTTCGGAGCTGGAAATGGACGCAAAAAAAATCGGCACGGCACTCAGCCACTGTTTCAAAAGGAACAGCCCCGTCCCCATTTTCACCGATAAAGGGGTCAGCGCCCTAAAGCTTTTTTTCGGCTCGGTTTACGCAGGCTCCTTTTACATCATGCTGAACCCGGAGCTTCCCGCCGTGAGGATACGTCACATCGCTCAGACCCTCGGGACTGAAGCCGTGGTTACCGAAAGCTCAAGAGCAGAGTCCCTTAAAGAGATCCTCCCGCAGGCTAAAGTCATAACCTTCGAGGAGCTTATCGGGCAGGAGGCCGACGAAGCTCTCCTTTTATCAATAAGGGAAAGTATGATAGATACCGATCCCCTTTACGCGAACTTCACCTCGGGCTCAACGGGAGTACCCAAAGGGGTTTTGATAAGTCACCGCTCGGTCATTGATTTCATAGATAATTTTACCAAAATTTTTGAAATAACGGAAAAGGACGTGATCGGAAATCAGGCTCCCTTCGATTTTGACGTTTCGGTCAAGGACATCTTTTCGGCAATGAAAACAGGCGCATCCCTTCAGATAATACCGAAATCTCTCTTCTCAGCCCCCGCAGGGCTTCTCGATTACATATGCGAAAAAGACATCACAACGATGATATGGGCGGTTTCGGCACTGTGTCTTATCAGCGCCTTTCACGGTCTCGATTACAGGGTGCCCGAGAAAGTAAACAAAATACTTTTCAGCGGCGAGACCATGCCGAGAAAGCATCTCGAAAACTGGATGAACGCCCTTAAAGACGCTCAGTTCGTAAATCTCTACGGCCCCACGGAAATCACCTGCAACTGCACCTACCACAAGGTGGACCGCAGCGCCGATTACAGCGGCGGACTTCCGATAGGCAAACCTTTCCCCAACGAACGCGTATTCCTGCTCAGCGACACCGACAGCGTCATTACCGAAAAAGGCGTCACGGGCGAAATATGCGTATCGGGCACTGCGTTAGGCCTCGGATACTACAACAACCGAGAGCAGACCGAGAAACGATTTGTACAGAATCCCGCCAATAAAAGCTATATCGAGCCCATATACAGAACGGGAGATCTGGCATACATCGGGGACAACGGTGAGCTTTACTTCGAGGGACGCAAGGATTTCCAGATAAAATACATGGGCCACAGAATAGAGCTTGAGGAAATAGAAAAGGCCCTCTCGGAGACAGAAGGCGTTGAGAGAGCCTGCTGCGTTTTCAGCAAGGAAAAATCAAAGCTTTCGGCTTTCTTCACGGGAGAAACAACTGGCAGGGAAATAAGAAAAAAACTTTCCGACATTCTGCCCGTATACATGATACCCACATCATACACTAAGCTCGATACTATGCCCATAACCAAAAACGGCAAAATAGACCGCGCCGCACTGCAGGGCTGAGAGGTGAAAACATGGAGAAAGCAATGATAAGATACGCGGCCAAAAACTACGGCACCCCCTCCTATATATTTGACCTGGACGCCCTTAAGGACAGAATGGAATATATCAGGGAAAATCTAGGCAAAAATATCGGATTTTGCTTCGCAATGAAAGCAAATCCGTTTATCATAAAGACGCTGAGTGCTCTCACGGAGCGCCTTGAAGTCTGCTCCCCGGGAGAATTCAGCGTCTGCGTTAAGTCAAATATCCCCGAAGAAAAACTCGTGATTTCGGGAGTATATAAAAGCGAAGAGGATATACGCATGATGATGGAAAATCATCCAGCCATCGGAACCTACACTGCCGAATCCATGAGACAATGGGACGCCCTTAAAAAAATCTCAAAGCGATACGGGAGAAATATCAGAGTGCTCCTGAGGCTTACAAGCGGAAACCAGTTCGGCATGAAGGGCGACGAAATCAAAAAGATCATCGGCGAACACAATGACAATATCCGCATTTCAGGGATACAGTTTTTTTCGGGAACCCAAAAAACCTCCCTAAAGCGCCTTTCGAGAGAGACCGAAAAGCTCAAAGAACTTCTCACAGAGCTTGAAGCCGACTGCGGCTTTGTACCTCGGGAGCTGGAATACGGTCCCGGCCTCCCCGTAAGCTATTTCACGGACGACAAAAGCTTTGACGAATCGGATTTCTTAAAGGAGTTCGGATGCATTTTGAAATCCCTGAACTTTGACGGAAAGCTCATACTGGAGCTGGGAAGATTCATCTGCGCCCCCTGCGGAGCATATATCACGAAAGCCGTCGATATAAAAACGAACCAAGGTCAAATCTACTGCATCACCGACGGTGGAATGAACCATATAAACTATTACGGTCAGAGCATGGCCATGAGGATACCCCATTCCGAAACCCTGCCCGACAGAAGCGGCGAAGCAAATCATATAACTGTCTGCGGAGCCCTGTGTACCTCCAACGACATACTCGTAAAGCATTATCCCGTAAAAAAAATAGAAATCGGCGACGTTTTCGTCTTTAAAAACGCGGGGGCCTACTGCATGACCGAAGGTATCTCGCTTTTCCTGACAAGGGCTTTGCCTCAGGTGCTGTCCTATTCCCGCGAAAACGGCTTCAGAGTACTGAGAAGCGAAACACCCACGGATTTCTTAAATACGGCTTTAATTTAAAAGAAAGAGGTAAAGACAATGGAAAGATTAATCGAAATACTTGAGGAAATTCAGCCCGACGTTAACTACGAAACCTGCACCGATCTCATAGACGCGCACCGCCTCGACTCACTGGCCATACTGTCCATAGTTGCCGAAATCGAGGATGAATTTGACATAACCGTGCCCGCGGTGGAAATAATACCCTCCAATTTCAATTCCGCCGAGAGCCTTTGGAACATGATTCTCAGACTTCAGGAGGAGGAATAATGTCATACCATACCGTTGATTTCCTGGTACTTTTCCTGCCTTTCATCATAGGGCTGCACTTCATAACCCCTCAGAAGCACCGCTGGAAAATATTGCTAGCCGCAAGCTACATTTTTTTCTGGAGCATAAGCGGAAAGCTCATCATTTACCTGCTCCTTTCCACCCTTTCAATCCATTACGCAGGACTGTGGCTCAGCAGCATAGCCTCCGACGGCAAACTGAAAATGCAGGAAACAGAAAATGAGGAGCGCAAAGCGATCAAGGCAAAAGTCAAAAACAGGCAGCGGGCCGTTCTGGCTTTTATGGTATGCCTTAACATCGGAGTGCTGCTCTGCGTCAAATATTTGAATTTCTTCGGCACAAACGTAAATAATCTGCTCACAGCCATGAATCTTCCCGATATTTTCCCCGCCTCAAAATTCGCCATGCCCATAGGTATCTCCTTCTACACCTTGCAGGCAGTCTCCTACATTGCAGACGTTTACCGCGGAAAAATAAGCCCCGATAAAAACCTCGGAAGGCTCGCCCTCTTTATGAGCTTCTTCCCCGTGATCATGGAAGGGCCCATATGCCGTTATTCCGATACCGCTTTTTCCCTGTTTGAGGGCAGAAGGATAGAATACGCCAACCTCATCAGAGGAATGCAGCGCATACTTTTCGGACTTTTCAAAAAGATCATCATAGCCGACAGGCTCAATCTCCTGGTCAAAACCGTTTTCAACCGCTACGAAAGCTATGACGGCACCGTAATATTTATCGCCATGCTCTGCTACACCTGCCAGCTCTATATGGACTTTTCGGGCACCATGGAAATAGTTATAGGCGTGGGAGAGATTTTCGGAGTGAAAATCCCCGAAAACTTCCGTCAGCCCTTCTTCTCAAAAAATATCTCCGAATTCTGGACAAGATGGCACATAACCCTCGGAACCTGGTTCAGGGATTATGTCTATTACCCCCTTTCCCTTACAAAGCCCCTCAAAAAGCTTACCTCGTCGGCAAGGAAAAAGGTCGGCAGCTATTACGGTCCCCTCGTTTCGGGTACTTTGGCCCTTGGCGTCGTATGGCTTTTTAACGGCCTCTGGCACGGCTCCGCATGGAGCTACATCTTCTTCGGCTTCTATCACTTTGCCATGATTTCTCTGGGCAACATAACTCAGCCCCTTGTCAGAAGCGTCACCGATAAGCTTCACATAAACCGCAAAGCTACTGCCTATACGATAATGCAGATAATAAAGACTTTCTTCCTCGTGAACATCGGAGAGCTCTTTTTCAGGGCAAACGGCCTGAGAGCGGGACTTAATATGTTCAAAATCATGGTAACGGACTTTTCCCTGAGCACCTTTTCAAGCCCCGTGATATTAAAGCTGGGCCTTGACGTCAAGGATTTTGCAGCGGTCATAATCGGTACCGCCATTGTGTTCGCCGTAAGCCTGATGCGGGAAAAGGGCATTTCTCCCGGAGCACTCGTTTCAAAACGTCATACCGTCATAAGATGGTCGGTCTACTATGCCGCCATTCTCAGCATCATTGTTTTCGGAGCATACGGACTCGGCTACGCGCCCGTTGACCCCATGTACGCAGGCTTTTAAGGAGGGACAATATGAAAAAAAGAATTTTAAAA
>CASDTR010000021.1 GCA_949283785.1 uncultured Oscillospiraceae bacterium
TGACCGCTTCAGAAAAAGAATACTTTTTATGTTTGCCGACGCCGCTTAACATAAATTGAGCAGGCAAAAGTCTCCGACTTTCGCCTGCTCCCCTGCTCCTTTATTTATTGGCTACCCCAACATTTGACATAGAACCTTTATAAAAATACGGCTGCGGATTCAATATCCGCAGCCGCTTTCTCTTCGTATTTACTTATTAAATCTCCGTCCGCGATTCATCTTATAAATTTCCGCCTCAGCTTTCACCCGTTATTTCGCGGAAGTTGCCTAAAAACGTAAATTCGGGCAGCTCGTCGTAAAGGGCGCAGAGAAGGTTAAGGGTTTCTCCGTCGCGCACCGAGCCCGTAAAATCAAGGTAAAAGAAATAGCAGAAGCCTGAATCCTTTGAAGGACGGGATTCCAGCTTTGTAAGGTTAAGGCCGCATATGGCGAATCTGCCGAGAATACGGTAAAGAGAGCCTGTGACGTGGGGAATGGAGAAAATAAGGCTGATCTTATCTGCGTTTTCGGGGATAATCAGCTTCTTTGAGAGAATTAGGAAACGGGTGGTGTTGTGGGGGATTGACTGAATGTTTTTCTGAAGGATTTTGAGGCCGAATTTTTTGGCCGCCTCCTCGGAGCAAATGGCGGCTATATCCGTTCTGCCGCTCTGGGACACCCTTTCGGCGGCAAAGGCTGTGTTTTCGGCGCTTATGGTGTTAAAGCCGTGCTTTTCCGTAAACTCCTTGCACTGCATGAGGCCCTGAGGGTGGGAGATGACGTCGTTAATGGTATCAATTTCAGCTCCTTCTGCGGCGCACAGGCAGTGGCAGACGGGCAAATCAATGGCTCCCGCAATGAAAAGTCTGTATTTCATTATAAGGTCGAAATTCTCATGGACGGAGCCTGCCGTCGAGTTTTCAACGGGCACGACTCCGAAATCGGCCTCGCCCGAAGCGACGCAGGAAAATATTTCCTCAAAGCTCTGGCAGAAAAAGCGGCTGTAACCGGGAGTGTCTTTGAAAAACAGCTCCGCCGCCTTTGCCGAATAGGCGCCCTCGGTGCCCTGACAGATAATTCTCGGGTTTTCCGCGCCCTTTTCCGAGCAGCCCGCGGTGATTTCCTTTCGCAGCTCTTCTCCCGAGCCTAAAATTTCGTGCTGCAAAGCTCTGCTTATATCCATAAAGGTGGAGTAAGCAATTTTAACCGCTGCGGGATAGTCTCCGCCCTTTTCGCTCATCTCTTTGAGTATTTCGTCCTCTCTCTGAGAGTTGAGCACGGGGATATTGTGTTCCTTTTTGATTGCCGCCACCTTTTTTGCGGCGTCCATGCGCTTTATAATCAGGGGAAACAGCTTTTCGTCTATTTCGTCAATCTCTTTTCTTACCTCGTCTAAATAACCCATTTATTAATCCTCTCTTTGTGAAAAAAATCCTTCGCTTGAAAGTATATCCGTTACGGCAACTGCGGCGGCGGCCTCGATTACGGGGACGGCGCGCACGGCAATGCAGCTGTCGTGGCGGCCTTTTATTATGAGCTTATCGTTTTTCTTTTCCGATAGGTTAATTGTATCCTGTTCCTTGCCTATGGAAGAAGTGGGCTTTATTGCGGCTCTGAAAATCAGTGGCATTCCCGTAGTGATGCCGCCGAGAATACCGCCGTTATTGTTGGTTTTTGTTTTGACTTCGCCGTTTTCATCGTAGAAGAAGGGGTCGTTCGCCTGTGAGCCGAGCATTTCGGACATGGCGAAGCCCTTGCCGAACTCTATTCCCTTTACTGCGGGGACTGAAAACATCATGGAGGCGATGCGACCCTCTACGGTCTCGAACATGGGGGAGCCGATGCCTGCGGGAAGTCCCGTGACGGCGCATTCCACAATCCCGCCGATGCTGTCTGCCGAAAGCCTTGCTTTTTCGATTTCCGCTTTCATTTTCTGCGCGGCATCCTTATTTATTGTGCAGAATCTCTCTCTTGTAAGAGAGTGCAAAAGCTCTGCGGGTATTTCGCAGTCTGTAAAGGGAGTGTCCTTTACATCTCCTGCGCTGTATATGTGAGCGCCTATCATAATGCCGTTTTTCTCTAAAATCTGCCTGCAAACGCTGCCCGCAAAGACTATGGGAGCCGTGAGGCGGCCCGAAAAATGACCTCCGCCTCTTACGTCGTTAAAGCCCCTGTACCTTACAAAGCCCGTATAATCGGCGTGGGAGGGGCGGGGCAGCAGGGCGATGTTTCCGTAGTCCCCCGAGCGGGTATTTGTGTTGCGGATAAAAGCGCACAGGGGCGCTCCCGTGGTTCGGTTTCCCAGCATACCCGAGAGTATTTCAAATTCATCGGCTTCATTGCGCTTTGTGGAGCCCTCAACGCCTCCGGGGCTGCGCCTCGACATCTGAAACTGAACCTCTTCCAGGTCTATTTCGGCTCCGGGAAGAATACCGTCTATTACGACGCCTATGCCTGCGCCGTGACTTTCACCGAAAACGGATATTTTAAGCTTTTCACCGAATATTGACGACATCTGCTTTTCCTCCCAGCCTGTTGTAATCCTCAAAGAAGCGAGGGTATGATTTTTCGATGCTCCGGGCATCGTCTATTATAACTTTGTTTCCGTAATAAAGAGCCGCAACGGACATGGCCATGACGATTCTGTGGTCGTTGAAGCCTTTTACTCTGCATTCGCCAGTGCCGTGGCCGTCGGGAGAGAAAATTATCCCACCCTCGGTCTCGCGAACCCTGAAGCCCAGCTTCAAAAGTCCGTCGCAGAGGGTGTAAAGGCGATCGCTTTCCTTAATGCGCAGCCTCTCTGCGCCGAAGATTTCTCCGCCCTTTCCCGAAAAGGCCGTTAAAACCCCTAAAATCGGCACAAGGTCGGGTATCTGGGAAGCGTCGATTCTCAGGCTGTTAAAGTCTTTTCCTTTACAGATAACCTTGCCGCCGCTCCACTTGATATCTGCGCCGAAGCGGTCTAAAATATCGAAAATTTCTCTGTCTCCCTGTTTGGAAAGAGGATTAAGTCCTCCTACGGCGATTTCGCTTTTATCGCTCAGAGCGGCTGCGGCGAGAAAGAAGGCCGCCTGGGACCAGTCCCCTTCGGCGGTAAACTCACGGGGGGTGTAAAGCTGATTGCCTTTAATGAGCCAGCCCTTTTCCGTCGGGGTAACCTTGACGCCGAAATCCTCCATAACCCCTACGGTTATATCCACATAGCCCTTTGACTGGAGGGGGGTAAGCAGTTCCACTTTACTGTCCCCGTCGCACAGAGGAAGGGAGAGGAGGAGCCCCGTTATATACTGGGAGCTGATGTCTCCCCTTATTTTATATTCGCCTGCGCGAAGCTTTCCGTTTATTTCGAGTGGGAGAGCGTCCGAGCTGCATTTGACTCCGCCTGAGGAAATTATGTCCGTAAGCTCCTTTATGGGCCTCTGGGGAAGTCTTCCCTCTCCAGTGAAAACCGCGTTTATGCCAAGAGCGGCGGCAACGGGAACCATAAATCGTAGTGTTGAACCCGATTCAAAGCAGTTTATCTCCGCTTTTTTGTCTGTAAAGGTTCCTCCGTTTACGGTTATTGTTTCCCCGTCAAAGTCGATGTCGGCGCCCAGCGCTTTTGCGGCGTTGATTGTGGCGGTGATATCCTTCGAAAATGCGGCGTTTTTGATAAAGCTTTTACCCTTTGCCAGCATGGCGCAGATTATGGCTCTGTGCAGTACGCTTTTGGAAGGGGGGACAATCACCTCGCCGCTGAGAAGAGATGGATAGATTATAGCTTCTTTCATATGTTTCACCGTTTATCTGACAAAATCGTAAAGTTCTTCTACGGGCAGCTTCTTTGTAAAGGCGGAGCCGATTTTACGGAGGAGCACAATATTGATGTCGCTTCCCGACCTTTTTTTATCCGTAAGAGCTCCCGCGCAAAGGTCCTGAAGGCTGATGCCGCAGGAGAGGGGAAGGGAATATTTTTCTAGAAGAGAGGCTATTTTTTCAGCCGTGCCCTTCTCGGTAAGGCCCTGTTTTTCTCCCGCCTTTGCCATAACGTACATGCCTATGCCGACGCCTTGGCCGTGGGTAAGAGTAAAGTCGCTGAGCTTTTCGGCTGAATGGCCCAAGGTGTGTCCGAAATTCAGGAGCATACGCTCACCTTTTTCCTTTTCGTCGTGTTCCACTATCTCCCTTTTGATGTCTGCGCACCTGTATATCATAGAGTCGGCGTTTTCAGTGCCGATGCCCTGAGCGATTTGGTCAAAGAGCTCCTCGTCGGCTATGCAGCCGTATTTTATTGCCTCGGCCATACCGTCGGCGAAAAATTTTGCAGGCAGCGTTTTCAGGACCTCAGGGTCGATTATAACCGCCGAAGGCTGATGAAAAGCTCCGCACAAATTTTTGCCCGAGGGGAGATCCGCTCCCGTTTTTCCGCCTACGGAGGAGTCTATCTGGGCAAGGAGGGAGGTGGGTATCTGTATAAAGTCGATGCCCCTCATATAGATTGCGGCGGCAAAGCCCGTAAGGTCTCCCGTAACTCCTCCGCCGAGGGCCACTGCAATATCGGAGCGGGTCATGGAGTTTTCCGCGAAGAAATTGAGTATGTCCGTAACCGTCGAAATGGTTTTGGAGGTTTCTCCCGCCGGGAAAAAGAAGGTCACCGTTCTGAATCCCGCTTTTTCGAGTGAGTCCTTGACCTTTCTCAGGTAAAGGGGAGCCACATTGCTGTCGGTGACGACGGCTGCCGTGGCGGCTCCCGAAACGCTTCTCACTGTTTCTCCGCAGGAAGAGAGAATGTTTCTCTCAATAAAAATATCATAGGGTCTGCCTGTGTTTACTCTGATCTTTTTCATGGTTTTCTCTTTTCTCAAACATTTCTGCCCATGGCCTTAGCAAGGGAAAGAGCCTTTGCAGCGATTTCGTCGAACTGGTCGGGAGTAAGGGACTGTGCGCCGTCCGAAAGGGCTTTTTTGGGATTGTTGTGAACTTCTATCATAAGTCCGTCGGCTCCCGCTGCAACGGCTGCAAGGGCAAGGGGCTCAACCATCCAGGTGATGCCTGCAGCGTGGCTGGGGTCGATGATGACGGGAAGATGTGAAAGACGCTTGAAGGCGGGGATAGCTGAAATATCGAGGGTGTTTCTTGTGTATGTTTCGAATGTGCGGATACCTCTTTCGCAGAGTATGACCTTTTCGTTTCCGCCGCTCATAATGTATTCCGCGCTCATGAGGGTTTCCTCAATGGTATTTGCAAGGCCTCTCTTGAGAAGGATGGGCTTGTCCAGCTTGCCCAGCTCCTTGAGGAGCTCGAAATTCTGCATATTTCTTGCGCCTACCTGGATTACGTCAACGTCCTCAAAGAGCGGAATATGTTCTGCGCTCATGATCTCGGTGACAATGGGAAGTCCTGTTTCCTTTTTGGCTTCCAGCATCATCTTGAGGCCTTCGCCGCGAAGGCCCTGGAAGGCATAGGGGGAGGTGCGGGGCTTGAAGGCGCCGCCTCTGAGGAATGTGGCTCCCGCCGCCTTTACTCTCTGGGCCACCTCGTGCATCTGGGGCACGCTTTCAACGGAGCAGGGTCCTGCCATTATGGTAAGATTGCCGCCGCCGATTTGAGTGTTTCCGACCTTTATGACGGTGTCGTCGGGGTGGAATTTCCTGTTGGCCTTTTTGTAGGGCTCCTGAACTCTCTTGACGCTTTCAACGATGCTCTGAGCCTGGACGTAATCTATGTCTATGGATGCGGTATCTCCGATAAGGCCGAGAACGGTGGACTGGGTACCTCTCCATGTGTTTACGGAGACGCCGTGAACTGAAAGCTCCTCGGAAAAATCTTTGATCTGTTTTTCTGTTACTCCTGATTTAAGTACGATAATCATTTTTTTATTCCTCCTGAAAATGAGATGGGAACAAAAAAACGAGGCTCAATGCTATGAGCCTCGTCAATGTCCTTTTATTTTGGCATATTCCGAAAGTTAACTCACAGCATATTTTTTCGCAGCAAAAAAGCCCCAGCTAAAAAAGAAGCTGAGTGTAAAGTAAAAGAAATAATTCTTTTTTGCACACGAAACAGTCATGGCTAATCTCCTGAATACACTTATTGAACTAAATATAATACCTTTTTGTCATTGTGTCAATAGTTTTTTAGCTGAGGCGGTTATAATTTTTTATTGAGGCTGCTGATAATAAGCTCAGCGTTTTCCTCGGGATTTTCGCCGCATTCCACGGTTATCTGGGCGGCGCCGAGGTATTTGGGAAGCCGCTGCCTGTATATTTCCAGAATCTCAGCGTCGGATTTATTCTGTATGACGGGTCTCGGCGTCGGGTCCTTCCTCAGACGATTTATGAGATTTTCCTCGGGTACCTTGAGAAATACGACTTTGCCGCCTTTTTTGATAATGTCCACATTTTCCTTTCTCAGTACGGCTCCGCCTCCGCAGGCGACTATGAGGGAATCCCTTTGTGAGAGAAGGCGGCAGATTTCGGTCTCACGCTCTCTGAAGCCCTCCTCGCCGAAGGAGGAGAAAATTTCCGGAATCGTCATATTGTAAAATTTTTCTATGGCGTCGTCCATATCGACGAAATCGGCCGAAAGCTTTTCAGCGAGGATTTTGCCCACTGTGCTTTTGCCGCAGCCCATGTATCCGCAAAGATAAATATTCATCTGAAAATCCTTTCCATTTCTCTTACGGCTTCTTCGGTGAGGGAGTTTACGTCGTCCTCGGAGAATTTGACGCCGTTCCAGATTTCCTGAGCCGCCGCGGCCTGCCAGAGGAGCATGGGCATGCCGTGAGCCGTCTTTGAGCCGTTGGCCTTCGCTTTTCCGAGAAGCATGGTCTCATCGGGGTTATATATGCAGTCGAATACATTTTCGCATTTTTCCAATACTTTTTCACTTACGGGCATGGCGTCGGTATTCGGGAACATTCCGCAGGGGGTGGCGTTTAAAAGCAGGTCGAAATTGCCCGCCACGTTTTCAGAAAGAGAGACGGAAACGTTGGCTCCCTTAAAGGCCGCGCCGATTTCCTCCTTTATTTTTTCGGCTCTTTCCAATCCGCTTTCCCTTACGGAAAAAGTCACTGCGCATCCCTTTTCCGCGCAGACAAAGGCCATCATCCTTGCGGCCCCGCCGTTGCCGCATAAAAGCACATTGCCTGAAATAGGGATGTTTTCCGTTTCGAGAGCCTTGGTAAAGCCGATGCAGTCGGTGTTGTATCCCACGTTTTGTTCTCCGAATTTGACCGTGTTGACGGCTCCGAAAAGCTTTGCCCAGGGGTGGAGCTCATCTAAGAGAGGAATCACCGCAGATTTGTGGGGAATTGTGAGATTGCAGCCGTTTAAGCTTTTAATATTTTTAAACTCGGATATAAAGCTTTCGGGAGTAATATCCATTACCGAATATTCTGCTTCGACCCCCGAAATCTCAAAAAGCCGCCTGTGAATGAAGGGGGACATGGTGTGGCCTATGGGATGTCCTATAACCGCAAAACGCATAAAATCACCTGACAAGAAAAAATTCTAAAATGTACTTGACAAAGAGTAAAAATATTACTACTATCTCTATTGTAGAGTTTGTTTTTCTGCCAGAAAAAAGTTTAGCACAGGCGACGGAAAAAGTCTACTGCGGTGAAGCGATAAAGTGCGGAAAAACCGAAAAATTTGAGTGAAGGAGATGCAAATATGGTTTTTGAAAAAATCAGGGATATTCTCTGCGAGCAGCTTGAGCAGAACGCAGACGCAGTAACGATGGAATCTTTGGTGATGGAAGATCTCGGCGCCGACAGTCTGGATGTTGTTGATATCGTAATGTCAATTGAAGACGAGTTTGAAATCGAAGTTCCCGATGAAGTTATCGAGAACGTAAAAACCGTCGGAGATATTGTTAAGTTCGTAGAAGAGAACATCTGAGCAACGGCGTAACATAATATATATGCCCTGCCGCACCTTAAACGGGTGCGGCTTAGTTTTTGTAAAATAGAATTTGATTTTATTCCTTGAAAAATAAAGTGATTAAGGATATAATTAAACGGTATAATTCGATTTGATGCGTTTTTTGCAGAGAGAAAGGCGGAGAAAAATGGCAGACCAGAAAAAAATGGTAGAAGAAATTACTTCCATGGACGTTGATTTTGCTAAATGGTATACCGACGTTGTTAAAAAGGCAGAGCTTGCCTCATATTCCGGAGTAAGGGGATGTATGGTAGTTCGCCCATACGGAACCGCCCTCTGGGAGAATATAAGAGATGCCCTTGACGCCGAGTTTAAGCGTCTGGGCCATGAAAACGTAATGATGCCCATATTTATTCCCGAAAGTCTTCTTCAGAGGGAGAAGGACCACGTTGAGGGCTTTGCCCCCGAGGTTGCGTGGGTAACCCACGGCGGAGAGGAGAAGCTTGCTGAGCGTCTTTGCGTAAGACCTACCTCAGAGACCCTTTTCTGCGACCACTATGCCCAGATAATCCACTCATACCGCGACCTTCCTAAGCTCTACAATCAGTGGTGTTCCGTTGTCCGCTGGGAAAAGACCACGAGGCCCTTCCTGCGCACAATGGAGTTTTTCTGGCAGGAGGGACACACCATGCATGAGACCGCTCAGGAGGCTCTCGAAGAGACTGAGCGCATGCTGAACGTATACGCCGACTTTGCGGAGAAGTGCCTTGCAATACCCGTCATTAAGGGCGTAAAGACCGACAAGGAGAAGTTTGCAGGCGCTGAGGCTACTTATACTATTGAAGCTCTTATGCACGACGGTAAGGCTCTCCAGAGCGGTACAAGCCACTATTTCGGCGACGGCTTTGCTAAAGCTTTTGATATTCAGTTTACGGGACGTGACAATAAGCCCGCCTATCCCCATCAGACTTCATGGGGTATGTCCAGCCGCATAATCGGCGCTATCATCATGACTCACGGCGACGATAACGGACTTGTGCTGCCTCCCGCAGTAGCTCCCACTCAGGTTATTATTGTACCTATTGCAATGCATAAAGAGGGAGTTCTCGAAAAGGCCGAGGAACTTAGAGAGAGGCTTTCAAAGTTCTGCCGTGTAAAGGCGGGTACAAGCGACAATTCAGCAGGTTGGAAGTTTGCCGAATACGAGATGAAGGGCGTGCCTCTGCGTCTTGAAATCGGTCCTAAGGATATCGAAAAGAACCAGTGCGTAATTGTCCGCAGAGATAATAGAGAGAAGATTTTTGTCTCCCTTGACGAGCTTGAAACACGCATACCTGAGCTTCTTCAGGCTGTCCGCGACGGACTTTACGAGAAGGCTCTCAAGCGCCGCGAGGAGATGACATATACCGCAAAGAACCTTGACGAGATGAAGGACATTGCCGACAACAAGCCGGGCTTTATTAAGGCCATGTGGTGCGGCGACCTTGCCTGCGAGGAAAAGCTCAAGGAAGTTGCGGGAGTTACCTCAAGATGCATTCCCTTCGAGCAGGAGAAGATTTCCGACGTATGCGTATGCTGCGGAAAGCCCGCCGACAAGATGCTTTACTGGGGCAAGGCATATTGATTTAAACTTAGTTAAATTCAACAGGGAAAATAAAACAGCTTCCGATAGCTCAGGCGGTCGGAAGCTGTTGCTTTATACTAATGTAAAACTCCCCGCACAGCCAAAACTGTACGGGGAGTTCGCATTTTATTCTTCTCTTATTTCAGAGGGAAGCTCAAAATTATCAGGGATAGTTACTTTAAACGTTTTTGGAGGTAAATCCAAGTATCTTCTTCTGTATTCAGGCTCCAAATCGAGGCTTTTAATTTTTTCCGCAATCTCTTCATTTGTAAGTCCGTTGGTTTTTACAATAATTCTGAGCGGCACATAAAAATCAGTTCCCAGTATGAAGGTTTCAGGTACGGCGTTGTTTAATCTCATTACAAAATCGCTGTTACCTTTAGGTAAATTCCTGACTTTGATTTCAGGGTTTTCTATAAATCCAAGATAGTAATTTTTAACGTTGAAATATACATAAATTATTCGGTATTCTTTGTCGCCGCTGAACTCAAAGGGATAATCCGATAAAAGCTCTTCGTATGGGTCTCCTTGTTCTTTCAACATTTTACAGCTGTACTCTAAACCCTCATCATCTTCATAATACTGTCTTGTGCTTTCGCTGTCAAAGGAAACCCTTACGGGCCAAATGAACTGGGTTGCAATAAGTATGATAAAAATAACTGCCAATATTGATAGAATGATTTTTGTTCTTTTACTGAGTTTTTTCAAATCGCTCACCTTTCTTAAAAAAGTACTGTTATTAGCAATAACGATTATTTTTATTGTTTTGTGATAAAAAAATTATATTTTCGGCAATTTTTTAATATAAATTCAAATTTGAAATGAAAAGCTCCGTACAAAACGATTCTTGCACGGAGCTTTTGTTTTAACTATTCTTTCTGTCGGTGCTTTGCCTTTTCAGGTGTTTGTCTTAACCATTTCGATTAAGGTTTTATCACGATAGACTAAATCTGTTCTCTCGGTAAAACCCTGTTTTTCCCAGAAGGCGTTTCCGCTTATATTGCTGCCGAATACTACAAGTGCGGTTTTTGCTATGCCCATGCCTTTTAATTCATCGGTGACCGCCTTAACGAGCTCGGAGCCTATCCCGCGTTTCCTGAAATCGGGATGCACAGCCGTGTGGTAGATATAACCCCGTCTGCCGTCGCTGCCCGCCATGATCGCGCCGACAATGCGGTTTCCCTCTTCCGCAGTAAAGCAGGTGTCGGGATTGCGATTGAGAAATCTCTCTATGCCTTCCCGTGAATCATCTATGCTGTTTAAGCCCATGCCTTTGCAGGAAAGCCATAAATCATACAGCTTTTCATAGTCTTCTTTATTCATTTTCCTTATTTTCATAAAATGTTCCTTTCGGGTTTTGATTGTCTTTGCAAATAAATACGGCGGAGGGAACTGCTCCCGCCGCCGTGGTGAACTTCAAAATTTCCTTTATCTTTCTTCTCTGAAATAGTTTACTCCGCAGCCTGCAGGCTGGCTTCTCTCCTTGCTCTTACGGATTGATGTAATTACAAGAACAATGGCCGTAATAAGGAAGGGGAGCATATCGAATATTGCGTCGGGGATGGTTATTACGTCTTTGGGCACATAGAATTTTAGTACACGGAATGCGCCGAATACGAAAGAACCGAGGATACACGCAAAGGGATTCCAGTTTGCGAATATAACGAGAGCCACCGCAATCCAGCCGAGGCCGTCGATGCAGCTCTGGGTCCACACGCCGCCGCACAGGACAAGCGAAATGTATGCTCCGCCGATGCCGCAGATTCCGCCGCCTAAAAGGACGTTGAAGTATTTTACGAAATTGATATTGATTCCCGCCGCATCAGCCGCCGCAGGATTTTCACCTACCGCGCGCATATTGAGGCCTGCCCTTGTGTACTTAACGTAGATACCCGCTATTATGCAGATTATAACGCCGAAGTAAACGAAGGGATTGTGGTCAAAAAGCAGATGTCCGATGTAGGGGATATCGCCGAGGAGGGGAATTTTGTAAGTGGCAAGCTTTGCGGTAAATTCCGTTGAAAGCTGAAGAGTAGTTTCGCCTGCCGCAGTTCTTATAAAGTCACCGAGGAAGTTTGCAAGACCTACGCCGAAAATGGTAAGGGTAAGACCTGTTACGTTTTGGTTTGCCTTAAGGGTAACTGTAAGAAAGGCATAGATGAGTGCGGCAAAGATACCTGCTATGAAAGAAGCGATAACAGCTAAAATGACGCTGTTGGTAGTATATCCCACATAGAAGCCTGCAATTGCGCCTATGGCCATCATGCCTTCTACGCCAAGGTTCAAGTTACCGGTTTTTTCCGTGATGATTTCGCCCAGGGTACCGAACATGAGTGGGGTACCGGAGGTTATTGCAGCATAGAGAAAGTTAATAAACATTGTCATTTGCTTTTACCTCCTTTTCTGAAAGCGAAAGAATATCTGGTGAAAAATTCACTTGCGATTATAAAGAAGAGGATAATTCCCTGTAAAACGTCGGAGGTAAAGACCGAAATGTTGAAGGTGGACTGGATAACTCCGCTTCCCTTTTCGATGATGCTGAAGAAAACCGTTATGAGAAGGATGACGAAGGGATTGAGCTGAGCGAGCCATGCGACGATGATAGCCGTAAAGCCTACTCCGTCGGCAAGACCCAGGGTAAGGGTATAGTCGCTGCCCATGGCCTTTATCATGCCCGCGCTGCCGCATATGGCGCCGCTGAGGGCCATTGTGAGAATGACGACCTTTTTGACGTTCATTCCCGCATATCTTGCCGTAGGCTGGCTTTCGCCTACGACGCTTATCTCGTAGCCGAACTTTGTATATTTAAGAAGCACAAACACGGCGACGACCATTATAAGGGAAATGACCCAGCCGCCCTGAAGGTCAAACACGGCTCCGATTCTTGCGTTGGAGGCAAAGGAGGCGATTTTGGGGAAGCCTCTTGCACCGGGATCACGCCAGGTCTCATGGCGGAGAAAATCTATGACATAAAGGGCAATGTAGTTAAGCATAAGGGTAAAGAGGGTTTCGTTTGTGCCGAACTTAACTTTAAAGAATGCGGGAATAATACCCCAAATTGCGCCGCCTATGCAGCCTGCAAGGAATGAGACTGTCAGAAGGGCCCAGTGAGGCATATCGCTTTGGAAAAGGGCAAAATAGGAGGCGAAAATACCGCCCATGAGCATCTGTCCCTCGGCGCCGATGTTCCAAAACTTCATCTTGTAGGCGAGGGTGACGCCCAGCGAGGTAATGAGCAGGGGAACGATTATTTTAACGGTACCCTGGAGGGCTATTTTGCTGCGGAAGCAGCCCATTATCATTTCCTTGTACACTTCAAAAGGATTGTGGCCTATTGCCAGAATGAAAAGTCCGCCTACGGCAATTGCCAGCACAAAGGAAGCTATTCTGAGAATGACCGCTTTGGAAGTGGGCATTTCGGGCTTTTTGACTACTCGTATAAGGGGCTCATGACTTTTTGTCTTTACGCTGTTCATGCCTTTGCACCGTCCTTTCCTGCTTTCTTTTCTCCTGCCATCATCAGGCCGATTTCCTCTTTTGTGACTTCGTTGGAATTTACGATGCCCGTAATTTCACCGTGACACAGAACCATTATCCTGTCGCACAGCTCAAGGAGTACGTCGAGATCCTCTCCGATGTAGAGCACCGCAACGCCTTTTTTCTTCTGCTCGTTGAGAAGGTGATATATTGTGTAGGAGGAATTGATGTCAAGACCTCTTACGGGATAAGCCGTTATGAGAAGGTTGGGATTTGATTCGATTTCACGGCCCAGCAGGACCTTCTGAACGTTGCCGCCCGAAAGGCGGGAAACGGGGGTATTTACGCCGGGGGTGACGATTTCAAGCTGGTCTATAAGCTTGAGGGCAAGCTCTCTTGAGGGCTTTTTATCAATAAAGGGAGATTTTGTGTTTTTATAGGTTTTGAGCATCATGTTTTCAGTCATGCCCATGGAGGCCACAAGACCCATTCCAAGCCTGTCCTCGGGGATAAAGCTCATGCTTATGCCCATTTTAATGATTTCAGCGGGGGATTTTCCTATAATGTTTTCCTTCTTGTAGAGAACGGCGCCCTTATCTGCGGGGATAAGGCCCGCTATGGCTTCGCACAGCTCCTTTTGGCCGCTTCCTGCAACACCTGCAACGCCTAAAATTTCTCCTCCGTTAAGGTTAAAGGAAATATCGTTGAGGGCGTAATATCCCTCGTCGTTTTTGACCATAAGGTGATGGACTTCGAAAAGGTTTTCCGTTTGTTCGACCTCGGGACGGTCAATTTCGAGGCTTACCTTCCTGCCCACCATAAGCTCCGTGAGCTCCTGTACGTTGGTTTCGGCAGTGTTGACCGTGGCCACGCTCTTTCCCTTTCTGAGAATGGTGACCCTGTCGCTTATGGCCATGACCTCGTTGAGCTTATGGGTGATTATGATAACAGCACAGCCGTTTTCCTTCATATTGCGAAGGATATCAAAAAGCCTGTCTGTTTCCTGGGGGGTGAGTACTGCCGTAGGCTCGTCCAGAATGAGAATATCGGCTCCCCTGTAGAGAACTTTTAAAATTTCAACCGTCTGTTTTTCGCTTACGGACATGTTGTATGTCTTTTTATCGGGGTCAATTTCAAGGCCGTATTTTCGGCTGATCTCCTTTATCTTTTCAGAAAGCTTCTTTCCGCTGAGTCTCTTATCCGTTTTTGTACCTGCAACTATGTTATCCTTTGCACTGAATACGTCAACAAGCTTAAAGTGCTGATGTATCATGCCTATTCCGAGATTCTGGGAATCCTTGGGGGAGGTGATGCTTACCTCATTGCCCCTGACGAAAATCGAACCTGTATCGGGATGATAAATACCCGAAAGCATGTTCATCAAAGTCGTTTTGCCTGAGCCGTTTTCACCGAGAAGGGCAAGTATTTCTCCCGACTTGACGGTCAGCTCGATATTGTCGTTTGCCACAACGGGACCAAAAGTTTTAGTTATTCCCTTACACTGTATGGCGTAGGGAACGCTCATTTTATCGTCCAAACAAATCCCACCTTCTTATATGTTAATTGATTATGCAGGCATTTAAAATCCCCGTAAAGAGAATCTTAAATGCACGCACAAACTTATGCATTTTAACTCACACAAGGCTTTCAGGAGTTGACCCGAAAGCCTTGTGGATTAGCTGTTAATTTTGCTTAAGATTATTTAACGACAACGTTGTCAACATACCAGTTGATTTCGCCTGCGATGTAAGCGTCGTCAAGGCTTTCGCCTGCCTGAACTCTTACGTTGCCTTCGTTGTCCTTAATCTCGCCTGCAAATACCTGAAGCTCGCCTGAGAGGATCTTCTGAGTTGCCTCGTCAACCTTTTCCTTTGTGCCCTCAGCGCACAGGTCTGTAAGGTCTGTAAGACCGAGAAGGCCTTCCTTCATGCCGTCAAAGTAATTGTCGGCAGTCCATGTGCCGTCAATAGCGGCCTGAACGGCTGCTGTGTAGTAAACGCCCCAGTGCCATACGACCGATGTGAGAACGGCGTCGGGAACCTGAATTGCCATATCTGAGTTATATCCGATACCGTAAGCGCCTCTCTCCTGAGCGGCAACCATGGGCTGAGTTGTATCCTGATGCTGTGCGATAACGTCGCAGCCCTCGTCAAGAAGAGCAACGGCGGCAGCCTTTTCCTTCTGAAGGTCGAACCATGTGTTTGTGACCTTTACATAGATCTGAGCGTCGGGGTTAACGCTCTTAACGCCGAGTGCGAAAGCGTCAATACCGCCCGTAACCTCGGGGTTGTTGTTATCCTGAGCGGCAACATAGCCGATCTTGTTGGATTCTGTCTTAAGTCCCGCTACGATACCTGCAAGGTAGCGTGCCTGATAGATCTGTCCGAAGTAGTTATTGAAGTTAGTGTCGTTTGACATATATCCGGAGCAGTGTGAGAAGATGATTTCGGGATGCGCTGCGGCAGCCTCGTTAACCTTTTCCATGTAGCCCCAGCTTGTTGCAAAGATGATGTTGCAGCCGGCTTCGATGAGCTCGTTGAGAGCTGTCTCGATAGCTGTGTCGTTATCGTCGGCAACGTTATTCTTGCGGATGATCTGATCGTCTCTAAGGCCGATAGCCTTCTGCATCTCTACGATACCTGAATCATGAGCGTAGGAATAACCTGCGCCGTCTGCGGGATCGCCGATGTGGAGGACGCCTACCTTGATGTCGTCCTTGGCGATAGCGGGCATGGGCTGCTTTTCGCCTGTTGATGTGCCGTCGCCTGTAGTATCTTTATCACCGGTTCCGCCGCACGCTGCAAGAGCGAAAACGAGCACGAGAGCCAATACGAGGGCGACGATTTTCTTGAACTTGGTCATTTTTCTTACCTCCGTTTTTTGTTTATTCACCGGACTGCTTGTCCATTGAAAACCTTACTCAGCGGCGGAATTCGATTTTTCCGCCCTTCATTGAATCCACAATTGCCAGGGATTCCACTTTTATGCCGTTGTCTCTTATCATTTTGCCGCCGGGCTGGAATCCCTTTTCAACGGCTATGCCGACTCCCGCAAGGGAGGCTCCGGCCTGATCTATGATGTCTTTGAGTCCCATTATTGCCTTTCCGTTGGCGAGGAAATCGTCTATTATCAGAATATTGTCCTCGGGTTTTATGTAATCCTTGGATACGGTAATCGTGTATGAAATTCCCTTGGTAAAAGAAAAAACCTCAGAGGTGTAAACGTTGCTGCCTACATTTCTGTGGCTGCCCTTTTTTGCGAATACTACGGGTACCGAGAAATACTGGGCGGCAATGCAGGCGATGCCTATGCCCGACGCCTCGATTGTGAGAATTTTCGTAATGCCCATATCTCCGAAGAGTCTGTAAAATTCCTTACCCATGTCGTTGAGAAGGCCAACATCAATCTGATGGTTTAAAAACATATCAACTTTGAGAATATCGTCACCGATGACTGCTGCGTCATGCAGGATACGCTGTTCGAGAAGTTCCAATATATCACGACCTTAGGAATAAAATTATCAGCAGTTACTTACCGCTGAATTCATACAATTAGTATATTTGAAAATTAATATAAAATCAATACTGTATTCACGTTTTTTTAACATAATGCGCCAATTCTGCGTTTTCAACAAACGGTGAGCGTGGTGCCGCGCAGAGGTGAAAGCCGTGAATAAATTAAAACTTTTGAGGAAAATTAAATTTAAATTTATGATTATCGGGAGGCCTCCTTATGTCAGTTTGTCTTATTATGCTTACAAATACATATCCCTTTGACGGGGGAGAATATTTTATTGAGAACGAGATCGGAGTGCTGAGCCGCAGCTTTGACAAGGTTATAATCTGCGCCCTTGACGCCAACGCCGCTGATGCTTTGACAAGGGACGTGCCTGAAAATACCGATGCGTTTATAACGGGAAATCATTCGAGGAAAATGGAGAGAGCCGGGGACTTGCTCAAGGCCGCAGTCCGCATGGCCTTGGGCGGGACAAAGGAGCCTGACAGCAGAGATAAAGCCTGCGGGGATGCAAAGAAAATGCTGTTTCGTGAATACTTCCTTTCAAGAACCCGCAGGCAGCTGAAACAGGTCATGGAAAAGCTCAAAATTGAGGAGCTTAAAAAATATGACAGGGTTATTATTTACAGCTACTGGCTTTTTGTTGGGGCCAATGTGGCGGCAGAGCTTAAAAAGAAGCTTATAAATCGTGGAGTCAACGCTGAAAAGGCTGTTTCGAGAGCCCACGGCTATGATATATATGAAGAGAGGAATGTTTTGAATTACCTTCCTCAAAGGGAATATCTTTTAAAAAATCTTGACAGAGTTTTCACCTGTTCCGCCCACGGGGAGCGATATCTGAAGGATAAGTATCCCGCTTTTGCAGAGAAAACAGAGCGCTCTTTTCTCGGTACTGCCGACCGCGGAGCAAAGCCCGAGCGTGAGAACGAAATGTTTACGGTTGTCACCTGTTCATCTCTGAGTCCCGTAAAGAGGATATGGCGGGTTGCCGACGCCCTTTCCCTCTATCACGGCGAAAAGAAAATAAAGTGGATACACATAGGCGGTTCGGGGAAAAAGCTTGAGAAGCTGAAAGAGTATGCCGCCGAAAAGCTTATGAATTCCGATGCGGTGTGTGAATTTAAGGGGAGAATGGAAAACAAACGGGTTCTGAGCTTTTATCTCGAAAGCAGTCCCGATTTGTTCCTGAACGTCAGCGAAAGCGAGGGGCTTCCCGTTTCGATTATGGAGGCAGCATCGGTGGGTATACCCGTTATAGCCACCGACTGCGGCGGAACGTGGGAAGCGGTGGAAGACGAGGTGACGGGGAAGCTCATAAAAAAAGATTTTTCCGATGCGGAGCTCCTTGGGGAAATCATAAGGTTTATGTCCCTCGAAAAAAGCATTGCCGATAAAATGTCGGCGGTTTCAAGGGATATGTGGAGGAAAAAATTCAGCGCCGAGAAAAATTATTCTGATTTTTCGAAGCGTCTGCTTTCCTGAAACAGCGATATTTTTATTTTTCGAAAGGAACTGTACGGCCATGAAGGGCGGATTTATCGCGTTGTTTTATTCGGGTGCCGTATCGTGCGGCGGATAAATATGATGAAAAACGGAATTATCAGAATCAGCGGGGATATGGGAGATATTTTTTTCGAGACAGCGTTCCTGCTTCATATGTGCGGATATGCATTTTACACTATACCCGGCTGGGGGATAGGGATATATTACGTTTTCTACATTCTTTTTCTGGGAGCGGGAGCGTGTAATTCCCTGGGAAAATTTCTCCGCACCCACACTCTCAGCGTCGGACTTTTTACCCTGTGGAACCTGCTTTTTGTCCTTATATCCGTTTTGTCGGTGCTGTGGGCCGTGTCCAAAGGCGATACCCTCGGCATAGCTTTCAGGCTCCTCCAGAATTTAATCACGGCATTCTTTTTGATTGACTATGTAATCGACGGCGGAAAAATGCGGCGGCTCCTTACTCTTACGGTGGTTTCCGTAGTCTTTCTGGCGGTGACAATCCTGATTTTTACGCCTGTCTCCCTATGGTTCGCGGGGGATATCGGTAATTTTTATTATAACAGAAATATCACCTGCGGAATCGAAATAACGGGAGCGGTAATTTCCCTTGTGCTGGCTTTTACGGCGGGGGAAAAAAGATATTACGCATCCTATTTTTTCCTTTTTCTCATGGTGATACTTTCGAGTTCAAGAAGAGGAATAATAACCCTTGTGGCCGTATCCGTTATGGTTATACTCATAAGCTCCGGCAGAAAGCATCTTATGAGGAATGTCCTTATCTGCCTTTTTGTGCCTGCTGCCGTTATATGGGCAATCAGAAGCATTTCCTTTCTCTCCGATACTGTGGGCAGGACAATGGGGGATCTGGTTCAGTATTATTTTTCAGGCAGCGCTCCCGACGGAAGTGTGGCGAAAAGGGAGCTTTATGCGGCCAAGGGCATCGAGATATTTCTGACACGGCCTCTGACGGGTTACGGAGGAGGAGCCTTTATCAAGCTGTTTTCCGAGGATTACGGAACATCTCACTATACTCACAATAATTTTGTGGAGCTTTTGGTAAGTTACGGAATTATCGGTTTCGCGGCTTATTATTGGATTTATCCCGTAATCCTTTTTAAATCGGTAAAAGGACTCCTTAAAAGGGATGTTTATAAAATAATGTCTTTTGCATTGGTTGTCACTATGCTTATTTCCCATATAGGCACTGTCGGTTTTTACTCAAAGACGGATCATATTTATCTGACGCTCTCATGGCTGCTGCCTTGGTTTTCATATTCGGGCGGGGGCGGAAAGGATAAAATCAAAAACCAAAGGGGGATTTTCATTGGAAAATGAGGTCAAGACGGGAATAGAAATTAATCTTTTCCGCTTTTTCAAGATTCTTTTAAAAAAATGGTGGCTTATAGCGGCATTTGCTGCTTCCTTTGCCGCGGCGGGAGCAATCGGCGGAGCCGTGTCGTATAGGCCCCAATATACATCCAAGGTGGTCTTTATATCCAGCAACAGAAACGAAGGAGAAGCGGCGGGAAGTATATCCAGCGGAGACGTTACGGCGTCATCTACGCTGAATTCCACATTTAAATATATCCTTACAAGCGATGAGTTTTTAACGGAAGTAATACGAAAATCGGGTGCCGATTATACCGTCAAAGAACTGCGCTCCGATATTTCCATTGCAGTACCCGCAAACACCTTGATATTGGAGCTGAGCGTCACTACGCCTTCCTCGCAAACCTCTTATTCCGTAGCCAGAGCTGTGGAGACAAGCTATGCGCCTTATGTGGAAAGTGTCAAAAACACGAACCTTGAGATTTTCAGCGGCGCGTCGGCAGCCAAGGTTCCCGACAGCAGCTCGGACGTTGCGCTGTTCGGTGTGCTGGGATTCTTTATCGGTGCAGCAACCGCTGTAATAGTCACAGCAGTTTCGGATCTGCTCAGAGCCACTATCCGCAGTCAGAAGGATATTCAAAGGGAACTGGGCCTTTCGGTAATAGGACGAGTCGGCCACATAAAAAAGGACAGGCGCAAGGGCAAAAAGAAAAGCCTGCTGATAACCGACCTTTCCACAGGCTTCGGCTTTATTGAGGCTTATAAGATAATCAGGACCAAGGTGGAAATGCTGGCGGGCAAAAAGGGATATAAAATTATAATGATAACAAGCGCCGGCGAAAATGAGGGAAAAACCACAGCAGCCGTAAATTTGGCAATTGCCCTTGGACAGAACGGAAAAAGGATTTTGTTGGTGGACGGCGATTTGAGAAAACCTGCCGTTGCCAAGGCGCTAAGTATAAGCACGGCGGAAAGCAGGGGGCTTTCAGATGTAATAAAGGGTAAAATATCGGTCAATGAGGCGGTACGCTTTATCAAAAGATACGGGATATACGTTTTGGCCTCCGGCATAGCCGACGACAATGCTTCAGAGCTTTTGTCGGGAAAAAAAGCGAGGGAGTTTTTCGCAGGTATCAGAGAGAGCTTTGACTATGTAATTGTAGATACAGCCCCCGTAAACGTGGTAACGGACAGCATTATTGTAGCGGGATATTCAGACGGAGTGATTTTGGTGGTGCGTGACGACGCCACTCCCATACCTTTTCTTCAGGATGCGGTTTCGGCGGTTTCCGACAGCGGTACTCCGATTCTCGGCAGTATTTATAACAATGTGGAAAAGACATCTTCGCCCGGAGGATACTCGGGCTATTCGGGTTACGGCTACGGCAAGCAGGGCTACGGATACAACTGAACAGATGAAAAAAGCGCGGAGCAAAAGTCTCCGCGCTTGAGCTTTTATGCTTTTGTTAATACATTTCGCTGTCGTCTTCAAAAATCAGATGTTTGATCTCTTCAAGGATGCTGTTGATTTTTTCAAGCTGCTTTTTTGAGCCGCTTTCGAGGTTGGGGTATGTGTCAACCATACGGTTGTGCTTGTCGCTTTTCTCATGGTCATGCTTAAAGTAATTGGTTATCGAATTGATGTTTTCGGTCATCTGATCGTTATACTCGGAAAAAAGCTGCCTGAGTCTTTCACGGCGCTTTGCGGCGCTTTCGGAGGACTCTTCATATTTAGCCGTTATGTTGTCTTTAAGCTTCTTGAGCTTATCCATCATATCCTTGATGTCCATAGCCTTGCGTACTGCATTGGCCAGATCGAAGGCGAATATGACAAGTATGACCGCAAGGATTATATAAATATACTTTGCGGGCATATCAGAAAAGATTTTCTCTCCGATATTTGGGTGAATAAAGTAAATGAAAAGTACGGAAGCGATGCCCCAGTACATTGAGTGTCTGAAGCAGATGCGTCCCTGGATGTTGAGCCATTTGTTTGAATAGTCCCACCAGCGGGCGTGGAAGAGCTTTTCCATGATGTAGCTTGTGGCAAATTCAACGGCGTCGCAAACAACAAGACCTACGATGAATACAAGAGCAGGATGATCCGTCAAGGGCGTGAGAACAAGGGTCATTACTACGGCTCCCGTGCCGTATATAGGACAGATCGGGCCAGTGAGGAACCCTCTGTTTATGAGCTTCTTGGCTGCCGCTGAACAATATATTGATTCCACAAGCCAGCCCAAAGCGCTGTAAAAAAAGAAGTAAATGGCGATCAAAGCGATTTTTTCCAGCATTACGGCACCTCCGGTCAGGCTTTAGGACGGGAAGGGGTTATTCCCGTCTCCAGAGTGAAACGATGAGCCTGTTTGGGGACAATTGATACCATGAGCTCCTTGACTGCGCAGTATTTGTCGCACATGCTCACGGCAAATGCCTCTTTTTTCATGGGGGGAGTGGGGGTGAGAGGCCACATATGGCGGCGGATAACCTCTTTTTCAAGCTCGCTGAGCCTGTCGCCGCAGAGGACTTCGGCGTTTTTAAGGGCAAAGCCGGGGTGGCGGTATCCGTGGAGTCTGTGGGAGGAATCCTTCTCATGCCAGTCGTAATAGAACAGATCGTGGAGCACTGCTCCTCTTGCTGCGGAAACATAATCCCATCCCATTTTTTTGCACACAAGGTAGCTCAGATATGCAACGCTCGTAATATGCTGCAGGCGATTTATCTCCATGTGTTGCTCGTAGACGGCGAGACCCTGTACCTCATCTGTAAAATAAATGTCGCTTACGCAGTCGAAAAATTCCTTTTCGGAATGCGGATTTATTTTATATGAGCGCATATACGCTTTATCAAATCTTGATATTTTAATCACAACCTTAATATACTTGAGTAAAATTATATGCTTTAGCATAACTTAAATATTATATCATCAATATAAGGAACATTACAATATAGATATGTAAATTAATCCCGTTCTTTTCCGTAAAACATTTTAAAAATTTCTTTTGCCACAGCGTCGTTGCTGTTTTTTCCTATTATCTTATGGGCTATATCACGCACCTCTTTTCTTCCGTTTGAAACAGCGCAGCAGTAATCGGCGGCTTTCATCATGGCAATATCGTTGAGGTTGTCACCGAAAGCTGTCGTACTGTCTGCATTGACGTATTTTTTTATAAATTCCATGCCTGAAGGTTTGCTTGATTTGTCGCTGAACACTTCAAGATACCAGCAGTCATAGTATGTATCCTCATAAAACACGGCGGAAACTCCGTCAAGCTGTGAGATTTCGTCAAAAAGCGGTTTTCCCTGTTCGTAGTTTACCAGATCCGAAAAATATACAACGGTTTTTCCCTGAGCCGATAAAGAGGGCACCTGCTGAAATTTTTTGTATTTATGCTTTCTTTCCTCATAAAAGTCTCTCTGGGCTTTATTTGAGAAGGAGGTATATTCGAGGTCTATATTTCCTTTTGAAAAGCTGAACATAAAGGGCGTCTGATTGTGCTTTTCAAAAATTTTCACAGCCTCTGCTGCGGTTTTTTCACTTATGGCGCTTACCGACAGATATTCTTCCATTACGGGATCAAATATAAATACTCCGTTCATGAGCACAACCGGTATGTTTAAATCGAGCTTTTGCAAAATCGCTTTTGCCGAAACGCGGCTTCTGGCGGTTGCTACGGTAAAAAGGAGTCCGTCGCCGATCATTTTGTTTATGAGCGACGCCGAAGTCTCGGTGACATTTCCCTGAGGGTCCAAAAAAGTGCCGTCCAGGTCGGTTATGTAAAGGGTTTTCAAAAAGATTCACCGCTTTCTTATCCGTATACATAAAAATAATAACATATTTATAAACTAAAAACAATATAAAAGGAAAAATTTAAAAGTAAGAGCTTAACTACTTGTAAGTGCCGGCTGAAATTGGTATAATAAACCTGTATTATCACAAAGCGTTAATTGCTACATGAAAATTAAGCAGTAAATAAAACGCTTTGAATCTTAAAGAAAGCGGTTTTACAATGTTAGGTAAATATGCAAAGGTCAGGGTAACCCGACCCATGCATTCCTCCTATCCTGAAAAAGGATTTAAATACGGGCTTAATTTCGGTGCCGTGGAGGGTATATCCGGAAATTCGGGCGGAGTGATGATGGCGTATATTATGGGTATTGACCATCCGGTCAGGAGCTTTGACGGAAGAATAATTGCAGTCATTCACCACAAGCTCGGGGACGACGTGCTTGTAGTTTCCCCGAAGAGCAAGAGGTTTATTGTCAACGAAATCGAGCAGGCTGTCAGTTTTGCGGAAAAACCGGGTACCTATACCCTTGACTGTCTTTATGAGAGGTCATGCGGAGCGGTGATTTTTAACGGCAAAGGTATGCAGCGTACTTTTCTTCTCATTAAGAATAAGAGAAGCGCCCACTGGGGATTCCCGAAAGGACATGTGGAAAAGGGCGAGAGCTTTGAGGAGACTGCTCTCAGAGAAGTTTTTGAAGAGACGGGGCTTAAAGTCAAGCTGATTCCAAAATTCGCATCCCGTTCCGACTATACTATTCAGGGAAAAGTAGAGAAAAACGTAACGATTTTCCTTGCCGAAAGCGGTACTCGGGACGTGGTTTTGCAGGAAGAGGAAATCGAGAGCTCAGTGTGGCTGAGCTATGACGAGGCCATGAAGACCCTGAAGTTTGAAAACGACAAAACTATTCTCAAAAAGGCTCACGCCTTTATGCAGAAAAAAAGAATATAATAAAACCAACTATGAAAGAATTAAAGAGGTGGTAAAGTGACAGAAACGTTAGTAAACCAGATGATTGCCTTTTTCAGCGACACTATTCCGGCGGAGCTTACGATTTTTGTAATTTCTCTTATGCCCATTTTGGAGCTGAGAGGCGGACTTATTGCGGCGTCGATACTCGGAGTACCGCTGCTTCCCGCTTTTGCGATTTGCTTTATCGGAAACATTCTGCCCATTCCCTTTATTCTTCTGCTCATCAAGCGTATTTTCGAGTTTATGAAAAAGCACAACATAATGAAAGGCGTTGTGCTCAAGCTCGAAGAGAGAGCTGCTAAAAAGAGCAAGAAGGTTGAGAACAATCTCGTATTGGGCCTTTTGGCATTTGTCGCCGTACCTCTTCCGGGAACGGGAGGCTGGACGGGAGCTCTTGTGGCGGCCTTAATGGATTTGCCCATTAAAAAGTCGTTCCCCTCTATCGCTGCCGGCGTATTTATTGCGGGAGTCATAATAGCGTCCCTTTCCTACGGACTTCCCGAGGTTATCGCGGGACTGTTTGCATAAAATTAAAGGCGAATTTAAAGAATTTAAAATACCGTCGGAGTTTTCCGACGGTATTTTTTATGTGGAAGATAATACAGCGTTTTGAAAAGACTTGTCGATCAAATCTTTATATTTCCAAAATGGTATCTATTTGATCGTCTTTAAGGTGTTGCTTTCCTAAAAAAGAATAAAGAATCCATCGTTTTCGAAGTCAGAAAACGATGGTAAATTTCATTTTGCCGCGCAAAACTCAAGCCGCAGGCAAAGAGCGCTTGAAAGCATGTTTTCTGTTAACCATTATTTTTTTATTAGAATAAAACTTCGATGGTGACCGTCATCCATTAGAGCGCACCTCTATTTTTTTGCAAAATAAAAACTCCCGTATATTCGGTAAGAACATACGGGAGCATAAACTCTTATATCTTCGTTTGAGCTTTACAGGGCGGTGAAACTGCATTTTCGATACAGCCTGTTCAAACCGGCTCATTGTGTCTGCGCAAATCTGCGGCAGCAATCCATATTCCTGTAGGAGCCATACCTATCGAACACGCTTCGCATTATGGAACCCGGGATTTACTGTGTCAATATTTGGAATAAAGAAAAATAGATTTTAAAATGGATTAAGTTTTTCTCTTTTTTATGGTTATTACAGTGCAGATAATAAGCGAAATAACCCAGATCCACAGGCAGACGACTAAAAAGTTCTCCGGTGTGAATGTCTGATGATACCAGTTCCTTTGGACAAAGAAGAAAATGTTTACATATGTGCAGATCGGAATAAACAGCATCGCAGCAATTGTCAGTATCCATGCGATAATAAGTCCCGCGTATTTTTTTATAAAAAAGCATATGAGACTGAAAATTATAAAAGCAGCGCTGAAAATGAGCACAGCAGGTCCTGTAAGGAAGAGCAGCGGCAGACATATAATACCTGCGCCCAGGAGGATGAAACCAATTATTTTTTGTGTGTTCATCTGCTTGCCCGTAACTGCTGTTTCAGGAATGCTTTTTTCTGCGCTTTTCTTTCCTTCATCGGTTTCCTTTTCGATGAGCTCATCCCTCACAAGCTCATCCATAGATATGTTAAACAAATTGCTGAGCATAATGAGCTTGTCGAGTTCCGGAACGCTTGCGTCAGTTTCCCATTTTGAAATTGACCGCCTCGACACATTGAGTTTTTCCGCTAAATCTCCCTGCGTCATATTCTGTCTGTTTCTGAGCTCACAAATTTTTTGTCCCAGAGTCATAAATTCACTCCCTTTCTTTATCTCGCTTAAATTGTAGCGATAAACTGAGGAAAAGTCCACCAACTGTTCTTTGAAAGTGGGCAACTGTTAGTTGCACATGACTTTTTATTGAAGAAATCTCTTACAGTGTCTGTAAGGGGATATAGCTTTACACTTAAATTTTAAACCTTTACTCCGAAAAGTGAGCAGGCGTTTTCTCTTCCCGCTTTGAGAACCTCGTCAGTGCGGAGACCCTTTATTTCCGCTATTTTTTCGGCTGTGAGAGCTATCATTGAGGAGTCGCCCCTTTTGCCTCTGAAGGGGACGGGAGCCATGTAGGGACAGTCGGTTTCAAGAAGGAGCCTGTCAAGGGGAAGGCCTTGCGCTACTCGGACGGGCTTTTTTGCGTTCTTGAAGGTTACCGCTCCGCCCAGACCTATATACATTCCCAGTTTCAGCACTTCCTGAGCCATTTCGGGGCTTCCGCTGAAGCAGTGTACCACGCCTTTCGGACGGTGCTTTTTAAGAAGCTCCAAAATATCCGCGTGAGAGTCCCTGTCGTGGACAATGACGGGCAGTGAAAGGTCATTTGCGAGAATGAGCTGCTTTTCAAACCACTCAATCTGTCTTTCGCGGGGAGCGCCGTCCTCGTAGTGATAGTCGAGGCCGATTTCCCCTACGGCCACGCATTTTTTATGCTTTGCCAGCTCCTTTATTTTGCCGAAAACTTTTTCGTCCTCCTCGGGGGAGGGGATGTTTTCGGGATGAATACCGCTTGCGAAATAAAAGAAATCGTACTTTTCCGCAAATGAACGGGCCGTATCGGTGCTTTCTGGGGTGCAGCCGCAGTTTATGACGGCGCAGACCCCTTTATCTTTAAGGGATTCTATAAGCTCAAAGCGGTCCGAGTCGAAGGCCTCGTCGTCATAGTGGGCGTGAGAGTCAAAGATATATTCCATTTGAAAATTCCTTTTATCAGTAGATTTGTGTTGCGGAGCCCCTGCCGATATTTAAAAATCAGGCAAAAACTCCCGTATTATATATAAAAGCGTCTGTAAAGGCGGATAACTTTACAAACCTGTCGGGCGCTCTTTTATGTATCGAAGTCCCGTTTCGGTAAATTTAAATGCCGACAGTGCTGCCGGCATTTGATATTTGAACATTATTTATCTGATTTTCGCTCCGTTGGGCATTCCGTCCACAAAGACGACCTTTACGTCGTTTTCGTCGCAGTCGGCTGCAAGAATCATTCCGCAGCTTTCCACTCCGCAGAGCTTTGCGGGTTTGAGGTTTGCTACCACAATGACCTTGTGTCCGATAAGATCATCGGGCTTGTACCAGGGTGCTATGCCCGAAGCCACGGTTCGGGGAGTTCCCGTGCCGTCGTCAAGGGTTATTTGGAGAAGCTTTTTTGACTTTTTCACGGGGAAGCAGTCCTTGATTTCCGCTACTCTCAAATCCACCTTGCCGAAATCGTCAATGGAAATCATCTCGGCTATGCCGGGGATTTCCTTTTTCTCTGGCTCAGGCTCTTTTGTGAGCTTTTCAAGCTCCTCAAGCTCCTTTGCAAGGTCGAGGCGCGGGAAGATGATGCCGCCCTTCTTAATCTTTGTACCTGCGGGAAGAAGTCCCCAGGACGCGGCGTTGTCGTAGGAGAAAAGGGATTTGTCGCACACGAATCTTTCCTGAATTGTCTGCGCCGTCGCAGGCAGGAAGGGAGCTATAAGGGATGCGATAATGCGGATGCTTTCGCAGAGATTGTGCATAACCGCGCCGAGTCTCGCTTTTTTGCTCTCGTCCTTTGCAAGTGCCCAGGGCATTGTCTCGTCGATATATTTGTTGGTTCTGGAAATGAGCTTCCAGATTTCCGAAAGAGCGTTGGGGAACTGGAGGGTCTCCATCTGCTTTTCGACGTTTTCTCTCACGGCGACGGCAGTGGCGATAAGATCCTCGTCAAAGTCTCCCGCCTCTCTGTCCTCGGGAAGGATTCCGCCGAAGTATTTGCCTACCATTGCCTCAGTTCTGGAAACAAGGTTTCCGAGGTCGTTTGCAAGGTCTGAGTTGATGCGGTTAATAAGGGCTTCATTTGTGAAATTTCCGTCGGAGCCGAAGGGAATGTCTCTTAAAAGGAAATAACGTATGGCGTCAACGCCGTATCGTGAGCAGAGTATGGAGGGGTCAACAACGTTGCCCTTTGATTTGCTCATCTTGTCGCCGTTGAAGTTGAGCCAGCCGTGGCCTAGCACTTTTTTTGGAAGGGGCAGGTCGAGGGCCATGAGCATGGCGGGCCATATGATTGTGTGGAAGCGGACAATCTCTTTGCCGACAAGGTGGATGTCGGCGGGCCAGTACTTTTCATAAAGGGATGTGTCATCGGAGCCGTAGCCGAGAGCGGTGATATAGTTTGAAAGAGCGTCAACCCAGACATAAACTACATGGTTGTCATCAAAGTCAACGGGAACGCCCCATTTAAAGGAGGTTCTCGAAACGCATAGGTCCTCAAGGCCGGGACGGATGAAATTGTTTATCATTTCATTGCGGCGTGACGCGGGCTCAAGGAACTCGGGATGCTCCTCAAGAAGATTGAGTATTTTATCCTGATACTTTGAAAGGCGGAAGAAATACGCCTCCTCGGAAGCTGCCTTTACCTCGCGTCCGCAGTCGGGACATTTGCCGTCAACGAGCTGAGTTTCGGTCCAGAAGGATTCGCAGGGGGTGCAGTACATTCCCTTGTACTCTCCCTTGTAGATATCTCCCTTTTCGTAGAGGGCGCGGAAAATCTTCTGGACGGCCTTTACATGATAGTCGTCGGTTGTGCGGATAAAACGGTCATAGCTTACGTTCATAAGGGTCCAGAGGTCCTTGATTCCCGCGACGACCTTGTCAACGTATTCCTTAGGCGTTACGCCGTTTTTCTTGGCAATCTCCTCAATTTTCTGTCCGTGCTCGTCGGTACCTGTGAGGAACATTACATCGTAACCCTGCATTCGCTTATACCTTGCGACTGTATCCGCCATTACCGAGCAGTAGGCGTGGCCTATATGGAGCTTATCGGACGGATAGTAAATGGGTGTGGTGATGTAGAACTTTTCTTTACTCATCATTTGTTCCTCCTTGTGAAACAGAATATTACAAATTATTCTACCATTATTTAAATTTAAAAACAAGATATCGCGGTATGCGGGAATGCAGTTTTTTCCCGTAATATTAGATATTACCTGATTTTATCGAAAAATCACGGGAAGCTGAAAGGAATGCATTATCATTTACAGATAAGCGGTATTATAATGGAAAATGTACTATCTTTCTTATAACAGAAAACAAAAACAACTATTTATACTTCACAATATATATAATCTGTATTTTTATTGACAAATAAAGCTTGATATGTAATAATATTTAGTAGAGAAATTTGTATAATATTTTAGAGAGAAGATGTGAATAAGATGCAAAAGAAAGTGATGTTATTTGCAATTTGTATGATTATATTAGTAGTTTTTTCTTCTTGCGGAACTACGGATTCTACGGACAAGTTAAGTGAACAATCAAACACCGTGGCTGATTCATCTTTACAAACGGATGCTCAAACAGATGATGTTGTTTTAAAAAGTTCTTATCCGAAAGGCATATATCAGGTTGGTGTAGATATTCCGGCAGGTACATATGTTGTAAGTAAAGGAGAGGGTGCGGTTTTTACAGATAAAGAGCATGGTGAAAACATTTTAAATATATTAAATTCCGGTAATGAAGATGAAGCGAATAAGATGCTGAATAAAACTGCAGTTCAGCGTTTTATTGCCTATAGCGATCATAAAGTTTTTGTTTCTTTAAAAGAAGGAAATACAGTTGTTATTACGAATGAAGAAGCCTGTGAATTTAATGCATACGATGTGAATGTATTTAATATATTGTATTCGGGAGTATATACGGTTGGTGATGACATAGACAGTGGGAAAATAGATGTATATTGTACAACTGAGTTTTTTGAAGCAGCAATATTTGAAAGCTATGACAAATACATTGATTTTATAAAAGAAAATGCTAATGCAGAATTAGTAGCAGATAGTATTCGCATTCTTAACGAATATGCTTTAAGTGTTAATAGTATTGACTACGAAGAGAATGTATCTCTTGAACTAAAAGAAGGAATGGTTATGAGCGTGAATTGCTACGGTTCCAGTGAATATGTTGTAGATGCAGATTAAAATCATAACCATTCTAAAATAAAAATAAGAGTGGCCAATAAAACGGATGCTTCGCTTTCGGCGGAGCATCCCTTTTGCATTGTAAATGAACCTGATATTACAGCAGCTTTGCGGCTTCCTTATCGAGGAAAATTACGGCGTCATCATGGTTCTGGAGTACGGAAGCGGGGCAGGAGGGGGAAACCTCTCCCTTGATCATTGCGTAAGTGGCCTTGGCTTTGCTCTCGCCAGTTGCGATAAGGACTATCTTTTTCGCTTTCATAATGCTGCCTATGCCCATTGTCATTGCGTAGCGGGGCATGGGAACGTCACCGAAAAACTTCTGGTTTGAAGCTATGGTGCTGTCCGTAAGCTTTACTTTATAGGTGTGCTGTGTAAATTTCTCGGCAGGCTCGTTGAAGCCTATGTGGCCGTTTGTGCCGATTCCCAGAAGCTGAAGGTCGATTCCTCCCGCAGCGTCTATGGCGTTTTCATAACGCTGGCACTCCGCCTCTTCCTCGGCGTTTCCGTCTATAAAATTGACCTTGCTCAGGTCAACGTCGGTGCGTGAGAAAAGGTTGTCCACCATAAAGGAGTAAAAGCTGTTTTTGTCGCTTTTGGGAAGATCACAGTATTCGTCAAGGTTGAATGTTGTGACGTCCTTAAAGCTTACGTTTCCCGCCGCATATTCCTTGGCCATGTAATCATATGTAGGTACGGGGGTCATGCCCGTTGCAAGGCCGAGGACGGTATCGGGCTTAGCCTTAACCTGCTCGACAAATATTTTTCCGACCTCCTCGCCTATCTGAGCGGCAGTATCCAAAATGATTACTTTCATTTTAAAGTCCCTCCAATAATTAACCGGTGCTCCGTTTAATTTTTTCTTTATTATATCATCAATTTCGGATTGTTAATACCTTTTTTATAAAAAATCTGGTAATTTTACATAGCATAGAGCATGTGTTAAAACATTGTGAAAAAATAGACATAAATTTTTGTAAAATAAAGCAAAAAACAGGTTTATTCAGTTGCATTTCAGCTCTTTGCTGTGCTAAAATATATGACAAATATCCTTAAGGAGTGACATTATGGGAAAGCTTGATCAGCTTGACAAAAAGACGGAGGAAAAGGGCTCCGGTTTCGTTACGGTTTGGCAGTTTGTAAAGTTTACTTTCGCAAGCCTTATTGCGATGATTTCAGAGTTTGCCATACTCAACATAATGAATCATATTGACGCGATTACAAATCTCAATATGCAGCCCTTCAACTGGTTTGTGTTCCACTATAAGGGAGACGGCGTAGAAGGACTTGGCACCATGATAGCCTTCCTCGTTTCTACGACAGTGGCACAGATAATCTCTTTCGTGGTAAACAGAAAGAAGACCTTCGGTTCCAATATGAACCTCACATTCAGTGTTGTTGTTTACTTTATTGTTATCGTTGCACTTATTTGCGCGCAGACCTATTTTGCTCCTCAGATAAGCTATCTGCTTCAGGAGAGTGCAAACATGGGTTATGACCTTGCCACTAATATCGCAAAAATGTGCTTCAGCGTACTTAACTTTGTAGTATTGTTCCCCCTTGAGAAATTCGTAATCATGCGCAAGGTTGAAAAGAAGGAAGCTTAATTAAAAACAGACCGCAGCCGTAAAAGGACTGCGGTTTTTGCTTTTGCAGACATTAAAAGAGGCTCCGCACGGTTTTCCGTACAGAGCCTCTTTTAGAGTTTTGAAAGGGGAATTTAGAAAGATTTCGCCTTTATGATGGCTTGCTTGACATCGTCTTTAGCATGGGTAGGATTTTTTCTGATTTCCTTTGCCGGAATCGTTACGACGCTTCGGCAGTTACCGCCTGCAAGTTCAATGCGTTTTCTGAACAGTTCAGCCGTATGCCTTGAGAAAACGCTGCCCTTTATAAGGACGCCTATAACTTCAATGCCGAAAAGGTTGGTGGTATGCAAGAACTCATTGACAACGGGAGAAGGCATGCCGCCGATTAAAGTAGACGCGACAATTACACTGTCATATTTAGAGAAGTCAATTTCGTTTTGCTTAATTCTGACTCCTTCCCCGTTAAGGGCACGGGAAAGTTTTTGAGTAAAGCCGTAGGAATAACGGGGAGAAATTTCCATGATGTCTACATATTTGCTGTCTGCGCTTTCGGCGCAAATCTTTCTGATTTGCGGATCCGCACAATAATAGATCAAAAGAGTTTTCATTCAAATATTCCTCACTTTGATTGGCTGAATTCCAGATTAATTGTTTGATTCCTGTGTATTTTCCTTATCTAAAACCTCATTGAGCCAATTCAGCACATCGTCAAATACCTGCTGTTTATTCAGCTCATTTAAAATTTCATGTCTGTCGTTTTCGTAAAGCTTCAGGGTAACATCTTTGTGTCCGGTTTTCTTAAGATCGTGGAAGACCTGTTTCACTCCCTTTCCGTATTCACCTACCGGATCTTCCGTTCCGGAGATGAGAAGCAGTGGAAGGATAAAAGGCACGTTATTGTACCAAGAACGTGTAGAGACGCTGCGCAGGATATCAAAAAGATCTCTGTAGCCTGCCGCAGTAAAGAGAAAGCCGCATTTGGGGTCGGCGATATAGGCGTCAACTACCGATTCATCGCGGGTAAGCCAGTCGAAATCGGTGCGCTTTTCGCCAACATGCTTGTTGTAGCCTCCGAAAGCGATTTTATTTATAAATTCGCTTCTGTGATGAACGCCTTTTCTTGACGCTACAAATTCGGCTATTTTAACGGCGATGCCGGCTGCGGGATTTGTTCCGCTTGTGCCGCAGAAAATCGCTCCGTCGATATTCATACCGAATTTTTCCGTATAACGTCTGGCGATGAATGAACCCATGCTGTGGCCGAAAATGAAAAACGGCTTATCGGGATATGTGCTGCGGGCAATGTCGCTTAAGAGCTTAACGTCATTTACAAGGTCATGGCGTCCTGTCTTGTCGCCGAAATATCCCAGCTCGCTGTCATTTTTAACAGAGAGGCCGTGGCCGAGATGGTCGTTGATAAAAACAGCAAATCCGTTGCCGCTGAGGAATCTTGCAAACTCGTCGTATCTGCCGCTGTGTTCGGCCATGCCGTGGCAAATCTGAACTATTCCCTTTACATCTTCCTCCTGGACGGGGGCATAAGAGCGGGCATAGATATCAGCAAGTCCTGATGAGGACGGAAAAGTATACTCGTTGACAGAAATATTCATGATAATCATGCTCCTTTCCTGAGAAAATCAATTTAAACCGAGCCGTGAAGCTCTGAAAAATATCATTGTGTTAGTATAAATTAACATACTTAATTTACGCGAAACATTATAGCATAAACTTTGAAATTTTGTAACTATTTTGTTACTATTTGATATAGTTTTGTAGTAATTGACAAAAATGGGATTAAAATGTCCGACAAAAAGCCTAAGTATATTTAGTTTTATCAATTTATCTCCCGCTTTTTTGTGAAATTTAACAAAGGTTATTTAATTTTTATATTTATTTTAAATAATCAAATTCCCGTAAAGTCAAAATCAGGAATATACTGCTTGCGTGCCGAAGAAAGCTCCTGGAGAAAGCCGTCCTCAAAGCCCATTTCCAGCATCGCGTTTAATACTTTGTCATATTCTCTTGCGGTGATTTTCCTGTTTATTTCGGGGAACTCCTCCGCCCGTGAGCAGGGGGTGTACTGGCACATAAGGCTTATGGGTATATTCTTAGGATAATTTTCCCAAATATACCTCAAGACCTTTATGGATTCATTTGTGTGCTGCGGGAGAATGAGATGCCTTATAATGACGCCATTTGTGATAAGTCCGTTTTCGTCGTATCGGGGCGCCCCCGTCTGCCTTATCATTTCGGCTATGGCTTTCGAGGCGTATTCAAAATAATCCGCAGCCCCTGAATACTTTTCGGAAACCTCAGAGCTGATGTATTTAAAGTCGGGGAGGTAGACGTCGATAAGGCCGTCAAGGGAGCGTAGGGTCTCGACTCGCTCATAGCCTGAGCTGTTGTAGACAACGGGCACGGGGAGCTTTTTTCTTTTTAGAACGCGCCTTACGGATGCGGCAAAGTGGGTGGGGTTTACAAGATTTATGTTGTTTGCACCCTGAGCGACGAGCTCGTCGAAAATTTCAGAGAGCCTTTCCTCAGTCACGGGGACGCCGAAGCCTCCCGTGCTGATTTTGCTGTTCTGGCAGAATACGCAGCCCAGGGAGCAGCCCGAGAAAAATACCGTACCCGAGCCTTTTTCACCGCTTATGCAGGGCTCCTCCCAGAAATGCAGGGCGGCTCTTGCCAATACGGGGGCGTCAGGCATTTTGCAAAAGCCCGCAGAGGGCAGTTCTTTTTCTCTTTTTACCCCGCACATCCTCGGGCACAGGCAGCATTTTTCCATATGTGATTTCCTTTCAGCAACAGAAATTTTCTATTTTTACAAGACGGTTTCGGTAAAGGTACGAAAGACGAGTATTCTTGTCTGCTTTTTATAATAGTAAGCTCAGGGAATTTTTTCAACCTTAAATTGATTTATCGTGCTTTTTGCGATATAATACAACCGCTGAATCTTGGTCAGCATTAGAATCGTAGTTATAAACAGGCAGTTTATTTCATAGAGCCGAGACATATAATGCGGAGGTGTCTTGATGGTATTGACAATTGATATAGGCAACACAAATATAACCTTGGGAGCATATAAAAAGGATGAGCTTGTGTTCATTCTGCGCCTTTCGACGGACAGGAGGAGGACAAGGGATCAGTATGCGGCGGAGTTTCACGACCTGCTGCGTCTGAAGGGAGTAAAGGGCTCTGATTTTTCGGGGGCCATTATCGGTTCCGTCGTTCCTGAGCTTACGAGGGCAGTTAAAGAGGCCGTGGAGTTTGTCACGGGCCGCACGCCGCTCATGGTAGGCCCCGGAATAAAGACAGGCCTTAATATCCGCACCGACGATCCGGGAGAGCTGGGCGCAGACCTTGTGGCGGGAGCCGTTGCTGCTATTGAGTTTTTCCCGCTGCCCTGTCTGGTCATGGATCTGGGCACCGCAACAAAAATCAGCGTAATAGACGAAAAAGGAGTTTTCAGAGGCTGCACCATTGCGGCGGGAGTGGGAATATCCGTTGAGGCCCTTGCCACGAGGACCTCACAGCTTCCGGGTATCAGCCTTTCGGCTCCGTCCCATACAATAGGTACAAATACAATTGACTGTATGCAGTCAGGTACCGTGTTCGGTACCGCCGCGATGCTCGACGGAATGGCGGACAGAATCGAGGATGAGCTGGGCTGTCCAGTAAAAAGCATAGTTGCCACGGGAGGCTTTGCCGGGGAAATAGTGCGCAACTGCCGCAGAAAGGCGAGCTTTGACGGCGATCTTATCCTCAAGGGCCTGAAGCTTCTCTATGACAGAAATTCTGCGAAATAAAAATATGTAATTTATATATTGTTATTTTGCTGCTTTGCAGTTAAAATAGATTTTCAGGTTATACCGCTGTTTTCGTTTAACGGTAAGGCGTGAATAAAACACGCCCCGGCGCTGCATCCTTTAAAGGAGCAGCAGCAAGGAGGTAATAATTAATGAAAAGCAAAAAATCAACTCAGAGCGTACTTACGCTCACTCAGCTGGGAGTGCTTTCCGCTCTCATCATCCTTTTGACCTTTGTGCCCAACATCGGATACATCAGCTACGGCGTGCTGAGTATCACGATTATCCACATCCCCGTAATTATCGGCGCAATCGTCATGGGACCCAAATCAGGCGCGATTCTCGGCGCCGTATGGGGTATTTCCTGTATCGTAAAGGCTGTTCTGGCGCCGCCTTCTCCCCTTGAGGGCGCGATTTTCTGGAATCCCGCCGTATCTCTCATCCCCCGTGTACTTGCGGGCTTTATAGCTGGCTTGGTCTTTGTTATCGCTTCAAAGACGGATAAAGTCGGCAAAGCCGCTCAGATCATCGCCGCTGTTATCGCCGCTCTTCTTGCAGGCGTAGCAATAACCTCTGCTGTTAGCTTTGCCAAAGAGGCACAGTGGGCGGGCTTAGCCGTAGCGATAATAGGAGCCGCCGTTTTTGCACTCATCATAGCCGGCTGCCTCTATCTTCTCTTGGCTCGCAGCAAAGAGGGAGAAAAGGGCAAAAAGAACAACATACCCGCAGGCGTTGCAGCAATCGCGGGCTGCATCACCAACACCGTTTTCGTAATGGGCGCAATTTACATTTTCCACGGCGGAGAATTCGGCCGGGAGCTTGGAATCACCGTTATGTCCTTCGGCGGTTTCCTCAAATATGTCCTTGCGGCATTTACCATAAATGCGGTTCTCGAGATTGTGGCGGCCATAGTTATCGCCGTTCCCGTGAGCATGGCTCTTAAAAAAGTAAAGACAAGAGTATAATTTCAAATCTTAAAATAACGATAAGAAACGAAAACAGTTAAGTATATATAAAGCAAAATCAGGCTTCGCCTTAAAGGGCGGAGCCTTTTTGATGCTGTTGATGTTTTGATGCCGCTGTGTTATTATCAAAATAATTGATAAAAAGGGGATTTTCAAATGGACGGACATTTGAGAAATATGGCGTCGGTTTACATTATGAGTGAAAATAAAATGCTGATGCTGTACAGAATCGGCTAACAGGTCGCGGCGCCGTCACGGTGCGGTATAGGCGGACATTTTGAGAAGGACGAGCTTAACGACGCTGAAAAAGCGATGCTCAGAGAACTGAAAGAAGAAATCAACCTTCAAAAGAATGAGTTGGAAAATGTAAAACTCAGATATATAGCCCTGAGAAATAAGAACGGTGAAATACGAATAAACTAATATTTTTTCGCTGATTTGCGTAAAGGGGTCAGCGTTCGGAGCTTTTGCAGTGAGGGAAAGCTGCAATGGGTGGATTTTGAAAAAGTCACAGAGAAGAAAATGCCTTATACAGCTGAGTATGTGCTTAAACACTATATGGAAAAAGGACGATATACCGACTGTTTATACTGCGCAGCAGCTGAAAAAGAAAAGGTTGTCTTTTCTGAGCTGGAAGATTTTTAAGTTATCAGCAAAAATTGACCTCCTTAAAATGACCGAAAATTGTATATTTAACTATGACACTTTTTCTGCTATCATGTATGCATAAAGAAAAGAGAGGTGTCATTTATGAAAAGAATTGTTACGATTCAGGATATTTCATGTCTGGGAAAGTGCTCCATTACCGTTGCGCTCCCGATAATTTCCGCAATGGGCGTTGAGGCGGCCATTATCCCCACCGCCGTATTGTCCACACATACAATGTTCAAGGGCTTTACCTGCAAGGATCTTGACGATCAGATTGTGCCCATTACGGACCACTGGAAAAACGAGGGCATCAAATTTGACGGAATTTATACGGGTTATCTCGCCTCGGGCCAGCAGATAGCTACCGTTATGTCGGTGATCGATAAGCTTAAGGACGGCACCCTTGTTGTCGTTGACCCTGCCATGGCAGATAACGGCAAGCTTTATCCTGCTTTTGACAGCGAGTTCCCTAAGGAGATGGCAAAGCTCTGCGGCAAGGCGGATATAGTTCTTCCTAACATTACCGAGGCCAGCTTCCTTACGGGCAGCGAATACAAAACAGAGTATGATGAAAGCTATATTGACGATCTTCTCAAAAAGGTTGCGGCTCTTGGCAGCAAAAAGGTAGTGCTTAAAGGCGTTGTACTTGACGGTAAATACGGGGTTATCTGCTACGACAGCAAGACAGGCGAAAAGACCATGTACAGCCATGAAAAAATACCCGTAAGCTATCACGGTACTGGCGACGTATTCTCCTCCACCTTTGTAGGAGCCGTTATGAGGGGTAAAACCATAGAGGAAGCCGTGCGCCTTGCAGCGGATTACACCGTCGAGTGCATCAGGATCACCTATTCGAGAGAGGGCGCAAACTGGTACGGCGTCGATTTTGAGACGGCAATGCCCTTCCTTATTGACAGGCTTAAATAATTGATTATCCGTTGCCTTAAATTGCGCTGAGAGGGGAAATTTCATTGACTGATATACAAAGAGAGCTGAAAGAATTTCTTCTTTCGGCGGGAGCTTCGGACGTGGGCTTCGCGGAAATTGACGACGGGGATTTCGGTTCCTGCCGCTGGGGCGTAAGCGTTGCGGTAAAACTTTCAGACGCCATAGTCGATGAAATAGACGGCGCTCCCACCCACACCTATTTCAGCCATTACAGGGCGGTCAACGCCCTTATAGATTCCCTTCTTTTAAGAGCGGGACTGTTTCTCGAAAAAAGGGGATACAGGTATATCACCGTTGCCGCCTCCCAGAGCATAAACAAGGACGGCTGGAATTACTGCGGCCGCTATTCCCACAAGAAGCTGGCGTACCTCGCGGGGCTGGGAACGGTAGGCAGGAATTCCCTTTTCCTCCACAGGGAATACGGAGCGAGAGTGCGCCTCGGTTCACTTTTTACGGATTGTCCCCTTGAGCGGGAAGTGCCGATTCCGGAAAACATCTGTATCGGCTGCAATCTCTGCGCCGAAGCCTGTCCTTCGGGAGCCATAAAGGGCAGGGACTGGTATCCGGGGATAGACAGGAGCGAAATTTTCGAGCCTGAAAAATGCAGCACGTTTATGAAAAAGGAATTTAAAATGATAGGCAGGGGAGCCGTCTGCGGAATCTGCATGAAGGTGTGCCCTGCGGGGAAAAGCAGAAAGTAAACAGGCAAAGAAAAACCCGTCGGAATTTCCGACGGGTTTAAAACTGTTAAAAACAAAATTCAGCACACACCCTTGTCTCCCTTGTGTAAAGGGAGATGTCAAAACGCAGTTTTGACAGAGGGATTGTATGATACTACGCTGTTTTCTGCACTGCATTGAGATCACTTTAATCGTGAAAAACAGCAACTCAAAAGCTGTTTAAGAATAAAAATGACTTTATCGACAAGCTGACCCCGTCTGCTTCTTGCAGACGGGAAATTTTTTAGTTATTAGGGAAAAATTAATTTTATACAAATGATTTTGCCTTGCACTTTTATCTGAGCGGACGATCTTCAGAATCTTTAAAACCGCCGAAAATTATTATAAAGAAATCTATGAAGGTACCAAATCCGAACAATCCAACAGTAAGCAGCCACAAAATACCGGTACCTATTTTCCCAGTATAAAAGCGGTGGATGCCAAGATAACCGAAGAAAAAGCACAGCAATGCCGCCACAGCTTTGCTTTTAGTTGAATAATAAGCGGTGGATGAAAAATTGACGACATTCGGATTTTGTTCCGTAGATGAATTGTTTGAATTTTCACTGCTTGATTTGTTCAGTTGCGTCTTTTTGCTAATATATTTTTCAATTATCTCAAAATATGTTTTTGTTAAAACATATGATAAAACAGCACTGATAAGATATGCTATTATACTTGCAATAGCACTAAAAAGTGAATATGTATATAATATTCCTTCGGAAAAGAAGCCAAACTCCTGCGAAGCGTAAGTAGCTATGTATGGAAGTACGTTTGACAAGATGGTATTCATAAAGCTAATAGTTAAAATAGGAATCGCAAAAGATACAGTTGCTATTTTTTTAATTGTTGTCGGTTGATTAGATAAAGCGATTGTCGATAATGCAAAGACAATAATCATCGGAATAAGGTACAATACAGCACTTATAACGCTGTACCATACAGAATCACTGGTGCCTGGTACCAAATTGCTCTCAAACCAATTATACACAAGAAAAGAGATCAAGCTTTGTGAAATAAGTACTGAAAATATAAAACATAGTATAACTGCAACCGGAGCAAACCACGCACATGTACGTAATGGCTTCGGAGTAAAAGTTTTATTCTGGTGAAAAAGTTCGGTTGCATAACGGTTACACGTTTGGCAATACCCGTTTTCATCTAACTGGTTTCCGCATTGACTGCAATACATAATAGGCCTCCTAAAATTATTTATTATTTATAAACATATGATATCAAAAGCACTTTACAAAGTCAACAATATATTTAGACAAAGTATTATATATAAACAAAAAGACCGCTGTAAAAGCGATCTTTTTAAACATGTGCTGGTTAATGTTGTATTGCTATTTTGCTTACGGTGTAATCCGGCGCCTTTACTGGGCAGCTTTTGCCGTTACGTCCTCGGTTAATGAATTGGCTTTGGCTTTCAGGTTTACAATGGTGAAGCCTGTCATTATATTCGTGGAGGAGAAGCCGAAACGGTAATTTCCCACATCCTTGGTATAGGACGTTTCGCCGTTGTAGGATTCGGGAAGGTTTACTTTCAGTTCTTCAATAATTGCGTCTGCGTCGGCTTCCGTAAGCTCTGTAAATGAGAGAATAGAATATCCCGAAATTTTGCAGAAATCGTCCACGGTACTCTGGCTTATCTCGCCGTCGGCCGTCTTGCCCGAGCCCACAAACCAGACTGAGCTCTTTATGAACTCTTTAGAGCTCTTATCCGCTGAGGCGAGTAGGGTGACCTTGGAGCTGCCTGCGGAGAAATCGAAAGAATAGTTATAATTGATTGTGTTTTTGTCGCTGGATTCAGCAATGAGAATATCTTTTTCTTCTATTTTATAATCAGAGGAAATCTCGTCAAATTTTTCAATTCCGTCGGTAACCATGTTTTTCTCAGCCATGCATCCGAAAAAGAGAAGTGTAAGTGTAAGTGAAAGCAGGACACAGACTGTGGATTTAAGGGCGTGTTTCATTAAATCACCTCATACGCATATTTTTACAAATACATCATAAAGGAATGTTTGGGCGCTGTCAATCGTCATAATGCCGAATAAAGGCAAAGTATACAAAACATTATGCACAACTAAAGGCCTTAATCAATCTATATGTAGAAAAAAAACAAAAGCCGCCGCAATGTATTGAAATTATCCATGTTTTGCAATAAAATATTTGGGTATTGATATAACAAATTGGTAGGTGAGCGCAGGGTGGCCTGTATGTCGGTTAAGCATATTGAAGTAAAACTGAATAATAGGTTTACCGAAAAACTCAGTATCAGTGTGTCAAAAACCAAAATGTAAAAAGCAGGCTGCGAAATAACCGCAGCCTTTTTACTTTGGTAAAATCACCGAATTTATTGTATTGAAAGGATGTCAAGAGTATGAAAAAGGTAGCTGTAATAATGGGCAGCGACAGCGATTTGCCCGTAGTGGGCAAGGCCGTAAAGAAGCTTGCCGAGTTCGGAGTTGAAACAGAGGTGCATGTAATGTCGGCCCACAGAACACCGATTCAGGCGGCGGAATTTTCATCCAAGGCTAAAGAAAACGGTTTCGGAGCCATTATTGCCGCAGCGGGAAAGGCTGCGCATCTTGCAGGTGTTCTGGCGGCTCATACAACTCTCCCCGTTATCGGAATACCCGTTAAGTCCTCTACTCTTGACGGACTTGACGCTCTTCTTGCAACAGTTCAGATGCCCTCAGGCATCCCCGTTGCCACTGTTGCCATAGACGGTGCCGAAAATGCGGCTATTCTCGCCGTGCAGATGCTGGCTCTTTCCGACGAGGGACTTGCGGCCAAGCTTGATCAGATGAAATCCGATATGGAAAAAGCGGTTATCGCTAAGGATAAGGCGCTGGCTGAAAGCCTTAAGGCATAAGAGAAAACCGTTTTAACCTGTTAACGTTAATTTTGCAAAATCACTTTGGAGGCTGATAAATATGTTTGACAAAATACATGAAGAATGCGGTGTGTTCGGCATTTACAATAAGGACGACCTCAACGTGGCGAACGAGGCGTATTTTGCCCTTTTTGCCCTTCAGCACAGAGGTCAGGTAAGCTGCGGCATCGCGGTAAACAATGACGGAATAATCGACTGTGAAAAAGGCATGGGCATCGTTCCCGACGTTTTTGATGCCGACACTCTCAAAAAACTCACCGTAAACGGCAGGGGAGACATCGGTCTCGGCCATGTCCGCTACTCCGCCGGAAAAGATTCTATTCCCATAAACTCTCAGCCTCTTGTTATGCGTTATTCAAAGGGCACTTTGGCCATTTCAAATAACGGAAGCCTTGTAAACACAGAAGAGATTAAGCGTGAGCTTCAGACAACAGGCGCCATTTTCCAGACAAACAGCGACGCTGAGCTTATCGGCTATCTCATTGCAAAGGCAAGGCTTACCGTAGGCAGCGTCGAGGAGGCTATTTCCGTTGCCATGAATAAGCTTGAAGGCGCCTACTCCTTCCTTGTGGTTTCTCCCCGCAAGCTTATCGGCGTAAGAGACCCTCACGGCTTCCGTCCCCTTTGCATAGGTAAGAACGGAAACAGCTATATGCTCGCTTCCGAAACCTGTGCTCTCGACAGCCTCGGAGCTGAGTTCGTCCGTGACGTTAAGCCCGGAGAAATTGTCATCATCGACGAAAACGGTATTCGCAGCATCGAGGACCACTGCGGACAGAAAACTTCACTTTGTATTTTTGAGCATGTTTACTTTGCCCGTCCTGATTCCGTAATCGACGGTGCAAGCGTACATATGGCGCGCCGCATGGCAGGCCGTTATCTTGCCAAGGAGCACCCCGTCGAGGCCGACGTCGTAATCGGCGTTCCCGATTCAGGTCTTGACGCCGCAATCGGTTATTCAGAGGAGTCCGGCATTCCATTTGCCTTCGGTTTCATCAAGAACCGCTACATAGGCAGAACCTTCATTCAGGAGACTCAGGAGCAGAGAGAGAGAAGCGTTCACATAAAGCTCAATCCTCTTTCGGCGGCCGTAAAGGGCAAGAGAGTTGTCATGATAGACGACTCCATCGTAAGAGGCACCACCAGCGCTCACATCGTTGAACTTCTCAGAAAGGCAGGAGCAACTGAGGTTCATATGCGTATTTCCTCACCGCCCTTCCTCAATCCCTGCTACTTCGGCACGGACATCAGCTCCCGCGAATACCTTATCGCCTGCCGCCTCACTCTCGATGAAATCCGTCAGGAGATCGGTGCAGATTCTCTGGGCTATTTGAGCCTTGAAAATCTCCATAAAATCGCAGTGGGTTCAAAGTGCGATTTCTGCGACGCATGCTTCACGGGCAAATATCCCGTAGAAATTAAAGATTCCATATTTGAAGATAAATTCAGCAAGAAAATAAACGAGTCCAAGAAATAAGAAAAGGGAGGATTTTACAAATGGAAAGCTTCAGCAAGAGCTACAAGGATGCAGGCGTTGACGTTACCGCCGGCTACAAATCCGTAGAGCTTATCAAGTCCCATGTCGAGAGGACAAAAATCCCCGGAGTCATGTCTGCAATCGGCGGCTTCGGCGGAATGTTCGCCCCCGATATGACGGGCATCGCAAACCCCGTTCTCGTCTCAGGCACCGACGGAGTGGGCACAAAGCTTAAAGTGGCGTTCCTTATGGATAAACACGATACGGTAGGTATCGACTGTGTCGCCATGTGTGTAAACGACGTTGCCTGCTCGGGAGCGAAGCCTCTTTTCTTCCTGGACTATGTTGCGGTGGGAAAGAACTATCCCGAGAAGATAGAGCAGATAGTGAAAGGCGTAGCTGAAGGCTGCGTACAGGCAGGCTGCGCACTCGTAGGCGGCGAGACCGCCGAGATGCCCGGCTTTTATCCCGTTGACGAATATGACCTGGCCGGCTTCTGCGTAGGTATGGGTGACAGAGATAAACTTGTTGACGGAAAAAATCTCCGTGCCGGTGACGCTCTTATAGGCGTTGAGTCCTCGGGTCTTCACTCAAACGGATTTTCACTTGTAAGAAAGGTATTCCGCATAACCGAGGAGCGTTTAAAGCTTCACATGAACGATCTGGGCAAAACTCTCGGCGAAGAGCTGCTCACTCCCACAAAGATATATGTAAAGCCTCTTCTCGAGCTCATGTCAAAGGTTGACGTTCACGCAATTTCACATATTACGGGCGGCGGCTTCTATGAGAATATTCCCCGTATGATCGAGGGCGACCTGACTGCCGTTATAGAAAAGAGCAAGATTCCCGTAAAGCCCATTTTCAAAATCATTCAGAACGAGGGTATCCCCGAGAGAGATATGTTCAATACATTTAATATGGGTATCGGCCTTTGCATAGCGGTAGCTTCCGACAAAGCCGACGAGGCTGTAAGGATACTCGAAAGCTGCGGCGAGAAAGCTCATATCATCGGTGAGATGAAGCAGGGCGAAAAGGGTATAGAGTTATGCTGAAAATAGCTGTGCTTGTCTCCGGCGGAGGCACAAACCTTCAGGCTCTCATTGACGCCGAAAGGGGCGGAAAAATCAAAAACGGAACAATCGTCAAGGTCATCGCCAGCAAAGACGGAGCTTATGCCCTGACCCGAGCCGCAAACGCAGGAATTGAAACTGCCGTTGTGGCGAGGAAATCCTTTGAGAATCCCGACGACTACGACAGGGCTCTCCTTGCGGAAATTGAAAAATGCGGTGCAGACCTTGTGGTACTTGCAGGTTTCCTTTCTATTCTCGGCGAAACCGTTATATCAAAATATGAAAATAAAATCATAAATATCCATCCTTCACTTATACCCTCCTTTTGCGGAAAGGGCTGTTACGGACTTAAAGTTCACGAAATGGCCCTTGAAAAAGGCGTCAAGGTGACGGGCGCAACGGTTCACTTTGTAAATCTCATTCCCGACGGGGGAGCCATAATCCTCCAGAAAGCGGTTGAGATTAAAAACGGCGATACCCCCGAGGTCTTGCAGCGCAGGGTAATGGAAGAGGCCGAATGGGAAATTCTACCCAAAGCCGTATCCCTTTTCTGCGAGTGCAAAATCAAGGTTACGGGAAACACCACCGTCGTGGAAGACTGAGCGAAAAAAATAATTTAAATATACAGGAGGCAGAGCCATGCAGGTTGCTGATTTGAAAAATTATCTTTCCTCAAACGAATATCCGGGAAGAGGCGTGCTCATAGGCAAAAGTGAGGACGGCAAAAACGCCGTTATCGTTTATTTCATCATGGGCAGAAGCGAAAACAGCCGAAACAGAGTTTTTGTAACAGAGGATGAAGGAATCAAAACTCAGGCCTTTGACCCGGCGAAGCTTTCCGATCCCTCTCTTATCATTTATTCTCCCGTAAGAGTTTTGGGCAGCAAGACCGTTGTTACAAACGGCGACCAGACCGATACGGTCTATGATTTCCTCAAAGAGGGCAAGACCTTCGAGGAGGCTCTCAGAACACGCACCTTTGAGCCCGACGGTCCCAACTACACCCCCAGAATTTCGGGTGAAGCCGATATTGCAAAGGGCGAGCTTTTCTATAAGCTTTCCATTCTCAAAAGCGCAAACGGAAATCCTGAGAGCGTGAGAAGATATTTCTACGAGTACAATTCTCCCGTAAACGGCAGGGGACACATCATCCACACCTACAAGCATGACGGAAATCCCATTCCCTCCTTCGAGGGCGAGCCTGTTGAGATTGAGCTTAAAGGCGACATCGACTCCCTTACGGAAAAGGTATGGGCGGGACTTAACGAAAACAACAAGGTTTCTCTTTTCGTCCGCTATATCGACATTGCAACGGGCAAAACCGAGACCAGAATCGTAAATAAAAACAAATAACGGAGGAGAAAGAAATGGCAAAAGAGCTTATGCTGAAATACGGCTGCAACCCCAATCAGAAGCCGTCAAAAATTTTCATGAAGGATTCAAGCGACCTGCCTATCGAGGTTCTCAACGGCAGACCCGGCTACATTAACTTTCTCGATGCCTTCAACAGCTGGCAGCTTGTAAGAGAGCTTAAAAAGGCTACGGGAATGCCCTCAGCGGCTTCCTTTAAACATGTAAGCCCCGCAGGCGCGGCAATCGGCGTTCCCATGAGCGACACCCTTAAAAAGATTTACTTTGTAGACGACCTTGAGCTTTCACCCCTTGCAACAGCTTACGCAAGGGCAAGAGGCGCCGACAGAATGTCTTCCTACGGCGATTTTATCGCTCTTTCCGAGGTCTGCGACGTTCCCACGGCAAGGCTCATCGCCCGTGAGGTATCTGACGGAATCATAGCTCCCGGCTATGAGGACGAGGCTCTTGAGATACTCAAGGGCAAGAGAAAGGGCACATACAATATCATAAAGATCGACGAAAATTACACTCCCGCTCCCGTTGAGCACAAGGATGTTTTCGGCATCACCTTCGAGCAGGGCAGAAACGAGCTTTCAATAGACGAGAGCCTTCTGGAAAATGTTGTTACGGAAAACAAAAACATTCCCCCCGAGGCAAAGAGAGATCTTCTTATTTCCCTTATCACCCTTAAATATACCCAGTCAAACTCCGTCTGCTATGTAAAGGACGGACAGGCTATCGGCGTAGGCGCGGGACAGCAGTCAAGAGTTCACTGCACACGTCTTGCAGGCAATAAGGCCGACGTATGGTATTTAAGACAGCATCCCAAGACCTTGGGACTTAAATTCAAGGCCGACATCCGCCGCCCCGACAGAGACAACACCATCGACGTATACGTTTCCGACGATTATATGGACGTTCTCGCCGACGGCATTTGGGAGAATTTCTTTGAGGAGAAGCCCGAGCCGCTGACAAAGGAAGAGAAGAAGGAGTGGCTTGCCACAATGAGCGGAGTTGCTCTCGGTTCAGACGCTTTCTTCCCCTTCGGCGACAATATCGAGAGAGCGAAGAAGAGCGGCGTTGAGTATATTGCCCAGCCCGGCGGTTCAATTCGCGACGATAATGTTATAGAAACCTGCAACAAATATTCAATGGCAATGGCGTTTACGGGAATCCGCCTTTTCCATCACTGATAAAAGAGGAGGCTGTTTACCGTGAAAATACTTATGGTAGGCTCAGGCGGACGCGAGCACGCCCTTATCCGCAAGCTTCTTGAAAGCGAAAAGGTAGAAAAAGTATACTGTGCCCCCGGCAACGGAGGAATTTCCTGCGACGCCGAGTGTTTCCCCGTGGGAGCCATGGACATCGGCGGCATGGTCGCCCTTGCGAAGGACCTTAAAGTTGACTGCGTTTTTGTAGCCCCCGATGATCCCCTTGCGGCGGGTATGGTTGACGCAATGGAGAAAGAGGGCATCAGAGCATTCGGCCCCCGCGCCAACGCCGCAATCATTGAAAGCAGCAAAGTCTTTTCAAAGAACCTTATGAAGAAATATTCTATCCCCACGGCGGGATATGAAGTTTTTGAAAATTCAAAGGACGCTCTCAGCTATATAAAAGCGCAGAACAAATATCCCGTTGTCATCAAAGCCGACGGCCTCGCCTTAGGTAAGGGCGTCATTATCGCTCAGAACGAAAGGGAAGCCAAAGACGCCGTTCACACAATCATGGACGACAAGAAATTCGGCGCTTCAGGCAACAAGGTAGTAATCGAAGAGTTCATAACAGGACCCGAGGTATCGGTTCTGGCCTTTACCGACGGAAAATGCGTAAAGCCCATGGTTTCCTCAATGGACCATAAGAGAGCCTATGACGGAGACAAAGGCCCCAACACGGGCGGAATGGGAACAATCAGTCCCAACCCCTATTACACCGAGGAAATTGCCGACAGATGCATGAAGGAAATTTTCCTTCCCACAATAGAGGCCATGAACAAAGAGGGAAGAACCTTTAAAGGCTGCCTTTATTTCGGCCTTATGCTCACTGCCGACGGTCCTAAGGTGATCGAGTACAACGCCCGTTTCGGTGACCCCGAAACTCAGGTAGTGCTTCCGAGACTTAAAACTCCTCTTTGCGACATTGTGGACGCTGTTATCGACGAAAAGCTCAGCGATCTCGATATTCAGTGGAGCGACGAGGCCTGCGCCTGCGTTGTAATGGCTTCGGGAGGATACCCTGCATCCTATCCCAAGGGCATTGAGATAAAGGGTCTCGACGAAAAGGGACAGGTTGAGGGAGCCTGTGTTTTCCATGCGGGAACGGCTCTCGAAGACGGAGTGTTCAAAACTGCGGGCGGCAGAGTTTTAGGTGTTACGGCCCTCGGTGCAGACCTTAAAGAAGCTCTTGATAAAGCTTATAAAGGGGTAAAGAAAATAACCTTTGAAGGAGCCCATTACCGCACTGATATCGGTAATAAATAATTCATAATTTGTTAATACAAAAAGCCATCACAAAGATGGCTTTTTAGTTTATAATCATACCAGTGTAAAGTAAGATCGGAACAGGTCTAACGCAGTACGAAAGTGGTGTTTTAGTTAATGGAGAAAAAAATGAGTAAGAAAAAGAGGAACGGGATAATTATCGGCAGCGTGGCAGGAGTTCTTGTCGTAGTTTTGCTGATACTTATGTTTGCAATGCCCGACTCAGGAGTATCCGTCAATCTTGTGGAGGTTAAGCCTCGCGAAATGTCGCAGCATTTCACAACAACGGGTGAAATCATTTCCGACGGTGATACTCGTTACACAATGTACAGCGGTACATTGGTAAAGACCGTAAACGTAAAAGAGGGAGATACAGTCAAAAAAGGAGACGTCCTTGCTACTTTTGACACCTCTGCAATAAACGCGGAGATTGCAGAAAAGCAGGCTTCCTATTCGAAGGCTCTCGAATCCTACAACTCTGTTGTAAACGGCAAGGTTACGGCCGAGCAGCAGGTCAAAAATCTCACCGCACAGATAGCTTCCCTTGAAAAGGAAGCCGAATCCCTTAAAAATGAACTTACCGCAATGAGCGGCACTCTGCCGGAGATTCCCGATGTTGACATTGAAGCTCTGGTCAAGAAGCTGTCACAGATGTCTCCCGAGGAGCTTCAGGCGGCGCTTACACAGATTCTCAACTCCATGCCCGGCATTGATGAGGGCGCGGATAAAGTAAGCAGCTTTTCAGACAAGATCAGCAAACTCATAACCTGTGAAACCGAGCTTCTTCAGCTTAAGGTGCAGAACGAGCTCTTTAAGACCCAGAGCAGCCTTTCCTTTGACGAAATAGTAAAAATGGCAGTGGATACGGCGAAAGCCGATCTTGACAAAAGCGTAGCCAAGAAGGAGGTCATAGCTGCGGGCTGGGTTGCCGAAAGCGACGGCCTTGTGACAAAGGTGAGCGTAACTGCGGGAGAGACCTTCGGCTCCGAACAGAGCGACGGATTTGATATGACTTCTCTTCTTTCCATGCTTACAAGCGGAGAAATGGATATGGATATGAACTCCATTCTTTCCATGCTGGGCAGTGCAGGTTCAGGCCAGACGGGTATCGTTGTTGCGGACACTTCAAAATATGTAGCCACATTTACAGCAGGCAAATACGATATTCTCAAGCTTTCCGTAGGCCAGAAGGCAACGGTTACCACAATGGGCGGAACCTTTGACGGAGAGATTATCTACATCAGTCCTACAGCTACCTCTGGTTCATCGAGCTCCTTTGATCTGAGCTCTATCACCAGCGGCCTTACAGGCTCCAGCTCTGCGGGCTGCCAGGTAAAGGTTTCAATTGAATCTCCCGACAGAAGCGTAATTGAAGGCTTTGACGTTGATATCGATATTGAAATCGGTGAGACAAAGGAGCAGATAGCCATACCCGTAGAAGCACTTATTCCCGATTCAAAGGCCAGCAGCGTATACGTTTACAACAGCGAGACGGGAACAGTTTCTGTCAGAGAGATAACATTCGGAACCACCGACGATACTTATTATCAGATCGAATCGGGACTTCAGGAGGGAGAATTTGTGGTTAAGAATCCTCCCACGACGCTCACGGACGGAGCGAAGGTCAAGGTAGAGAAAAATTCATAACAAAACGGAGGCAAAACCGTGAATATTAAAGAAAATATAAAAATAGCGGTTTTCAGCATCCGCACAAATATGATGCGCTCTCTTCTCACCATGCTGGGAATAATTATAGGCGTCGCTTCGGTTATCGCCATTATAACTGTCGGTACCGGCGGACGCGACTATATTATCGGCATGATAGAGGATATGGGCGCCAGCGTTGTGAGTATATCCGTAAAGACCAACGCCGCAACCTCCAGCGATTATATAAATTACGGTGATATTGAAGCCATAAGAAATCTTGAAAGCGTTGAGTATGTTACGCCGGTCACTATTTCAATGGGTACAATTGACGCTGAGGGAACCACAGGTATGGGTGCGGCCATAGGCTGCGATGCGGACGTTGCGTCTTTGCTGAAAACCCCCTGTAAATACGGAAGATATTTTACTCAGGAGGAGTACGACGCCCAGCGAGCCGTTGCTATCATGGACTCAATGAGCGCAAAGCAGCTTTTCGGTGAGGAAAACTGCGTGGGCAAATATCTTACCTATACCGTCAGCGGGCGGTCGGTGAAATTTAAAATAATCGGAGTTACCGACGTTGCCGGCAGCTTCGGAATGGATACCGACCAGCTGAGCAGTATGAGTATGATGGGCAGTATGGGTGTTTCCGGCGGAATGATCATGGCGCCGGGCAACGTAGTTTCTTCCCTTATGGGAAACAGTGATAAGTATGAGATGCTGTACATTTCCGCGATTGACGAAAATCAGCTTGACGCTGTGGGAAATACGGCTGCAAACGTACTCATGGCCCGCCACAACAACCATGACAGGGACGTATACGCCGTCACAAATATGGCGACATACATTGAGCTTCTCAATACAGTCATCAGCGTTTTCACAACCTTTATAGCGGCGGTCAGCGCCATATCACTTCTGGTAGGCGGAATAGGAGTTATGAACATCATGCTCGTTTCCGTCACGGAGAGAACAAGGGAAATCGGTATCAGAAAAGCTCTCGGAGCAAAGACCTCCACCATTTCTCTTCAGTTCCTGACGGAGTCTGTTATTATCTGTCTTATCGGGGGAGTAATCGGAATCGTGATAGGAATTGTGGGCGCGAAGCTTGTTTCCTATATAATGGCAATACCACTTCAGATAAGCGTAATGTCAATTTTCATAGCCATAGGCTTCTCAAGCGCCATAGGCATTTTCTTCGGAATGTATCCCGCCCGCAAGGCGGCAAAAATGGCTCCCATCGAAGCCCTTCGCAGAGACTGATAAATACAATTCATACCGCTGTCCCGTGACAGCGGTATTTTTATGTTCATATGCGTAAATATAAAATTTGTAAGGATTTTACATTTTCGGTGGTTTTTTTCATTGATTTGTGATAAACTGTTTGTGTGCCTTATGAGGCGACTATTTCACAAACAGGGAATGATGTATAAATGAAATTAAGCGAGCTTGTTTCAAAACTTGACTATGAAATCGTCAGAGGAAGCGCGGATATTGACGTGTCCGACGTTATCTATGATACAAGACGTCTTGTGCCGGGATGTGTTTTTGTGTGCATCAAGGGCGCAAAGCTTGACAGTCACACCCTTGCGGGAGAAGCTGTCGAAAAGGGCGCTGTTGCCGTTGTGTGCGAGGACGACGTTGAGGTCTCCGAGAACATTACGGTAATAAAGACTAAAGATACAAGAACCGCTCTTGCGGAAATGGCGGCCGCCTATTACGGATATCCTGCGGAAAAGCTTGTCACAATCGGCGTGACGGGTTCAAAGGGAAAGACCACCACCACATATATGATAAAGGCAATTCTTGAAAAAGCGGGACATAAAACGGGACTTATAGGCAGCATCGGCGCCATGATAGGAAGCGAGAAGCAGAAGACCATAAACACAACTCCCGAATCCTACGAGGTTCAGAGGCTTTTCCGTGAAATGTATGACGCAGGCTGCGAATATGTAGTAATGGAAGCTTCGTCACAGGGACTCATGCTCCGCAGAACTGCGGGCTTTGTATTCGATTACGGCATTTTCCTAAATATTTCCCGTGACCACATCAGCCCATGGGAGCACAAAAGTCTTGAAGAGTACCTTCACTGCAAGAGCCTGCTTTTGAAGCAGTGCAAGGTGGGCGTTGTAAACGGCGACGATCCCCAGATAGATAAGGTCTTGGACGGACACACCTGTGAAATAGTAAAATTCGGCTTCGGCGATTATAACGATATAGTTGTCGACAGCTTCGAGACGATCATGAAGCCCGGATATATGGGCGTAAAATACAGCACCAAGGGTAAATACGAGGATGAAATCACCGTGGGTTCTCCCGGTAAGTTCAGCATTTACGATTCCCTTTCTGCCGCGTGCGTATGTCACATGTGCGGAATTGAAAAGAGCGTAATCGCCACCGCTCTTGAGGAAATCGAGATAAGGGGCAGAGCGGAGAGGGTAAAAATCGACGCTCCCTTTACGGTGCTCCTTGACTTTGCCCATAACGGTATCGGCGTTCAGAACCTTATTTCGGCGGTCAAGGCATATAACCCCAATCACATAATCGCCGTTTTCGGTTCCGACGGAAACCGTACAAAGATTCGCAGAGCCGACGCGGGAGAGATACTGGGCAACATGGCCGACCTTACGATTCTCACCTCGAACTGTCCGAGATTTGAAAGAGTAGAGGATATAAACAACGAGATAAAAGTGGGTCTTGACAGGACCGACGGAAAATATATCGAGATCGTTGACCGCAGAACGGCTATAAAACACGCTATGTCCGTTGCCGAAAAGGGAGACATAATCCTGCTTATAGGCAAGGGACATTGGGACTATGAAGAAATCAACGGCGTAAAGTATCCCTTTGATGAAAGAGTTGTTGTAACAGAGCTCTGGGAAGAAATCAAAAGCGAAAAGTAAGATACGGATATAAAAATTTACCCGACGGGAAGATTTTTCCCGTCGGGATTTTTTAATTTTTAAACCGATTTTATCTTCTTAAACGGTGAAAGGAACTTCCAAAATGACCGTTCGTGCGCTATATGATACCGTTCGTGCAGAAATTCACTTTTAAAAGAGAAAATGATGTATTATCACAGCCGAGGGGAGATGAAAAAATTGAAAATAGTGTTTAACGTTAACAGTGAGAGCAAAGGTGAATCTGCAATTACTATTGTCAAAGTAATAATGTCGGCGTTTTTCATTCTCATTGCGGTATCATTTGTGCATAAAATAATAATCGACTGTATTGCAGGCAGGGCTGATATAGTAACTGCGCTTATTTCATTTTTTGTTATTATCACTGTGAACACTGTTTTACAGGTTGCGGTATGCAGGAATAAAAAATGAAGCCTTAAAATGACCGTTCGTGCGTCATATGATACCGTTCGTGCGGAAATTCACTTTTAAAGGGGAAAATAATGTATTATCATAGTCGGGAGGAGATGGAAACTTTGAATGCATCGGCAAAAGAAAAAACGAAATACTCTTTTTATCGGAATATCAAATATCTTCTGAAAATGATGTTTGAGATTAACAGTGACAGCAAATTTAAACTTATAATGACCTTTGTTTACGGAATAATACCCGCGGTTTTTATTCCTCTTGCGGCGACGTTTATACTTAAAATAATAATTGACTGTATTACAGGTGATGCAGATGCAAAAACTCTGCTTATTTCATTTTTTGCCTTTGCTGCCATGAACATTATTTTTCAGGCTATGTCCTATAAGAACGAAATGCAGCTTGCGGCTTACTGTGAAAAATGGAGATATACCGTTTTAGGAAACATCATAAGAAAAAATCTTTCCGTAAACTATGAAGATATTGAAAGCTATGAAAAGAGAAAGGTTTTTGATAGAGCGATCGCTGGTATCTTCTACGGCGATTTAGGTTTATCGCAGTTTCTCTATAATATTCAGAAAATGATAATTGCCATTACGGGAATAGCGGCATTTTTCGCACTTGCAGCCTTGGCGGACCCGTGGATTTTAGCTGTATGCATATTCTCGGCAGCCGTTAATTTTGTCTTTTGCGTTTTGTCGAAAAAAGTATCCATAGAGGAGGGCAGGGAGTATTTAATTGCTACCAGAAAAGCAAGGTATCTTTCGGTGGGTAAAGGCGCCGATATTAAAGCAGCAAAGGATATAAAGATATTCAATGTGGCAAACTGGTTTACTCCTCTTATGGATATGATTATAGGAGATTATAAAAGGTTTAAGATCAGCGCAAATAAAAAGCATTTTCTTTATAATACTCTCACTTACGGAGTCTTTCTTGCCCGCGATTTATCCGCTTTTGCAATTCTCATAAGCCTTTATTCAAAAGGCAGACTTACGGCGGGAGATTTTGCCTTTTATTATTCGGTTATAAGCGGAGCAAACTCATGGATTTTTCAGGTTGCTCAGCTGTACGGTGAGTTTTATTCGAACCATATTCATGCCGACGATTACCGCAAATGCATTGAAAAAGAGGAGGATTTCGGTAATGCAAAGCATCTGGAAAAATTCCCCGAAAAATGCACTGTGGAATTTGATGACGTAAGCTTTTCTTACGACGGCGTCCATGACGCTGTGTCACATCTTTCCTTTAAGGCAGAGGCAGGGGAGAAAATTGCCGTAGTGGGAGAAAACGGAGCGGGTAAAACGACTACCGTTAAACTTCTCTGCGGACTTTATTCTCCCGACAGGGGCAGAATACTTATAAACGGAAAAAATATACGGGAAATTGCAAAAGAGGATAGATACAGGCTATTCTCGGCAGTTTTTCAGGATATATTCACCATGCCTTCCTCAATTGAAAGCAATATCACAATGACTGAGGATAATGCCGATGAAGATCTACTTCAAAAGTCCATAAAGTTTGCAGGGCTTGAGGAGAAAATAGCGTCTCTTACCGACGGAGTGAAAACGAAGCTTCATAAGGAAATAAACAAAAACGGTATTGATTTATCGGGAGGCGAGACCCAGAAGCTTCTCTGTGCCAGAGCCATTTATAAGCAGTCGCCCATTATAATTCTCGATGAACCTACGGCGGCTCTCGACCCCATTGCGGAAAATGAGCTTTATATGAAATACGATGAAATCACCGGGGGCAAAACGTCCTTTTATATTTCCCACCGACTTGCCAGCACCGCTTTTTGCGACAGGATTCTGTTTATGAAAAACGGCTCCATAGTTCAGGAGGGGACCCATGAGCAACTTATGAAAGAGAAAGGCGAATACTTTAAAATGTACTCGATGCAGAGCTATTATTATAACGAGGAGCCGTCGGGAGGTGAGAACCTTGAGTAATAAACAGGAAGCGAAAATGAATATACGCTTTGCCTTTAAGGTTTTTAAGCAGGCCGATAAAAAAGTTATCCCCATAATGCTTTTATACTCTGTTACGGCATTTTTACCGCAGCTTTCAGCTGTTTATTTTTCGGCTGAAATCACTTCCATGTTTTCTTTTGGAGTTTCGGCAAAGGACATAATGATAAACGCTGTTTTCCTTGCAGTATCAGTATTTGTTTTTTCAGTTGTAAATTCAGCATTGCAGAGAGAATTTCAGAAACAGATGTCAGTTATCCAGCTGTCTGAAAACAGAATCCTTACGGAAATTGTTACGGGCAAGGACTACGCACTGTTGGAAGAGCCTGACTTTCAGGTTACCCTGAAACGCTGCCAGACCTCGTTAATGAATAACGGCGGTATAATTTACAGCATTTATGCTTCTTTGCAGGCGATAACAGGCGGTATTTTCGGTCTTGTGTTTTCTGCCATTGCCATTGCACCGGCAATAAAGGGATTCCTTACTTTTGATAATTCATCTTTTCTTACTTCGTGGAAATTTGCGGTTATCATGCTTGCAGTATTTATCGTCTGCGCCGTAACAACAGCTCTTGCGGGAGATCGCGCCTCAAAAAAGAATATAAAATTATGGGAATACTTTACCGATATTTTTTCCCAATTTATGTATTGGATGGATTTTACCAAGGAATATAAAAGAGGTAAGGATATAAGAATTTATAATTCTCAGAAAATGGTTTTAGATGAATACAGTGATTTTAAATCCGGAATGGCGGTACACAGAGAATACTCGGATAAAAAGACCGCAGCCGAAAATTATACAATGAGAATTATGCAGGCAGTTCTCACTTTAATAATATACGCTTTTATATGTGTAAAAGCTGTCGGCGAACTTATGAGTGTAGATGATATTGTAAGGCTTACGGGAAGTATTCCGATAATTATTGCAAGCGTTACCCAGCTTGGATGTATACCCATGATGTTAAATTATGATATAGCCAATGCGGGGTATATGCGTAAGGTTTACGACTATCCCACCGAGAGGAAAATGGGCACTCTTCCCGTCGAAAAAAGAACGGACTGCGATTATGAAATCGAATTTAAAAACGTCAGCTTTAAATATGCAGGTTCAGATTCCTTTGCACTGAAAGATATTTCTTTTAAATTCAAAATCGGTGAGCACATCGCCTTTGTAGGTCACAACGGCTCGGGAAAAAGCACTTTTATAAAGCTTTTATGCAGGCTTTATGACCCAACCGAAGGAGAAATTACCCTCAACGGCATAGATATTAGAAAATATAATATTGATGAATACATGTCGCTGTTTTCCGTAGTCTTTCAGGATTTTGCCCTTTTCTCCGTTCCTCTTTCGCAGAATGTCACAACCTCAATGGATTACGACAGAGAAAAGCTGTTCTCAAGCCTTGAAAAATCGGGAGCGGACAAATTTGTAAACAATATGAAAAACAAGGAAAACACCGTCCTCTATAAAGATTTTGATGATGACGGAGTGGAGATTTCAGGGGGAGAGGCTCAGAAGCTTGCAATTTCACGAGCTCTTTACAGGGACGCTCCCTTTGTGGTTCTCGACGAACCGACAGCCGCCCTCGACCCAATTTCCGAGTTTGAGGTTTACAGAAGATTTAATGAGTTTACAAGCGGAAAAACCGCTGTCTATATTTCTCATCGTCTCTCATCCTGCCGTTTTTGCGATAAGATACTTGTATTCAAAAAAGGACGCATAGTCCAGTTCGGCACTCACGAGCAGCTTCTCGGTGATGGAAAGGGAATGTACTCAAAGCTTTGGAATTCTCAGGCCAAATATTATGTTTCTCAGGTGTAAAAACAGATTTTAAAAAGCGGAAAGCAAAAATTAAGCCCGGCAAGGAAAAAGCCCTTGTCGGGTTTAAAATATTCAGCAATAAAAAGAAAAGATGACCTTGTCGGTCATCTTTAAGAAATTATTTGTTGTTGAGAGCGCGCTCAAGCCAGATTGAACCGATATCCATGGCATTGTAAAGTCCGATTTTTTCGCTCTTCTTTATGATTCTGTCATGGGGACGGGCATCGGGGTCCGTGCTCAAAAGCTGTACCGTAACCTTGTCGGCGATTTCAAGGCCGTTAAAATCCTTGGTGCTGTTTATCTGAAGCATAACTACAAAGGGGTCGGCCATATCTCCGTAATATATGGTCTTTCCGCTTCTCACCAGAGGCTTGCCCTTATATGTGAGAAATTTCTTTTTGGCTGCCATTTATATCACTCCGCTTTCAGTAAATTTTATAGACTTTTATTTTACCATAAAATGTCATGTATGTCAAAAAAACCGAAGTTACTGTTTCGTTTCAGCCGGAACTGCCTTTCCGCCCTTGCAGGGAAGAGGATAGGGCCAGTTTTCACACAGATTTTCATATCTTTTATAGGCGGCCGCAACGGCGTCTGTCCAGGAAAGATAAATTTTTTCCCCTGCGTTTTTTCCGACCTGTTTAAGCTTGTCCCTGTCGGAGATCATATCCTCAATGGCTTCGGCAAAATCCACCGGGTTTTCCTCAGCCAAAAATCCCGTGACCCCTTCCTCGATCCCGTAAGCGGCACTGCTGTTCCTTATGAGAAGGGAAGGACATTCGCAGGCGGCGGCCTCTCTCACCACAAGGCCGTGGGAGTCGAAGGTGGAGGGGAAAAGGAAGGCGTCGGCCAGGGAATAATAGCAGCGCAGCTCTTCGCGGTCGCTGATTTTGCCTGCGTAAATGCATTTTTCGGCTATTCCGGATTTGGAAATATATCTCTTTATGTCTCTTTCGTCGGTGCCCTTGCCCACCATGACGAACCTGAAATCGAAGCCTTTATCCTTGAGTATCTTCAAGGCGTCAACGGTGATTTTCAGGTTTTTGTACCACATGATGCGTCCTACAAACAGGAAAACGGGTATTCCGTCGGGGATGCGAAGCTGCTTTTTAAGGCTTTCTACCTTGCTTTTCTCAGCCTGTCCTCTGGGGAAATCCACGCCGTTCGGCATTACAATATATTCACCCTTATAGCCTATGGACCTGAGGTTTTCTCCGGCGCCGGGGCTCACGACCCAGACCTCGTCGGCGGCGGACATATTTGTCACAATGAACCGCAGGAAGAAGTCTTGGAGAGCCTTTGTTGGAACTCGCTTTCTTATGTCGTAGTCGTATTTAGTGTGATAAGTTGCAACAATGGGTATTTTTTGTCCCTGGGCGATTATCCTTGCGAATTTTCCCGAGGCAATTGGGCAGTGGAAATGCATAAGGTCAAGATTTTTTGACCATATGTATTCTCTCAGACTGTGACGGAAGGGCCAGCCGAACTGATACTGCTCCTTCTTGTTGAACTGGAAGGCGTCGTATCTGAAAACCTCATAGGGGTAATTGTCCTTTACATGAGGAGCGCGGGGCGTTATCACCATAACGTCACAGTGGTTTTTGTGCAATATGTTCGCATAATTGAGAGTTGTTGAAGATGTGCCGTCAATTGTGGGGGGAAAAGCGTCGTTCATGATAGCCACTTTCAGTCTCATTGCAAAACCGCCTTTAATAAATCATTTAACAATATATTAATTATATTATATCATACTCCAAATTCAAAATTTAATCAATTGTTTTCGTTTTTTATTATACATTTTTAATTGTAGGTGAAAAAAATAATATTTTTGCCAATATTTTAGTTGCAGTTTTCACGAATTCATTTTATAATAAAAGCGGATTAACAAAGGAACAGATTAATATAATTAATTGAGTTAACCAAATAAAAAGCTTATCTGAGCGACACAGGAAGAGGTGTAAAAATGGCCGCAAAATACTCGGTGTCTCTTGCAAAAATAATAAAGGACCACGGTTTTGAGACCCTCTATTTGCCCACGGAGGCCACTGATTTGTACATTACCTGCTGTGATGTAAACAGGCCGGGCTTGATTCTTGCCAGTGCAAACGATTACTTCGACCCTGAGAGAATCCAGTTTTTGGGTCTTGCGGAGATGGCGTTCCTCGAAAATCTCAGCCCCGAAAAGAGGCTTGAGAGTGTGGAGAGATTTACCTCCCAGCGTCCCAGCGCAGTGCTTATAACGAGAAATCTCAACTGCTTCGATGAGCTTTTGAACGGATGCAAAAAATACGGTGTGCCCCTTCTGAGAACGGGCGATACCACTTCCAGCATAATGTCAACGCTTATAGCATATTTGAGTGTTGAGCTTGCTCCGAGAATTACCCGACACGGTGTTTTGGTTGAAGTATCGGGCGAAGGCGTACTCATTCTCGGTGACAGCGGAGTGGGTAAAAGCGAGACGGCCGTTGAGCTCATAAAAAGAGGACACCGTCTTATTGCCGACGATGCCGTTGAAATAAGGCGCGTTTCCAATAAGACTCTTGTAGGCTCCGCTCCCGACAACATCCGTCACTTCATGGAGCTCAGAGGCATCGGAATAATCAACGCCAGACGGATTTTCGGTATGGGCGCCGTAAAGATGACAGAAAAAATCGATATGGTCATCCAGCTTGAGCTTTGGGACAGCAACAAGGTTTATGACAGAATGGGCATGGAGGACGAATACTGCTCAATTCTCGATATAAACGTGCCTCAGCTTACTATCCCGGTAAAACCGGGCAGAAACCTTGCCGTTATAATCGAAATAGCGGCCATGAACAACAGGCAGAAGAAAATGGGCTATAATGCAGCCCGTGAGCTTCTTCACCGCCTCGGTATGGAGGATATCCAGCCTGAGCAGGATGAGCTGCTGGTTTGGCAGAACCTGTGACGGAGAATATAACAACAGTATATAAAATTTACGGAGGAATCGGTTTATGTATAGAGTGGGAATTGATTTAGGCGGAACAAATATAGTTGCCGGAGTTATTAACGACAGCTTTGAGATAATCGGAAGGGGAAAGCTCAAGACAAACGCGCCCCGTGAGGCTGAGTTTATTTTTGACGACATTGCCAAGACCGTCGCTCTTGCCGTAGAGGACGCGGGACTTAAAATGGACGACATCGCCTCTATCGGCATGGGTGCTCCCGGTACCGTCAACAAGGCTACGGGAATGATCGAGTTTTCAAACAACCTTGATTTCAAAAATCTTCATGCTCAGAAAATGATGGAGGAACGTCTTCCCGGCAAGAAGATCTACATAGATAACGACGCCAACTGCGCGGCTCTGGGCGAAGCCCTTGCAGGAGCGGGCAGAGGTGTGAAGAATTTTGTAGCGATCACTCTCGGCACGGGCGTGGGCAGCGGCGTTGTGATAGACGGAAAGATTTACAACGGCTCAAACTTTGCCGCATCAGAGTTCGGTCACATGGTGATCGCCATTGACGGAGAGCAGTGCAACTGCGGCAGACGCGGCTGCTGGGAGAGATATGCTTCCGCCACCGCTCTTATAAACCAGACAAAGCACGCCATGCGTCACAGCTATGACAGCGAGATGTGGCATCTTGTAAACGAAAATATCAACCTTGTAACCGGAAGAACCGCTTTTGAGGCTCTGCGCAAGGACGATGCGGCGGCAAAGAGAGTTGTCGAGCAGTATATTTATTACATAGCCTGTGGTATAATAAACGTAATCAATATTCTCCAGCCCGAAATGATATGTATAGGCGGCGGAATCAGCCACGAGGGCGAGAGCCTTCTCGAGCCTCTGAGAAAGCATGTCGAGCGTGAGAGATACAGTATGTTTGCGAAAACTCAGACACAGATCTGCCGTGCCCTTTTAGGAAACGATGCAGGCGTTATCGGTGCGGCGCTTCTGGACTGATACAATTCGGAGGTAATATGAGCAGAGCAGAGAAATTGGAAGTTTTTGCCCGTGAAATTGGGTGCAGGGTCACTCTCGGTGCGCCCATGAGTGAGTACACCACTTTTAAAACAGGGGGCAACGCCGCTTTGCTTGCCGAACCGCAAAGTGAAAAAGCTCTTTCTCTTCTTCTGGCAAAATGTGAAGAGGAAAATATCAAGCCTTATATAATCGGAAACGGAAGCAACCTTCTTGTGGATGACGGCGGAATCGACTCGGTCGTCATTAAAATCGGAGACGGACTTTCGGATATACGGTTGGTGGATGAAACAACGGTAGAGTGCGGGGCAGGTTTGAGCCTGTCTCGTCTCTGCCGTTTTGCCCTTGAAAAGGGTTTGAGCGGCATTGAGTTTGCCTTCGGTATCCCGGGAAGCTGCGGCGGAGCGGTGTTTATGAATGCGGGAGCCTACGGCGGAGAGATGAAGGACGTCCTTGTTTCGTGCCGTCATCTTGATAAAAAAGGCAATCCGGGAGAGCTTTCCCTTGAGGAGATGGCTCTCGGATATCGAAAGAGCATTTACCGTGAAAACGGATATGTGGTAACAATGGTGAGGGTAAGGCTTCGGAAGGGCGACAGAGAAGAGATAAGAGCAAAAATGGAGGACTATCTCGGCAGGAGAAAGTCAAAGCAGCCCCTTGAGCTTCCCAGCGCGGGCAGCACCTTTAAGCGTCCCGAGGGACATTTTGCCGGAGCTCTTATAGAGCAGTGCGGATTAAAGGGCCTGAGAGTGGGCGGAGCTCAGGTGAACGATAAACACGCGGGCTTTATCGTAAATAATGCAAACGCAACGAGTGCAGATGTCGTCGCCCTTATAAAGCTTGTTCAGCAGAAGGTATTCGATGAAACGGGAATTATGCTGGAACCGGAGGTTATAAAAATTCCCTGAAGTTTTGGATGGTGAGATACAATGGATTTGGTAATGATAACGGGACTTTCGGGAGCGGGCAAGACCCAGGCGTCCTCGGCTTTTGAGGATATGGGCTATTACTGTGTTGACAATATGCCCCCTAAGCTTATCCCCGATTTTGTGGCCATGATGAAGACCAGGGGAATAAGCGAAAAGCTGGCCGTGGTAACGGATATAAGGTCGGGAGAGATGTTTTCCGACCTTGCCGACGAAACGGAGCGCCTTAAAAAGGACGGCTTCGACTGTAAAGTTCTCTTCCTCGAAGCGGACAATCAGGTCTTATGCGAAAGATATGAAAAGACGGGCAGACTTCATCCTCTTATATTCGAGTGCAAGTCCCTTGAAAATGCGATTTCGGCAGAACGCGAGAGGCTTTTCGGAGTACGCCGCGTAGCCGATTACATAATCGACTCCTCGGGAATGAAGGATCGCGACCTGCGTGAGAGGGTCAGGGAGATATTCGGCGGCGCCGATAAAAGCAAGCTGGAGGTACAGTGCGTATCCTTCGGCTATAAATTCGGTATACCGAGAGACGCTTCCCTTGTTGCGGATGTGCGTATGCTTCCGAATCCCTATTACGTCTCTTCTCTCAGAGATAAAAACGGAGCTGATAAAGAGGTTTACGACTATGTGATAACAAGCGCTCAGGCCAAGGAGATACTTCCGAAGTTCCTCTCTCTGGCGGAAACCATGATAAATCTTGCCAAAAATTCCGATATGGCGAAGGTTGTTATCGCTGTAGGCTGTACGGGAGGACATCATCGGTCCGTAGCCGTGGCAAGATATATAGGGGCCTTGGTCGAGGAAAAATGCGACGGAATAACCGTAAGTATTCATCACAGAGATCTGGATAAATAAATTTCTGAATATTTTGTTATAAAGGAGGAGGAAAAATGTCTTTTTGTTCCGACGTCAAGGATGAAATATGCGCCATCGAGAACGAAAAACCGTGCTGTGATAAAAGCGAAGCATACGGGCTTGTGCTTTTTGCGAGAGATTTTTCCTCCTCCAAAATTTCTTTTGTAACGGAAAATCCCGCGTCCGCAGAAAAATACGCCTCCCTTATTGAGCGGGTGTGCGGCGTGACGCTTAAAATAAATCATTCCTCGTCAGGAAAGCTGAGCGTGAATGCTGAGACATCTCAGGAGAGGCAGCAAATAAGAAGCGCCTTCGGCCACGATAAAAGCGAGCTCAGCCTGCGCCTCAACAGGGCGAATATCGAAAACGAATGCTGTCAGAGCGCGTTTTTGCGGGGTGTATTTCTGGCCTGCGGAGGAGTTACGGACCCCGAAAAGGACTACCACGGTGAATTTGCGGTCCAGCGCATGAACCTTTGCCGTGACTTGGAGGCCTTTCTGGGCGAGGTGCTTTTTGAACCGAAATCCACTCAGAGAAAGGGCTGCAATGTCCTTTACACCAAGGACAGCGAGTCGGTGGAGGATCTGCTCACCTTTATAGGCGCGCAGAACAGCTCCCTTAAGCTTATGAGCGTAAAGATGTTTAAAGACGTGCGCAATAACGTAAACCGAAAGCTCAATTTTGAGACGGCCAATATTTCCCGTACCGTTGCCGCCTCCCTCCAGCAGGTGGAGGCAATAGCCGCCATAAGGCGCACGAGGGGCATAGAGAGCCTTCCCGAGGATTTGCAGGAGCTTGCGGTGCTCAGGGAGGAAAATCCCGAAATGAGCCTGAGAGAGCTGGGAGAGAATCTTTCCGTGCCGATTTCGCGGTCGGGCGTAAACCACCGCCTTGAAAGGATAATGGAATTTGCGAAACATATCGCCGATCAGGGGGAGGAGAGCGGCAGTGACTGATTTTGTACACCTTCATCTGCATACGGAATACAGCCTTCTTGACGGTGCGTGCAGAATAGAAAAGCTCATGGATGCCGCGGAAAAGCTGGGGCAGAAGAGTATAGCGATAACGGACCACGGCGTCATGTACGGTGCCGTGGATTTTTATAAAGCGGCAAAAAAGCGCGGCATAAAGCCCGTAATCGGCTGCGAGGTGTATGTGGCGGCAAGGGGAATGGACGATAAGGTCCACGCTCTTGACAGTGAGCACAATCACCTTATACTCCTGTGTAAAAACGAAATGGGCTATAAGAATCTTATATATATGGTTTCTGAGGCTTGGACAAGGGGCTTTTACGGAAAGCCGAGAATAGACCATGAGCTGCTCAAAGAGCACAGCGAGGGTCTTATTGCCATGTCCGCATGTCTTGCAGGCGAGATACCCAGAGCCCTTGTGCGAAACGACTACGAAAGCGCGAAGAAAACGGCGCTGTGGTATAAAGAGGTTTTCGGAGAGGATTATTATATCGAGCTTCAGGACCACGGCATCGCCGACCAGAAGCGAATTCTGCCGCAGCTCATAAAGCTTTCGGCGGAGCTCAATATCCCCGTCGCCGCCACCAATGACACCCACTACATTGAGCGGGAGGACTCCAAGGTGCAGGAGGTTCTCATCTGCATACAGACAAACCACGTTGTGGGCGAGGCTACGGGACTTGAATTTGAAAGCGATGAGTTCTATCTCAAAAGCGGGGACGAAATGGCACAGCTTTTTTCATACATTCCCGAGGCTGTGGAAAACACCGTAAAAATCGCCGAAAAATGTAATCTGGAATTTGAATTCGGCCACACGAAGCTGCCCCATTTCGACGTGCCCGAGGGACAAAGCCACTTTGATTATTTTAAAAACATGTGCTTTGAGGGCTTTGACAGACTCTACGGAAAAAATGCGCCCAAGGAGTACCGCGACAGACTCGATTATGAGCTGGGCGTTATAAATCAGATGGGCTATGTGGACTACTATCTTATAGTCCGTGACTTTATCGCTTTTGCAAAAAGTAAAGATATACCTGTAGGACCGGGAAGAGGCTCAGGAGCGGGCAGTATAGCGGCTTACTGTGTGGAAATAACAGGTATAGACCCTATGAAATACGATTTGCTCTTTGAGCGTTTTCTGAATCCCGAAAGAGTCAGTATGCCTGACTTCGATATAGATTTCTGTTATGAGCGCCGAGGCGAGGTCATAGATTATGTGATCGAAAAATACGGAGCCGACCATGTGGCGCAGATCGTGACTTTCGGAACCATGGCGGCCAGAGCGGCCGTGCGGGACGTGGGGAGGGCTCTGGGCTTTTCCTACGGAGCGGTGGATTCCGTTGCAAAACTCATACCCATGCGCCTTAATATGACCATAGAAAAGGCCATGAAATCCACCCCTGAGCTCAGGGAAAGGTACGAAAAAGAAGAGGACGTAAAAAAGCTCCTTGATATGGCATTAAAGGTTGAGGGCATGCCCCGCCACGCCTCCACCCACGCTGCGGGAGTCGTAATCACCCATAACCCCGTTTACACCTACGTCCCTCTTGCCAAAAATGATGAATCGGTAGTTACCCAGTTTACCATGACCACCCTTGAGGAGCTGGGACTTTTAAAAATGGACTTCCTGGGACTTCGCACCCTTACGGTTATCCACCACGCTCAGGAAATGATAAGGAAAAGGGAGCCCGAATTCGATATCGAGAAAATAGATCTCGAGGACAAGGAGACCTTCGCCATGTTCTCAAAGGGACAGACTGAAGGCGTTTTCCAGTTTGAATCCGACGGCATGAAGAGTGTGCTCATGGACCTGTGTCCCGAGAGGGTGGAGGATCTCATAGCCGTCACGTCCCTTTACCGTCCGGGTCCCGTTGACTCCATACCCACTTATTCGAGGAACAAAAAGCATCCCGATAAAATAGTATATAAAACGCCCCTTCTTAAAGATATCCTGTCCGTGACCTACGGCTGCATGGTGTATCAGGAGCAGGTAATGCAGATATTCCGCACCCTTGCGGGCTATTCCTACGGAAGGGCGGATATAGTCCGCCGCGCCATGGCTAAAAAGAAGCACGATGTAATGGAGCGGGAGCGAAACAATTTCATCTACGGCCTCACAAACGAGGACGGCACGGTGGAATGTGAGGGCTGCGTAAAGCGCGGAGTGGACGAAAAGACGGCGAATGAAATTTTCGATGAGATGATTTCCTTCGCCTCCTACGCCTTCAATAAATCCCACGCCGCCGCCTATGCGGTAGTGGCCTACCGCACAGCGTATCTGAAATGCCATTATCCCGCCGAGTTTATGGCGGCGCTCCTTACGAGCATACTCGATAGCTCCTCCAAGGTGGCCGAATATACCGCCGAGTGCGCGCGGCTTCGGATCAAGGTAATGCCCCCCGACGTAAACGAAAGCGTCGAAAGCTTCGGCGTTACGGATAAAGGCATCACTTTCGGACTGCTGGCGGTAAAAAATCTCGGAAGAGGACTTATAGGGCGCATTGTAAGCGAGCGGGAAACGGGCGGAAAATACACTTCGTTTTACTCCTTCTGCAAAAGGATCTACGGCAGGGACTTTAACCGCCGCGCCGTGGAGAGCCTTATAAAATGCGGAGCTCTCGATTCTCTGGGGGCTAACCGCCGTCAGATGCTCACAATGCTGCCGACGGTTCTTGACGACCTCGAATATAACAGAAGAAGAAATGTTGACGGGCAGATAGGATTTTTCGACGTAGCGCCCGCTTTAGGCGAGGACGAGGGACCCGAGCTTCCCAATGTGGCTGAGATGCCTTATACGGAGCTTTTGCAGCTCGAAAAGGAAACAACGGGGCTTTATCTGTCCGGACATCCCATGAGAGATTACGAGACCTTAGGACGTCAGATAGGAAGCGCCAAAAGCACCGAGCTTATGCAGGCTTCCGAAATGGGCATGTCAAAGTATAAGGACGGAGGCAAAGTGCTTTTTCTGGGCATGATAGCTTCCGTGACCAAAAAGACCACAAAGCGCGGGGATTCCATGGCCTTTATAATGCTGGAGGATATGTACGGAGCCGTTGAGGCTGTGATTTTTCCCACAGTGCTTGCCGCAAGCGCGGGAATAATAAGTGAAAACGCCGTAGTGGTTGCCGAGGGAAGGCTGAGCCTCAGAGAGGATGAGGAGCCTAAAATAATATGCGATTCCATTAAAAGAGCCGAGGCTTACGGACAGAGCTCAGCGGAGCCTGAGGCTTCGTCAAAGAAAAAGAAAAAGAGAGGCCTGTTCCTGCGTTTTTCTTCAGAGAATTCTCCGAAATTCGCGAAAGCAAAAAATCTTATAGAAATATTTGAAGGCATGACGCCTGTATATTTTTATTTTGAAGATATTTCAGAGTACCGCTATTCAAAATTGTTAACAGAAATAAACGAACCGCTTTTAAGGGAGCTGGAACGTCTTTTAGGGTCGGAAAACGTAAAAAATCAGGAATAATTTGATGAAATGTATTGACAAAATGTTGACATGGTGTATTATGTACTTTGAAACTTTTTTAATCCCGTATATAATAATAGGGTATGAAACGAGAAGGAGATGGAAACATGAAAAAAATCGGTGTATTGACCAGCGGCGGTGACGCTCCCGGAATGAACGCTGCCGTTCGTGCCGTTGTAAGAACAGGCTGCGAAAACGGTATGCAGGTAATGGGTATAGAGAGAGGTTACACCGGTCTGATTAACGGCGAAATGTATGAGATGAATCTCAGAACGGTTTCCGATATAATTCATCGCGGAGGCACAATGCTTTACTCCGCACGCTGCCCCGAGTTCAAAACCCAGGCAGGTATTGATAAGGCTGCCGAATCCTGCCGCAGAAACGGCATTGAGGGTCTTGTTGTAATCGGCGGCGACGGTTCCTTCAGGGGTGCCAGAGATCTTTCCCTTTCGGGTATTCCCTGCGTAGGTATTCCCGGAACGATAGATAATGACATCGCTTGCAGCGACTATACAATCGGATATGACACGGCCATGAATACAATTATGGACATGGTTGACAGAATCCGCGATACTACCGAATCCCACGACCGCTGCAGCGTAGTTGAGGTTATGGGACGCTCGGCAGGATACCTTGCCCTTAACGCAGGTATCGCAGTCGGCGCTACAACTATCCTTATTCCCGAGGTTCCCTTTGATATTGAGAGAGACGTTATTGAAAGAATGCGCCGCACACAGAAAACAGGCAAAAAGCATTTCATCATAATCGTCGCCGAGGGCATCGGCGGAGTTGAGGCTCTCGCAAGAGAGATTGAGGAAAAGACGGGCGTTGAGAGCCGTGCCACAATTCTCGGCCACGTTCAGCGCGGAGGTTCTCCCACGGTGCGCGACAGAGTTGTAGCCAGTGAAATGGGCAACTATGCCGTAAAGCTTCTCCAGAAGGGCATCGGCAACCGAGTTGTGGCCACTCAGCACGAAAAGGTTGTGGACTTCGATATCTACGAAGCCCTCAACATGACAAAGTCGGTTGACCTTAACCTTTACAGGGTCGCTCACGAAATCTCTATCTGATAAAAAAACAAATTTAAGGGTTCTATGTCAAATGTTGGGGTAGCCAATAAATAAAGGAGCAGGGGAGCAGGCGAAAGTCGGAGACTTTTGCCTGCTCAATTTATGTTAAGCGGCGTCGGCAAACATAAAAAGTATTCTTTTTCTGAAGCGGTCAAA
>CASDTR010000022.1 GCA_949283785.1 uncultured Oscillospiraceae bacterium
CCGTATAAAGAGATAAGGCGAACACATTGCGATAAATCCTTTATTTTCAAGGCTTTTGGAGGATTTTATTAAAACACTGTAACCTCTGTTGAGAGGTCATAATTTACTGATATTCAAATTGAGAATTTATTATAATGTATAAACAAAAAAGCTCAGATGCAAATGCATCTGAGCTTTTTTGGAGCTGCTAACCGGATTCGAACCGGTGACCTCGTCCTTACCAAGGACGTGCTCTGCCTGCTGAGCCATAGCAGCATATTAAAAATGGCGACCCGGAACGGGCTCGAACCGTCGACCTCTAGCGTGACAGGCTAGCGTTCTAACCAGCTGAACTACCGGGCCACTTGCGACAACGATTATTATACATATTGCCGCAAAATATGTCAATAGCTATTACATTCTTTTTACGGATTTCGGACAAAATATTTATGCCATTATATTCCTATTACCGTCCGTTTATGGTATTATTAATTTATTATAAGATGTGAGGTGCTGCCCTTGTCCAGGCTTTTCAAATACTTGAAGAAATATAAGTATGAGGCCGTTTTCGGCCCTATTTTTAAGCTCATTGAAGCGATATTCGAGCTTATCGTGCCTGTGGTTTCCGCCAAGATAATCGACGTCGGCGTCAACGGAAACGGCGGAGTTCCCTATATAGTAAAAATGGGTATAGTCATGGTCCTTCTCGGATTTTTTGGCCTTGGATTTTCCCTGTGCTGCCAGTATATGGCCTCAAAGGCGTCCCAGGGCGTGGGAACCGACCTGAGAAACGATCTGTTCAGAAAAATACAGTCCTTTTCCCATAAGGAGATAGACCGCTTCGGCGCTTCCACTCTCACCACAAGAATGATAAGCGACATAAATCAGGTCCAGACTGGAGTCGCCATGCTTATACGTCTGGCTATCAGGGTCCCCTGCCTCGTTGTCGGCGCAACGATAATGGCCATGTCCATCGACCTGGGCCTTTCCGTCATCTTCCTCGTCGTAGGCCCTCTGGTTTCCCTTGTACTGTATCTTATTATGATCCGTTCCGTGCCGCTCTATAAAGTAGTGCAGAAAAAGCTCGACTCGGTTTCTCTCATTGCACGAGAAAACCTTGACGGCATCAGAGTTATCAGGGCTTTTTCGAGACAGGAAAACGAAAACAAGCGCTTTGAAGAAGCAAGCGACGACCTTACGAAAACGGCTTTGAAGGTTGGACGCATTTCCGCCCTTCTCAATCCCGCCACCTTCCTCATAATGAACGGCGCTGTTATCGCCGTTATTTTTTTCGGCGGCATGAAGGTTAACTCGGGCACTCTTACTCAGGGTGAGATAATCGCTTTCATAAACTATATAAGCCAGATACTCCTCGCCCTTGTAGCTCTCGCGAACCTTATCATAATCCTTACAAAAGCCGCAGCCTGTGCCTCCAGAGTAGCGGACGTGCTGGAGGTCGAGTCCTCTGTAAAGGACGGCGGGAAGCAGGTGCCTGCGGACAGTGAAAACGTCCCCGCCGTAGAATTTAAAAACGTCAGCTTCGCCTACAACGAAAACACGGGCGAAAAAGTTCTCGACAACATTTCCTTTACCCTTTCAAAAGGAGAGACACTCGGCGTAATAGGCGGCACCGGCTCGGGAAAAACCACCCTCATAAGTCTTATCCCCCGATTTTATGACGTCACGCACGGAGAAGTTCTCATAAACGGCGAAAACGTAAAAAATCTCAATTTAAAGCCTCTTCGCACCTTTGTCTCGGTAGTGCAGCAGGGTGCTTCCATTATTGAAGGCTCTGTCAGGGAAAATATTTTAATGGGCAGAAAAGGCATTTCCGACGAAGAAGTACAAGCCGCCGCCGAAATTGCCCAGGCTCACGAATTCATATCAAAGCTTTCCGAAGGCTATGAAACTATCGTCCAGCGCTCAGGCAGCAACCTTTCGGGAGGCCAGAAGCAGCGTCTTTCAATCGCCCGCGCAGTTGCGGGCAAGCCATCCGTACTCATTCTCGACGACAGCGCCAGCGCTCTGGACTTTGCAACAGACGCCGCTCTCAGACGGGCCGTAAACAAAATCGGCGAGACAATGGCTGTGATAATAGTTTCCCAGAGAGTAAACTCGGTGAGATACGCCGATAAAATCGCCGTTCTGGACGACGGCAAGCTTGCGGGACTCGACAGCCACGAAAACCTTCTGAAAAGCTGCGAGGTATACAGAGAGATATGCCTTTCCCAGCTCAGCAGCGAGGAGGTGCTCAAATGAAAAGCTCACAGGTATTGAAAAGGATTTTCAGATATACGGGCAAATATTCCGCCATGCTGATTCTGGGACTGCTGCTCAGCGCCGGAGGCGTGGCCATGACCCTCTATTCGCCTATACTCATAGGCGAAGCGGTGGATATGATAATCGGCCCCGACAACGTGGATTTCGGCGGCATCGGCAAAATCGCCTTACAGCTTGCTGCCGTAATCGCCGCAGGAACGGTTTTCCAGTGGCTTTCGACCCTTTGTACCAACTATGTCGCCTTTAAGACCACCCGCTCCATGCGCATCGACGTTTTCAATAAACTCGGAACCCTTCCCCTGAAATATTCCGACACACATTCCCACGGCGATATTTTAAGCCGCATCATCGCAGATATCGAGCAGGTTTCCGACGGACTTTTGCAGGGCTTCGCCCAGTTTTTCAGCGGCATAGCAACCATCGTCGGCACTATCGCATTTATGCTCAGCGTAAACGCAAAGATTGCCGTTATAGTAATCGTTCTCACTCCCCTTTCCCTGTTCGTCGCCTATTTTATAGCGAAGAACTGCCAGAAGATGTTTGTAAGGCAGAACAAAATCAGAGGCGAGCTCACGGGACTCGCCGAGGAAATAATCAGCGCTTCTAAAACCGTAAGGGCCTTTTCCTATGAGGACGTGGCTCAGGAGCGTCTTGAGGAGGTAAACTCCCGTCTCTACGACTGCGGAGTAAAAGCCCAGTTTTTCTCCGCCATGACAAACCCCTGCACCAGATTCGTAAACGGCGTCGTTTTCGCGGCGGTAGCTATTTCGGGCGCCGTTTCGGCTCTTTCGGGCGCCATTTCCGTAGGCCAGATCTCCAGCTTTTTGACATATGCCAACCAGTACACAAAGCCCTTTAACGAAATAACGGGAGTTATCACGGAGCTTCAGAACGCATTTTCCTGCGCCGCCAGAGTTTTCGCCGTCCTCGACGAAAAAAGCGAAAGCGACGACAGCACCCTGCCTGAAATTACAAACTGTGACGGCTCCGTAAAAATCGAAAATCTTTCCTTTTCCTATAATCCCGAAAAGCCACTTATCGAAAACTTCAATCTTACGGCAAAGCCGGGACAGAAAACCGCCATCGTAGGCCCCACGGGCTGTGGAAAAACCACATTTATCAACCTGCTTATGCGCTTTTACGAGCCCAACAGCGGAGTGATAAAGGTCAGCGGTATTCCCGCCGATTCCGTAAAGCGTTCCTCCCTGAGAAGCTGTTACGGAATGGTGCTTCAGGAAACCTGGCTCTTTTCCGGCACCGTAAAGGAAAATATTGCCTATGCGAGGCCCGACGCATCTGATGAGGAAATTATAAAAGCGGCGAAGCTTGCCCACGCCCACGGATTCATAAAGCATCTTAAAGACGGCTACGACACCATGATAACTGAAGACGGCGGCAACCTTTCCCAGGGACAAAAGCAGCTGCTTTGCATTGCAAGAATAATGCTTACTAGCCCACCCATGCTGATTCTCGACGAGGCCACCAGCAGCATCGACACCAGAACAGAGATAAAAATACAGCAGGCCTTCGACGAGATGATGCGAGGACGCACAAGCTTCATAGTCGCCCACAGACTTTCGACCATAAAGACCGCCGATACCATACTCGTTATGAAGGACGGAAAAATAATCGAGCAGGGCACTCACGAAAGCCTCATGGCGGAAAACGGCTTCTACGCAAACCTTTACAACAGCCAGTTTGAGCCCAGCGAAGGATAAATATAATAAAGATAAAGCAAATCGGAATAACTTTAACAGACCTGTACACATTAAATGTGTGCAGGTTTTTTTCTTATGCTGATCAGCTTTATTTTTTCACTTTAATGCCCGTCTTCGCAAATACTACGCTGCAGTTTCAATTGCATTTAAGCATGTTTTTCTCCAGCTTTATTTTCAAAAATGCATTTACATATTTATAAATTTCATTTTCCACCCGTCTGTACAGTTTTTTATTTTAACGAAATCACTTTAGTAAACCTATGTATTTGTGCATTCTATAGGAAAATACTTTCGTATCTTAGTGTATATTGATTAAAGTTGTATAAAATGTTATGATTTTAAATGTCAGATAGAGAATTTTGGATAAAAAGGATTTTGGCTATGAATATACAGCAAATTGCAAAACTTGCAAACGTGTCTCCGTCCACGGTTTCAAAAGTCATGAACGGGAACGACAAGGATATAAGCGAAGCCACACGAGCCAGAGTGCTGCGCGTCATAAGCGAAAATAACTATGTCCCTTATTCAAGATTCCTCAAAAAGGAAGGCTTGCAGCAGCGCGTTATCGGTATCCTTCTGGAAAAAGGCTTCCCCTATCACTGCCAAATAACATATACCGTAAACGAAACGGCTTCAAAGCAGGAATACAGCGTTGCTGCCTATACTTTTTCCGATGACGATTCACGTCTGAGCGCCTTTGAGGAAATAATGAGACTGAACCCCTCAGGCGTAATCGTCTATTCCTCCCAGGACATCGACGAAAATATGAACGCGTCAAACGTCGTTTACATCACCGATACGAAGGACTTCGCCACACCGAAAAAAAACACCTTTTATTTCAGCAAGTCGGACTCCGGATGTATGGCTGCAGAATATCTTCTTTCCGCAGGACATAGACAGATCTCCTATATTTCCGATTCTGTCGGCAAGGCGATGCTCCAGGGAATTGAGGAATATCTGAGAAACAGCAGCGGCGCTTCTCTCTCCTCCTGTTTTATCAGCGATTCCGAGGAAGAAATTTCAAAGTTTGGACTTCTGCAATGCGTCAACGATCAGGTGAGCGCCGTAATCTGCGGATCCCCTGCACTTGCCTGTCGGGCCGCCGCCTACGCCGTAAGCATAGGGATGCGCATACCTGAGGATATTTCAATAATATCAATCGGCGACAGCGAAATCCTTGACAATCTTTTCGGCGGAATAACCTGCGTAAGCTTTCCCGTAAAAGAGATGTCCGCCGCTGCCGCGAATTTTATCCTGAGCCAGAACCAGCCCAAAAGCCACTCCCAGACGCAGCATATATTCCATTCCCGCGTAACCGAAAGACACAGCATTGCTCCTCCTCTTCTTAAACGGACAGGCGGAAAAATAATCGCCGTGGGCAGCATGAATATGGACGTCACCCTGGAAGTAAACTCCATACCAATTGAAGGCGAGACCCAAATTGCCGAAAGCATAATCACTCTTCCCGGCGGAAAAGGAGCCAATCAGGCTATCGGAGTGGGAAAGCTCGGAGGTCAGGTTTCAATGATAGGCCGCCTCGGCACCGACCCTGACGGAAGAGCCCTTTACAAAAATCTTACCGATAACGGCGTAAATGTGGACGGAGTCGAGTTCGATCCCATAAGCTCCAGCGGAAAGGCTTTTATCTATATTGACAGCGAAGGCGAAAACACAATCGTCGTATATCGCGGAGCAAATTCAGGCCTCAACCACCGTCAGCTTGAAAGATACAATTTCCTTTTCGCCGGCGCAAAATACTGTCTGCTTTCCCTGGAAATATCCACCGAGGCCGTAACTTCGACTATCGAACTTTGCCGTAAACACGGGGTCAAAGTTTTGCTCAAGCCCTCGGCAGTTGAAAAAATAGACGAGACGCTCCTGAAATACGTTGATTATTTTATTCCCAACGAAAGAGAGCTTCAAAAAATAATTCCCGGAGAACTCTCAATTGAGGAAAAGGCAGAGCTCCTCCTCGAAAAAGGAGTTAACACGGTTATTGTCACTCTCGGAAAACACGGCTGTTATCTTAAAAACCGCTGCTTTTCCGAATATTTCCCCGCTGCACCCTTCACTGCCGTAGACACCACCGGCGGAGCCGATTCATTTATCAGCGCCCTTGCCGTATGCATGAGCGAAGGAGCGGATCTGATTTATTCCGTCATGTTCGCCGCCTACGCTGCGGGAATCACCGTCACCCGCTACGGAGTTCAGGAAGCCCTTCCCAGCAGAAAAACAATGGATATCTACAAAAATGATATTCAGAGGCAATACCAGAAGTACAAGGAGAAAAACAAATGAAAAAGATATTGGTTATCGGAAGCCTGAATCTCGACTATACGATCGACTTAAAAGCCATACCCCGTCCCGGCGAAACGGTAAAGGGAAGGACTATCTCTCAGATCCCGGGAGGGAAGGGCGCAAATCAGGCCTACGCCTGCGGAAAGCTGGGAGGCGCGGCAGCCATGATAGGCTGCGTGGGAACCGACGGCGCGGGCCGCACCCTTAAAGAAAACCTTGAAAGCGTCGGGGTAGATACCTCTGGCATTTTAGAAATTGAAAACAGCCCTTCGGGTCAGGCCTATATCGCCCTCGAGGATACAGGAGAAAATTCGATAATAATCATTCCCGGCGCAAACGAATATGTAACAAAAGAGCTGATAGACAAAAACCGCAGGCTAATTGAAGAATGCAACTACATACTCATGCAGTTTGAAATCCCACTCGATACCGTAAAATATGTAAAACAGCTTGCCCGCTCCATGGGCAAAACCGTCATAGTGGACCCTGCGCCCGCTGTCAGCGATATAGAGGATTATTTCTGGGACGGCATAGACATTATAAAGCCCAACGAGACGGAGCTTGAAGTTATTACGGGCAAAAAAATGGATACGAAATATGATTACATAATCGGTGCCAGAAAAATGGTCGATAAGGGAGTCAAAACGGTTATCGTGACCCTCGGCAAAGAAGGCTGCCTGCTGGTTGATAAATCTCAGGCACAGTTTTTCCACACTGAGGATGTGGACGTTGTGGACACCACAGCCGCAGGGGACTGCTTTACTGCAGCTCTCGCCGTCGCCCTAAGCGAAGGGCAAGACATATCCGATGCAATCAATTTTGCCCAAAAAGCCTCAAGCATAGCAGTCACAAGAAAAGGCGCCCAGACCTCGATACCTTCGAGAGATGAACTGAATGGGGGCGGTTAAGGATGAAAGTGAGAAAATCTGTTTTCTGGCCTACTGTGATTATAAGCGTTGTGTTTTTCGCGTGCTATATGATAAGCCCCAAGTCCTTTGACTATGCGCTTTCAAAGCTCAATTCCTTATGTACGCAGAATCTCGGCTGGTTTTTCCTTTGCATTTGCCTTTTCATGGTAGTGGTTTCATTTATTGTACTTTTTTCAAAGTTCGGCAAAGAAAAAATCGGCGGAAAAGACGCAAAGCCTATGCTCTCCACCTGGAACTGGTTCAGCATCGTTTTATGTACCACAATAGCCGCAGGGCTCATATTCTGGGGTTCGTCGGAACCTCTTTACCACTTAATGGCACCTCCGGAATTTCTTAATATAGAGCCCGGCTCCTATTCGGCGTCGATATTCTCAATGACCACCATGTTCCTTCATTGGGTACTTACCCCCTACGCTATCTACAGCGTACCTGCTCTCATGTTCGCCTACGCCGTATATAATCAGGGAAAACAGTTCAGCTATTCCTCGTGCATGGTAAACGTGCTTCCTTCTCTGGGAAAACCTAAATCCTCGGCTTTTATAGATACGATATGCGTTTTCTCAACCGTCATGGGCATGGTCGCTTCTCTGGGACAGGGAATACTCAGCGTAGCGGGAGGCCTCGCCGAAACCATAAACGTAAAAAGCGGCACCGCCGTCTGGACTGTTGTAGGCGTAAGCCTTGTAATAGTATTTACCCTTTCGGCATGCAGCGGTGTTCTCAAGGGAATAAAGTGGATTTCGAACGTCAATATCACTTTCCTGATAATCATGATGGCCTGCATTTTCCTGCTGGGACCCACCACATACATCGTTCAGCTGGCCTTCGAATCAGCGGGGGTCTATATAGACAATTTCTTTACAAGAAGCCTCATGCTCGGCGCAGGAACCGACAATACCTGGTCCTATTACTGGACAGTCTCCACTTTCGCAAACTGGGCCGCATGGGCACCCATAACGGGAATGTTCCTGGGAAAAATCTCCTATGGACAAAGCGTAAGAAAGTTTATGCTCATAAACTTTGTCGCATCGTCAATATGCTCAGGCATATGGGTTTCCATATTCGGCGGAACAGCTATTCATATGCAGATTAAGGAAGGCATAGATCTTTATGATACCATGCTCACTCTCGGCACCGAAAGCGCCATGTATGAGATGCTCAAAAATCTGCCGCTGGGGTTTATCCTGATACCTCTTCTTGTAATATCCGTCTACCTTTCTTTCGTAACCGCCGCCGATTCAACTACAAACGCTTTGGGCGACCTGTGCTGTACGGATAAGGAGACGGAATCGCAAAGGAGAAAGCCCAAAGAAAAATCCTTGAAATCAGTCAAAGCGGTATGGGGCATACTCATAGGCGTTATGGCCATTATTCTCATCTCCAGCAACGGAGTTGCGGGAATAAAGATGCTCTCGGTAATAGCCGGTTTCCCCGCCATGATACTGCTTCTTATCTCAGGTATTTCACTTTTGAAAGTGACTATAAATTATAAAAAAACGGAGGAGAAAGATTATGAAAAAGTTACCCATCGTAATGGACTTTGACACCGGAACAGACGACGCGATCGCCATTATCTGCGCTCTCATGCACAGAGATTGCCTCGACATCAAGGCCATTACGGCTGTTGCCGGAAACGTCCCTCTCGACGCTACGGCTGCCAACACCCTCAACATTGTCGACTTCCTCGGCCATACCGATATACCCGTGGCCAGAGGAGCGGCAGCCCCTCTCACAAGAGAGCTGAAATGCGCCATATCCCACGGCAAAACAGGCCTCGGAGACGTTGTAGTTCCCACTTCTACGAGAGCCTTCTGTGAAAAGGACGCGGCGGAAGTCATTTATGACGCGGCGGTTGAGTGCGCAGGCGAGCTAGTTTACCTTGCCACAGGCCCTCAGACCAACATCGCACTTGCTATCCAGCGCCACCCCGACATTGTAAATCTCATCAAAAAGGTCTATATAATGGGCGGATGCCTTGTAGGCGGAAACACAACTCCCGCAACGGAGTTTAACGCCTACGTTGACCCGGAAGCCCTTCAGGTGCTCTTCCGCTCAGGTCTCGATGTTACCATGATAGGCCTTGACGTAACTCTCAGAACCGCCGTTCCCCTCTGGGTAAAGGAAGCCGTATCGAGAGTTGAGACCCCCGAAGCTCAGCTTGCCACCAAGGTTATCGACTTCTGCCTCAGACGCAACAAGGAATGGGGATACGACGAAGCAAACCTTCACGATGTTGTAGCCTTCTGCTCCATCGTCAATCCTTCGGTGCTCACACTGAAAAAGTATTATGTGGACGTAGAGACTGAAGGAACAATCACAAGAGGCATGACCGTTGCCGATTTCCGCGACGTGTGCCCCGACAAGGAGAAAAATATCTGGTGCGCCGAGGACATCGACCTCGGAAGATTCTGGAGCTGGTTCGTAGACCTTTTTAAGAATTATGAGAGGAGATAGAAAACATGAGTAAAGCTAAAAAATACAACATGTGGTTAATGCTTTTGGTACTGTGCCTGGGCGGAAGCATCATGTACATTTTCCCGTATTTGCAGTACACATTCTATGACAACATGATGGCCGAGCTGAATTTCAACAACACTCAGATGGGCAACATCATGTCAGTTTACGGTGCCCTTAACCTGGTAGCCTATTTTCTCGGAGGAATCATCGCCGATAAGATCCCGAGCCGTATCCTTATCACCCTGTCCCTTATCGTAACAGGTATTACGGGCTTCTGGTTCGCATCGTTCCCCTCCTACACCTCGATGCTCATAATCAGCGTCATCTGGTCAATCACTACCATATTCACTTACTGGCCCGCCACAATCAAGGCCGTTAAGCTTCTCGGCAGCAGCGACGTTCAGGGCAAGCTTTTCGGATTCCGAGAGACTCTCAATTCTCTGGGCTCCCTGCTCTTCTCATCAATTGCAATGGTCGTCTTCACACGCACAGGCGAAAACCTTCGCAATGTTATCATTTATTACAGCATCATCTACATAGTCAGCGGCGTTGTCAGCTACATCTTCCTTCCCAAGAAGGATCTTGAAGACGACACTCCCAAAAGGAGCATCTTCGCAGGTCTCGGCTATGTCCTCAAGAGCCCCACAATCTGGCTCATCGGTTTTGTCATTTTCTTCGGCTACGCAATCGGAACAACCATGGGCAAGCTCACCCCTTACCTTACAGCCGTATATAAAATGGGCGTTACCACGGCAGGCATCGTCGGCATCATCAACACCTACGGCGTAGGAAACATCGGCGCTCCCATCGGCGGAATCGTAACAGACAAGATGAAGTCCGCAACCCGCTTCCTTATGTGGTGCTTCGTCATCATGGGCGTTCTCATCGCCGCCTTTGTGGCCATTCCCGGAGTTCCCTCCTTCATTATAGTCGCCATCATCCTCGGCCTCTCCATACGCCTTGTACAGACTGCCGTGCGCGGCGTTTACTTTGTACCCCTTGATGAAGCGAAAATCCCCACCGAATATCTCGGTACGGCAGCAGGCGTCGTAAGCGTCATCGGCTTCTCCTCAGACGCTTTCCTTTTCTCCGTATACGGAAAAGTTATAGACAACATGTCTGAGGTAACGGGATATAAAGTAATGTTTGCTTCTCTTATTGCGTTCTGCGTAATAGGATTCGTACTCACTGTTTTCCTTTCAAAGAGGCTTAAAAAGGCCAAAGCCCCCGAAGCCGCAGAGACTGCGGAAAATACCGCTGCCTGAGCACATTCCCTTCGGAAAAGGAGCCGTGCGATAAATCGCACGGCTCCTTCACCTTTATCTTATATTTTTTACTGCCGGCCGTAATTAATCTCTCGTGCCTCGTAGACAGCCTCCATTACGTCTTTTCCGAATTCATAAACGGAAACCGACAGATCGTAAACCGAGTACAGGGGAGCCGGCAAAAAATACGAAAATCCCTGCGCCGCCTTTTCCGGTATTATATTTCCGTCTTTGTTTCGCAGAGGATCGGCAAATATCCCCTGCGCCTGGGTATAGCCCGAAACAAGGCTTTTTACCGTTACGCTCTCAGAGCCGAGAGTCACAAACTCCGAGGCGTCTCCCGCCGTAAAAAATGCCCCGGCAAAAATCGTCAAAGCCGCTACTGCGCCCGTAAAAAACAGATACCCTCTGAGTATGGGACTTTTTATCGCTCGCTTCTTTTTTGACTTTTTCAATTTAACATCCTCCTTGACCTTATGTACGCTAAACTACATATCTCTCCAAAAGTGAAGCCAGGGCATCCCCCAAAAGCCTACCTGAATATGCCGCCTCATCAAGGGTGTTTGCGTCACTGCCCATCTCAATAAGCAGTGAACAGTGAGATTTATGCATATTATACTGCCTCGAGCAGAAAAACAGCGGTCTTACGAGACCGGGATATTTATCCTCGCACTCCTTTTGAAGATTAAGGGCAAAGCGCAGGTTATACTCCCAGTCGGGGAAACCTGTTACTCCGCCGTCCTCACAGCCCGAAACTATCATTATTTGAGCCGCTTTCTTTCCGTTTATCTCCGCCGTGGGCTTCGTCATGACACCTGTATCAGGATTTTTTATAGCATCCCTGTGGATATCAAGAATTACCTGCAAAGAGGGATACTTCTCCATGTACTCTTCTATTTTCGCTTCCGATCGTGAATACGCTCCGCTGTATGTCGTGTCGTGAATCGTCGTGTCATGTATAACACCTATTCCCGCTTTCTCAAGCTGCTCAACAATCTCGTCGCCTACCCTCACCATATTGGTATCAGGGGAATTGCTTCTTGTAACCACAGAATTTGAATACCAGCCGAGGTCAAGCGTTTGATAAGCCTCTGTCGTATGGGTGTGAAAAATGAGCACAACGGGATCGGATTTATTTTCTATTTTCAAATCCACTTCCTTTTCCAATTCTGCGGCGATATCTATATCGTGTTCGGCGGTTTTATTGCTCACCCATATATTCTCGTATACATCCGTTGCGTTGGCTTTGCCGTATTTATATTCGCTGATTTTTCCGTCCCGGGAAAGGCTTGAGCTAGTTTTCTCGGCCTTCTCTATCAGCTTTGCTATATCGTCGGGAATATACGCCAGAGTTTCCGTTGTCTCTTCGGCGGCAGTCTCACTTTCCGGCACCTTGGCTGCGGGAACCGAAGAGGTATTTCCCTTAGCTGAGGATGCTTTTTCCTCTTCGGTCTTTTCTCTCTTTTCCTCAAAAAGCTGCACGCCGCCTTCGGGCAAGGCCAGTCCCGCAGAAATCACACTTACGCCTTCAAATATCGGGATAAGATAATCTCCGAAAAGGAAACCCGCTCCGAGTATTGCGGCTGCCGTCAAAGGCATAACGGCTTTTTTAAATTTTATTCTCCCTACTGCGTAAACCTTTCGTTTCAAAAAACAACATCCTTTTCCCTGTCCCTTGAGCCCGTAGGACATGGGAGTTATTATACGGGCCCTTTAAATTTATATGCTTCGATGATGTTTTTATGTCCCTAAAAGGTAAGAGTTACCATATCCTCCGCCGCTACGGAGGGCTGAAGGGCGCAGTTTACGGAAAGGGCCACCAGCCTTGCCGCTCTCTTTGTCAGCATGTCGATGTCCTTCGGTGTGACTATCATGTCCCCTCCCGCCTTGTGGTATTTTTCGTAAAGGCCCTCTTCCTCTTTTCCGTTTATCCTGTTTGTAAGGTCGGTGCAGAGAGTGGCGGCATCTATTACGGTGGGAACGCCCATTGATATGACGGGCACCCCTACGGTTTTCTCGCTTATCTCCTTGCGGGAATTTCCCACTCCGCCACCCGGGACAACGCCGCTGTCGCTTATCTGAACGGTACAGCCGAGCCTTTCAAAGCTGCGGCAGGCAAGAGCGTCCACGGTTATGACGGCGCAGGGTGAAATTTCCCTTACAAGTCCCTTTATGATTTCCGCCGTCTCCATTCCCGTGCGTCCCAGCACTCCCGGCACCGCCGCCGCTACGGAGCGGAGCCTTCCGAGACCCAGCTCTCCCGTGACCTCCTCATTAAGATGACGTGTTGCAAGGAGCATGGAGGCGGTCTGAGGCCCCAGCGCGTCGGGGGTTATGTTGTCGTTGCCGAGACCTGCCACAAGTACCGTCCCGCTTTTAGGCAGAATCCTTGAAATTTCATGGGATACGGCCGTGAGCCTTCCGTCAAGGAGCTCACCGTCGTGGGTGAAGGGCGGCACTTCGACGGTTATATATTTTCCCACAGGCTTACCCGTTCTTTCGCAGGCCTCTTCTGTTAAGATTTCCACAATGGTCACCTTCGCATTGTCAAGGTCACGCCTCGTGACCTTTATGCCCTTTTCTTCACCGTGCAAATTCATCACGTCGGTACACTCTATTGCAAGATCGGTTCTGTAATCCATCTGTTTTTCCTCAGCTCCAGTAAAATTCTTTCGTGTTTTCCTTATATATTATTGACAGGGAAAAATAAAAAATGCGCCTGTGTGAAAACAGACGCACTGAGAAATATTTGATTTATAACAGAATGATTGTATAATGAAAACCGGAAAAATATCTTAAAAACTGCAAAGCGGTGAAAATATGAAAAGAATTATCGACGGCGAAAAAATAAACATTACAGGCAAAAGAATAAAAGCCGCCCGTATAAAAGCGGGACTCAGCCAACAGCAGCTTTCGGATAAGCTCGAGCTTTCAGCCGTCTATGTCTGCCGCGGTTCGGTTTCAAGAATTGAAAACGGAGAACGTGCAGTTACAGATATAGAAATCGACGCTGTTTCAAAAGCACTCGGAGTAACCCTCAATTACCTTTTCGGAAGAAGCGAAGAATAAAAGATGCCCTCATCCGAGGACATCTTTTTCTTTGGTTCTATGTCAAATGTTGGGGTAGCCAATAAATAAAGGAGCAGGGGAGCAGGCGAAAGTCGGAGACTTTTGCCTGCTCAATTTATGTTAAGCGGCGTCGGCAAACATAAAAAGTATTCTTTTTCTGAAGCGGTCAA
>CASDTR010000023.1 GCA_949283785.1 uncultured Oscillospiraceae bacterium
AATATCTTGTTTGGACATATTCCTTCCTGCCTTTCTTTAGGTTTGAGCAACTTTATTGTATTGGCTTTTGGGGGATATGTCTATTTTTTTGCTAATAAATAAATGTTGAGGTCTTCACCCCAACATTTATTATAGAACCAGTTTTTTTACACTTCGGCTTTTTTGTCTGTACATAAACGAAAAACTGCCAGTGGTGATCAAATCCTTTTTCTGTTATAACGGATATAAAGATAAATCGTCGGAGGAATCAATTATATGAGCACGGCAATTTTAAACATTAAGCTCTACGAGCTCGAACAGGGATACGGGCGAATGCAGAGCCGCCTTCGCTTGTGCCAGGAGGCTCAGGAAGAAAAACTTCTCAGTGAGCTGGAAACGCTTACAAACGAATATGCGCAAATAAACTATCTCCTTGAGCAAAGCGCCGCAAGCAGCCGTTCTCCGGCCGTGGCGGAGCTTTCACGGGAACAGGTTGATTTCTTCAAAAAAGCTGAGAAAACAGGCGGACGACTCCCTGAATATCTGCACTGCCCAACCGAAGACGACGCTGAAGCATATGCCCTTTACGCGGAATACGCCATTGATTTTGCGGTGCAGTCAATGCGATATGCTCTCATATCCGCCATGAAGGCCATAGAGACGCAGACCCTACTGGATAAGAAAAAGGAGGAACAACAATGAACGAAGTAAAAAAGCCGCGCAAACCCTTAATTTACTATTACACCATAGTGCTTATAGCCATTATCCTGTTTAACTTTTTGGCTGTACCGCTGATAACACAGGCAAAGATCAAAGAGGTGGATTACGGCACCTTTATAACCATGACTCAGGATAAAGAAATAGGCAAAGTTGAAATTCAGGCTCAGGAAAACCAGATCCTCTTTACGGACAAAAAACGAGACCCAGGTCTATAAAACGGGCATGGTGGACGATCCGAATCTTACCGAGCGCCTTTATGAATCGGGAGCAGAATTCTCCGGGGAGATAACGGAGCAGATGTCTCCCCTGCTGAGCATTTTCCTTACATGGATACTGCCCATTATGATATTTGCGGCCATAGGTCAGTATATGTATAAAAAGCTTCTCGAAAAGGCCGGAGGTCCCAATTCCATGGCCTTCGGCATGGGAAAGAGCAACGCAAAAGTATATGTCAAATCCTCTGAGGGCATCAAGTTTTCAGACGTAGCGGGAGAAGATGAGGCCAAAGAAAACCTTGCGGAAATAGTCGATTACCTGCACAGCCCCGATAAATATAAAGAGGTAGGCGCCTCAATGCCGAAGGGAATTCTGCTCGTAGGTCCTCCCGGAACAGGTAAAACCATGCTGGCAAAGGCCGTCGCCGGCGAATCCAATGTACCGTTCTTTTCAATATCAGGCTCTGAATTCGTGGAAATGTTTGTGGGCATGGGCGCCGCCAAAGTCCGCGACCTGTTTAATCAGGCCAAGGAAAAAGCTCCCTGTATAGTATTTATTGACGAGATAGACGCCATAGGCAAAAAGCGTGAAGGCAACATCGGCGGCAACGACGAGAGGGAGCAGACTCTCAACCAGCTACTGACAGAAATGGACGGCTTCGAGGAAAACAGCGGAGTCATCATTCCGGCAGCCACCAACAGGCCAGAATCCCTCGACCCCGCTCTGACCCGTCCCGGAAGATTTGACCGCCGCGTACCCGTGGAGCTGCCCGACCTTAAAGGCCGTGAGGCAATTCTCAGAGTACACGCCAAAAAGATAAAGGCATCGCAGAACATAGATTTTCTGAAAATCGCCCGTATGGCTTCGGGCGCTTCAGGTGCCGAGCTTGCCAATATAGTAAATGAAGCAGCTCTTCGCGCCGTCAGAAGCTCACGAAAGGAAGTCACTCAGGAGGATCTGGAGGAGAGCATCGAGGTAGTTATCGCAGGCTATCAAAAGAAAAACGCCATGCTTACGGATAAAGAAAAAATGATAGTTTCATACCATGAAATAGGCCATGCCCTTGTTGCTGCCAAGCAGTCTCACTCCGCCCCCGTACAGAAAATCACGATTGTCCCCAGGACCTCGGGCGCTCTCGGATACACAATGCAGGTTGACGAAGGAAACCACTACCTTATGAGAAAAGAGGAGATCGAAAACAAGATAGCCACCTTCACCGGCGGCAGGGCGGCAGAGGAGCTTATATTCGGTTCGGTCACCACAGGCGCCTCCAACGACATCGAGCAGGCCACAAAGCTTGCCCGCGCAATGATTACCCGCTACGGAATGAGCGACGATTTCGACATGGTGGCTTTGGAAACCGTAAACAACCGGTATCTCGGCGGCGACGCATCCCTCGCCTGCTCCGCCCAGACGCAGGCCAGCATAGACAGACAGGTTGTAGAGCTCATTAAAAAGCAGCATGAAAAAGCAAAAGAGATCTTGACGCAAAACCGCGATAAGCTCGATAAACTGGCGCAGTACCTTTATGAAAGGGAGACAATTACAGGTGAAGAGTTTATGGAAATTCTCAAAAAGTAAAGTTTAAAATTTATTTTACTTGCAGTCATACAAAAACGGCGCAGCAAAATGCTGCGCCGTCAGCTTGTCGATAAAGTTGTTTTATGCTTAGACAGTTTCGGAGCTGCTGTTTTGCACGATCAGGAGAAAACAGATACGTCACAGGAAACAGCGCAGTACCGAGTTTTTTTGGATACAATCCCTCTGTCAAAACTGCGTTTTGACATCTCCCTTTACACAAGGGAGACAGGAGTGTGTGCTGAATTTTAGTTTTTCGACAGTCTCGCGGCGCAGCAATATGCTGAGCTGTTTTTACGCCTGTACAGGCCTTTTATAAAAGTGTAAATTCACTGCGTCGGCAAAGCAGCACGCCCTCCCTTTTAAGCTTGCCTATTTCCGCCGACAGGCCGCTTCTGTCAACCTCCAAATAGTCCGCCAGCTCCTGACGGTCAAAAGGCACCGTAAAACTTTTTACTCCTTTTTCCCGAGAGGTCAAAAACAGATAAGTCATGAGCTTATCCCTTGTTGTCCGCTGCGAAGTTATCTCCAGTTTTTTGTTGATTTCGAGATTTTTAGACGCCATCACCCTGACAAGATTAGAAATGATACGGCTGTGAAATGCGCAGGCTTTTGAGCATCGGCATATGATTTTTTCAGGGTTTATCATCATCACGTTACAGTCGGAGCTTGCCCATGCGCTTAACGGTACAGAAGAAACCCCGGCAAAGGCAAAGGTCTCCGCAAAAATCTCCGGCGGGAAAACAGCGGTAACAATGCTGCGGTTTCCGTAATAATCGTCCCTGACGATCTGAACACTTCCCTCAAGGACAACACCGAGCTCCCTAACGGCGTCGCCCTGCAAAAATACGGGCTCCCCGCTTTTATATTTCTCCGTCCTCACTTCGAGGCACTTCAAAACCGAAAAAAGCTCATTTTTTTCAATCCCCTCAAAAAGGGGACATCTTTCCATAATTTCAAAATATTGTTCCATGATTCTCTCCGCTTGTTGAATTTTCAACATATTTTATCAATGGGATTATAGTAAAATCCAAATGCAAAGTCAACAAAAACAGTTTTTGAAGGGAGAAAGAAAATATGATAAGAAAAATCATAAAAATAGACGAAAAAAAATGCAACGGTTGCGGAGCCTGCGCCGAAGCCTGCCATGAAGGGGCGATTCAGATGATAAACGGAAAGGCAAAACTTACGAGAGAGGACTACTGCGACGGTCTCGGGGACTGCCTGCCTGCATGCCCTGCGGGAGCAATTACATTTGAAGAGAGGGAAGCCCCTGCCTACGACGAAAAAGCGGTGCTCGCCGCAAAAGAGGAAAAACTGAGTGCTCCCCTTCCTTGCGGCTGTCCCGGCACGGCAATGAAATCTTTTGAAAGAGAAAATGAAACACTGTTCCTCGAGACGCAAGCCGCAAGCCGAAACCTCAGTCAGCTGACACACTGGCCCGTACAGATAAAGCTTGTACCCGTAAACGCCCCCTACTTTGAAGGAGCAAAGCTCCTTATAGCCGCCGACTGCTCCGCATACGCCTACGGAAATTTCCACAGCGACTTTATAAAAGGGCGGAAAGTGCTCATAGGATGTCCCAAGCTTGACGCCGTTGACTACACCGAAAAGCTCACGCAGATAATAAGAAACAACAATATAGAAAGCGTAACGGTCGTTCGCATGGAGGTACCCTGCTGCGGCGGACTCGAATACGCCGTAAAAAGTGCTTTGAAAAACAGCGGAAAGTTTATTCCTTGGAACGTGGTGACGATCTCATCTGACGGGCGCATACTCGATTAAAGTTATTTCCTCGTTTAAAAGTTGATTTTCTGCAAATAAAAAGGCGGTTCTGTAATAGAGCCGCCTTTATTGTCAAAATAATCACAACTTTTTTGTTGATTATTCATGCAGTTCTTCCGTGATTTTCTATTGAACTTTTTGTATAAACGGACTACAATATTTTTAATATAACAATTGTTATTTAAAACGGTTTTTGCCGTAAAAACGGCAAGGAGAGACCAGCAGATGTATATTTCATCTGCCAACATAAAAAATAAAACCGATATCAATCATATTTTTATCGGCGATATTACGGGAGCAGCCATGGCACCGAGAAAACGTATTTTCAAAGAGGATATTCTTGAAGCCTCTATCCGTGTAATAAAAAAACAGGGTGCGGCGTCTCTGACTGTGAGAAACATCGCAGCTGAGCTTGAGTGTTCCACTCAGCCCATCTATTCGGAATTTAAAAATCTCAACTGTCTGAAAGATGAGCTGTACAAGTACGCGGCTGAAAAATATCTTCGCTTTTGTTTCAGCAACTATAAAGAATACGCCATCGCCTTTCTGACATTCGCCAAAAAGGAAAAAGAGCTTTTCAAATTCCTGTATCTGCGCAGAAGGGGTTCGGAGGAAAAACTTCCCGACGATGTAAACTATGCCGTTACGGTGGAGCTTTTATCTCGAAATCTGGAAATGGAGCCGGAACGCGCAGAACAGATGCACCACTGGATGCAGTATTACTGCTACACCATGGGCGTTATGATAGCAACTGACTATCGCGATCTGTCTCCTATGGAAATGCACCGTGAGCTCACTGAGCTTTACAGTATAATGCTGCGCCACTATAAAGAGGTAAAAAGCGAGGATGAGCTTCAGTACTGGCTGAATAAATCACGCAACCTTATCATATAAGGAGGAATAACATGGAAAGAACAGCAGCAAAATCCTATGATGCGGTAGTCATCGGCGCCGGCAACGGCGGACTTTCCGCAGCTATTCGTGTTCTTCAGGGCGGTTTTTCGTGTCTGCTCCTTGAAAAGCACAATCTTCCCGGAGGCTTTGCCACAAGCTTTAAAAGGGGCCGCTTTGAATTTGAAGCAAGCCTGCATGAGCTCAACGATTTCGGCTCTCCGGAGGAACCCGGAGATATCCGAATTTTGTTCCGAGAGCTCGGAGTCGAGGACAAGATAGACTGGATAAGGATTCCGGAAGCTTACCACCTCATCACAACAGACAAAAAATATGACTGTGAGATGCCCTTCGGAGTAGAGGCATACATCAACAAGATGGAGGAATACTGCCCCGGCTCACGCAAATCCATGACGGAGTTTTTTGAGCTTTGCAACGAGGTGCGCGACGCTCAAACCTATTCGAGCTCCGTAAACGGAAACACGGATTCTAATTATATGAAATCCAATTTTCCCAACTTCATCAAAGCAGGCAGTTACAGCGTAAACGAAGTTCTCGATGCTCTTAAAATGCCGAAAAAGGCTCAGGACATTCTCAACGCATACTGGTGCTATTTAGGCGTTGACTGCGACCGTATGAGCTTCCTCCACTACGGCTCAATGGTGATACGCTACATCACCCGAGACGCCTGGATGCCGAAAATGCGCTCTCACGAAATCAGCCTTGCGATGGACACGAGAATCAGAGAGCTCGGCGGAGACATCTGGTATCAGTCGGAGGCGGAAAAAATCCTCACCGACGACGAAAATAAAATCATCGGCGTAAGGCTTACGGACGGCACCGTTATTAAAACCGGCCATGTTATCGCCAACTGCTCGCCTCACCTTGTTTTCGGAAAGATGCTTGAGGAAAAATCGGTTACCGAAAAAATGATCAGAGCCACAAACGCCCGCACCTTTGCCGGAAGAGGCCTCACCCTTTTCCTCGGCCTTAACAAATCCTCCGAGGAACTCGGCATAAAGAGCCACAACTATTTCATCTACGATACCGCCGACTCGGTGAAGCAGTACGACATGATGAAAAAAATTGAGACAAACCACGTCCAGGCCACGGTCTGCCTCAACAACGCCTATCCTCAATGCTCTCCCGAAGGCACCTGCATGATGTACTTCACCACCATGTTTATGTCTGACGACTGGGGCAGCATAACGGAAGAAGACTATTTCAAAGCCAAGGACCGAATTGCAGACGATATGATAAATGTATTTGAAAGGGAAACGGGCTGCAAAATCAGAGATTCAATCGAAGAGATCTGTCTCGCTTCCCCCACTACCTACGCCCGTTACTGCGGACATCCCGAAGGCGTTATATACGGCTATGAAACCGCCGACTGGGACAGCCTTATGCCCAGAATGATGATGCTCAAGGAAGACGCCGAGCTGTTCCCGGGCCTCAGATTCGCGGGAGGCTACGCCATGCGCTCAAGCGGATATTCCAGCGCCTATGTTTCCGGCGACCTTTCCGGAAGACAAACTGTCGGCGACCTGAAAAGGGAGGGAAAATAATATGAACTTCAAAAAGCAGATTTTTGGTTTTATGGATATGCTCCGATTTAAAAAGCTTGTCCCGAACCGCAGGGAAGCCCTCGCCAACGGAGCCGACACTCCCCTGCCCAAGGAATATCGTACAAATATTTTAGCTCATAAGCTCCACCCCGGATATATGGCCGTAGAGCTTACGGAAATACGCACCCTTACCCCCGATATGAAGGAATATGTATTCAAGCGTGTTGATGAAAATGCATTTCCCTTTTTCAGGGCGGGCCAGTATGTCTCCCTTCAGGGAAAAGTGGGCGACAGCCTTGTAAGCCGCCCCTATTCCATTGCCTCAAGCCCCAGAGAAGCGCTTACGAACGAGCTGACTCTCGGAATAGAAAAAGCGGGATTCTTCTCGGATTATCTTGATTCTCAGGCTAAAGTCGGAGACCAGTTCACTATGAGCGAGCCTTCGGGTGAATTCCATTATGAGTCCCTCAGGGACAAGAAACAAATAGTCTGCATAGCCGGCGGCAGCGGCATCACTCCCTTTGTATCAATGGCAAAGAGTATGTCCGAAGGCGATGAGGACTATGAGATGACCCTTTTCTACGGCGCCCGCGACGTACAGCATATCGCATACAAAAGCGAGCTGGACGCTCTGGCCGAAAAGGGACTCAAAACGGTTTATGTCCTCAGCGACGAGGAAGCCGAAGGATATGAGCACGGCTTTGTTTCCGCCGAAATCATTGAAAAATATGTTGATATTAAAAATGTTACATTCTTCATGTGCGGACCCAAGGCAATGTACGACTTCGTTCTCAAAGAGCTTGAGCCTTATAAGCTGCCGCTGAAGGCAGTCCATAAGGACGCCACTTACTGCTCTGACAGAAATGTTGAAAATCCGAAGACCTTCCGCCTTACGGTCCATGTGCGCGATCTTGTGTACAATATAGATGCAAAAGAAAATGAAACCCTCCTCACTTCAATGGAGAGAGCAGGCATAAACGCTCCCAACAAGTGCAGGGCAGGCGGCTGCGGATACTGCCACAGCAAGCTTCTCAAAGGCGATTTCATTGTCGCTGACGCACGTGACGGCAGAAGGGAAGCCGACCGTAAATTCGGATTTATCCACCCCTGCGTCACCTATCCTCTCAGCGATATGGAAATAGACGTCCCCCCGGCTTATTGATAAAACCCCTTTTAAGCATAAACTGCGGACAGCTTTAAAGCTGCCCGCAGTTTGCTTTTTATTCAATTCTTTTTTAATTTTCTTTTACAGCTTCCATGGGCTTAATCTCCTTGCGGTACGCATATCTCAGGAAAACGATGCATATTACAAAGGACACGATTTCCGCTATGGGGAAGGAGAACCAAACGTTATTAAGTTCGCCGAACTGAGCAAATATAAAGGCAAGAGGCAGCAGCACCACAAGTTGCCTGAGCACTGAGATCAAAAGACTCAGTATTCCGTGGCCCAAAGCCTGGAAAAGCGAGGAGCAAATAACTGCGAAGCCTGCGAAAATAAAGTTGAAGCTGATTATCCGCAAAGCCGGGACGCCTATCGAAAGCATATTGTCGGAGGCGTTGAAGATTCTAAGCAGGCTTTCGGGAATGAGCATAAACAGGGCAAAGCCTATGAGCATGATGCCCACCGCATACACTATGCTAAGCTTTACGGTCTTTGTGATTCTGTCGGGCTTTTTCGCTCCGAAATTATAGGCAACAATGGGAACCATGCCGTTGTTAAGACCGAATACGGGCATAAACACAAAGCTCTGGAGCTTGAAATAAACTCCGAACACCGCCGTCGCCGTAGAGGTAAATGCAATGAGTATTTTGTTCATTCCGAAGGTCATGACGCTGCTTATGGACGCCATTATAATCGACGGTACGCCCACGGAATAAATGCTCTTTATTATTTTTCCGCTGGGACGGAATCCCTTGAAGCCGAGTCTTACCTCATGATTTTTAAAGTGGTTCAAAATGACAGCCAGTATGCAGGCAACAATCTGTCCGAGAACGGTGGCCGCGGCAGCTCCCGCAACTCCCATTTCGGGGAAGCCCAGAAGTCCGAAAATCATAATGGGGTCAAAAATTATATTTATGATCGCTCCGACTCCCTGGGTTATCATCGTATAAAAAGTCTTTCCCGTTGACTGAAGGAGCCTTTCAAAGGTAACCTGTCCGAACAGGCCGAATGATAAAACTGTACATATCAGAAGGTAATCCTCACCGTAATTTACGATTTCGGTAATATCAGTCTGCAAGGTGAAGAACATCCTCGAGAAAAATCCTCCAAGAACCGCAAAAACAACGAAGCTGCAAACTGTCAGAAAAATAGCGTTATTGGCTGTTTTGTTGACCTTTTCATAGTTCTTTTCACCAAGGCTCTTTGACAAAACTGCGTTTACGCCGACGCCCGTGCCAGTAGCCACGGCTATCATAAGGTTTTGCGCAGGGAAGGCCAGCGATACGGCAGTAAGGGCGTTTTCGCTTATCTGGGCGACAAACATGCTGTCCACTATGTTGTAAAGCGCCTGCACAAGCATGGATATCATCATTGGTACCGACATTGAAACGAGAAGCTTGTTTACAGGCATAGTGCCCATTTTGTTTTCTTTCTTTAAAATTTCAGCCATTAATCCGCAACCTCCCCTGATACAAGCTTAACTATGTAATCGGAAATGGTGTCAAGGCCGATGGTGCTGTTGAGCATAAGATGATAATTGTGAGGGTCTCCCCATTTAGCCTCGGTAAAGCGGTTATAGTAAGCGGCGCGCTGCTTGTCATATTTCTCAATGTAGCGCTTCGCATCATTAGTCTTTTCGCCGTAAACCTCAGTTACACGCTTTATCCTTTCCTCGGCGGGAGCATAAATAAACACCTTCAAACACTCGTTGTTGTCCCGCAGCACATAGTCGGCGCAGCGTCCCACTATTACGCATGGGCCTTCCGCCGCGACCTGCTTTATGATATTTGACTGAGTGATGAAAAGCTGATCGTCTATGGGCAGGTTATTGCTGTCAAAGTAAATGTTATAAAGGAAACTCGACGTCCTCTTTTTCTCGGCGGCTTCAACATAATTCTCGGAAAATCCGCTGTCTGCCGCAATCATCCTTATGAGTTTTTTGTCATACAGAGGTATTCCCAGCGTTTGAGCTACCTTTTGGGCTATGAGCCTTCCTCCGGAGCCATGCTCACGGCCGATTGTAATAACCGGATATTTCATAAATTTCACTCCTTCTAAAAGTTTCTTAGGAAACTTTTTGTCCTTTTCTAAATATTTATTTTTCTGCGTTTGATATTATATAGCAGCTAGTACAATATGTCAATCACATGATAAAGTGCAAATTTTAAAAAAACTTGACACAATCGGCTCCTGAATATAAAATTAAAGTTGCCTTTGAAACCAAATTTAAACGCCTTCAAAAGTTTTTGTCCCGGAGTGGTGATATGAACGACTTTTCCGAAAAAGACATACTGAAAATGATTTCGCTGATATACCGCAAAATGCAAATTTATCTTGACAGACAAACTGCTGATTTGGGAATAAGCAGCGGCACCCTTCCCTTTATCATGATAACCTGCGAGCACGGCGGCATAAATCAGAACCGTTTCTGCGAAATTCTCGACATAAGCAAGGGTACCGTGGCAAAGAGCCTTGCAAAGCTGGAGGAGCAGGGCTTTGTCTCCCGCTCGGAAAGCTCCGAGGACGGCAGATGCATAATCGTTCAGCCGACGGAAAAAGCCATGGAAATATATCCGAAGCTTCTCGAGGCCGACACTGCATGGATAAAGCAGATGACAAAGGATATGACCGAAATCGAAAGAATGGTATTTGTCCAGACCCTGAAAAAGGTTTCAAAAAACATAAGCGATTACTTCTGATAAAGTCATATAAAACAGATTCCCCCTGAATTCGCCGTTTAGTGGGTATTATTTTATATGAGCACCGTGTATCATTGTTTCAGAAAAAGGAGGTAATTTTATGAATACGGCAAAAACGGGACAGCTCATTGCAGCAAAGCGAAAAGAAGCGGGTCTTACTCAGGAAAAATTAGCAGAAAAAATCGGAATTACAAACAAAACCGTTTCAAAGTGGGAAACCGGAAAATCCATGCCCGACTATTCCGTGGTATCCGAACTGTGCAGGGAACTCAATATAACCGCAGGAGAGCTGCTTTCGGGAAAAGAAAGTGAAGAAAAAAGCGACTCCGATCTTCTGGAAGCCTTTGAAAGGATACAAAAGCTCGAAAAAGAAAGGACTCTTCTCTTAGGGCTTGTGCTCATAATCATGGGCATGGCTCTCTCAGCTTTATCTCAGCTGACGGGAGGCTCGGATTTTAAAGATTTTTTATCGGGAATAATGATGGGGCTCTCCGTAAGCATAATGATAATAGGAATATATACCTCGGCAAAAACGTTTTCAAAACAGTAAAATTCAAAAATCCGATCGGAACAGATCCGACCGGATTTTTCTTATTGCTTTCCGCTGTTTTGCAATTGCATTTTATTTCCTTATATTTCGGCGGACGGCCGAACAGGTATCATCCGTCAAAATCTTACGGCACTGAAACCGATAATATCGCTTGTGGCATCGTCGAGCCTGTAGGCCCTTTTCAGGCACTGTCCGCCTCTGGCGTTGCCCTCAACGGTAATGATCGTCTTGGTTTCGGCATAGTATTCAACAACTATTCCCACATGATTTACGCTCATCTCATTGTTGAAGCCGTTGTATTTGAAATAAATAAGGTCTCCTCTTTTGGGAGTATATGACGCTTTGTCCTTATAATCCTGCCAGTTTATATTTGCAACTGCGCTGCGGTTGAGATAGCTTTCATCTATCCCCGCACGGTCAGCACACCAGGATATAAAAAGCGCACACCATGCGCTTATGGGCATTCCCGCGCTGCTGCCGTATTTATTCCAGCCATCCGTATGGGAATACGGAAAGACCACGTTTTCTCCGTTTGAATAACCGTTGACATAGCCTACCTGACTTTCGGCAATCTGTGCAAAGCATTCTCTTGTGCCTTTCTCAGCGGTATATTCTACAGCGCATTGGTGGTTAACGTCGGCTGCGACTGCGGCGGTATATTCTCCCGAAAACAAACCGGAATTCGATCCGCTGTCGGAACCCGACGGAGCGTTAAGTTTTAAATAACCAAGGGATATACCCTCAACATTGCCGGAAACAATTCTGATTGTCAGCTGGAAGGCTCCGGAAACATAGCAGTAATAAAGTTTGCCGTCGTTTTCAACAGGGCTGCTCTCTCCGTAAATCTCTGTCATCTTCTCTCTGCTGTCCCCGACCTTAAGCCCTTCGGAAGTTGAGGAAAGCAAAATGGAATTGAGTCGCTTTTCCCTGCCGTTTGACCAGAACAAATAAGTTGTTCCGTCCTTCGTATCTATAAACATATCATCAGAATCATAAGAAATACCATGCTTATCCAGAACAGACTTTACGGAATCGTAAGATGTGTTGAGAGTTATCTCCCCCTCACCGTTTTTATCCGTAAGTCTGGCCGAAGCGCTTATTACCGTCTCCTCTGATGCAGCTTGTCCGTCCGTCTCTGATTCATCGCGATCTGAAGTTTCCGGCAAAGTGTCGGAAATCGTATTTGATTGAGTGGAAGTCTCTCCGGAATCAAATTCTTTTTCCCCGTCGGAGAACTTATTGACACAAAAGGCCATGACAATTATAAGCACCACAGCTGCAAAAATAATAATCCAGTAATATCTTTTTCCCTTTTCCATCTGCTCACCCTCTCGATAATTTTCTTACCTTTAAAATTTATTTTTTACATGCTTAAATTTCATGTGATTTTTATAATAACAATTTTAATTCGATATGTCAAAACTTTGAAAGGCAAAGTTATTTAACGTTCGTATGAAAATGATGCTTTTATTCGTTGCATTGACAAAAATATAGCCCGAGAAAACGCCGCTGCGGATAATCCGGCCGTAATTTTGCACTTTCCCAGATTTTTAAGTCTTATAAAACATAAAGCGAAAATATCAAATTTTTCCAGTCAAACACACTGCTGTACAGTGAAACGAGGTCCACACGCTCAGTGAACCTCGTTTGCTTGCTGTATATTTTCCAGCCTTATGTATTTAGATTTAACGAACCGGCTTCTCTCAGCTCTTAACCGGCTTTTTCGCCATCTTTTTTCTCTTTTTTACGGCAGGATCCTTCGGATCACCCTCATTGTCTCTGATCCATTTGATCATATCGGTAACAGACTGCTGAACCGTCATGGGGTGATAATCCAAATCCTTCTGAGCCTTGGCATAAGAGAAGTTGCAGTTTGAAACAAGTTTTCTGACTGAATATTCCGTAAGGAAAGGAGTTGCATTCGTAATTTTATAATATACGTTCATAATGGGTAAAAGAGCCTCTATGAAGCCTTTTCCGAGTTTGATTTTCGGAGGCTTCTTATGTTCGGAGGCGGCAAGCGCTTTGATAAAATCATCAACTGTCATAGCGTCGCCGCAAAGAATGTAGCATTCACCCGGTTTTCCGTTCTTGGCCGCCATTCTCGTTCCGTAGGCAATATCGCGGACGTCTACAAAATTGTAGCCGCCGAAGCCCAGCGAAACCGGGAATTTGCCTTCCATATACATTCTTACCATTTCACCTATGCTCGAAACATTAATATCATAAGGTCCTATACATGCGCTGGGCTGAATTACTACCGTTTCGAGACCGTCCTTTCCGTTGCTGTCAAGAACGTACTGTGTAGCCTCCGCTTTTGTCTTCGCATATGCTCCCTCAAGAATTTCAGGATCATAATGATCAAGTTCTGTCATGAGCTGATTGTTCGGAAGAGGTGAATATGTGTCAACTGAAGACATATATACAAGCTTCTTAACTCCGCACTTCTTGCATGCTTCCACAACATTTTTTGTGCCCTGCACATTTACTTTGTAAATAATATCCTCATATCCCGCCTTGATCTCCACCATACCCGCAAGGTGATATACAATATCGGCGCCTTCAAAAGCTTTTTCAAGAGAATCAAGTTTTGTAACATCGCCGTATACTATTTCGCAGTCAAGATCTGCCACTCTTTCACCATCGCGCTCGTTTATGGCAACAACTCTGGTTTTTTCATCGTTATTAATAAGGTCCAGAAGCAGCGCATATCCAACATGGCCGGTAGCACCGGTTATTACACTTAATGTATTATCAGACATTTTTTTACCCTCACTCTTTTTTTATTTATTAATTCTTAAAATTAATAATATTCAATATTCAATTATTAATAGTTTTGTGCGCGAAGCTGGAAGTATGCCCTGGGATGATCGCATACGGGACATCTCTCGGGAGCTTCCTTTGTATAGCAGACATAGCCGCAGTTAAGGCAAATCCAGCCCACAGTTTCTTCCTTCTCAAATACGGAATCGTTATCCATATTCTCGATGAGCTTCCTGTATCTCTCTTCATGCTCTTTTTCGATTTTCGCAACAGCTTCAAAAAGGAACGCTATTTTATCGAATCCCTCTTCTCTCGCTTCCTTGGCGAAAGTTGCATACATGTCGGTCCACTCATAGTTTTCTCCCGCAGCGGCATCTTCAAGATTTGTATGGGTATCCTGAATACCGTCGTGGAGAAGCTTGAACCAGATTTTTGCATGCTCTTTTTCATTGTTGGCAGTCTCTGTAAAAATATTGGCTATTTGCTCATAACCCTCTTTTTTGGCCTTGGAAGCATAGTAGGTATACTTATTTCTGGCCTGAGACTCGCCTGCGAACGCAGCCATAAGATTGGCTTCTGTTCTTGAACCTTTAAGTTCCATTTGCATTTCTCCTTTTCTTTAAAATTTTTAGTGTATTTCTTTTTCACGGCATTTATTGCAAATACCGTAAATCACTAAGATATATTGTGTTACCTTGAAGGTGGAAATATTCATGATTTTTTCTTCAATTCCCTCAAGCTCTTCTGCTTCTATGTCAAAAACTTCTCCGCACTGAGTACAAAAGCCGTGAAAATGCTTGTGTATGCTCCCGTCAAAGCGATCACTTCCGTCCGGAACACGGATTTTCAATATTTTTCCCTGAGAAGCAAACTGATTAAGATTCCTGTAAACCGTCGCAAGGCTCAAATTCGGATTTTCAGGCTTAAGCTTATTGTATAAAGTATCGGCGGTGGGATGACAAGGCTCTTCCAAAAGAGCGTTATATATGATCTCTTTTTGTTTGGAGCGTCTTACTGTGCCCATTTTGTCCTCCTTTGACCGCAATCAGACTGCGGAAATTACGCTATTTTCTTATTGATAATTATTATCAATTAAACGATTAAATTATATGCTCTTGCCGGTCTATTGTCAATTAATTGTCAATAAATTTTTTGTTAAATATTTTATACATTCAAATTTTTAACAAAAAAATTAGGGAGGTTTAAATAATCTTCCTTCGTTTTGCCCTTTTATATTAATCAGTAATATGATATTATATTTTTATCATTGATTAAGTGCAGGGAGCTGATTATATGTCAAACGTAAAGCGACTTTTCGTCGAAAAAAAGCCGGGATTTGATATTGAAGCAGGCCATATGCTTGCGGATTTAAAAGATAACCTCGGCATTAGAGCCCTCGAAGAATTACGTCTTATCAACAGATATGACCTTGAGGGAATAAACGACGCAGATTTCGAAAGAGCTTCTGTGACGATTCTTTCGGAGCCCAACGCCGACAACATTTCAACGGAGCTCAAAATCGACCCCTCATGGCATGTTTTTGCAACGGAATATCTGCCCGGTCAGTATGACCAGCGCGCCGACTCCGCCGCACAGTGTATTGCGCTCCTTACAATGGGAGAGCGTCCCGTTGTCGCGTCGGCAAAGGTAATCGCCCTTAAAGGAAATATTTCCGACAGTGATTTTGAAAAAATCAAGGGATATATAATCAACCCCGTAGAGTCAAGGCTCGCCTCCATGGACAAGCCCGAAAGCCTCAACATAAAGGCGGACGTCCCCGCCGACGTAGCGAGAGTGGAAGGCTTTATCTCCCGCTCAGACACCGAGATCGCTCAGTACCACAAAGAAATGGGCTTTGCAATGAGCGTTGCGGACCTTTGCTTCTGCCGCGACTACTTTGCAAATACGGAGCACAGGGATCCAACCGTTACTGAGCTTAAGGTTATTGATACATACTGGTCTGACCACTGCCGTCACACCACCTTCCTCACACAGCTTGACAGCGTTGACATTGAAAAGAGCGCCGTGTCAAAGGCCATAGAGGACGCATGGCTGGAATACGTTGTAGCGAGAACCGAAGTTTACGGCGAGCGCAAAAAGAACATGACCCTTATGGATATGGCCACAATCGGCGGCAAGGTGCTCAGAAAAAGAGGAAAGCTTGAGGACCTTGACGTCAGCGACGAGATAAATGCATGCAGCATTGAGGTTCCCGTCGAGACCTCCCACGGCACCGAGACATGGCTTGTACAGTTTAAGAACGAAACGCACAACCATCCCACAGAGATTGAGCCCTTCGGCGGCGCTGCTACCTGCCTCGGCGGTGCAATCCGCGACCCACTTTCGGGCAGAGCTTATGTATATCAGGCAATGCGCGTAACGGGCAGCGGCGACCCCACAACTCCCTTTGAGAAAACCCTTGCGGGCAAGCTTCCCCAGAAGAAGATAACCGTGGGCGCGGCCCAGGGATATTCATCCTACGGCAACCAGATCGGCCTTGCGACAGGTCAGGTCTGCGAAATATACGACAGCGGCTACACTGCAAAGCGCATGGAAATCGGCGCGGTTGTAGGCGCATCTCCCAAAGCAAACGTAATAAGAGAAGTTCCCGCTCCCGGAGACGTAATCGTACTTCTCGGCGGACGTACAGGACGCGACGGCTGCGGCGGAGCGACAGGTTCATCAAAGGCTCACGACACATCATCTATCGAGACCTGCGGAGCTGAGGTTCAGAAGGGCAACCCCCCCACTGAGAGAAAGATCCAGCGTCTTTTCAGAAACGGCGATGCTGCAAGAATGATTAAGCGCTGCAACGACTTCGGTGCAGGCGGCGTATGCGTTGCAATCGGTGAACTTGCAGACGGTCTTGACATAAGCCTTGACCTTGTTCCCAAAAAATACGACGGACTTGACGGAACAGAGCTTGCAATAAGCGAATCTCAGGAGAGAATGGCTGTTGTTCTTGATGAAAAGGACGCAGAGGCTTTCGCAAAGCTCGCATATGACGAAAACCTTGAGACAACTATCGTTGCAAAGGTTAAGGAAGACCCCAGACTTACAATGACATGGAGAGGCGACAAGATTGTCGATCTCAGCCGTGAATTCCTCAATACAAACGGCGTCACTCAGCACGCCAAGGCTCTTATTGCGGCCGCTGAGATTAAAGACGATTACAGAACAGCAGTTCCCGCAGCAGTTAAGGGCAAAAATGGAATTGACGCACTTAAATCAAACCTTTCAAGACTTGAAGTCTGCTCACAGAAAGGCCTTGTAGAGCGTTTTGACTCCTCTATCGGAGCTGCAACAGTTCTCATGCCCTATGCAGGCAAATATCAGCTCACACCCGAAAACGCAATGTGCGCTAAAGTTCCCGTACCGGACGGAAAGACAGATACCGCAACAGCAATGAGCTTCGGCTTTATCCCCGGAATCAGCCGTTTCAGTCCCTTCCACGGTTCTGTTTACGCAGTCACAGAAAGCCTTGTAAAGCTTGCAGTTATCGGCGCAGATCCTCACAAGAGCCGTCTTACAATGCAGGAATATTTTGAAAGACTTTACGACAAGCCTGAACGCTGGGGCAAGCCCGCAGCTGCACTTTTAGGCGGACTTACAGCACAGCTTCACTATGAGACTCCCGCAATCGGCGGTAAGGACAGCATGTCAGGTTCTTTCAACGACCTCGATGTACCTCCCACACTTGTATGCTTTGCAATAGCCGCCACAAAGGCCAGCAAGACTGTTTCGGCAGCATTTAAAAAGAGCGGCAGCAAGGTAGCACTTCTTCGCTTCCCCGTATGTGCAGATACTCTTCTCCCCGACTGGGATAAGGCAAACAAGTTTCTCAGTGATGTTTATACAATGGTAAGAGACGGCAAAATTCTTGCCGCAGACGCAGTCCGTGAAGGCGGAGCCGCCGCAAGCGTATGCCGCATGGCATTTGGTAACGCTCAGGGCTTCAAGTTCAGCGATTCTCTTTCCGAAGCAGATCTCTTCGCTCCCATGGTGGGCAGTGTTGTTGCCGAAATTGCAGATGAGAGTATCCTTTCAGAGTTTGACAGCGTAATCCTCGGCGTTACGGATGACAGCGAGACAATAACCTTCGGCGGCGAAAGCGCTAAAACGCTCGACCTTGCCGAGGTCTGGGGAGCAAAGCTCGAAAACGTATTCCCCACAAAGGTTACAAAGCTTCCCGAAATGAAGCGCGAAGTTGCCCTTTATACTGAGAGAAGCACAAAGGCTCCTGCAATTAAGGTTGCAAAGCCAAAGGTTGTAATCCCCGTATTCCCCGGCACCAACTGTGAGTTTGACTCTGCAAGAGCTTTTGAAAAGGCGGGCGCAGAAACCAAAATCGTTGTTCTCAATAACCTTACCTCACAGGGAATTGATGAGAGCGTTGAGAGATTTGTAAAAGCCATTAAGAATTCTCAGATAATCATGCTTCCCGGCGGATTCAGCGGCGGCGACGAGCCCGACGGCTCAGGCAAATTCATCGCCACAACCCTCAGAAACGCCAAGGTAAAGGACGCAGTTACGGACCTTCTCGAAAACCGTGACGGACTTATGCTCGGTATCTGCAACGGCTTCCAGGCTCTTATAAAGACAGGTCTTGTCCCCTACGGCAAGATTGTGGATACACAGGAAAACGATCCCACCCTTACATTCAACACAATCGGCCGCCACGTCTCCACCATGGTTTACACGAGAATAGCCTCCGTCAAATCCCCCTGGCTTTCCAAGGTAAACGCAGGCGATGTTTACGCCGTTCCCGTTTCCCACGGCGAGGGACGTTTCGTCGCCGACGACGAAACTCTTGCAAGGCTCATCGCCAACGGACAGGTTGCCACTCAGTATGTTGACCTTGTGGGCAAGCCCGCCGCCGATATTCCCTTTAACCCCAACGGCTCAGTATGCGCCATTGAAGGCATCACAAGCCCCGACGGACGTGTATTTGGCAAAATGGGACACATCGAGAGAAAAGGCGACAACCTTTACTTCAACGTACCCGGCTGCAAGGATCCCCAGATTTTTGAGGCCGGCGTGGAATACTTCAAATAATATAAATCCGGTAAAATGCAGGTGTAGAGAAAGATGAAATATGTAGTTGTTTTATATGACGGCATGGCTGACTATCCCGTGCCGGCCCTCGGCGGAAAAACGCCGATGATGGTGGCGAAAAAGCCTAATTTTGACCGTATGGCAAAGCTCGGAACGGTAGGTCTCGTAAGGACTGTCGCTCCCGGTCTCACTCCGGGAAGCGACGTTGCAAACCTGAGCGTTATGGGCTACGACCCGAGGCTTTACTATACGGGACGCTCTCCCCTTGAGGCGGTGAGCATGGGCATCAAAATGTCCGATACAGACGTGGCTTTAAGATGCAACCTTGTAACCCTTTCCGACGAGGCGGATTACAGCGAAAAGACTATGGTCGACTACTGCGCGGGAGATATTTCCAGTGAAGAAGCGGCAGAGATTATCAAAACCGTTGAGGAAAAGCTCGGAAACGACATCTTCGCTTTTTACAGCGGAGTCAGCTACCGTCACTGCCTTGTATGGCACGGCGGTAAAACTGAAATAGGAAAGCTTACACCTCCCCATGATATTTCCGGCAGAAAAATCGGCGGTTATCTTAACAGAAATCCCGATGCCGCAGGTCTTTTGGAGCTTATGGAAAAAAGCTGCGAAATCCTTAAAGACCACCCCGTAAACCTTAAGCGCATAAGCGAGGGCAAGCGTTCCGCAAATGCCATTTGGCTCTGGGGTCAGGGCAGCCGCCCCTCCCTTCCCTCCTTTGAAAAGCTCTACGGAGTAAGGGGAAGCGTTATTTCTGCCGTTGACCTCCTTAAAGGTATCGGCATCTGCGCAGGAATGAATACTCCCGATGTTGAGGGTGCAACAGGATATATTGATACAAACTTTGAGGGCAAAGCTCAGAAGGCTGCTGAAGAGCTTGAAAACGGCAGCGATTTTGTATATATTCACATTGAAGCTCCCGACGAGTGCGGACACAGAAACGAGCCCGAAAACAAGGTTAAGTCTATTGAGCTTATCGACTCCCGTGTGCTTCCCATTGTTCTTGAGACTCTCGAAAAATACGACGACTACAAAGTGATGATTCTCCCCGACCATCCTACACCTATCGTAACCGGCGCCCACGCTTCCGACCCTGTTCCCTTTATGATCTATCATAAAAAGGACGAAAAGGACAGCGGCGTTGACTCCATAAACGAAGAGACCGCCTCAAAGACAGGCATCTTCATCGAAGAAGGTCCCTCACTTATGGGCAGGTTTCTTTCAAAATAAATTCAAGCTAAGGACGTGATACCCATGAAAATAAACACAAAGTGCGTTCAGGCGGGATATACCCCAAAAAACGGCGAACCGAGAGTGCTCCCAATTATCCAGAGCACTACTTATAAATATGAGTCCAGCGAACAGATGGGCAGACTTTTCGACCTTGAGGAAAGCGGATATTTCTACACCCGCCTTCAGAACCCCACAAACGACGCGGTAGCCGCAAAAATCGCCGCTCTTGAAGGCGGCGTGGGCGCAATGCTCACCTCCTCGGGTCAGGCTGCCAACTTCTTTGCCATATTCAACATCTGCTCCGCAGGCGACCACCTTGTTAGCTCTGCGGCGATCTACGGCGGAACCTTCAACCTCATCGGAGTGACCCTTAAAAAGCTTGGCATTGACTGCACCTTTGTAAGCCCTGACGCAACTTATGAAGAGCTCTGCGCAGCTGTTAAGGACAACACAAAGTGCTTCTTCGCCGAGACAATCTCAAATCCCTCACTTGACGTACTGGATATTGAAAAATTTGCAAAAGCCGCTCACGATAACGGAGTACCCCTTATTGTTGACAACACTTTCCCCACACCTATCAACTGCCGTCCTTTCGAGTTCGGTGCTGATATAGTAACCCACTCCACCACAAAGTACATGGACGGACACGCCACGAGCGTAGGCGGAGTTATCGTAGACGGAGGAAAGTTCGACTGGACCCAGAACGACAAGTTCCCCGGACTTACAACTCCCGACGACTCCTATCACGGCATCACATACACCGATTCCTTCGGCAGCGCCGCTTACATTACAAAGGCCACAACTCAGCTTATGCGTGACCTGGGCTCAATCGCCGCTCCCCAGAACGCATTTCTTCTGAACCTGGGCCTTGAAACCCTCTTCCTGCGTGTTGAGCGCCATTGCAGCAACGCTCAGAAAGTAGCGGAATTCCTCGAGAAAAATGATATGGTTTCATGGGTCAACTACCCCGGACTTCCCGGAAACAAGTACTACGACCTTGCAAAGAAATATATGCCTAACGGCACCTGCGGAGTTATCTCCTTCGGCGTCAAGGGCGGCAGAGAAGCAGCTACAAAGTTCATGGATTCATTAAAGCTTGCAGCTATCGTAACCCATGTTGCAGACGCGAGAACCTGTGTTCTTCACCCTGCCAGCACAACTCACCGTCAGCTTAATGACGAGCAGCTTGAGGCAGCAGGCGTAAACTCTGACCTTATCCGACTTTCCGTTGGCATTGAAGATGTTGAAGATATTATCGAAGACATCCAGCAGGCTCTCGAAAAGGCTAAGGCATAAAAAAGTTAATATCATTACATCACAAAAGGCAGAACCGCTTAAAGCGATTCTGCCTTTTTGAATTACGCTTTCTTCATTTTGCTGATAAAAATTTTTTTATAACCGCCGCAATAATTAAAACAGGAGGAACCCAAAGCCAAAATATATGCTCTATACGAAGTTTAAAGAAAATAGGCACAAAAATAATTTCAAGAATAATGTTTAAAACCAGCACCACAGCAACCAAACTCAGCCAGCGATTATGTTTGCGTTCTTTAAAAGCAGACACAACGAATAATATTTGCACAAAAACGCTTAATAGCATAAAAACTGCATTAAAGGGCGTTTCCAAAAACAATGCAATATCATTGAATTTCATCATAATTTCATTAGATTTTATGACACTATAGGGCAAAAACAAAAGAGCGATACTTATTAAAAACATAATGCCCATTATTGCCGAAAAACTTGTAAAGATTTTATCGGAAATTTTGCAAAATTTACTTTCTTTCATAAAATCACCCTGTTTCTTATAAATTTATGACAAATCTCGATTTCATTATCAGGCGTTATATAAAATCATATCATTTCAGCCGCCTCTTTTAAAAAACGGATACTGATATATAAATAATCTCTTTTTTCACCATTCATCAATATCAGTGTATCATTTTAAATAAAAGAATCAATGCTTTTGATTAAATTTTATTCATTATTTGCTTGACGCTACATTTTGTATCGCCGTTTTTTATTTTTTAAAAACAAAAAGCCCGCAGAATGATTTCCGCAGGCTCCAATAAGCTCTTTAAATTTCAGAAAAATTCATACCAGTGACCCTTTTACACCTTCCTGCATAAACTGATTAAGACATATGCTATAAGGGGGAACAGATATGAATAATCAAACGGAATCCTTTGAGGAAATGGTGGAGAGATACACAAAAGACATAATGAAATATAAATCAAAACCCGTACAGGAGGAAAAAAGCGTACCCACAATTTCAAGCGCCGTTTCTGAACCGCTTTCGTCAGGCAGTGACAACGGCGCCGACAAGTCATCTCCTTCCGCTAACACCCAGACGGGCTATTTGAAAGTTATGGTCACTCTTGCGGATAAATCCATGCCCATAGAAGGAGCCTCTGTTCTCGTCACCGAAAATGACGACGGAAAGCAGATTCTCCGCTACTTCGGCTTTACAAACGAAAGCGGAGAAACTCCCACGATCTCTCTCCCCGCTCCTCCCGTGGAAAATTCTGAGGCGCCCAAAGGAAAAAACGTTTACGCAGTCTACGACATCAGAACCGATGCTCCCGGCTACCGCACCGTAATCAACAGAGGCGTTCCGATTTTCGAAGGAATTACTTCTATTCAGAACATACAGCTCAATCCTCTTCCGGGAGATACAATAGAATACACGGAAAACGAACCTGACCTTTAAAGGAGGCTTTATTATGCTTGAAGGCGCGCCTTACATTCCCGAATATATAACCGTGCATCTGGGAGCACCCGATGATGATGCGAGGAACGTCACGGTCCCCTTTCCCGACTACATAAAAAATGTAGCGTCCAGCGAAATTTATCCCACATGGCCTGACAACGCCATTAGAGCCAACATTTATGCTCAGGTGAGCTTTGCCCTTAACCGAATCTACAACGAGTGGTACAGGAGTATGGGATATGACTTTGATATAACCTCCTCTACCGCTTTTGACCAGAAGTATATCTACGGAAGGGACACCTTCCAAAACGTTGACGATATTGTCGATGAACTTTTCAACGACTATATAAAGCGAAGGGGAGACATCGCTCCCCTTGCGGCAAAATTCTGCAACGGCACCACCGTAATCTGCGACGGCCTTTCTCAGTGGGGCTCAGTTGACCTTGCACAGCAAGGGTATACTCCCTATGAAATACTCAGATTTTACTACGGCGATGAAATAGATATTGTTTCGGACGCTCCAGTAAGAAATTTTCAGACCTCTTATCCGGGTGCCCCTTTAAAAGAAGGGGACAGGAGCAGCGCAGTGAGAGCCGTGCAGGTAAAGCTCAACCGCATCGGCAGAAATTATCCCATGATGCCCTATGTGAATCCCGACGGATATTTCGGCCCCGAAACGAGAAGGGCCGTGCTGGCCTTTCAGAGCATTTTCAATATGCCCGAGACGGGAATTGTCAACAGCTCTGTCTGGTACAAAATCAGCTACATCTACGCCGCGGTGAAGCAGCTTTCGGAACTGTCCTCCGAGGGAATCATCTTCGATGAGCTTGCTGGACGTTATCCCGATATCGTAAAGCCCGGCGAAAAGGGCAACAACGTAAGGTTGCTCCAGTATATACTTAATCTCCTCTCCGACTATTACTCCTATGTTCCGCGAGTGACCATAGACGGAGTTTACGGCTCGAAAACCCAGGAGGCCGTAAAGGAATTTCAGCGTCGCCAGTCTCTCACTCCCGACGGTATAGTGGGGCCGAAAACATGGCAGAAACTTCTGGTAGCTTATCTGAGTGTTGAAAAATTTCTCTCTCCCGACCAAAGGCTGCCTGAAAGTCCTCTTGTGCCTCAGATAGTCCTCAAAATCGGCGACGAGGGCGACGACGTCAAAAAGCTCCAGGAGCTGATAAACAATTTGAGTAAAGTTTACACGGATATACCCTCCGTCACCGCCGACGGCATATACGGCTCGCAGACACAGGCTGCGGTAAAGAAAATACAGGAACTTTTCGGCCTTGTCCCCGACGGCGCGGCAGGTCCGAAAACCTTCGCCCTTCTGGGACTGCTCTGCTTTTCAGCGGGATGCCTTTAATACCCCTTCAAGCTCTAAAAGCCGCCTTTTCGTCTCTATGCCTCCCCTGTATCCTGTCAGGGAGGAATCGAAGCCTATTACCCTGTGGCAGGGTACGATTATGTTGACGGGGTTTTTGTTGACGGCTCCCCCCACGGCCCTCGCGGCCATCGGACTGCCTGCCGCTGCCGCAATTTCTCCGTAGGTCCGAGTTTCACCGAATGGGATTTTTGCAGTTTCGCTCCATACCCTTTTTTGAAACTCGGTTCCCTGCGTATCAAGGGGAATGTCGAAGTTCTTTCTTTTGCCGTCAAAATATTCTTTAAGCTGTTTTGCCGCCTCCCTGACAAGGGGATTCTGCGCTTTTCTCTCTTCCTCCTCAGTCCACAATACGCTCTTTATGCCCCTGTTGCTCCCTTCGATTTTAAGAGAGCCCGCAGGAGTTTTTATTACGGCAATATCCTCTTTATTTAAACTCTCAGGCTCTCTTGCCGCTTCCCAAAGATAAAATGAGGCGACGGTGCCGAGGGGAGAAAACCTTTCCCTGAACATTTCAAAGAGCTCTCGGTCCATCTTTTCGAAGCCGTAAAGGACGCAAAGTCCTTTTCTTATGCCGAAATCGCCGAAGCTCAAAACATTTTTTCTTCCGAGGGCAAAAATGAGGGTCATCTCCGCCGTCCAGCGCCCTATACCTCTGAAAGCCGTAAGGGCCTCGATTATCTCCTCGTCGCTCATATCCTTAAAGGCGTCAAGGTCGGTTTTTCCCGTGCAGACGCTTTCGGCAAAGGCCTTTATATTTTCAGCCTTTTTAAGCGACATTCCGCACGAGCGTATCTGATGAGCCGAAAGAGAGTTTATCCTTTCTGGGGTGACCCCTCCCGTAATTTCAAAAAGCTTTTTCCGCACCGACTCAAGGGCCGCAGAGGAAATCTGCTGCCCCGTTATGCTGTCGATGACGCTGTAAAACACGTCGGGTTTTATCTCCCGCTCTATTCTGCCCTTCTTTTTTATATATTCTCCGAGAACGCAGTCTCTTTCCTCGAGAAATTGCAGCTCCGCATCCGAATAGGAAAAATTCATGATACACCTCCGGAAATATTTGTGCATGGATTGGACCTTCTCTTTATGATATAATCACTCCGAAAGGCAATAATTTAATGATTTTGATGTCTTTTTGAAAATTATTACACTTTTGGAGGAATTTGCATGAAAATAATATTTCACTGTGATGAGTTTATGCCCTCAAACGCTCCGTGCGCCAAGAGGATGGGTGTAATCGCCTCCCAGTTGGCGAAAGAGGGACACAAAATCACCGTGCTTACAAGCAGTTTAAATAAAAAATACGGCGAATACGAACCGCCCGAGGGGGTAAGGGTCAAGTATGCGCCCTCGATACCGATGTTTAAAAAGAAAACCCTTTTCAGACTCATAAATAACCTGAGCTTTGCCGCAACAAGCTTTTTCGCTTCACTTACAACGGGCAAAGCCGACGTTATCGTGACAACTTCTCCGCCGCTGCTCCTGAGCGTTTCGGGATATCTTATTTCAAAAGTTAAAAAATGCAAGCTGATTTTCGACGTAAGGGATATATGGCCCGACGTTGCAAATGAAATAGGCGAGCTTTCACAGCAGAGCTTCATATATCGGGTTTTCAAAAAGATCGCCGACTTTATGTATGAAAAATCGGACGCCGTAACCACCGTAAGTCCGGGTAAGGTGGAAAGGCTCAAAGAAAAGCTCGGCGAAAAATACGCCGATAAAATAAAATACGTCGGCAACGGTCTCGACGGTGAGTTCGTGCTCCATTCAATCGACGAAAACGTAAAGGAAAAATACGGCTTCGACCACCGATTCACCTGCGTATATGCAGGAAATATCGGCAGAGCTTATAACTTTGACCATGTGCTCAATATAGCCGACGAAGTGCGGGATCTGCCCGTACGATTTATGTTTTTCGGAAACGGAGCCGCTAAAAGCGAGCTTATGGAAAAGGCGAGAAAAATGGAGCTCTCCAACGTCACCTTTCAGGGCCCCGTACCCCAGAGCGAGGTTTTCACTCTGCTTTCAAGCGCCGACCTGAGCATAATCCCCCTCAAAAACGGAGAAATGCTCGATACCGTCCCCGTGAAGCTCTACGAGGTTCTGGCCAGCGGATGCCCCGTACTTCTCGGAGCCAAGGGAGATGCAAGAAAAATCCTGGAGCACAGCGGTCTCGGAATAGCCGTTGACCCTGAGGACTCCGAAGGATTCAAAAGAGCGTTTTTTGAAATATACGAAAAACACTACACCAAAGCTCAGCGTGAGTTTGCGAAAACTCTTATGCTCAGAAAATACTCCCGCCAAAAATTCGCGGGGGTAATGCATGAAACCGTCAGCGAGCTTGCAGGCTGAAATTAAAATACCTCTCTAAATTATTATAGCTTCACTTTTTCATACTGCAAGAAAAATATCCCGCTCTGTCAGCTTAAACAGGGCGGGTTTTTATGATGTATGTAATTTTTTCCTTCCGTCCGTTTGAAGTAAAATGAACAGAAATCTACGAAGAAAGCAAAAACAAAATCAAAAAGCATACCGAAAATACGGCAGCATTATCAGCAGTCACCAAGGGATGCAGCAGTCAGCAGACATGAAAAACAACGTATTTACGTTACGCTACAAACAATAGCGTGACTTTATAAGTAAAATATGATTAAATTATAGCGAGGTGATAATATGGCAAAAGTTGCAAAAAACATAAAGCGGCTGAGAAACGCCAAAGGTCTTTCTCAGGAACAGCTCGCCGCCGAACTTCACATTTCAAGGCAGGCGGTTTCGCACTGGGAAAACGACAGGACTCAGCCCGACATCGATATGCTTGAAAAACTCGCCGAGGTTCTCGGCGCTCCAATAGAAGAATTAATATACGGCGAGAAAAGACAGACCTCTCTTGAGCCCGACAAAAAAAAGCCTCTAAACACAGCAGCGATAATTTTGGCAGTGCTCGGCTCACTATTTGTCGGCACGGGACTTATTTTCATTTTCGTCACCGGCTGGAGGCATTTCCCCGTACCTGTTAAAACTGTTTTTGCCTTTGTCCCCATACTGGCGGGTCAGTTCTGCGCAGCTTTTGTTTACAAAAAGAAGCTGAATCTCGTCCCGTGGCGTGAGGGTGCAGCCGTCCTCTGGTGCGCCGGAATCGTGGCAACGGTGGCCATGATAAACAGCATCTACGACATCCACTGCGGCTATGAAAACTGCCTCATAATCGACGGGATCCTCTTTTTGCCCTCCATATTCCTTTTCGGAGCCGCCGTGCCTCTTGCAGCTTACTATTATGCAGTGATCCACTGGGGCATATATATTTTTTCCCAATCGGGTAATCACCTGTATCTGCTTTTGATTTCGGCCATGTTCGCCGCAGGCCTTCTTTATATATACGCTCATAAAGCCGAACGGGAAGAGCCTATGTTTAAATTCTCGCTCTGGGCAAGCGCCGCAGGAGCTTTGGCTTTACTCTGTACTTTAAGCATCCTTCTCACCGATTTTTTCCCGAAAGCCACCGTCCTCGCCTGCACCGCCGCCCTTTTGGCTCTCGATAAAAATGATAAGGACTATTCCCTTCCCTTTAAAATCCTCAGTCTTATAGGAATTGCAGGCGGATGCTTTTACGCAACAGCTTCTCTTTATTCGGATTATTTTAACTACGATTACGACGACATCGAGGGCTATTACACTTTGTGGCTGATAATAATGGCTGCAATTACGGCCCTTTGCATTTACTGCGGAAGAAAAAACATAAAAGCAAGCATTTACCGAAAGCTTTCTGTCTTTACTCTGTGCGCATGGGCTGCCATAGAGTTTATGCTGCCTTACTTTATCTCTGAAAACAGTGACCCGCTCAGAATTACTGTTTTGGTGATTTACTGGATATTCACAGTCACCGTAAGCGTAAATCAGATAATCGGAGGAGTACGCCACAGTGATTTCATAGAGATGAACAGCGGACTCATTCTGATTTTGCTAAATATAGGCTTTTTGATTTTTTCCGCAGACCTTAGTATGCTCTTAAACGGATTGGTTCTTATCACTTTGGGAACAGTTCTTCTTGCAGTAAATTTTGCACTGGCAAAAAGCGTTAAAGCCATGGCCGGGAAAGAAAAAGGAGGCGAGGATAATGCGTAAAAAACTTTTTTGTGGCCTTATATCAGTTTTTATCATCCAGCTCCTTGTTCCCGCAGCAATGATAGCATATTCCGTTTCCGCACAAAGGGAAATAGAAACAAATGGTAAAGAATACTATATTGAAGCAGACCCTTACCTTATCGACGACGGCGGTGAAATAACCGCTTCCGTACGCAGCTGCTCCTTTGCAAGCGTTACGGATGAAGATAAATCAAAAGGATATATTTACGCCGTACTTAAATCAGATTCACAGGGCCACGCTTATGTTGACAGCGCTTCATTTGAAAAACCGACAACGCCTTATTATATCAGGAGCGAAAAGCCTTCAACATTCTGGTATTTTGCCGAACTCAGCTATACTCCCTCTGATAAAGCCACGCAAGACGCTATGAGAGACTATATAGAGAACCATCGCTACTCCGGCTGGTTAAAAGAAGATGATGATGCCGTTACGGTGCGTATCATAGTCTATAACGGCAAATATATCGTAAAGGGAATGCAGATAAACGGAACCGAAATTGAAGAATATTTTTAAAAATAATTGATAATGTAAAAAGCGCGGCTTTGAGCTGCGCTTTTCTTTTAATATTAATCGCCGATTTAAGCGTTTATTTCAATTTCTGCTTATCAAACAATGACGAAAAACGATTGCATCAGCAGAAACATCTCTTAAAATGTAAAAGTATGTAATTAAAGGCAAATACACGCGGTTGACAAATCATGGGTCTTAACTTAATATAATCATTAAGGCAATTCTTGCATAGCTTTAATATAATTTAATTTTTATGTAACTTTTTTTGCTGCGAATTCTGCTATAATAAGATAAATTGTTTTGAAGGGAGTGTAATAATGGAAAACAGAAAAAGCAAGATTTCCGTAGTGGTTCCCTGTTATAACGAAGAAGCCGCTTTGGGATTTTTCTATCCTGCCATATGCGCCGTTGCCGATAAAATGAATTATGTGGACTGGGAATTTGATTTCGTAGACGACGGCTCTTCAGATAAAACCCTTGACGTAATGAGAAAATTTTCACTCGAGGATGAGCGAGTACGCTATATTTCATTTTCACGAAATTTCGGCAAGGAGGCCGCTATGTTTGCGGGGCTCGAAATGGCAACGGGAGATTATGTAGCCGTTATGGACGCCGATTTGCAGGACCCGCCAGAACTTCTGGAAGAAATGTATAATTACCTTACAAGCGGGGAATACGACTGCGCCGCAACAAGACGTGTCACACGAAAAGGCGAACCGCCAATACGCTCAATTTTTGCCAAGATGTTTTATAAAATAATAAACAAGACCCTCGACTTTGAAATTATGGACGGAGCCAGGGATTTCAGGCTCATGACGAGAAAAATGGTTGACGCCGTTATTTCCATGAGCGAATACAACCGCTTTTCAAAGGGCATTTTCGGCTGGGTAGGCTTTAGGACAAAATGGATCCCCTATGAAAACGTAGAGCGAGTTGCAGGAGAGACCAAATGGCATTTCTGGAAATTGGTGCTCTATTCCATTGAGGGAGTGGTGGCTTTTTCCACGGCACCTCTCATGATTTCGTCAATAGTCGGCCTCATTTTCTGTTTTTTGGCATTTGTAATGCTCCTCATAGTGTTTTTCAAAACCCTTATTTACGGCGACCCCGTTGCAGGATGGCCCTCCCTCGCCTGTCTCATTCTGTTTATCGGCGGCATTCAGCTTTTCTGCATGGGTATTCTGGGACAGTATCTCTCGAAGATGTATCTTGAGGTCAAGGGCAGACCCATTTACATAGTCAAGGAAAACAACGAAGATTACGCAAACCAAAGAAAAAACAGTGCCGTACTCACAAAGTAAGCAAAATTAAAAGAGAGGATTAAAATCCTCTCTTTTTTGTTATTTATAGGTTAAAATTTCGTAATTTCCGTAAGCTTATAAGAAGCCACGTCGGGTTCAAAGCCTACAGCTTCAAATTTCCAGACTCCGCCGCCTTCAAGATTGTTTACATTGGCAAGAGCGGTACCTAAAAGTGCGCCCTCAGAGTCATAAAGGGAGAAGGTCACCTGTACATAGGAATATGTTTTATCCGTGTTATTTGTTATTTTACCGGTAATCGTAGTGGAAAAATCATCTGTAGTCATATTCAAATCACTGACCTCGAGATCTTCCTTTTCTTTCTCAGTCTCTTTGGGTGCATCCGTTTGAACAGCCTGTGCTCCGCCGTCATCGGTCTTCGGTGTTTCATCTCCTCCTGATGATGATGCGCTTACGATAATAACAATCACTGCTGCTATCAGAACCCAAAACCACCATTTTTTATAAATCTTCTTTTTGGGCTTCGCTGTTACATTTGCCATATTGTTTTCTTCCATTGCCATACCTCCTTCGTGTTCTGTCTAAAGGATACCATAGGGTATTTCCGAAATCAATTGACATTTTTACTAATGTATACATTTGTAATTTTACAAAAATAGACAAACGTATACAATTGTAATCACACGATGCAAGCATTACCGATTAACCTGTTTTTAGCCTTCGGCAAAAATAAAAACGGACTGATTTTCAGTCCGCTTTTATGCTTTTGTTATTGTCACACCCTCTGAAGAGCAGGCGGCTCCGCCTCAACAGGAGATGCCTTTTCTCTTTTTTTCAGTATTTTTTTCATAAAAATCAAATAGACAAGCACCGAAACAGCAGGGCCTATGATATCGGACACAGGCTCCGCATAAAAAACTGCTCGGGCTCCGAAAAACATGGGAAGAAGAAAAATAGCTGTAAAATAAACCCCTTTTCTCCAAAAGGACAGAGGCAGCGAAAATCCCACTTTGCCGATAGCCGTAAAGCCGTCCACTATTTCATACTGAATCCCCAGAGGTACTACGGCGAGAGTACATATCCTGACGGCCTTCACCGTCTCCGAAATAAGATTTTCGTCCGACGTAAAAAGCCTTATAAAATAGACGCCGCAGGTCCAGGCGAGAATAAACATCACTCCCGTAAACGCTGCGCACATTGCGAAAATGTAATTCTGTGCCTTCTTTACTCTCCGGGTATCCCTCGCCCCGTAATTATAACCCAGTATGGTCTGAGTGCCTCCCGTTATACCGCCCAGAGGCATTGTCACAACGAGCATCAGGCTTTGGACAATGGTGGCGCAGGTAACGAGCATATCCCCCTGCTGAGGACCTCCGCAGCGCTGCAAAACGCTGTTCATTGCGATAATCATCACGTTATCGAGAGCTATTATGGCAAAGGGTGAAAAACCGAGAGCAAGGATCTTTCTGATTATTTTAAAGCTGTATCCGGAAAATGTGATTCTTACAGGGACCTTTTTCCCGAACAGGAAAACGAGCACATAAGCACAGCTGGCAACCTGCGAAATGACCGTTGCCGCCGCTGCACCTGTGACCCCCATATCAAAAACGAAAATAAAAATCGGGTCGAGTATTATATTGAGAACCGCGCCCAGCATCACCGATTTCATACCCTTTTTAGCATATCCCTGGCAGATCACGAACTGATTCATACCCACCGACAACAGGGCGAAGGGAGTGCCCAGCATATATGTGATAAAGTACCGTGAAGAATAGGGAAGAGTTATTTCGCTGGCTCCGAAAGCCCTTAGCATTGGGGACGTCAAAGGGATAACTGCCGCCATGAGCACAAGGGAAATGACACAGAGAGAAATAAAGCTGTTGGCGAGGATTCTTTCTGCGGCTTTAATGTTTTTCTCCCCAAGGCGTATGCTCATAAGAGGCGAGCCGCCTATCCCTATAAGAAAGGCTGCCGAGCCCACCATTGTCACAACGGGTCCGCATACCCCCACTCCAGCAAGGGCGATGTCTCCCGTATCGGGAATATTTCCTATGTATATCCTGTCAACAATGCTGTAAAAAACGCTTACGAACTGGGCCAGCATACTGGGCAGTGCAATGCGAAAAACAAGACTGCTAATCTTATCCCGTCCGAGATCGTTTTCCCTTTTCATAATTGCCCCTCTTTTTCGTTAATGCAGTAGTTTTCCGAAAAAATCAGCCCGCTTTCGGCAGGCCGAAAATATTCTAATAAACCAATCGTGTTTTGTCAAGAAAGCAATTCGGCAAATACTCAGTTTATTAGATTGTCGTAAGAAGCAAAAGTAAGCTAAAAAAATAAATACCGAAAGAAAAAGAAAAGGATTTTTCGGCATTGCAGATGATATCATAAATTGAAAAGAAGAAAGCATTTTTGGTACAATGGTTCAGAAGCATCAAATTTTTAAAGGAGGCAAAAGCCCGTGAACCACTGCGGAACCCGAAGGCCGGAAACAGGGAGGCTGATTTTAAGAAGATATGCGACCGAGGACGCCGCGGCAATGTATAAAAACCGGGCATCTGATAAGGAAGTGACAAAATTCCTGATGTGGCCTCCTCATTCGAGCCGAGAGGTAAGCCAAAACGTAACAGACAGCTGGATAAAAGAATACTCAGACAAAGAGTTTTATCATTGGGCTATCGTCCTGAAAGAAAACGGAGAAGAACCCATCGGCGACATTTCCGTTGTAGATATGAATGAGAAGATTTCAGAGGCCCACATCGGCTACTGCATAGGAAAACCTTGGTGGCATAAGGGCATAGCTTCCGAAGCCCTCAAAGCGGTTATGGATTTCCTGTTTGACGAAGTGGGCGTAAACCGCATAGAATCGAGGCACGATCCCCGCAACCCCAATTCGGGAAAGGTGATGAAAAAATGCGGCATGAAATATGAGGGAACCTTACGCAGCGCCGATTGGAACAATCAAGGGGTTTGTGACGCCTGCTATTATGCCCTTTTGAAATCTGAACGCTGACCGACAGCTGAGCGCCGCAAAAACGCTGAACTCTTCCTTGCAGGCTGACTTTTATTATTGACAACAATATAATGTTAAACGTATAACAGCGGCGCAGTCTCTTGCGAGACTGCGCCGCTGGAGGCTGTCGAAAAACCGAAATT
>CASDTR010000024.1 GCA_949283785.1 uncultured Oscillospiraceae bacterium
ATATAGTTATTCTCTTTTACATATTGTAAAGATATATTGAAATTTAAATCAAATATAAAATCTGTTTGCAAAAACTTTTCTTTACTGTTTATTAATGATATAATTATGAGAATACAGACAGGAGGGAAAAGTTATGGTTGAAAATTTGCAGGAATGGACGAGGAACAATCTTGTAAAAAAATTGATTGAGTTTCTTCCTCACTTAATATTGGCTGCAATAATTTTAGGAGTAGGTTTTTGGCTGTCAAATCTTGTAGGCAAGATAGTGGTCAAAACTTTAAAGGCAAGAAATCTTGATCCTACCATTTATCCTTTTGCTGCGAAGGTAATTTCTTTGCTGCTGAAATTCGGAGTGATTATTTCCGCACTTTCAACTTTGGGAATCAATCTCAACTCTTTTATTGCCGCTATCGGCGCAGCAGGAGTTACGGCAGGTGTCGGTTTAAAGGACAGCATATCCCAGTTTGCGAGCGGATTTCAGATACTTATCAACAAGCCGTTTAAAGTAGGGGACTATGTAGAGCTTGAAAATGTTTCGGGAACTGTTGTTGAAATCGGGATAATGGACACCGTTCTTAAAACTATAGACAACAAAAGGATCATAATTCCGAATTCTCATATAACAAGCAACAATATAATCAATTATACCGCAGCCGATACGCGAAGGCTTGATTTGGTTTTCGCTATCAGCTATGACGATGATATTTTTAAAGCGAAAGAAGTTCTTTTAAACGTTGCCGATTCTCACGATATATGTCACAAAGATCCTGCACCGTTTGTGGCGGTCAAGGAACACGGCGACAGCGGCGTAATGCTGGTGCTTCAGATGTGGTGCGACAGTGATAAATACTGGAGTCTTTACTATTCCGTTCAGGAAAAGGTTAAGCTTGCCTTTGACGAAAACGGTATAACGATTCCGTACAATCATCTTGATGTCTCTGTTGTGAAATAAATCGGATTAGAGGTCAGTGCGATATGACAAATATGCTTATAAAGCTTTTTATAAAGGACTCGGATAATGTAAAGGATGCCAAAGTAAGGGAAAAATACGGAATACTCGGCGGTTCTGTCGGCATCGTCTGCAACATTATCCTGGCGATTTCAAAATTTTTGGTCGGAACTTTTTCAAACAGTATTTCGATTACTGCTGATGCCGTCAATAACCTTTCTGACGCGGGCTCTTCCATAGTCACCGTATTCGGTTTTAAAGCTGCCAGTAAGCCCGCCGACGATGAGCATCCTTTCGGCCACGGTCGGCTTGAATACATATGCGCTTTGATAGTTTCCTTTCTTGTTTTGATGATGGGCTATGAACTCATCAGGTCATCAATAGATAAGATTATCAATCCCGCGCCGCTCAAATTCAGCTGGCCCGCCGTTGCAGTGCTCATTCTTTCAATCTGTGTGAAGCTTTGGATGGCTTTCTTTAACAACCGTCTCGGAAAGCGCATCAATTCTCCTGCCATGACCGCCGTTGTGGCTGACAGCCTCAGCGATACGGCTGCCACCGCTGTGTCGATGATTTCCCTTATCTGCGCGGCTTTTACCGATATACCTCTTGACGGTTACATGGGAATCATAGTTGCCCTTTTCATTTTTGCTTCAGGAATAGGTATATTGAAGGATACAGTAGGTCCGCTTTTGGGAGAAAGCCCTTCACCTGAGCTTGTAAAGGATTTTCAGGATAAAATTTTGTCCTACGACGGCGTCGTAGGAGTGCATGACATCATAATACATAACTACGGCCCGAACCGCACCTTTGCCTCTGCCCATGCCGAGGTACCTGCGGATGCGGACATAATGCAGAGCCATGATACCATCGACCTCATTGAACGCGATATTTATAAGGAATTCGGGATATTTACCGTGATTCATCTTGATCCTATTGTAACGGACGACGAAAATGTAGCACAGCTGAAAGAGAATGTTATCGCAATTGTAAAAGGTATAGATGAAAGACTTTCAATCCATGATTTCCGTGTGGTTGTGGGACCCACTCATACGAATATAGTTTTTGATCTTGTAAAGCCCCACAAGTTCCAGATGAAAGATTCACAGCTGAAAAAAATTATAGAGGAAAAAGTAAAAGAGCTTGATAAACGCTACTTTATTGTGATTACTTTTGAGTACAGCTACATTTAATTTGCCATAAATTTTTTGCCGCAGCGCACGCATTTAATTAAAGCGTGCGCTGCTTTTTTAATTGACGCAACATTTTTTTTGGTTTGGCAGGGAATTTGTCATAGAATTTGAAAATATTTTTGTATTTGTCCCTTGTTTCAAGAAATAATTATGTATTTTAATAAAAGTGCTTTACTTTTTTTGATTTAGTGTTAAAATATACAAAAAGAGGGTGAGGATGTCAATTATTATGGATAAAATAGATATAAAAATACTTAACTGCCTTAGAAAAAACGCTCGTGAAAACGCTTCAGTTATAGGCGAGAAAATAAGCATGTCCGTTTCAGCCGTTATTGAACGTATACGCAAGCTTGAGAGTTCAGGGATTATTAAGGGGTATACGGTTATAATCGACCAAGAATGTGTCGGCAAAGACGTTATGGCGACTGTTTCTGTCGGAATCGAGCATCCGAAATACAATTCGGGATTCATAGATTTTGTTAACAGAAACAACTATATTGTGGAATGTCACTACATAACGGGAGATTTTGACTTTCTTCTGAAAGTTATCGCCGACTCAACTACCTCTCTTGAAAAAATTCTCAACGACATAAAAAGTGTGCCTGGAATTTCTCTTACAAGAACGAATATCGTTCTTTCTACGGTAAAAAATGACAGCACGGTTTTAGTTGAAACGCTGCTCCGGTAACTGTGCCAAAGGCTTATATTAGGAATTATTTAAACTTAAATATAAACAGGAGGAAAAGACTATGATTATCGGTATTCCAAAGGAAATAATGCATGATGAGGGACGTGTTTCCGCAATCCCGGAGACAGTCAAAAAAATGGTGGCCGACGGAGCCGCTGTACTTGTTGAGAGCGGTGCAGGCGCAGGTTCATTTTACAGTGACGAAGAGTATAAAGCTGCAGGTGCGGAGCTTGTTGACGACGTAGCCGAGGTCTATGAGAGAGCTGACGTTATACTTAAGGTTAAAGAGCCTCTCTTTAACGAAGCGAAAGGTGTTCACGAAGTTGATATGATGAAAAAGGGACAGTATCTTATCACCTTTATTCATCCTGCGTCTCCCGTAAACCACGAAATGGTAAAGAAGCTTGCCGCAAAGGGAGTTATCTCTATAACCCTTGACGGTATTCCCAGAATTTCGAGAGCCCAGAATATGGACGCTCTTACCTCAATGAGCACATGCGCAGGCTATAAGGGAATCATGCTCGCTGCAAATGATCTTGCAAAATTTGTTCCTCAGATTTTCTGCGCTGTCGGTATGATAAAGCCCGCCAATGCAATGGTAATCGGAACAGGCGTCGGTGGCCTTCAGGCAATCGCGACGGCAAAGCGTCTTGGAGCAGTAGTATATGCGGCGGATATCAGACCTGACGCTGCTGAGCAGGCGAAAAGCCTCGGCGCTAAGGTCATAGATCTGGGAGTTCCCGCTTCCGAGGCAGTAGGCGAAGGAGGATACGCAAAGCGTATTTCCGACGAGTGGCTTCAGAAAGAGCGTGCGGTTATAGCGGAACACATCAAGGATATGGATATCGTTTTCTGCAGCGCCCTTATTCCCGGAAAGCTTGCTCCTATCCTTGTAACCGAGGATATGGTAAAGTCAATGAAGGCGGGTTCAGTTATAGTTGATATTTCAATCGACCAGGGCGGCAACTGCGAAATCACAACTCCCGGCGAGAGAGACGTGAAGCACGGCGTTGTTCTTGAGGGTATTAAGAATATTCCCGGTATGCTTCCCACCAGCTCAACATGGATGTTTGCAAACAATATTTACAATCTCCTCAAATTCCTTGCCAAGGACGGAGAGATGGCACTCGATATGAACGACGTTATAGTTCAGTCAAGTCTTGTAACGATCGACGGCGAAATTGTACATAAGGGTGCAAAAGAGGCTATGGGTCTTTGATTTCGGCATAAAAGCTCAGATGTTTTATACGGGGTGCCATAACAGCACCCCGTTTTTCGGAGGTAGACATGAAAGAATTAATTTATGTGGTTATTTTCATAGCCGCAACTTTAATAGGATATAAAATAATCAATAATGTGCCGAGCCTTCTTCACACACCTTTAATGTCGGGTATGAACGCCCTTTCGGGAATAACGATTCTCGGCGCCCTTACTGCGACGGCTCTGGCGATGGGAACGGGAAATAAAATTTTAGGTGTTATCGCGATTTTCCTTGCCATGATAAACGTTGCGGGAGGCTTCGGTGTTACGGGCCGTATGCTGCGCATGTTCAATAAAAAGCACGGGGAGGACGACAAACAATGACTGATTTGATTTATTACATCATTTGCGGCGTCCTTACTGTCGGCGTGCTTGTGGGAATAGCTCTCATGAGCAAGGTAAAGCTGGCTCCTACGGGAAACCGTCTCAGCGCGGTATGTATGGCGGCGGCTATCGGCGTGACACTTTATAAGAATGAAATTCTGACTGATTGGATGCTGTGGGCTGCCATGGCCGCAGGTCTGATCGCGGGACTTATCTGGGCTAAGAGAATCAAAATGATTGAAATGCCTGAGGTAGTTGCACTTTTTAACGGCTTCGGCGGAGCGGCGTCAGCGCTTGTGGCCTTTATTTCTGTTGTAGGTCATCAGAGCACAAGTAAATTCGCCCTTGCCACAGGCGGACTCGCTCTTGCAATAGGCGTTGTGACCTTTGTAGGCAGTGCCATTGCTGCGGGAAAGCTACACAAGGTTATTTCCCAGCGCCCCGTGGTATTTAAGGGACACAGCACTGTTACAACTCTTTCTCTTTTGATTGTCGCAGTGACGGTTGTACTTATCACTTTTGAGGTATCGATTCTTGTAAGCTGTATCCTCTGCGCAGTTTTCAGCGCCGTATTCGGATATGCGTTTTCAATTCGAGTGGGCGGTGCGGATATGCCCATAACTATTTCCCTTCTTAACTCCTTCAGCGGCGTTGCGGGAGCGATTGCAGGTATGGCCATCGGTGATCCTCTCCTTATAGCCATCGGTGGAGTTGTCGGTGCTTCGGGTCTGCTTCTTACTCAGATCATGTGCAAGGCCATGAACCGTCATCTCATAGACATCCTTCTCGGAAAGACCTCTGTTTCTGGAACGGTCAAAAAGGCGGAGGTTAAGAAAGAGGAAAAGGCGGAAGAAAAAATCACCTCTGCCGCTGAGGAAACAGAAAAAGAAAAAACACCTGCCGAAATTTTAAATGAGGCAAAGAAAGTTATAATCATTCCTGGCTACGGTATGGCGTTGGCTCAGGCTCAGCACCTTGTAAAGCAATTGAGCGATAAGCTTGAGGCCAAGGGAGCGCAGGTCAAATTCGCCATTCACCCTGTAGCGGGCAGAATGCCGGGACACATGAACGTGCTTCTGTGCGAAGCCGACGTACCCTATGAAAAGCTCTACGAAATGGACGACATCAACCCTGAGTTTTCCGAAACAGATGCGGTAATTATAATCGGAGCAAACGACGTTGTGAACCCCGCCGCAAAGGAAGCGGAGGGCACGCCTATTTACGGAATGCCCGTTCTTGATGCAGACAAGGCGAAACATGTAATAATCTGCAACTACGACTTAAAACCCGGCTACGCGGGAGTAGAAAATCCTCTTTACAGTAAAGAAGAGGGCGTGACTCTCCTTTTGGGAGACGCCTGCGAGACCCTCGGCAACCTTCTTAAAGATATGGATGCAAAACTTGAAAAGGTTTCGGATGGCGAAAAAGCCGAAGAAAAAGAAGAGGAATACATAAAGGTTATCAATGAGGCAAAGAAAGTCATAATCATCCCGGGCTACGGTATGGCGTTAGCTCAGGCTCAGCATCTTGTAAAGCAGCTGAGCGATAAGCTTGAGAATAACGGGGCGGAGGTAAAATTTGCAATACATCCGGTTGCGGGAAGAATGCCGGGACACATGAACGTGCTTCTGTGCGAAGCCGACGTACCATATGAAAAGCTCTACGAAATGGACGACATCAACCCTGAGTTTTCCGAAACAGATGCGGTAATTATAATCGGAGCAAATGACGTTGTGAACCCCGCCGCAAAGGAAGCGGAGGGCACGCCTATTTACGGAATGCCCGTTCTTGATGCTGACAAGGCGAAACATGTAATAGTCTGCAACTACGACTTAAAACCCGGCTACGCGGGAGTAGAAAATCCTCTTTACAGCAAGGAAGATGGAGTGACCCTCCTCTTGGGCGACGCAAACAGCACATTGCAGAAGCTCATTTCGGCTATCGGAAAAGCTTCTGAGGAGAAAGATGCTTCGGCAGAGAAGGAAGCGGAAAAAGGAACTCCCGCAAAAATTCTCTCGGAAGCCAAGAAAGTCATAATAATCCCGGGCTACGGAATGGCGTTGGCTCAGGCTCAGCACCTTGTAAAGCAGCTGAGCGATAAGCTCGAAAACAACGGAGCGCAGGTCAAATTTGCCATACATCCCGTTGCGGGAAGAATGCCGGGACACATGAATGTGCTTCTGTGCGAAGCCGATGTCCCCTATGAAAAGCTCTACGAAATGGACGACATCAACCCTGAGTTTGCCGATGCCGATGCTGTAGTTATAATCGGCGCCAATGACGTTGTAAACCCTGCCGCAAGAGAAGCGGAGGGTACGCCCATTTACGGAATGCCTGTTCTTGACGCAGACAAGGCGAAGCATGTTATTATCTGCAACTATGACTTAAAACCAGGCTATTCGGGAGTTGAAAATCCTCTTTATACTAAGGAAACAGGAGTGACGCTCCTGTTAGGCGATGCCTGCGAAACCCTTAAAGAGCTTCTTTCATTATTTTAAAATCAAAAAAATCCATGCCGATTTAAACAGCCTAAAAAGCTGATTTTAAATCGGCTTTTTTCATATTTAGACCACTCACGGGATAAAATAGAAAAAAGGAGTTTGATGAATATGGCAAATGATAACAGAAAGGTCGTTCTTATCGGTACAGGCATGGTGGGAATGAGCTTTGCCTACGCGCTTTTAAATCAGGGAGCCTGCGATGAGCTGGTTTTGATAGACGTTGCAGCTGAAAAAGCTATGGGCGAAGCGATGGATCTAAATCACGGCCTGGCTTTTGCTCCGTCGAATATGAAAATCAAAAGCGGAGATTACAGCGACTGCACAGATGCAGATATAATTGTTTTGAGTGCGGGAGCCGCCCAGAAGCCCGGGGAATCAAGGCTTGATCTTCTTCAGCGGAACGCGGATATTTTTCGCTCCATTATCGGTCAGGTCACACAGTCGGGCTTTAACGGAATTTTCCTCGTAGCCACAAATCCCGTTGATATTATGACGAAAATAGTCTGTGAGCTTTCGGGCTTTAATTCCCATCGTGTAATAGGCACGGGAACGGTACTTGATACCTCAAGGCTTAGGTATCTTTTAGGCAGCTATTTTAATGCAGATCCTCGCAATATTCACGCCTATGTCATAGGCGAACACGGAGACAGCGAGTTTGTTCCCTGGTCCCAAGCGATGTTTGCCACAAAGCCCATAATTGACATATGCGAAGAAAGCGGAAATGATTTTTCTGTAGATGAGCTTGAAAAAATCGCCGTAGAAGTCCGTGACGCGGCGCAGAAAATAATTACGGCAAAAAAAGCCACTTATTACGGTATAGGTATGGCAATGCTCAGAATTACTAAGGCGATTTTCGGAAACGAAAACAGTGTGCTGACGGTTTCTTCAATGATGAAAGGGGAATACGGTCAGAACGGAATTTTTGCGGGAGTGCCGTGCATAGTTAACCGAAACGGTGTAAGAAAAATTTTAACCCTGAACCTTACTGATGAGGAACTGGAAAAATTTAACAATTCCTGCAAAATTTTAGAGGAGACTTTGGGAAAGCTTAAATTATAAAAACGAAATATTTTGACAATACAAAAGATAACCACGAATGAAGCTTTAATAAAAAGCATTATTCGTGGTTAATTTCACGCTGAATATTTAAATTAAAGTTATTTTGTAAATATCGTTTCCAAATCGCTGCAAAAGGAAACAAGCTAAGTGCCGTGTCCCATGCCTCGATATTTTACTGATAAGTAAAAAGCGTACTCATATACTTATTTTTTGCAGGTATCCTTGTAATCTCCGCTCTTCTGACGATTTTTACATAAGCTTTTCGTTATAATGAGCGCGCTCTCCGCCTATGAATTTGGGCCTCGTTCTGGCGCATATTATATTTGCCTCTCCGATTTTTTTTACACTCAATCTTACGGGAACGGCTACCTTTTTAAGATGCATACCTATAAGCGTACCCCCTATATCTATTCCCGCGTCGGCCTTTATTTCCTCAACCGTTGCGGGATTTTCGAAAGCCTTATAAGCGGTAGTGGCAAATGAGCCGCCCGCTTTGGGCATAGGCACTGCGTTTACAATTTCAAGCCCCTGTTTCTCGGCTGCTGCTTTTTCGGTAATTATAGCGCGGTTAAGATGCTCGCAGCATTGGGCGGCAAGAAAAATCCCTTTTTCCTTCAAAATCGGATAAATTGCGTTAAAGCAGGTCTCGGCAGCTTCAAGGCTCGAATCGGTGCCGATTTTTTCTCCCACCATTTCGCTGGAAGAGCAGCCTATTACCACTATATCGCCGCTTTTAAGTTCTGCGGCTTCTATAAGCTCGTTAATCGCCGTTTCTGCATTTTTTTTAATATTTTCAAACATAAAATCATCTCCTGAACGCTTGACATATATACTACTACTGCTTTTAAAAAATTTAAATAAGCAAATTATACAAATTTTTTATTGTCTCCAAATTCACCCGACGCGGTATTTAATTACCGCAAATAAATTGTCGCAAAAAAGGTAAATTAGTTGTGCGGCATTTATTAAGGAGGTGAAAAAATGAGAAAAGCAGTAAAAATCACCGCAGGATTTATTTCGGTAATCACTATTTTGATTTTGATTCTTATGGTATTTGCATATTACTTTCTGCCCGCAAGTTATTTTGTCACGGATGAAAGAAATATTACCATAAAAAATATTTATTCTATCAGCTGCTTTGAAGAAAATGAAAATCAGGTAAATTCTTCCGAGGAAACGCCTTTGGAAAAAACCGTGAAAAAAGATATTACTCTGTTTAACGTAATACCTGTAAAATCCGCCGAAGTGACGAGGATACAGCGAAAGTATGTCATTCCCGGCGGAAATATTTTCGGTATACGGCTTTATACGAGCGGCGTCATGATCGTAGGGATGCAGGATATTACCACGGAAAAAGGCAGCGTAAATCCCGCGGAGAAAGCAGGGCTGAAAATAGGAGATATAATTACCCATGTCAATGGCGAAGAGGTAAATAAAAACAAGGATATAATGTGGCTTTTTGAAAGCTCAGACGGGAAAGGCATCAATATAGAGTATATAAGAGGTGAAAAGACCTATTCAACGGTTTTGTATCCGCAGCTTTCAAAGGATGACAGTAAATACAGAGCGGGACTTTGGGTGAGAGACAGTACGGCAGGAATAGGCACAATGACATATTACGATGAAGAAAACAATATTTTTGCAGGCCTCGGACACGGGATCTGCGACGTGGATACAGGCGAAATAATGCCGCTGCTGGGAGGAGACATAGTTGAAGCCGTTGTCAGCAGCTGTACTAAAGGCAGCGAAGGGACGCCAGGTGAGCTGATAGGAGCTTTCAGCGGAGCAGTGACGGGAAATTTGGTGCTGAATACTGCGGCGGGAATTTACGGCACAACTATCGGCGAAATAAAAGTCAGCGCAGAAAAGATACCTGTTGCGACAAAGCAGGAGGTGGAATCGGGCAAGGCGTATATTATTTCCACAATAGACGGTAAGACTCCTGAAAAGTTCGAAGTAGAAGTAAAAAAAATTTTTGCGGGGGATTCCGGTTATAAAAATATGGTGGTAAAAGTGACGGACAGCCGTCTTATCGATGTAACGGGCGGTATAGTGCAGGGTATGAGCGGCAGTCCCATAATACAAAACGGAATGCTCATCGGTGCAGTGACCCATGTTTTCGTAAATGACCCGCTGCAAGGGTATGGTATATATGCTGAAAAAATGATTGAAATTTCAGACACTTTGACTGAGGACGCTGATGATTAAGGGAACCGCATGGCATAATAAAAGTCAAAACCAATAGTTTTGGAAAATTATACCATTTTTTGCCAAAAGACTATTGCCAACTGATGGATTAAATGGTAAAATATGGTAGAACAAAAAACGGAGGTTTTGAAAATGGAAAAAACAACAAAAATTATGATTGCAGAAGAAGGAACAGAATTCGGAAAAAGCTGCAGCAGCGTTTTGAGAAACGACGGATTTGACGTATCCATGGTCGCGAAAGACGGCGCGCTTGTAATAGACCGAATCAATGAGATAAAGCCCGACGTTCTCATTATGGACAGCTTTATGCCTCATGTGGACGGCTTGGGAGTGCTTTCCAATTTCAGAGAGCATCGTCCCGAGAAAAAACCAATCGTAATGCTTATGTCAAGTGTGGATAATGCAGAGTTTGAAAAGGAGGTTATTTCAGCAGGCGCAGATTACTATTTTCTCAAACCCTTTGATGTTGATGTGCTTTCTCAGCGCATCAAACAAATTACCGCGTGGAAAAATCGTAATGTTAAGGGTGATATGTCCGAAATCGACAGCACTGAGGACCTTGAAGTCATTGTCTCTGAAATAATGCATCAAATAGGCGTCCCCGCCCATATAAAGGGATATCAGTACCTTAGAACGGCGATTATTTTATCAATAAACGACAAAATGATGCTGGAATCTGTCACTAAAGTCCTTTATCCGACAGTGGCAAAGCTTTATAAAACTACTCCGTCCCGTGTAGAGAGGGCAATAAGGCACGCGATCGAAGTTGCTTGGGACAGGGGCGACGTAGATGTTCTCAGCTCCTATTTCGGATATACCATTCAGAACACAAGAGGCAAGCCCACCAACAGCGAATTTATTGCCATGATAAGTGACAAGCTTCGTTTGAAGCTTAAAATTGCGTAGCATCAAATCCGTAGTTTCCTGAATTAAAAATCCTCCCGACGGTAATACTTTAAATGTAAAGCCGTGGGAGGTTTTTTTATGAAATTTAATAAAGTTGAACTGTGCGGAGTAAACACTTCAAAGCTGAAAGTGCTTAAGGAAAAAGAAAAAGTGGAACTGCTCAAAAAAATAAGGGAGGGGGACAAAAATGCTCGCAGCGAGTTGATAAACGGGAATCTGCGTTTGGTTTTAAGTGTTATTCAGCGTTTTACAAACAGAGGCGAAAATCTTGACGATCTCTTTCAGGTGGGCTGTATCGGACTTATTAAAGCTATTGATAATTTTGATGTAAATCAAAACGTACGTTTTTCCACTTATGCAGTCCCAATGATCATAGGGGAGATCAGGAGATATCTGAGGGACAATAACTCGGTAAGGGTCAGCCGTTCTCTTCGTGATACCGCTTATCATGCAATGCAGATTAAAGAGCGTCTTACAAATGAAAATCAGAAGGAGCCGACAGTTGAAGAGATAGCGAAAGAGATGAATATTAAGAAGGAAGAGGTAGTCATGGCGCTGGAAGCCATTGTAGAGCCCGTATCTCTCTATGAGCCGCTGTATAACGACGGAGGAGATACGATTTATGTTATGGATCAGGTAGGCGACAGCAACAGCGACGATAACTGGATTGATGAAATAGTTTTTAAGCAGTCGATAGAAAAACTCAGCGACAGAGAGAAAAAAATACTTTCCATGAGATTCATGCAGGGCAAAACCCAGACAGAGGTTGCAAGGGAAATAGGAATATCTCAGGCGCAGGTATCGAGGCTCGAAAAAAGCGCAATTAATAATATAAAGAATAAGTAAAATCAAGCAGCCAGCTGAAATTCAAGTTCAGTTGACTGCTCTTCTTTTTTTAGAATTATAAAGCTATTTCCGTTTCTTCGCCTGATTTAATGATTATATCCTCTTTGCCTGAAACAGACATGATATAGTTATCGCTGTTTCGTTTAACTTTTATATCTATCTCTTTTCCGCAGAGTGTGAGGCTGTCTATTTCCGTAAAATCCCAGCTGCTCGGCAGGGAGGGCTTTAAGATGAATTTATTAAAGCCTATGGGTCTGATTCCCAAAATGCCCTCCGAAAAGATCCTCAGATACAGTCCGCTTTCGGCAGAAAGCTGCGCCTGATTTCCCTCAGGGTAGGCTTCAACGGCGTAAGGGATGTGATTTCCGAGAAGTCTCGCTTTAGAGTAAGCGTTGAGCAGTTCGAGGCTGCGGTCAGCTTCGCCGCAGCTGAAAAGTCCTCTCAGGGCGTAAAGGGTAGAGCGATCCCAGAATGTCTTTTCTCCGCTTCTTGTAACAAGACCCTCTTCCATTCTCAGTTTGTCGGAAAACAGCGCGTCGGCGGTTCCCTTTGCTCTGTCGAAAATCCCAACCGTAAGGGGCATACATATCCATGAACGAAGGCGTTTTTCTTCGCTGCAATATCTGTATGTATCATAGCCTTCGACATTTTCTTCAAAGTAATTTTTGATGCCGTCTCTTATAATCTGTGCTTTATTTCTGTAATATTCGGCTTCTGAGGTTCTTCCCTTTTCCTCAAGAATATATGAAAAGTTCAAAAGGGCGTCATAGGCTATGCATGATGTCGTAAGGTTTGCTTTTCCGCTTTCAAAGCGGTTCTCCAGCTCGTCGCTGTCACTTGCTACGACATTATTTTCATTTATCTGTGAAATGGTAAAATCGGCACAGTCTTTGATGGCATCTGTGAACTTATCGGCAAGCTTTTTGTCTCCTGAGGCCAGAACAAATCTTGAAGCTCCGTAGGCATACATGGCGCTGTCGCCTCTGTCTTTTGCTCCGTGCCAGATGCCGTCGCCTTCAGCCACAATGCTTGTTATAAGCGCTTGGTCGGGCGAAATGTATTTCTTATAGAGGTTGTAGCAGTTTACGGACTGTTCAAATCCTGTTTTATAACCCAAATATCCGAAAAGGGGATTTATGTATTCGCATTGATCGTTTGTCCAAAGCGCCGCGTAATATCCTCCGCCTCCAGGTGAATGCATGAGCCCGTTTTTGGTCTTGTATATGCTTTCACAGGCTCTTATCTTTGCAAAGCGGCACATGGAGTTAATTGTATCGTCAGGAGTTTTCACAACCATTTTTTTGTCAAGGTCCGCTATCAGCTCGAGTCGCATTTTAAGCTGCTTTTCTCCGTCCAAATTAAGATCGGAGGCATTGAGATTTGTACCGCAATAATAGGCGAAAATTGTTTTGCTTTCTCCTGATTCTATGGTGAATCCGCTTTCGCTTACGGTGCAGCATAGCTTATACTGTTTTCTTTCATGTCCGAAAATTTTAGGGGTAACATGTTGCCCGTCGTTGTTTATGCATTGGACCGTTAATGTCTGTGAACTTCCGTTAGTCATGGTGATTTTTTCCGTAAGGCAGGGAGCGTCAGGGGCAGTGAAAATTTCTCTCTTTATATAAACGTTTTTGTCGTAAGTTTCAATAGTTAAAATACCGCTGAAAATGAATTTTTTAACCTTTTCTGAAAGCTTCTGTCCGCCGACTGCAAAAGTAGCACCGCGGAAATTATGATCTTGGCTTGAATGTGTATTGTTAGGGTACATGCGAAGGGTCGGAAAAACAACATGGCGCATGATTTTAAAATTACCTTCTCTGTCGTGCCCGTAGCTGATTATGCTCGAAGCATAAAATCCCGACATTTCCACATGATTTCCGTATTCCTGATTATCTTTTGCACTGTATACAATGTTTTTTCCCTCAAGAAAATGGTACGTTTCGCTCTTTGCTTTTGGTATTTTAGCAAAGGAAGCGAAAAAGGGTATTCTCGGTCTTTTGATATTTCCATGAAGCAAGCCTGACAGCATTAATTAATCCTCCTAAAGTAAATCTGAAATCAGGTAAGTGGGATATATAAATATCCTGCTTTTTTGCAGCAAAATTATATCACAAATAAATTATATATAAAATGCGGAAAAACACTCAATAATTTATAAATTATATCAATTTTGCCCGTCTTTCATGTGAGGGGACGTGCAAAGAGAAATTTAAGTAAGCATATATTTTTTTATAAACTTTTAAGGAGGAATAGTTTTGTTTGCCGAACTTATAAATTTGATGATAAGCAGTCTTATTTATTTTGCTCTTCATCTTTCCGGACCGAGCTCATTTCCAAAGCCGTTATCAGCTCAAAAGGAGAGAGAATATCTGGAAAAAGCGAAAAAAGGGGATATGGAGTCCCGCGAAAAACTAATAGAGCACAATTTGCGTCTTGTAGCCCATATCATCAAAAAATATTATGCATCTTACAGCGAACAGGATGACCTGATTTCAATAGGCACTATCGGATTGATAAAAGCGGTGGACAGCTTCAAATATGAAAAGGGGACTCGTCTTGCCACATATGCGGCAAGATGCATAGAAAATGAAATACTGATGTATTTTCGCAATCAGAGAAAGACGGCGCAGGATGTTTACATAAGCGAACCAATTGATACGGACAGTGAAGGCAATCCGCTGACATTAATGGATATTATAAGCGTCAATGATACCATAGCGGACGATATTGATTTGAAAATAAAAACTCAAAGGCTTTATGAGTTTGTGTCAGAGATTCCTGATGAACGTGAAAAGAGGATAATAGTAAAAAGATACGGCCTTGACGGACGCAAGCCTCTAACACAGCGGGAAATTGCGTTTGAGGAAAGCATTTCAAGGTCCTATGTATCAAGAATTGAAAAAAAGGTACTGCATGATCTCAGGATGCAGTTTTTAAAAGCGGAAAAAAAGAAATAAATTAAGGTCTGTTTTAAACATCAATAGGCTCGTAGAAAAATCATTTTTCGGCGTGTAACTGCCGGAAACGGTTTTTCTTCGAGCTGATTTTATCCTTAGAGTAAGTTTCGCTGTCAGTCTTTAAAATTATAAAACAGAATTCGAACTGATAAAAATAGCGGCTGCTGAAACGGATGAGTGAACACGCTTCGCTGTGGTTATTTACAACAATATTATAAATATTGAAATTGATATTTTGTTAACATTGCACGCAATTTCATTGACTTTTTCTTTATTAACTGATATACTAATAAAAAAGTTGTTCCTTTTTTAGGAGGGATGGTTCATGGCGTATCGCATTACTGACTTATGCATAGGATGTACTCTTTGCGCGAGAAATTGTCCTGTAGGCGCTGTTGTCGGTACGGTGAAGCAGCAGCATAAAATCGAAGAAAAGCGCTGTGTTGAATGCGGTGTTTGCGCAAATTTCTGTGCCAAGGGAGCCATTGTAAAGTCTGACGGGTCAGTGGCAGAAAAAATACCGAAAGACAAATGGAAAAAGCCCGTTATTGACACCAACAGGTGCAGCGCATGCTCCATGTGTGTTGTTGCTTGCGGCTTTTCCTGTATTAAGATTTCCTATCCCGTAAAGCAGGGAGATCTAGATGTGTTTGCGGTACTGGTTAAGCCTGAAAAATGTGTAGGATGCTGCCTTTGTGAAGAAGCATGTCCTTTAGGTGCAATTACTATGAAAGAAGGTGGAGCAAAATGATTCTGCCTGTATACGCAAAAATCAACATGACAAACGGTGAATGGGAGAGATTTCCTATTTCACAGGAGCTTTTTTCAAAATATTTGGGTGGCAAATCCCTCGGAGCGAGATTGCTCACCGATCTAACGGAGCCCGGTATTGACTGCTTTGCGCCGGAAGCTGTGCTTATTGTCAATACAGGACCCATGAACGGAACGGGCGCGCCGAGTTCGGGCCGTTTCAATATGACTTTTAAAAACGTGCTCACAGGCGGCATTGCCTCTTCAAACTGCGGAGGAACATTCGGAATGCTGCTGAAAAAATCGGGATTTGACGGCCTGATCATAACGGGAAAAGCGGACGAGCTGAGCAAAATTATAATTGAAGACGGAGATATACATATTGAAAAATGTCCCGAACTTGCGGGACTGAATACCGAAGAGGCTCAGGAAAAACTGCCTAAGAGATACGGAAAGCTGGTTATTGGCCCTGCCGGAGAAAACCTTGTAAGATACGCCCTTGCTGCCAGCGGCGAGCGCGTTGCGGGACGCTGCGGGGCAGGAGCCGTAATGGGCAGCAAAAATTTAAAGGCCATTATTGCATTCGGAACTAAAAAAGTGGAAAAATATGATCCCAAAGGGTTTGCGGAGCATACAAAAAAGTGGGTGGACGCCCTTAAAAAGCATCCAATGACGGGAAATGGACTACCAAGATACGGTTCGGCGGGACTTCTTTCAAAGGCTAATGCGTCGAGCGCTCTTCCAACTCATAATTTCAGCAAGGGACAGTATGAGCATGCCCATGATATAAGCGGAGAAACCCTTGCCGAGACAAAGCTCGTGAGAAACAGCGGCTGTGTAAGCTGTCCTATACGCTGCGAGAGAAGGGTAAAGGTAGGCGGAAAAGAGGTCAAGGGACCGGAATATGAGACTCTCTGTCTCTTCGGTTCTAACATTGACAGCAACGATCTTGATTTGATAAACGCCATTAATTATGATGCCGATGTTTTGGGCATGGATACCATTTCACTGGGGGGAACCATTGCTTTTGCCATGGAGCTCCAGGAAAAAGGAATGGCTGATTTCGGCCTTAAATTCGGATGCGTCGAGGATTTGCGGACCGCTATAAGCGATATAGCGTATCGCAGGGGAAAAGTGGGCGAGCTTGCAGAAGGCAGCAAGAGGCTCAGCGAAAAGTACGGGGGAAAGGAATTTGCCATTCACTCGAAAGGTCTTGAGCTTGCCGCCTATGAGCCCAGAAGAAGCACAGGCATGGGACTCGGATACGCTACATCCAACAGAGGCGGATGCCACCTTAACGGAGGCTATCTCGCGCTTATGGAATCGGTGGGAGTCGTGAGCATGAACGCTCAGACGCCGAAGGGCAAGCCTGAGCTTACCGTGTTTTTCCAAAACGCTATGGAGGCATGTTCCGCTGCCGGTTTCTGCCTGTTTACGATGCAGGCCATCGTACCTTCACTGATTTTCAAATACGGCTCGGCAAGCTTTGTCAGCCGCGCTTTCGGTCAGGCGCTGCTTATGGTAAGACCTGTTCTTGGCAAGGTGTGGCATCTTATGCCGTGGATATTGCCGGTAAATATGATGCTTATGCCTCACAGTAAATCAATAAAGCTGGCTACGGGAATACCCATGACAATGGGTAAATTCGTAACCGTAGGAGAGAGAGGATACAATACCGAAAGGCTTTATAATCTGCGTGAGGGCCTTACCTGTGAGGATGATTCCCTTCCCGATCGTCTTACCAAGGTGCAGCAGGACCCGAAACGAAAAGATACGGTCGTAGATTTAAAAACAATGCTTCCCGTCTATTACAAGGTCAGAGGCTGGGATTCAAAGGGCGTGCCGACAGCGAAACGTCTTGAAAAACTCGGAATTCCCGTTGAGCAGAGAAAGGAGGGGTGAATTTTATGGCGATTGTGCGTTATTACGGTGAGCTTGCGGCAAAAATGGGGGTAAAAGAGGAAGAGTACCCGGGAAATACAGTGTCCCAGGTGTTGACTAAGATAAAAAAGGCCCACGGTTCCGATTTATACCATGAGGCTAAAAGATGTCATATAATCGTAGACCACTGCAACGCCGGAAGCGAAAAAGGTTTCAGAACTCCGGTGGAGGAAAACAGCGTCGTAGAGTTTATCCCTGTATGCGGTGGAGGATAAACGGAGGGAGCTGAGAAATGGAAAACGAAAACAGGTATGAAAGGCAGATAGACATACCGCAGATAGGCATTCAGGGACAAAAGAAGCTGTCACAGTCAAGTATACTTGTTGTGGGAGCGGGAGGTCTCGGCGCACCTTTACTTTACGCTCTTGCGGGAGCCGGTATTGGTCATTTGACGATTGTTGACGGAGATTATGTATCAATGGGCAATCTCAACAGGCAGTTTCTGTATTCTCAGGCTGAAATAGGTTTCAGAAAAGCCGATATGGCGGCTGTGAGGCTCAGACGCTTTAATCCCGAGATACAGGTAGACGCGATTCATCATCACGCCCGTCCGAATAATGTTGAGCCCCTTGTGGACGGCAAGGATATGGTGATTGTGGCCGCAGATAATATTGCAACTCGTCTGCTTTTAAACAGAGTCTGCGCAAAACGAGGCGTTCCGCTTATAAACGGCGGAGTCGAAGGAATGTATGGGGCCCTTATGGCTATTGAGTACGGAAAAACGCCGTGTCTTGAATGTTTTTATGCTCATACGGCGGCAAAAAGAGAGAGCGGCACAGCTCTGGGAGCTGTCAGTTCGGTTATCGCTTCTCTTATGGCAAATACGGCCATAGAGATGCTTCTTGAAAAAAATCCGATTCCCGGTGAGATGCTTCTTTACGACGGGGTGCGTCTTACACTTGAAAAGGTACCTGTATCCCGTGACCCCCATTGCCGTATATGCGGCGAAAGCGAAAATAATCAAATGTAAACGGAGAGGTGTAAAATGAAAAAAGCGGTTTCTATAATATTATGTATTGTTCTGTTATTTACTCTCGCAGCCTGCGGAGCGGCTGAGGAAGAAAAGAATACCGTAATAAGGCTTTCGACGACAACTTCCGTAAACGACAGCGGACTTTTGCCTTATTTACAGCCCTATTTTGAAGATGATACAGGATATACACTCGAAATAACCTCAGCAGGAACAGGGGCGGCAATTGAAAAGGGCCGTACAGGTGACGCCGATTGCCTTCTTGTTCACGCAAAGGCCAGTGAAGAGGAATTTATTGCCGAAGGATACGGCGTAGAACGAATTCCCTTTATGTATAATTATTTCGTTATTGTCGGTCCCGCTGATGACCCTGCCGGAGTAAAGGACGCTGCAAATGCTACAGAAGCCTTTAAGAAAATTGCCGAAAACGGAGAGACTCCTTTTATTTCAAGAGGAGATGACTCAGGTACTCATAAAGCTGAGCTTGCCCTTTGGGAAAAAGCAGGCGTTACTCCCGAAGGTCAGAAATGGTATGTTTCAACGGGTCAGGGAATGGGAGCTTCTCTTGTAGTTGCCAGCGAGCAGCAGGGATACATTTTCACCGACAAAGGAACATATCTTGCCCATGAGAAGAAGGATACCCTTTCTCTCCTTATGGAAGAGAGCGAAGAACTGAAAAATACTTATTCCATGATAGCGGTAAGTCCAGATAAATGGCCCGACACTAATATTGACGGTGCCAATGCGTTTATTGAATGGATGCAAAGCGAAAAAGCCACCGCTCTCATTGCCGAATACGGTGTTGCCGATTACGGTCAGGTGCTGTTCTTTATAGGACAGGGCGATGCATGATTTTGCACAGGCGCTGCTGCTGATTTTTACGGGAGATGCCGAACTGTGGGGAATAATATGGGTCACACTGAAGATGTCATTTTTCAGCACCGTAATTTCTTCACTTATCGGGTTTTCTCTCGGCGCAGTCATCGGCAGCTGCCGTTTTCCCGGGCAAAATATATTACTGAATATAACGAGCACCCTGATGAGCCTGCCTCCCGTGGTGGCAGGCTTATTGGTGTTTATGCTGTTATCGCGTTCAGGCCCATTCGGTCAGCTCAGGCTTCTGTATACGGTTGAGGCAATGGTAATAGCCCAGGTTGTGCTGATAACTCCGATAATTGCGGGCATGTCGGCTGCCGTTTTAGAGCGTCAGTCACAGCCCGTTCTCGAAACCTGTGTGGGTCTCGGGATGTCCTTTTTCAGGAGCAGAAAGATGCTTTTATGGGATTGCCGCAGCCAGCTTGTAAGCGTTGTATTGGCGGGGCTGGGACGTTCTCTTGCCGAGGTCGGTGCGGTACAGCTTGTAGGAGGCAACGTTCAGGGAAAAACAAGGGTAATGACAACGGCCATAATGCTCGAGACCAATATGGGCAGATTTGATTTTGCTCTTGCTCTCGGTGTGATACTTCTCGTTTTAGCGTTTATTTTAAATATTTTTGCACGGCGGATAGAGAGGAGGACCCACAGTGAGGCTTGAAAATCTAAAGAAAACCTATGGCCAAAGAACGGTGCTTCAAATTTCCTGTCTCGAAGTTACGGAAGGGACCAGACTTGCAGTATTGGGACCGAACGGAAGCGGTAAAAGCACCATGCTGAAAATCCTTGCGGGCGTAATAAAAAACGACGGGGAAGACATGTTTCTGTCTCATTGCGGTTACCTTCCTCAAAGGAGCTACGCTTTTGACAGAACGGTCATAAAAAATGTTGAATCTGCTTTATGGGATTTGCCCAGGTCAAAGCGAAGGTCGGCGGCTGAAAATGCTCTCAGAAAAACCGGAATGCTGTCGCTGTCGCAGGCTCAGGGAAAAACTCTCAGCGGAGGAGAGATGCAGCGTCTCGCCCTTGCGAGAGTGCTTGCACGAGAGCCGAAAATCCTTCTTTTGGATGAGCCGACTGCGGCCTGCGATATTGAGAGTGAGACGCTGATTGAAAAAGCCCTGAAGCGGTGGAAGGGAACTCTTATTTTTTCAACTCATTCTCCTGCTCAGGCAATGCGTCTGTCCGATAGAGCAATTTTTCTGGAAAACGGAAAAATACTTGAAAGCGGCGAAACAGCAGAGATGCTGATGAATCCGAAGAGTGAAAGAGTGCGGGAATATATGAGCCATTGGAGGGTCGAATATGCTCAAGGTAATAACGATGCATCAGGCGTCGGAGATGATCTATGATACTTTTGAACCTTTATGTCAATACGAAACCGTATCTCTTCCCGAAAGCTTTGGCAGAGTTTTGGCTGAGGATATAATCGCGAAAGAAAATATCCCTCCTTCTGACCGCTCCATGGTGGACGGATACGCAGTTAGAGCCTGCGATACCTTCGGAGCTTCTGAGGCGATTCCTGCGCTTTTGCGTCTCAGTGGAGAAATAGCCATGGGTGAAATGCCGCGAGAGCCAATCAGTGAGCATTGCTGCGTCAAAATTCCGACAGGTGGATTTCTTCCTGCGGGAGCCGATGCGGCGGTGATGATAGAATATACCGATCTTTTGCCCGACGGAACGGTCTGCGTAAAGAAGCCGGCTGCTCCGGGCAGTCATCTTGTCCTTTGCGGAGACGATGTGCGTAAGGGGCAGCGTATACTTAAAGCTGGGAGCGTCATAGGTGTCGGTGAGACAGGCGCTTTGGCGGCTTTGGGAGAGTATGCGGTGCCGGTTACGAAAAAAATCCGTGTTGCTCTTTTTTCGACCGGAGATGAGATCACCGAGATAAACAGAGCAGATTCCGAAGGACAAATGCGCGATGTAAACAGATATGCACTAAGAGCTTTGATTGAAAAGTACGGCGGTACGGTTGTGGATTTAGGAATAATCCCAGATGAAGAAGAAAAGCTCAGAGAAGCGGTACTGAAAGGAATACAAAGCTGCGACATGGTAGTTTTCAGCGGAGGCACCTCGGCGGGAACACGCGATTTCGGTGAAAGAGTTTTAGAAAAAAACGGCAGAATTTTATGGCACGGCCTTGCCGTAAAGCCGGGAAAGCCAACCCTTGCGGCCGAAGTGTCAGGTAAGCCCGTTTTGGCGCTTCCCGGTCATCCTATGGCTGCATGTCTGATTTTCATGATATTGGGAAAAACAGTCATGTGTGCTTTGGAAGACAGAAAAATGAGCGATAAAAAGGTCAGTGCAGAGAGTTCACAATCAGTTTCGGCTAACGACGGCAGAGAGCTGATTCTTCCCGTTTTTCTTAAGGGAGGAAAAGCGGTGCCTGTCAGAAGCAAGAGCGGACTTATCACAAAACTCTCACAGGCCGACGGATATATAATTGTCAGCAGAAACTGTGAGGGGCTCAGTGAAGGAGAAAAAGTTGAGGTAACACTTTTTTAAAATCGTCGAAAGGTTTTGATCATATGGCGTTTTCATATCTTGACAATTTACCTGTTGAAAGGGCGAAGGAATTATTCATAAATGCCGTAAAAGAGGCTGTTCCGATTCCCGATGAGGAATATGTAAATACGGCTGATGCCGACGGGCGCATCACCTCCAAAGGCGTTTACGCAAAAATCTGCGCTCCCCACTATCATGCCTCGGCTATGGACGGTATTTCCGTAAAAGCGTCGGATACTTTCGGCGCAGGAGAGACAACGCCTATAGTTCTCCGTAAAGAAAGCTTTCACTGGGTAGATACGGGCGATCCTATTCCGAAGGGAGACGACGCCGTTATCATGATAGAGGAAGTCGTCAGAGAAGGAGAAAACGTCAGGATTTTTTCTGCGGCATCTCCATGGCAGCACATACGGCAGATAGGTGAGGATCTGTGCGCGGGAGATATGATTTTACCGAGCTTTACGGAAATAACGCCGGAAGCGCAGGGAGCTCTTCTTGCAGGAGGCGTAATAAACGTATCGGTTGTAAAGAGACCGACGGTAGCAGTGATTCCTACGGGAGATGAGCTTGTAGCGCCCTGTGAGGAACCGAAATCGGGAGAGATCATCGAGTTTAACACAACGATTTTTTCATCCATGTTAAAGCGCTGGGGATGCATACCGAAGGTATGGGATATTCAGCCGGATGAGCCCGAAAAGATTACGGCTGCCCTGAAGGAAGCGGCGGCAACGTGTGACGCGGTTCTCCTCAGTGCAGGCAGCAGCGCGGGACGCGATGATTACAGCGTCGGATGTATAGGTCAGGTGGGCAAAGTCCTCTGTCACGGTGTCGCCATGAAACCCGGCAAACCCGTTATTCTTGCCATGGCGGGTAAAGTGCCCGTAATGGGTGTACCGGGTTATCCTGTTTCGGCGGTTCTTGCGCTTCAGGAGTTTTTTTGTCCCGTGGCAAACTGGCTCTGCGGACGCAATGAGAACGGATATGAGTTTAAGGATTCGGCAACGCTTTGCCGCAGCGTTGTAAGCTCACTGAAATACAGGGAGCTTGTCAGAGCACGTCTCGGCTTTGTTGAAGGCAAGTTAACAGCGGCGCCTCTTCAGAGAGGAGCAGGTGTTATCAGCAGCCTTGTGAAAGCGGACGGAATAATAGAAATTGAGCAGGACCGTGAAGGCTGCGAAGCTGGAGAAAAAGTGCCGCTTCGGTGCTTATGCGACAAAAGCAAAATTATAAATTCACTTATAGTGACGGGAAGCCACGACCCACTCATTGATGAAATAGCCGATATAGCAAAGCGCATTGACCGAGATGCAAAAATTGCTTCGAGCCATGTGGGAAGTACGGGAGGACTTCTCGCCCTCAAGCGACATGAAGCCCACATGGGAGGGATACATCTTCTCGGAGAGGACGGAATCTATAATATAAACGCCATCAAAAGCTTTTTCGAAAAAGACGAGGTAATCCTTGTAAAAGGTGTCGGAAGAATACAGGGACTTATGACGGCTGCGGGAAATCCCTTAGGCATAAAGGATTTTTCAGATGTCTCCAAAGGTTTTCGCTATGTAAATCGTCAGGGAGGCAGCGGCACAAGGGTGCTTTTCGATTATCTGTGCAGGGAACACGGAATTTCACCGCAAAGCGTCAACGGCTGGAACCGTGAAGAGATGACCCATACCGCAGTAGCGGCTCAGATAGCTTCCGGAACAGGGGATTTGGGACTGGGCATTTTTTCCGCCGCAAAGCTCTACGGTCTCGACTTTGTACCTGTGTGTACGGAAAACTATGATTTTGCGGTGCTCAGAAGCGCATGGGAGCTTCCACAGACCAAGATGTTTATCTCCATTCTCAGAAGTGAGGAGTTTAAAAAACGTCTTGAAGCTCTCGGCGGATATACGGCGGAAAACATCGGGGAGGTGCTTCAATGGAGCTGACCCATACAAATGAAAGCGGACAGGTACACATGGTAGATGTCGGTGAAAAAGAAATTACAAGACGGGAAGCCGTTGCTCACGGACTTGTGCGCATGAAGGCAGAGACACTCAGTCTCATTAAAGATAACCTTATAAAGAAGGGCGACGTGCTTTCGGCGGCGAGAATTGCGGGGATAATGGCAGCAAAGCGCACGGGAGAGATTATTCCCTTATGCCATACCGTGCCGCTGAGCTCGGTGGAAATTGATTTTAATTTAATTGAACCCGATGCAGTTGAGATTATCGCCGAAACAAAATGTGATTTTAAAACGGGAGTCGAAATGGAAGCCTTTACCGCCGTTTCGGCAGCGGCTCTGACAATTTACGATATGTGCAAAGCCGTTGACAGAGGCATGGAGATAGGTGAAATATATCTTATTATGAAATCGGGCGGCCGCTCGGGAACTTATGTCAGGTCGGAGGAAGAGAGCGATGCTTGACCGATTCGGAAGAATTATAAATTATCTTCGGCTTTCGGTGACGGAAAAGTGTCAGCTCAATTGCGGTTACTGCCGAAGCGGGGAAGCTTGCAAATGCGGGGATGAGCTTACCGCAGAACAGCTGATTCAGATTTCGAGAGTGTGCGTAAGTTTAGGCATAAGCAAAATCCGTCTTACAGGCGGGGAACCGCTTATGCGTGGGGATATTATAGATATAGCTGAGGAAATCGGCAAACTGGAAGAGCTGAAAGAGCTCACTATGACCACAAACGGCCAAAAGTTAGATCTTTGTGCATCCGAGCTTTATAAGGCGGGTATCAAAAGAATAAATATAAGCCTCGATTCCCTCGACTCGGAGCGTTACAAAAGCATGACAGGCGGAAATATAGAAAGAGTTCTTTCCGGGATAGAAGCGGCCAAAAAAACGGGAATGAACCCTGTAAAGATAAATGTGGTGCTGTTAAAAGGGATAAATGACGGCGAAATGGAAAACTTTTTACGTTTTTCAAAGGAATGCGGTTTGATTTGCAGGTTTATTGAGCTGATGCCCCTTGGAAAGTTCAGCGAAAATCCTGAGCTTCGCATAACCATGAATGATATTTTGAAGCAGCATCCTGAACTTAAATCAACAGGCAGAGTGTTAGGGGCGGAAAGGGAATTCAGATTTGAAAACAGTACGACGGCAGGGATAATTGCGCCTATGAGCGAGCCCTTTTGCGCATCCTGCAACAGAATACGCATACTTTCAGACGGCACCCTGCGTCCGTGTCTCGGATGTGATTTAGAAATCCCTCTCGGCGGCTTCTTGGGGGGAGCGGATGAAATACTTGCCGCCGAAATAGAAAAGGGAGTTCAGGATAAACCTATGAGATATACGATGAGGGACTGTGAAAAGCCTTTTCGTGATATGAGCAGAATCGGAGGATGATTTTATGGCAGTTATTGTTTCAATTAATTTAAGTGAAGAAAAGGGAACCGTGAAGATTCCTCAAAGGGACGGAAGGCTTATTGCCGAAAGAGGACTGGAGGGAGACGCTCATGCGGACGGAAGCAACCGTCAACTGAGTCTTCTCGCAAGGGAGAGTATTGAGAGATTGGAGAACGAAAGCGGTATTATTCTTGAAAACGGAGTTTTTGCGGAAAATCTAACTACAAAGGGAATATCTCTCCATGATATTCCGATAGGCACAAAGCTTTGCGCAGGTCCCTGTCTTTTGGAAGTGACACAGATTGGCAAGGAGTGCCACAATGACTGTGTGATAAAGCATCGAGTGGGAAAATGCGTGATGCCGCAGGAGGGCGTTTTCTGTAAAATCCTGAGAGGCGGCACTTTGAAACCTGGTCAGTCAATATGGCGTGCTGATTCTTTACCGAGAGTTTTTCTGCTGATTGCCAGCGATAAAGCCAGCGCCGGTATAAGAAAGGACGGCTGCGAAAAAGCTTTGAGGGAATTCATAGGGGACAGATGTGAGATCGTGGACTGTCAAATCCTCCCCGATGAGCGGAGAGCTATTGCAGACTGCATGGCGGATGTTGCTGATAGTTATGCTGCCGACTTTCTTTTTACCTGCGGCGGTACGGGCTTTTCTCCCCGTGACGTGACTCCCGAGGCGACCTCGGACATAATAGACCGCAGCGCTCCCGGAATAGCGGAGGCTATGCGGGCTTACAGTTTTAAAATTACTCCAAATGCTGTCTTATCGAGAGCAAAGGCAGGAATAAGAAAGCAGACTCTTATTGTAAATCTCCCCGGAAGCCCGAAAGCGGCCTGCGAGTGTCTCGATATAATTTTTCCTGCATTGTATCACGGCTGCGAAGTGCTCAGGGGAGCGGCTTATGAGTGTGGGGGAAAATCAAGTAAATAACCATAAAGACTTCAAGGTTCTGTTTTTACTGTAAATGCAGATTATTGTTTTTGATAATAAGATATTTATGTCAAAAATTAGTTTTATTATAACAGAAGGAAAATGGTAAAAATCTGATTACAGCAGGCGGCAGAAAAGTTCTGCCGCTTTTCCTTTGTATGTGAGTTATTTTTAGCTAAAAAAATCTATAATGAATTTGAAATTTAAGAGGTGGACCGACGTGGAATATGTATATAAGAAGGCAGATTCAGTGACATTGGAAAAAATCTGGGATAAGAATATAAAAGGACATGAAGGCGACAACTGCTGGCTTAAATGGAAAAATGAAATGATTAAATATAACGCTGACGGAAAAGCAGTGACGTTTGTCATACTTTGTGATAATGAACCGATAGGCGAGGGAACGCTGCTGTTGTCTCCGCAATGTAAAGCCGTACGGCACAGAAAAATACTTTGCGACGGAGAATGTATTGCTAATTTAAATGCTTTAAGAATCCAAAAGGAATATGAAAATAAAGGACATATTTCAAAACTCCTAAGAGAAATTGAGAAATACGCCCTGAAAAACGGTTATTCTTATTTAAGCATAGGGGTAGAAGCAAAGGAAACTCGAAACCTTTCGATTTATTTGCACTGGGGTTTTACCGAGTTTATAAAGTCGTATAAAGAGGAAAGAAGGCTCGTACTGTATTACAGAAAAAAGCTGAGACAGTAAACAGCGGTTACTTTTTATTAAGCCTATAAACGTTTTTTCCGTTTTCTCTAATCTCTGTTATTTCCTTCTGTGTTACCATGTATGGCAGAAGCAGGTCAATAAATTCATCAGGATTTGTGACAGCTATTGTGCGTCTTGAGAAAGCGGGCGTCGCTTTAAGGTTCTTAATAAGCTCTCTTAGTTCAAACCGTGTCATCCCTTCGCTTTGCCGCAGGGCTTTTTTTATTTTAGCTGCTCCTTTTGAATAAAGCAGTTTGGTGTCATCCTTAGCTGTGCGCTGAGATCTGACAAGTCCCCAGCCGTATATGATCATTGTTGCCGCCGTAAACATCAGAACATAGGGGAGATAGGAAAGGATTTCTTTCATTTCGCGCTTTCCTCCATCCATGTAATAAACCCGTTGTCATGGAGAATCTCCAAAAATTTTATGACCCTTGAAAGAGCCTTTTCCATATCAGGATAGGCTTTTTCTGTTTTCAGGGCAACATCATAAACATTTGATTTTCCGTCTACGGCGTTCCATACAAAGCTGCCGTATTCATCCATTTTGATTTGGCTGACGCGGGGTTTATGAAAAAACTTCTGAGCTATTTTATGATAAAATCCTGTCCATTCTTTAAACAGGACTACAACTCCGTCCTCATTTGTCTTGAATTCCACCTCAGGATTTTTTACGGGCACAAATTCCAAATAGTTTTGCTTTTTTGATTTTCGGGACATATCTTTTTATGCTCCTTGTATTATAGAGTAGTAGTTATTAGAGCCCCTCTCCAAGGGCTGTGCTACACTGTAAGGGATGTTGTGGATTGGTGCAAAACTCCTACCACAAGATGGTTCTTGAAAGGTTCCAACCACAGCCCTTTGCAGTTTTGTTAATCAGTTAAATACCGCCAGACGGTTTATGTGGAACAAGGCTACAAAAGCAAAGTGTTCTGTGGAACAGCATCACAAATATACCGTTGGAGGTTTTTGGAATGATTGATTCTGTTGGTATCGATGTGGCAAAGGATAAGCACGACTGCTTTATCCAGAGTTCTGAGGGCGAAGTCCTGGCGGATGTGTTTACCATCTCTAACAATATGGATGGATTCAATATCCTGCTGGAGAAAATCCGGACCTGCACCTCCCCCCAGGACAAAATAAAGGTAGGGCTTGAGGCTACCGGGCATTACAGCTACAATCTGCTGGGGTTTCTTTTGGACAATGGTCTGGCCACCTATGTCTTGAACCCTTTACGCACAAACCTCTACCGCAAAAGTCTCAGCCTCAGAAAGACCAAAACCGACCGGGTAGATGCACGAACGATTGCGGCTATGCTGTTATCCGATGCAGGCCTCAAACCCTACACAGATACAGCATACCACAACGAGGAACTAAAGTCACTCACCAGATATCGTTTTGACAAAGTAAAAGAGCGTGCCAAGCTGAAAAGCTCGGTTTCCAGACTGGTCTGCATCCTGTTTCCTGAGTTGGAGAAGCTGGTTCCAATGCTCCACATGGTCTCTGTCTATGCCCTGCTGGAGGAGTTTCCGGGAGCCAAACAGATTGCCGGAGCACACCTGACAAGGCTGAAATCCCTTCTCGCGAATGCCTCAAAGGGACGCTACAAGCGGGATATGGCGGTATCGATTCGGGATGCCGCACGAAACTCCATTGGTTCTAAAATGCCTGCCAAGTCCCTGGAATTACAGCACACCATCCGGCTCATCCGGGAACTGGATGCTGAGATCGACGAGATCGAAGCGGAGATCGAGACTATGATGGAGGAAATCCATTCTCCCATCACCACCATTCCAGGCATTGGCTGCCGCATGGGAGCCATGATCCTGGCGGAGGCCGGGGATCTTTCTCGCTTTGACTCTCCAGATAAGCTGCTGGCTTACGCTGGAATGTCACCGTCTACTTACCAATCCGGGCAACTGAAAAACTGTTACCCACACATGGAGAAACGGGGCTCCAGATACCTGCGTTACGCACTTTTCAACGCCACCAAATATGTCTGCCTTTGGGACCCAACCTTTTCCACTTATCTGGCAAAGAAACGGGCAGAGGGCAAGCACTACAATGTAGCCATTTCCCACGCAGCCAAGAAGCTGGTGCGGCTTATCTTCGCCATGGAGAAATCCAGGCAACCCTATCGCTCTGTAACCTGAGCGGCAACCACTTGAATTGCCAGCAGGGGTCTGACAAGACCTCAGCTTTGCTATGCCCTTTTTGAACCAGCTGTGTTTGACCACCACCATTCATTTTGAGGGTTGACTTTTAATAGTTAATCTTTCAAGTAAAACCGGTCTGCTCAGACAGAACAGACCGGTAAAATAATTAAAGCATCAGATTATTTTTCTGCGCTTTTCTTTTTTCTGCCGAAACAGACATAAGCAAGCGAGAGAAGCAGAAGAGCAAATACGATCAGACCGCCGATTTTGCCGATTGAAAAATACTTGGAAACATCAATCTGGATGTTAAGAGCCGCTAAAGCAGCAAGGATAATTCCCATGAGACCCTCACCTGCAATAAGACCGGATGTATAAAGAGTTCCTCTTTCTGTTCCCGACTTGTGTTCCTCGTCGGAAATGCCTTTTTTGCGATCAACAAACCAGCGTACAACGCCTCCTGCCATGATTCCGGCGCTGAGGCTGAAGGGAAGGTACATTCCGACAGCGAAGGGCATAACGGGTATTTTAAGGATTTCAACTACGATAGCAATAAATACACCGATAAGAATAAGTGCCCAGGGAAGCTCAGCGTTCATTATTCCTTCAACAAGCATTTTCATCATAGTTGCTTGAGGAGCAGGTATTTCTTTACCGCCGAACTCCCATGCGGAGTTGAGAAGGTTAAGGACGAAACCTATTGAGGCAGCAGATACTACCACGCCTATGATTTCACCTATCTGCTGCTTTTTAGGAGTTGCTCCCACAATGAAGCCTGTTTTAAGATCCTGAGAACAGTCGCCGGCAATTGCAGCGATAACGCATATGATTCCGCCTATGGCGATAGCACCAGTCATACCTGTGACGCCAACGGTTCCTGTGGATTTAAGCAAAATGGTAGTAATGATTATGGTTGCTATGGCCATACCTGAAACAGGGTTGTTTGAAGAACCGATGAGTCCGACCATACGAGAGGAAACAGTGGCGAAGAAGAAACCGAAAACAACAACAATAATTGCACCAAGAAGGTTTACGGGGAAGGCAGGAAGGAGCCAAATTGCTATTGCGATGACAACCATGGTGATTATGAGGGCAGGCATGGGAATGTCTCTTTCAGTGCGAAGGGACGAGGGACCCGTTGTGCGCTTGCCCATACTCTGCATGGCTTTTTTGAAAGTCTTAATGATAAGAGGCATGCTCTTAATAAGGCTTATAATACCGCCGGTGGCAACTGCGCCGGCTCCGATATATTTGACATAGGTTCCCCAAAGGTCACCGGGGGCAAGGGTTGAAATCGGATCTGTGCCCGGGAAAATGGTTGCATCAGCGCCGAAGAGCGCAATAATAGGCATTATTACGAACCAGCTTAATGCACCACCGGCAAAAAGATAGCTTGAAATTTTTGTTCCGCAGATGTAGCCTACGCCGGCAAGGGCGGGCAAAACCTGGATTCCGACGGAAGAACCTTTATAAGAGGAAATATCATAGCCTATTTCACTGGGGAAAACTTTTAAGCCGTCAGTAATGAACTTGTAAAGAGCAGAAATTCCGAGACCTGCAAAAACGATGCCGGCTTTGCTTCCGCCTTCTTCTCCGGCAAGAAGAACCTCGGCACAGGCCGTACCTTCCGGGAAGGGAAGTGTTCCGTGTTCTTCAACTATGAGAGCCTGGCGGAGGGGGACCATGAACACAACGCCGAGTATACCGCCGACAAGAGCTACAAGAGCAAGAGTGATAATGCTCGGTGTGCTGATCGTGCCTTCCTTTGCCCATATAAAGAGGGCAGGGAGTGTGAAAATGGCGCCTGCTGCAACAGATTCACCAGCGGAACCGATTGTCTGAACTATGTTGTTTTCGAGAATGGAATCTCTGCGCAGGATAATTCTGATAATTCCCATTGACAAAACAGCGGCCGGAATGGAGGCGGAAATGGTCATTCCTACACGCAGTCCGAGATAAGCATTTGCCGCGCCGAATACTACAGCGAGTATTATGCCGATGATAATAGATGTCACTGTGAATTCAGGGACAATGCGATCAGCAGCAATATACGGCTTAAAGTCGTTGTTTTTGTTTGACATATTCTAAACCCCTTTCTGAAACGTGGGTGATTTTATGAATAAATTATAACATTTTTAGACATAAAGAACATCAATATTTTGACAAAACTTTGTTTTTGATAAAAGAATACAAAAACCGAATATTCTCATTGTGCGAGTTGCTCAAGGACTTTTGTGAGAAGAACATAGAAACGTTCAAATGAATCCAAGGGTAAATACTCGTCAGGCGTATGGCAGCCTTTTATAGTAGGTCCGACGGCTATCGCGTCAAGTCCGGGTATGGCATCAGAGAAAAGGCCGCACTCGAGACCTGCATGAATCGCCTCTATTTTAAGTTCATTATTAAACAGTTCTTTATAAGTTTTGCAGAATACCTCTCTTATGGGCGAATCGTCTTTAAAAGCCCAGCCCGGATATTGTCCGGAGATTTCGGTATCAAAGCCGAAGGTGTCAGCCAGCAGCTTTAATGTATCCTTTGTCTCCTGCTGAAGGGAAGCTACAGAACTTCTCGGTGCAAATACCAATTTCATGTTTTCGTTTTCCGCAGAGATAATTCCCAAATTTAGAGAAGTGACTACAAAATATCCCTGCTTAGGGTTTCGGCGGCGTATACCGTTAGGGGCGAGGCAAAGAGCGTTTATCAGAGCTTTGGTATCTTTTTCCGAAAATACCGAAATATTTCCGCTTTCACAAACCGTTATTTCATATTTGAAATCGGGTTCGGCAGATACTATTTCCTCGGAAAACTCACGGCACATTTTCTCTGTTGTTTTTGCTGCTTCTTGTGCGGCTTCAGTCTCTTTAAAACATATACTGGCCACACATTCACGCGGAATCGCGTTATCTTTGGTTCCGCCGCTGAAAGACACAAGCAGAGCCTGCTTATTTTGAGATATTCTGTAAAGGAGACGTCCCATCAGTTTATTGGCATTGTATCTTTCTTTATCAATATCGGTTCCGGAATGACCGCCCAGAAGCCCCGAAAAGGATATTGTTATGACGCTGCCACAAGCCGTTTCTTTAACTGCTTTTCGTGTAAGGGTATATCTCATTCCACCTGCGCAGCTGACGGTTGCGACTCCCTCTTCTTCGGAGTCGAGGTTTATCATGGTGCGCGCTTTGAGAAGAGACTTGTCCAGAGTGACGGCGCCGTTAAGGCCAACTTCCTCTTCCGTTGTAAATACGCATTCAATGGGCGGATGCTTTAGGGAATCATCGTCAAGAATGGCCATCATAAGCGCTGCGGCAGCACCGTTATCTCCGCCGAGAGTTGTGCCGTCGGCACGAAGAATACCGTTTTCGACGATCAATTTAATGCCGTCTTTATCAAAATCATGTACAACGCCTGCTTTCTTTTCACAGACCATGTCAAGGTGTCCCTGAAGCATTACGGCGGGTTTGGCCTCTGCTCCCGAAGAGGCGCGCTTTTTAATTACAACGTTATAAGCGTTATCCTGATACGCTTCGAGGTTTCTTTCCTTTGCAAAAGTTACGAGGAAATCGCTTAACGCTTTTTCGTTGCCCGAGTTTCTCGGAATTGCGCTGATATCTTCAAAAAAACGGAAAAGTGATTCCGGTTGATAGCCTTTAATTTTGTACTCCATAATTGCATACTCCTTAATAAAACGTCATAATAAAAAACAAAATCTTGGTTGTGATTGTATTGCTGATATTATTTTATCATATCTCAAAGATAAAGACAATTTTCTTAAATGCCGAGATTTTCAGTTATATTTTGACAATTTGGCAGTTTAATATTCTGATAGTAAACTTTTTGAACGAAGAGAGAAATATTTTATCGTATTTTTATTAAAAAGGATGAAGACATAAAAACAGTTATAATTATAAGCGTGTGAACATAATAAAAAATTCAAATTTTTGTTGACAAACCACACAGAAGATGGTATTATAACTCTTGCTGATGTCGCCGAAACAGTTCGGCAGATATTCAAGCGGGCCATTAGCTCAGTTGGTTAGAGCAACCGGCTCATAACCGGTCGGTCCGGGGTTCGAGTCCCTGATGGCCCACCATTTTAGGGGTATAGCTCAGTTGGTAGAGCAGCGGTCTCCAAAACCGCGTGCCGAGGGTTCAAGTCCTTCTGCCCCTGCCAATACGAAACGGCTGCTTACAGAGCAGTCGTTTTTTGTTGTATATATAAATATGCAGAATTGAAAAGGACTTGAACCCGTGAGGGTCTGAGCGTTGAGAAAACAGTTCAGCTAACTGTTTTTAGCGAAGAGCGGGGAGGCGGGTACTGAAATTCGCAGAATTTTGGTCGCCGAGCCAACAGTATGCAAGGCAAAGCCACAGCATACGCCGAGTCCTTCTGTCCCTGCTAAAAACCTTTATTTGACCTGCTTCGGCTGAATAAAGGCTTCTTAATTTCTGATTATGCTGTGGGTATTTTTTTTTGCTGTTTCGGTTTATAAAAGCGGAATTAATATTACGAAGCCGTGTAAAAAACTTTTACATAACGAAATTTTAAGCACAATCTGCCGATAAGGGCGGATTGTGCTTTTTCTCTGAAATCAGCTTTTACTCCATAAATTCCTTCAAATTTGTAAGAGCGCTTTTATTTATAGAAAAGAGAAGCTCACAGATGACATTTTCGCTTGTTTTGTAATCTGAGCGAACCCATTGGAGAATTATTCCGGTACTTCCGTTAAGAATGTATGAAAATATATACTGTTCTACGTTTGTGAGAAAAGTTATATTTAGATTTTCAATGAATTTAATAATAGACCTTTGCATAAAACGGGATTTAAATTTAGGGTCAGCGGAATCTATTAAAAGAGTACGGAAAACTTTATCATTTTCCTTCATATATTGCAAAAATGATAAAATATATTTATGAGCTCCAATGTTGTTTTCTTCACCTATTTTTTTTAAGTGCTCTTCCGTAGCTTCAATGATTTCATCCTCGAGCTCTTGCAGCAAGTCCTGAGGTTCGCTGTAGTGCGCGTAAAATGTAGAACGATTGAGGTTTGCACGGTCACAAAGCTCTCTGACTGAAATTTTATGAATGTCACCTTTTTCATGCAGCAGGTCGATCATCGCATTTTTAAACATAAGCTTGGAAAGTCTTGTTCTCTGGTTATTTTTTGTATTCATCTCATTATCCCACCATAATCATTTGTTATGTCGTTTTTATATCAACCATTATATAAACTGGTGATTGTTAAAACAACACGTTGTTGCTATAATATCAGTGTAATATAAATTCCGCCAAGTGTCAAGCGGAATAAAAAAAGGAGTAGAAGTTATGCTTAAAGTATTCAATTCTCCGCTTTTACACACAAAAGTAAAAAGCGACCAAGTGCAGAAAAGCGAAAAATGGCTGGGATACCTGCTCGGTCCCGCAGGCGCTTTGCTTTTAAATGCAGTTCTCGGTACATATTTAAATGTATATTATACCGATGTGCTTAACTTGACCTCAGTATGGGGAGGCGTATTTTTAACTGTTTTTCCCATTGTTTCAAAAATCATTGATGCGATTACAAACGTTATAATGGGATATATTATCGACCATACAAAAACCAAAGAGGGTAAAGCCCGGCCCTGGCTTTTGATTTCGGCTCCTCTGCTTACGATTACGGGGATACTTTTGTTTGTTGTTCCCCGCGGCAGCCAGCTTGTACAGGTTATTTGGGTAATGCTTTCTTATAACCTTTTTTATTCATTTGCTTATACAATATTCAATATGAGCCATAACCTCATGGTGCCCCTTTCAACCAGAAATACATTACAAAGAGGTTCTCTTTCGGTTTTTAATCAGATTACTACCATAATGGTTAGCGGAATCATAGTAGCACTGATTTTCCCCATGGTTGTTATGCCGATGATAGGTGTCGACAGGTCTAAATGGATTATCACCATGAGCGTGCTGTCCATAATCGCATTTCCTCTTACGCTGCTGGAATACTTTTTTACTAAAGAGCGTGTTACGCAGGAGCAGCTGGAACAAGAGGAAAAGAAAATCCCGTTCATTATGCAGCTGAAAATTGTGCTTGCGGATAAATATATGATTGTTATGTTTGCATATTTTTTAATAAGCACACTCGCTGCACAGCTCAAAAATTTAGGTTTGGTTTATTACTGCAACTATGTACTCGGTACATATAACGACGGTATTACTCAAATGCTCGTTTCGGTTATAGGCGGTATACCTATGGGTATCGGTATATTTGCCGTATGGCCGCTTGCAAAAAGAATAGGAAAAAGAAATCTGACTTTATTCGGATTCCTGCTTGTTTCATTAGGAAGTCTAATTTGCTGGCTGGCACCTACAAATCTTTATATTGTTCTGATCGGACAGTTTATTAAAAATATCGGCGGGTTGCCCTGCTCTTATGTCTTTATGGCTTTGTTTGCCGACGGACTCGACCATCTTGAGTGGAAGAGCGGCATTCGCTGTGACGGAACCGCCATGTCAATATACAACATTATTGCAGTTGCCATAGTCGGCGTAGGCATGGCGATATTTAATGCCATGATTGCGGGAGCGGGATATATTGCTCCTCAGTTTATAAACGGAGAAACGATAGCGGCTGTTCAGCCTGCAGCCGTTAAATTATCAAAGCATTGGAGCTCTATCGAAAACGAGAGCGCCAAAGAGATATGGAACGGTAGAACTCTCCTAACAAGGGATATACAGGACTATTACACCTACGAAATGAAAGAAAGAAAGGTATCGGCAAACACGGTCATTCACCGCCACGCCAATATTCACAAGGCGCTGAAATACGCCGTTAAAATCGGCTTGATTAACAGCAATCCGTCCGATCGGATTGAACGGCCGAAGAAAGAAAAATTCGTCGGCAGTATTTATAATCAAGAGGAACTTGAACAGCTATTTGAGGTTGTCAAAGGCGACCCGATAGAGCTTGCCGTTATTCTCGGCGCTTTCTATGGCCTGCGCCGCAGCGAAGTCGTGGGGCTGAAATGGAATGCGATTGACTTTAAGCAGAAAACCATCACGATTCGTCATACTGTTACCCAAGTGACCCTCGACGGCAAAAGCCAGATCATTCAGAAAGACAGAACCAAGACGAAATCCAGCTACCGTTCGCTTCCGCTTATCCCGCCGTTCGAGGAATTGCTTTACCGCCTGAAAGCACAACAGGAGATGAATCGGAAAATGTGCGGAAAAGGCTACTGCAACGATTTCAGGGAATATATCTATGTCAATGAGATTGGAGAGCTTATCAAACCGGGCTACATCACACAGCACTTTCCGTTGGTTCTCAAAAAGAATGGCTTGCGGAAAATCCGATTTCACGACCTACGCCATAGTTGTGCGAGCTTGCTTTACGCAAATGGGGTAAGCCTGAAAGAGATTCAGGAATGGTTGGGACACAGTGATATTTCAACAACCTCGAATATCTACACCCACCTTGATTTTTCTTCAAAGATTGCTTCGGCAAATGCGATTATTTCCGTTTTCCCTACGGAATGAGCAAAAATGTCCCCCCAAAAACAGCCCGAAAATAGGAGGGACATTTCAAAAAAAGAAAGTCCCTCGCAATTTGCGAGGGACAGGGTAAAAAAGGAAAAGCCCGCAAACCCTTGATATTACTGGGCTTGCGAGCCATTGATTTCTGGTGCCGGTGGTGGGACTCGAACCCACACGGGTGATTAGCCCAACGGATTTTGAGTCCGTCACGTCTGCCAATTCCATCACACCGGCACATAACTCTGATATTATAACCTAAAAATTTTTCAAAAGCAATAGAGTTTTTAAAGTTTGTTTTAAATTGCTTATGTCTATTGTTATTTGCTCTTTTTGATGATAAAATATGAAAAATAATATATGGTACCGGAAGGAGAAGGATTGTGAAAAATTTCAGTTTGATTGATCTTGATCAGCTTTCCGAAAAAGAGCTGAAAAGCATCATTGATGCAGCGGGAAAAATTAAGGCTAATCCTGCTGATTACATGGAGTGTTGTCACGGAAAAATAATGGCAACGCTTTTTTATGAGCCTTCTACGCGTACCCAAATGTCGTTTCAAACAGCAATGATGCGCCTGGGCGGCAAAGTGGTGGGCTTTTCCGATCCCGGAAGCTCTTCCGTTTCAAAAGGTGAGACCCTAAAGGATACGGTCAGGATCGTAAGTGCCTATGCTGATATTGTAGTTATCCGTCATCCTCAGGAGGGCGCTGCGTATGCGGCATCGCTTTATTCGCGCAAGCCAGTTATAAATGCAGGCGACGGCGGACATCTTCACCCAACTCAGACCTTAACGGATCTTGTTACTCTTTCCCAAGAAAAAGGTACGCTCTCTGGACTGACGATAGGAATCTGCGGAGACATTAAAAACGGGCGCACAGTACATTCACTTGTAAAAAGCTTATCGAAATATGACAATAAATTTGTACTGATTTCAACTCCCGAATTGCAGTCACCGCAGTATATAAAAGATATACTTAACGCAAGCGGCTGCAAGTATTCCTTCTGCAACACCCTCGAAGAGGCAATGCCTTATCTTGACGTGCTCTACATGACGAGAATACAGCAGGAGCGTTTTTCGAGTAAGGAAGAATATGAGCGGCAAAAAGGGGTTTATGTTCTCGACAGGGCGAAACTCAGTCTAGCTAAAAAGGATTTAAAAATACTTCATCCTCTGCCTCGTGTAGATGAAATTACAAACGATGTGGACGATGACCCCAGGGCAAAATATTTTCAGCAGGCAGAGTACGGAATGTATGCAAGAATGGCTCTTATTCTGAATATGATTGAAAAGGGTCAGGATGTTATTCCTTCCAAAAAGGAATCAACTCACAGTGTTTGCTGCGCGAATCCATCCTGCATAACCGCCCATGAAAAATATCTGCCCCATCTTTTCAGAGAGACAGGTGATATGCTTGTCTGCAAATACTGCGATGACAGAACTCTTCTGTAACGGAAAGATGCGCATCTGTGTTTTGAAAGGCTCGCCTAACGGCGATGGCGCGACGCAGAGGATGCTCGATGAATTTCTCAGAAGGTTTCCGTATGCTTCGGCTGATATTTTTGATGCATACTCGATAAAGGCAAAACCGTGTACTGATTGTAAATTTTGCAGCAGTGCTTTCGGCTGCGCTTCAAAAGACCTTGATGACTTTTTCAAAGCCTATGAAAGCTGCGATATATTTGTCACCGCTTTCCCGATATACTTTCTCTCTCTGCCTTCTCCTATGAAAAGTATTCTTGACAGATTTCAAAAGTATTTTTCGGCAAGATTTTCATTGAACATCAGGCATCCTGTTGAAAAGGAAAGAGCAGGCGTTCTGATTTCAAGCTGCGGCAGCGATGATGAAACGGGATTTTCCGTGGCTTTGAAGCAGTGGAAAATGGCTTTTTCGGTATCGGGCATAAAAAAAACGGAAACGGTTTTTCTCTCGTATACCGATTCGGAAGGATGTGCTGAGTCAAAATATTTGCCGCAGATAGAAAAAGCAGTTTGTCAAATCAATAATTTTTTAAAAGGGGATAAATGATTATGTCAGCGGTTCATGTAACACTTGATAATTTCAGGGAAGAAGTGCTTCGCAGTGAGTTGCCCGTGCTTGTGGATTTCTGGGCAGATTGGTGCGCTCCCTGCATGATGCTTGCGCCTATAATTGAGGAGATTTCCGACGAGCTGGACGGAAAAGTAAACGTATGTAAAATCGACGTCGATCAGGCTCAGGATCTTGCAGCGGCTTACGGGGTTATCAGTATACCTACTCTTATGATTTTCTCAAAAGGAAAAGAAGTCGAACGCACTGCGGGATATATGCCGAAAGAAGACGTTCTTGCTTTTGTAGAAAACAGTATATAATTAAACATTAGACACACGGCAAAAGTATGGTAAGTTTGCGCAGAGTCATTTTATTTTTCATCAAAACGGATGTTTTTTGACAAAGCAAAGCCCTGACGGTCGGAAAAATTCTTATTACGTCCGTCAGGGCTAGTTTTATATAATGACGTTAAATGAAATATTTTTATTCAACGTCCTGTAATGCGTCATATCCCTCTTCACCGGTGCGGATTTTTACAACGTTTTCAACGTCGTATACGAAAATTTTACCGTCTCCGATATGGCCGGTATACAGAACAGCTTTTGCTGTTTCGATGACGCTCCTTACCGGAACCTTGCTTACGACAATATCAATCTGTACCTTGGGAAGGAGGCTTGCCTCGACAGGAATGCCGCGGTAATATTCCTGTTTTCCCTTTTGAATGCCGCAGCCGAGGACATGAGACACAGTCATTCCGGTGATTCCGATATTGACAAGGGCTGCTTTAAGAGTTTCGAATTTTGACTCTTTGCATATAATTTCAATTTTTGTAAATTTAGGCGACCCTTCCTCGAAAGACGGAACTTTTTTTATCTCAATGGCCTCTGCGACGGGAATTTCGCCTGTTACGGCGACAGCGTCTTTATATCCGTAATCGAGGTTTTCAACTGCCGGAGCGAAATCTGCGTATGCGTTTGGAAGTCCGTGCTCTGTGCTGTCAAGTCCCTTGATTTCTTCTTCTTCGGACACTCTCAGTCCCACGGTTTTCTTAATGATAAAAAAGGTTAAGAGCATGGCTGCGGTTGTCCAGACGAGCACGGCTGCGATGCCGAGTAACTGTATGCCGAGAAGTTTTGCGCTTCCTGTGTAAAATAATCCTTTAAGACCCGCAGGGGCATTGGGGTTTGCAAGTAGGCCAACTGCCAAAGTACCCCATACGCCGTTGGCAAAATGGACTCCGACAGCGCCTACCGGGTCATCAATGTGCAGCTTTAAATCAAGAAATTCTACTACAACTACAACTAAAACGCCTGAAACAATGCCGACGATAATTGAACCTAATGCGTCAAGAGCATCACAGCCGGCCGTTATGCCCACAAGACCTGCAAGTGAAGCATTCAGACACATGGAAACATCAGGTTTGCCGTTTTTAATCCATGTGAATATCATCGTAGTACATGTAGCAACGGCGGGCGCAATGGTTGTTGTAAGGAAAATTGAAGCGAGCGAGTTTTTATCCCAAGCGGCAGCGCCGTTGAAGCCGTACCAGCCGAACCAGAGTATGAAGCATCCGAGAGCTCCTAGAGTAATGGAATGACCGGGTATAGCGTTTACTTTTTTGACTTTACCGCTGCTTTTATCTCTGACATATTTTCCGAGGCGAGGACCTACCATGGCGGCGCCTATAAGAGCGGTGAGTCCTCCGACTGTATGAATTGCTGCGGAACCCGCAAAATCGTGGAATCCGAGCTGCGAAAGCCAGCCCTGTGAATTCCAGATCCAACCGGCCTCTATGGGGTAGACAACAAGGGAAATCACCGCAGAGTAGATACAGTAGGAAATAAACTTTGTCCTTTCTGCCATGGCTCCCGAAACAATGGTAGCGGCTGTTGCGCAGAATACAAGATTAAAGACGAAGCTTGAAGCGTTTTCGGAAATGAATCCTCCGAAATCAGTAAAAATCTCAAGATTTGGAACACCGATGATTCCCATTACGTAATCTTCTGCCATCATCAATGAAAATCCGAGAAAAATAAACATCACCGTACCGATGCAGAAATCCATAAGATTTTTCATTATGATATTTCCGGCATTTTTTGCTCTGGTGAAACCTGTTTCCACCATAGCAAAACCGGCCTGCATGAAAAATACCAGAGCTGCTCCGATAAGAAACCAAACACCGAAAACTTCGCTTGTGGCTGCTTCTTCAATTAGCCTGGTTATTTCTTCCATTGTCATACTAAACATCTCCTCTGATTTTAAATTAACATCTGAGGGCTTTGATAAGCTCAAAGATAAATTTTGCCGCTGCTCTGCTGCATGCTCAAGATCTGAAATTTTGTGCTGAATCGTTAAGCGCGGAGAAAAATACAGGCGGCTGTTTTATCCACACGGATCCTTAATACTTAAAGTCCGTATGTACTGCGGTGTGTCCCACGGCCAAAGGCAAAAGCCAAGGAATTTGAATTCCGCAATTCAGTGCTTGACCCATTGAGGATTCCCCCCTTCGCCGATAAAATGAAAAAGGCAAAGACATCCTTCTTGCAATAGCGAAAGACGTCTTTGCCTTTTTGTGAATATGTTTTATTTGGTATGATAAAACATAAAGGCGTCTTTGAACATAGATGCTCAAAGACGCCTTTGCCTTTATGTTTTGCATTGTACATCTGCGAAATTTGTTTGTCAACACTTTAGAAATCGATTTTGCAAATTCCAGGTATATATGCATAAATCACTAACAATATTACTATTTTTTGTTTATTTTTACTTTTAGCCGCAAGGGATTATGATTTTCGGCAATAAGCAAACATCTGGAAAGGTGATTATATATGAAGCGTACGTCTGTGCCTTTTTATTTTCACATGTTGCCCTTAACTTGCTGTTATGCTATAATAAAACGAATATTAATGTTTTACGAAGGAGCAGACAGCGTTGAGAGTTTTGGGGATTGACCCGGGATACGCAATTGTAGGTTACGGGGTCATAGACTATATAGGCAACAAATTCAGCGTAGTAGAATACGGCGCCGTTACAACGCAGGCGGGTCTTCCCTTTGACAGAAGGCTTGAAACCATTTACGACGATATTACTGCTATAATGCTCCGAACTTCTCCTCAGGCGCTTTCAATGGAAAAGCTTTTCTATAATAACAACGCAAAAACCGTAATCGACGTAAGTCAGGCAAGGGGTGTTCTGATGCTTGCGGCAAGAAAAACCGGACTTGAGGTTTTCGAGTATACTCCTCTTCAGGTAAAGCAAAGCGTTGTGGGATACGGCAGGGCCGAAAAAAAGCAGGTCCAGGAAATGACACGGCGAATACTGGGTCTCGAATCAATTCCGAAGCCCGACGATACCGCCGACGCTCTGGCAATGGCTATATGCCATGCTCATTGCAGCGGTTCCCTTATTGGCAGACTTAAAACAAGGGGGTACTGATTTTGTTCTATTCTCTTACGGGAAATATAATTTACTCGGATTTAAATTCGGTTGCCGTAGAGTGTTCGGGCGTAGGCTTTAAGTGCTTTACTACCATGAACACTCTGAGGAAAATCGGAGGCAGCGGCAGCAAAGTTACCCTCTATACTCATCTTAACGTCCGCGAGGACGCACTCGACCTTTTCGGATTTGCCGATACATATGAGCTTGATTTTTTCAAGCTCCTTATTTCAGTATCAGGTGTCGGTCCTAAGGCTGCTCTTGCCATTCTTTCAGAACTTGATCCGGACAAGCTTGCTCTGTGCATAGCCTCAGGTGACAGCAAAGCCATAACAAAAGCACAGGGAGTGGGACCGAAGCTTGCTCAAAGAGTAGTTTTGGAGCTTAAAGATAAAGTTAAAGGTATCGCGCATGAGGACGCAGAAGGTTATGACCTTGCGGCTGCTGAGGCTGCGGCAAGCTCTGCGGCGGGTTCTGAGGCAGTGAGCGCTCTCATGGTGCTCGGATATACACAAAGCGAAGCTGCGACAGCTGTCGGAAAGCTCGATCAGTCGCTGTCGGTGGAAGAAATGATAAAGCAGGCGCTCAGGTCGCTTGCCGGAAGGTGATTTAAATGGAAACAGATTTTGAAAACAGAATAGTCGCTCCCGAATTTCTCTCCGCCGATTCGGATATAGAAATTTCGCTGCGTCCGAAAACGCTGGATGAATATATCGGACAGGAAAAGGCGAAGGAAAATTTAAGGGTTTATATTGAAGCGGCGCGTAAAAGGGGAGATACTCTTGACCATGTGCTCCTCTACGGCCCGCCCGGCCTCGGAAAAACCACTCTTGCGGGTATTATAGCCAATGAGATGGGAGTAAATATCAGAATAACATCGGGTCCTGCCATTGAAAAGCCGGGAGATCTTGCGGCTCTTCTCTCAAACCTTGATGAAGGCGATGTGCTTTTTATTGATGAAATCCACCGTCTTTCAAAAAGCGTTGAAGAGGTGCTGTATCCTGCAATGGAGGATAACAGCCTTGATATAATCATAGGCAAAGGCCCGTCGGCAAGATCAATAAGAATTGATTTGCCCCACTTTACCCTTGTAGGCGCTACCACAAGAGCAGGTCAGCTTACAGCGCCTTTGCGCGACAGGTTCGGAGTCATTCTGCGGCTGGAACTTTACACTCCCGAACAGCTCGGACAAATCGTTCACAGAAGTGCGGGAATCCTCGGAATAGAAATTGATGAAGAGGGAGCGGTCCAGATAGCGTCACGTTCTCGAGGAACTCCGAGAATCGCTAACCGACTTCTTAAAAGGGCAAGGGATTTTGCCCAGGTTGTAGGCAACGGTGTTATTACAAACGAAAGCGCCTGTATTGCCCTTAACAGAATGGAAATTGATGAGCTGGGTCTCGACTCCATCGACAGACGTCTTTTGACGACAATGATCAAGAATTATAACGGAGGCCCCGTCGGCCTTGAAACCATTGCCGCTGCTATCGGCGAAGAGGCTATTACCATTGAGGACGTCTATGAGCCGTATCTTATGCAGATAGGTTTTTTGAGCAGAACTCCCCGCGGCAGAATGGTGACTCCTGCTGGATATGCGCATCTCGGCATGGAATCCGACGGTCAGCAGCGGCTTATATGAATTTTATCGAAGGGAATTTGAAAAATGCGAGCTTCACTCCAGTGGAAGGATTATGAACTTATAGATTGCTCCTGCGGAGAACGTCTTGAAAGATGGGGACAGCATATTCTCATCCGTCCCGACCCGCAGGTCATATGGAAAACTCCTAAGAAAAATCCTCTTTGGAAAAACGCCGATGCGCGTTATATTCGCTCCAATACAGGCGGCGGAAGGTGGGAGGTTTATAAAAAGCTTCCCGACCGCTGGGAAATAAGCTACAGAGATTTATCTTTTAATATAAAGACCATGGGCTTTAAGCATACCGGCCTTTTCCCCGAACAGGCGGTAAACTGGGATCTTATAAGAGAGATCATCAGAGACGCAGGAAGGCAGGTAAAGGTTTTGAACCTTTTTGCATATACGGGCGGGGCTACCGTAGCTGCTCTTGCCGAAAACGCTCAGACCGTACATGTGGACGCCTCAAAAGGAATGGTTTCGTGGGCCAAGGAAAACGCGGTCTCTTCGTCTCTTTCAGACCGAAGCGTAAGGTGGCTTGTGGATGACTGCATCAAGTTTGTGCAGAGGGAAATAAGAAGAGGCAACAAATACGACATAATAATCATGGATCCGCCTTCATACGGAAGGGGCCCCGGCGGAGAGGTGTGGAAGCTCGAGGATTCAGTATACGAATTTGTGGAGCTTTGCTCTCAGGTGGTTTCGGACAACGCTCTCGCGCTGTTTTTAAATTCCTACACTACAGGCCTTTCCTCAGCAGTAATGGAGTATATTTTGTCAGCTGTGATGTGTCCTAAGTTCGGAGGGAATGTGAGCGGAGATGAAATAGGCCTTAAAGCCACATCTTCGGGGCTTATCCTTCCCTGCGGTGCCACCGCAATTTGGAGAAAGTGAGAGACAGTGTCAGATGAAAAATCCTATTATCCGATTTCAGAATGTAAGCTTCAGATATGACAGTGAAGAAGAGGGAGTGGAGCTTCCCTTAGTTGCTCAGAATCTGAATCTTGATATTTACGAGGGAGAGTTTGTGGCTGTCCTCGGCCATAACGGGTCAGGAAAATCCACTTTGGCAAAGCTCACCAATGCTATTTTGCTTCCCAGCTCAGGCAAGGTTTTAGTTGACGGCATGGATACAAGCGACGATGACCTGAAAATCAAAATCAGACAAACCGTTGGAATGGTTTTCCAGAATCCCGATAACCAGATCGTTGCCACAATAGTCGAAGAGGACGTGGCCTTCGGTCCCGAAAATCTCGGCGTAGAGCCTGAAGAAATACGCCGAAGAGTAGATGAATCCCTCAAAGCCGTGGGTATGTATGAATTCAGGAAAAGAGAGCCTCACAGGCTTTCTGGAGGCCAAAAACAGCGTGTTGCCATTGCGGGTATAATCGCCATGATGCCGAGATGCATAGTTCTTGACGAGCCCACCGCGATGCTTGACCCGAGGGGCAGACAGGAAGTGATGTCCACAATGCTCAAGCTAAACCGTGAAATGGGGATGACCGTTGTATTCATAACTCACTTTATGGATGAGGCCGTAAAGGCTGATAGGGTGGTTGTTATGGATGACGCCGAGATCATAATGGACGGAAAGCCGAAAGAGGTTTTCAAACAGGTGGAAAAGCTCGAAAAAATAGGTCTTGACGTTCCGCAGCCTACAAAGCTGGCTCAGCTTTGTAGGCGAGAAGGCTATGATTTGCCTGACGACATTCTGGATGTATACGAATGCATTGAGAAACTTACTGCCTTTTTGGAGGAATAGCATTGTCTGTAATCAAAACGGAAAATTTGACGCACATTTATAACAGGGGAACCCCTTTTCAAATGGCGGCAATAGAAAATGTAAATATAGAAATAGAAAAAGGCGAGCTTGTAGGAATTATCGGACACACAGGTTCGGGAAAATCTACCCTTATCCAGCACCTTAACGGCCTTTTAAAGCCTGAAAGCGGAAGGATATATTTAGACGGTGAAGACATCTGGGCTGACAAGTCCAAAATCAGAAACGTAAGGTTTAAAGTCGGTCTTTGCTTTCAGTATCCCGAATATCAGCTTTTTGAGGAGACTGTTTATAAAGATATCGCATTCGGGCCCTCAAATATGGGACTGAGCGAAGATGAAATCGACAAAAGAGTAAGAGAAGCTGCTTTATTTGTAGGTTTAAAAGAAGAATATCTTGACAAATCACCCTTTGACCTTTCGGGAGGAGAAAAGCGCAGAGCCGCCATTGCGGGAGTGATGGCAATGAGGCCCGAGGTTCTCATTATGGACGAGCCCACGGCGGGCCTTGACCCAAAGGGCAGGGATCGCATTCTTTCAATGCTGAGGGAATACAGAGAAGAGACCGAAAGCACGGTCCTGCTTGTTTCCCACAGCATGGAGGACGTTGCAAAGCTCGCTACTAAGGTGCTTGTCATGAACAACTCACACGCAGTTATGTACGGAGATGTGGCTGAGATATATTCAAAAGGCGATGAGCTTTCAAAAATGGGTCTCAACGTTCCTCAGATAACCAGGGTCTTCATGGGCCTGAGAGCCAGAGGCTTTGATGTAAGCGAGGGAATATACACGGTTGAGCAAGGATTAAAGGAAATCATTAGACTTAAAAAGGAGAGTGGCGGAAAGTGATTAAAGATATTACGATTGGACAGTATTTTCCCGCTGACTCTTTTCTGCACCGTCTCGATCCGAGGACAAAACTTGTAATGACCTTTGTGTTCATAGTAACGGTATTTGTTTCAAAAAACTTCTTTAATCTGGGCTTGGTATGCCTTGTGGTCGTCGCTGCCGTAGCGGTTTCAAAAGTGCCTGCAAAGATCATTTTTAAAAGTCTCAAGGCGATTACCGCTCTTGTTATTTTTACGGCTGCAATAAATATTTTCTTTGTCGAAACAGGCAATACACTTATAAAGTACGGATTTATTCACATCACAGACGGCGGCGTATATACTGCGATTTTTGTTGCTATCAGAATTATCTGTCTCATTATAAGCAGCTCACTTTTGACATATACGACCACTCCCACAATGCTTACCGACGCAATCGAATGGAGTATGAAGCCCCTTAAATTTGTTAAAATTAACTCTCATTATATTGCCATGATAATGACGATTGCCCTCAGGTTTATTCCCACCCTTATTGATGAAATCGACAGAATTATGAGCGCTCAAAAGGCGAGGGGTGCCGATATGGAGACGGGAAACTTTCTCCAGCGCATCAAAGCCATGATACCTATTTTTGTCCCTCTGCTTGTTTCTTCATTCCGCAGGGCCTATGAGCTTGCCTTTGCCATGGAATGCAGATGCTACAGCGGCGGTGAGGGCAGAACAAGAATGAAGCAGATGAAATTTAAAGGCAGGGATTTTGCCGCAGGCTTTGCAGTTGCGGCGATACTTGCCGGTGTTATCGCTTTAAATGTTTTTGTAGCTCCGGTGATGTAAAATGAGAAACATATTGCTTTCTTTATCGTTCGACGGCACTAATTACTGCGGGTGGCAGATACAGCCAAACGGAGACACTGTTCAGCAGCGCATTCAGGACGCCTGTTCGCTTATTACGGGAGAAAACGTTACTGTTACGGGGTGCAGCAGGACCGATTCAGGCGTTCATGCAAATAATTTTTGCTGTACGTTCAGAACGGTGAAGGAGATGTCCTGTGAAAAAATGATATATGCCCTTAACGGTAATCTGCCTGATGATATAGCGATAAAGTCGTGCAGAGAAGTTCCCGAAAGCTTTCATCCGAGATATGACTGCACAAAAAAGGAATACATTTACAGGATATGGAACTCACGGATAAAAAATCCCTTTGAGTATACACATTCTTTGCAGTACAAAAGACAGCTGGATGCCGAATTGCTCAATGAAGCGGCGAAAAAATTTATCGGTACCCATGATTTTAAAGGCTTTTGCTCAGCAGGAAGCAGCGTACAGTCAACAGTTAGAACGATATATGACGCATCGGTTACAAGATACGGTGATATGGTTGTGTTTACCGTATGCGGAAACGGTTTTCTTTATAATATGGTGCGAATTATGGTCGGAACTCTGCTGATGATTGCGGAAGGCAAAACAGATAAAAATGATTTTGAGGAAATAATTTTGTCCGGAGACAGAGAAAAAGCCGGGATAACAGTACCGGCTAAGGGATTGTTTTTGAATAAGGTTTATTACGGAGGTGAATTCTTTGGCTGAAAAATCAAAAAAGAGGGAAAAAAGCGGAAGAAAGAATTGGCTAAAGCCGTTTCTCATTATTCTCGTCATATTGATGCTTGCTATCCTTGCTGTCAATACATTTACAGGAACAACGATTTCCGGAATAAGCGGAACTTTTTCGGGATATATAGAAAAGCTCGGAAGCTCAGACGGATACCCCTATGATATTGTGTCTGAAAACACCGAAAACGTATATCCGTCGGATTCGAACATAATATTGCTTACTGATGTTTACGCAAGAATTTTATCTCCCGGTGCAAAACTGAAACTTAACGTGCAACACAATTATTCAGCACCGGTCATAGATGCGAACGGTGCGCGGTTTATTATTTATGATCGCGACAGTAAAAATTACAGAGTTGTTAACGGCAAAACAGTATCGGATGAAATGGAAGCTGAGGGGAATATACTCACCTGCGATATGGCTTCAAACGGCAGTTTTTGCGTGGCGTCAAGGTCACTGCAGACGGCCAGCACATTTACCGTTTATGACAGAAAATTTAACGAAGTGTTCAAATGGAATTCATCTTCCGATCATATTATTGACGTTGCCCTTACTGATAACGGAAAAAATGTAGCCGTCGCTGCATTGGGAGCTGAAAACGGTGAAGTTTATTCGAAAGTATTGATTTTTGATGTAAAATCCTCTGAATCACTGGCAGAATTTAAGTTCAGTTCAACTGCGGTTGCAGATTTGCATTTCACTTCCAAAGGTTATCTTTATATCGTTGGCGATAATATGTTTACAATAATTGATAAGGACAGAAAGGAAATCAAGAGTCAGGAGACCTTTGAAAACGGAGCTTTGAAATTTGTTTCGGTGGGAGAAAACGGCGAGACAGCCGTAATGTTTTCAAAATATGGAAGCGATAACACAGGAACGATTAAATATTATTCCTATAAGGGAGAAGTAACTTTTTCATTTGACAGCAAGTCGTCTGTATATGCATTAGCGGCAGGAAAAAATAAATTTGCCGTTTACTACGGTGACGAAACGGTCATCTACAACAATAAAGGGGAAGAAAAGGGAAAGATTAAATGTACGGCCGATTATGATAAGATTTTCTTTGCGGGTTCTGAGCTTTACTTGTGCCGTACTGGAAGAATTGATACTTTTTCTTCTCTGGAAGATTCATCGGACAGTTGAGTATTGTACGCATGTGTGATACAATAAATGACAATTGATAATTTAGTGAGGTGTATTGATGGTAAATACAGTTTCTTACGGTTGGATTTTAGATATATTTTTTCTTGCATTTGCGGTTTTAACAATAATTATTGCAAGAAAAAAAGGTTTTGTCCTGTCGCTTCTGGATTTTGCCGCTTTCTTTCTTGCAGTTTTTCTTGCAATTCCTGTCAGTGGCTGGCTTGCTCAGGGAATATATGATACTTTTATTTCTCAGAGCATTCTTACCGCTCTTGAAGCACAGCTTCCTTCTTCCGCAACAGGCACAGAAATCGCTGCTCAAGTAAATAACGTTCTTGCGAGTTTTCCGGAATTTGTTACAAATTACGCCTCTTCGATAGGCATAGATATTTCTGAGATTTCAAGGCAGGTTTCAGCAGCAGGAGCATCTTCAGGTACGCTTGCTCAAACTGTTGAGGCAAATATAGTCGCTCCCATCGTTACTGCGGTATGTAAGGCTATAATATTTGTAATTCTTCTTATAGTATTTGCTATCCTTTTGAAAATCGTCGCCAGACTTATAAATCAGTTTTTCAAACTTCCGGTTCTTAAAACCCTTAACGGAACTTTAGGTGCAGTGCTTGGTGCAGTAAAGGCGGTGGTCGGAATTGTAATTTTATGTGCAGTTATCGGTCTTGTAGGCGATCTTGCGGCAGAAAGCGCTCCCGTGATTAAGAATTCTGTCAATGACTCTGTTGTTGCTGAATTCGTGAACAATCATAATCCTATAACAGAATATTTATCCAAATAAATGAGGTGTTGTAATTGAAAGATTTATTCAAGGGCTGCTGGACTGTTCCGAATTTGCTTTCCTTAATCAGAATCGCTCTTATTCCCGTTTTCGGAGTTCTGTTTTATAACGGTGAGTATCTTTGGGCGGTATTCGTTCTCTTTTTATCGGGCATTTCGGATACTTTAGACGGAAGAATAGCCAGAAGATTCAATCAGATAAGTGCTCTCGGCAAGATTCTCGATCCTGTTGCGGATAAGCTTACTCAGATTACAATAGCGATTGTTTTGTTTCTGGAATTCCGCAAGCCCGAAAGCGGAAAAGCCATGAACATATTTGCTTGGGTATTCCTTTTCTTCCTTGTAAAAGAGCTTCTCATGATTCTCGGGGGACTGTTTATGCTCTGCAAGGGATTAAGACCCGGAGCCGCCGAGATATACGGAAAAATCGCTACGCTTGTGTTCTATGCCGTTATGACGCTGATTATTGCCTTCGGCCCTTCATTCGGAGCCTTTACGAATCTCGACGTACCGCCCATGCCCGAATGGCTGATTATGATACTCGTAGTCATTTCCGCAATTGCTACCCTTGTGGCTTTTTGCAGTTATATACCCGGCTTCTTCAAGCAGCTTAAAGAAGCAAAAAAAGATGAAACAAATAAATAAATTTAAATGCGGGTGCGGCAAAAGCCGTCCCGCAATAGTTTTAATCCTTTAAAAAAGGAGAAATTATCAGTTTATGAAAAATATATTATGCTCAAAATGTAAAAAGCGGCCGGCAGTTATTTTCATTTCGAAAATGGAGGGTGATAAAACCACTCCCGAGGGACTTTGCCTTAAATGCGCGATGGAAATGAATATCGGCCCCATTAAACAGATGATGGACAGCATGGGTATCACCGAAGAGGATATTGATGCCGTAAGCGAACAGATAAATACCATGATGGAGGAAAACGACGGATTTGAGCCGGGAGGAGCTTCCACGTTTCCTCTTATGCAGGGTTTATTTAACAGCAGCGATATAGATACCTCCATGCTCGAAAATAATAATGAAGTTTTAAAAGAAACGGAACAGGCCGAAAACGAGGCTGATAAGTCAGTGAAAAGCCGCAAAAAGGATAAAAAGAAGCCTAAGCGGAAATATCTGGAGGCTTACTGTACCGATCTTACAAAAAAAGCCCGCGAGGGAAAAATTGATGCCATAATCGGCCGCGAAAAAGAGATATACAGAGTAATACAGATTTTAAGCCGCAGAACAAAGAATAACCCCTGCCTTATCGGTGAACCCGGCGTCGGCAAAACCGCCATTGCCGAAGGTCTCGCCCTTAAAGTAGCTGCCGGAATGGTTCCCGCGAAGCTTGCTGATAAAGAGATACATCTTCTTGACCTTACCGCCCTCGTTGCAGGAACTCAGTTCAGAGGACAGTTTGAAAGCCGCATCAAGGGACTGGTAGACGAGGTAAAGCAAAACGGAAATATTATTCTGTTCATAGACGAAGTACACAACCTTGTGGGAACAGGCGATGCGGAAGGCTCCATGAATGCCGCCAATATACTCAAGCCTGCTCTTTCAAGAGGTGAAATTCAGGTTATCGGCGCTACCACATTCAACGAATACAGAAAGCATATAGAAAAGGACGCCGCTTTGGAGCGCCGTTTTCAGCCCGTCAAGGTTGAGGAGCCTTCAATTGAAGACACCTATGAGATGCTTTTAGGCATTAAGAAATATTATGAGGATTATCATAAGGTACGAATTACCGATTCTCTCGTTCATAAAGCCGTTGTTTTATCTGAGAGATTTATTACGGACCGTTTCCTTCCCGATAAAGCGATCGACCTTCTCGATGAAGCGTGTACCTGCGCAAATTTGAGAAATAAGTATATCAGCGAATATGAAATCAATACAAATAAAATCAAAGAAATGAAGGAAGAGCTTGAAGATCTCGAAAGTGAGACGGAAAACGTTGACTATGAGGGCATAGCAAAGCTCAGAACAGAGATTATAGCCTGCGAATCCGCAATGCCTGCGCTTGAAAAGGCCGCTTCCGACAATAATGTCACCGAGGACGATATAGCCAGGGTCATAAATCTTTGGACTGGTATACCCACCCATAAGATTATTGAAAGCGATTTGAAGCGTTTGGCAGGTCTTGAGGATACACTGAAATCTTATATAATCGGTCAGGATGAGGCTATTGCTCTCGTTTCCGCCGCCATAAGGCGCAACAGAGTACAGATAAGTCCCAGAAGACGTCCTGCTTCATTTATATTTGTCGGTCCCACGGGCGTCGGAAAAACCGAGCTTGTTAAGCGTTTGGCAGGTGAACTTTTTGAAACGCCGGAAACTCTTATCAGACTCGATATGTCCGAGTTTATGGAAAAGCACAGTGTTTCGAGGATTATCGGTTCGCCTCCCGGATATGTCGGATATGACGAAGCGGGGCAGCTTACTGAAAAAGTACGCCGCAAGCCATATTCGGTGCTTCTTTTTGATGAAATCGAAAAAGCCCATCCCGATGTTATGAATATCCTTCTTCAAATCCTTGATGAGGGACGTATAACCGATGCTCAGGGCAGAACGGTGAATTTTGAAAATACAGTAATCATAATGACTTCAAACGCAGGAAGCGAAAACCGCGAGGGTGCTTTGGGATTTGGCAAAACAGCAGCCAACGCATCTAAGGAAAAAGTCATGAAGGCACTTTCCGAGTTCCTGCGTCCCGAGTTTATAGGACGTGTTGACGAGGTCGTTGTGTTCAATCCTCTTACACGAGAAAACTATGAAAAAATTGCGTCTCTTCTGCTTTCGGAGCTTTCGGAGCCCCTCAGGGATAAAGGTATAGCCTTTGCATGGGAAAACGGTGTGGAAGCGATACTTGCCGAGCAGGCAGACGGAGCGGTAAGGGGAGCGAGAGAGCTCAGAAATATAATTCGCAGAAAGATAGAGGACAGAATAGCTTCAATTATTGTCGAACACTATGATTCGCCTTTAAAGGCTATTACGGTTTCCGCTGATGAAAACCTGACAATTACGGCAGTATAAAATTTAAGGACGGCAGCTTAGTTGCGGCCGTCCTTGCTTTTTCAGAAAATGCTTTTCAGCGATAACTTTTCTTCATCCCTGATATAATTTGCCTGAGACTTTAATTCGATGCAGTATTCCATATAGTCCTCAGTATTTTTATTTTCGGCAAAAAATATAATCTTTTCTATTATTCCATCCATGCTTTCCGTCTCCTGGTGAGGAGTGATTGCGGAGAGCATGGATTCTTTTTTTATCCATGTGTTTTTGATTTTTTGTGCTGTAATCAGCATTTTCTTACTGTCATTCATTTCTGCTGCTTTCAGAGCGGTATCAGACAAATTAATGAGTTCTTTTGTTGTATCGTTTAAAAACCAATAGCTCAAACTGCATATTGATATAACCGATATAAGCAGAAACACCGCTATTATACTCCGTTTCAAATTTTCGGATCCCTTCTCACTATATTGATTCTCCCGTTTTTATCAGCCGTCATAAGCATAATATCTTTTGGAGAAAGCGCTTTACTTTTAATTATTTTTAATAACTTATCCTCCGTAAGATTGCATTCCTTAAATGCCGATTTTTTGATTTCGCCGTCGGATATGACCGTACAGGCCATTCCGCTGTCGGAAGGTTGTATATTAAGCATTTCAGCTGTTACTGTCTGCTTTTCGGGTTTCAGAAGTACGCTCAGAGAACCGTTTGTTTCGACAATGGCAAATTGAACGTCATTAACGTCAAAAACATCCTTTTGTCTGAGCGCTTCCGTTAAATCATCAACGGTTAAACGGAGCCTTTTAAGTTGCTTCTGATCAATGGCGCCGTCGCGTATGACAATAATCGAATTTCCTTCAACAGCCGTTCGAAGCTTCATAAATTTCATACTTGCCGCCGAAAGCAGTATTTCCAAGGATACAAGCAGAAGTACGGCTATGATGCTGCTTAGCAGAGGAAGTGAATTATCCTGCATCGGAACTGTTACGATTTCTGAAATCAAAATCGTTATTACAAATTCGGCGGGCTGCAATTGTCCGATTTGCCTTTTTCCCATGAGCTTGACCATAAGTATTACGAAAATATACAAAATTGCTGCCCTTATAAGAGTTACAGTCACAAAATCATCCTTCCGCTGACAGGAATAAGAATACTTTTATTATGCAAAAAATAACCGAGGTTATTCTGATAACATCTTTTATATGTCGGGCAGGGAATAATCTGTGCAAAAAAAGCAATAACAACATTGAGTAAAGGGCGGAAGGTGAAAAATGATGTTTGATTTTTTAAAAAAGGCAATAGATAAAAAATATGTTTCGGTTAATGATATGCAGGAAGAACCTGAAGTACCTATTAGCTGTTCGCTGAAAGAAAATATGTCATATCTGAAAGCAAAATTCGGAGGAAGCTTTGATTTACTTATAAGGGAAGTAAAAATCGGAGAAAACGACGCCGCTTTTATTGTCTGCGACGGTATGTGCAACAATCTGTTTTTATCTCAGAGCGTCATTTGGCCTATACTGAATTCAAAAAAAATAGTAGGAACTCCCGAAGAAAAAATAGAGATCATCAAAAAAGTTGTAATAACAGACATTGAAAAAATACAAACAGACAGTATGTCCAAAGTGATTTCGGCTTTGACTTCGGGATTTATAGTAGTTATGATCGACGGTTCTGCCAAGGTGGCCACCTTCGGTGTTCAGGGATATCCCATGCGAGGCATCGACGAGCCCTCCACCGAGGTACAGGAAAGGGGTGCCAGGGAGGGCTTTGTTGAAAATTTCAAGATGAATGCAAGCCTCGTGCGCAGAAGGCTCCAGACTCCCGATGCGAGAATTGAGATGATGCAGATGGGTAAATCCTCAGCAACAAGGGTATGCATCTGCTATATGAATGACAGAGTAGATAAAAGAATTCTCTCAGATGTTAAAAGAAGGCTCAATTCCGCTGAGTTTGATACTGTCTTTGAGTCTGGATATATTCAGCCATATCTGGATCAGAAAGGTCTTTCCTTTTTCAGCGGCGTAGGTGTCACCGAAAGACCCGATGTATTCTGTTCAAAGCTAACCGAAGGAAGAATCGGGATAATTGTAGACGGAACTCCCTTTGCCCTTATAGTTCCGTATCTGTTTATCGAAAACTTTCATTCCTTTGATGATTATGCCAACAGACCTTATTATGCACTGTTTATAAGACTGCTTAAAATCATTTCCTTTTTCCTGAGTGTGTTTACTCCGGGAATCTATGTGGCCGTAGCAACTTTCAGCCAGGAGCTGCTGCCGAAAACATTGCTCTTTGACATAATTTCATCCCATGCCAAAACACCGTTCCCCATTTTGCTTGAAGCAGTTATTATCCACATTATTTTTGAGGTCATGCGAGAGGCAGGACTCAGGCTTCCCAAATCCATAGGACATGCGGCAAGCATAGTTGGCGGTCTGGTAATAGGAGAAGCAGCGGTGTCTGCCGGACTTATTGCTCCGCCCATGCTTATTGTGGTAGCCTTAACGGCTATAACCTCATTCGTTGTGCCTAATCTTTATGAACCGATGGCTGTCCTGCGCTTGATTTTCATTTTTGTTGGAGGCATTATGGGACTTTACGGAATAGGAGTAATATGCATTTTAATTTTGCTTAATATGTGCAGAATAAACCCCTACGGAGTACCTTTTATGTCCCCGCTTTCTCCCTTTGAAACGGCAGCCATAAGAGATACGGTTTTGAGACTTGGCTGGAAACAGCTCAGCAGAAGAAAAATGAAAATACAGGATCTTAACGGAGAGAGGTGTAAATAAGCCTGATGCGCGATTTAGAGGAAAAAATGAATTTAAATCATTTTTTATCAGTTGTGGTCCTGAGCCGTCTCAGTTCACTTTTGCTTTTCACGCCGATAACGGGATTCGGGGTTTCAGCTTCCGACAGAATAATAGGCGAAGGTATAGCAACAATAATTGTTGCGCTCATATCAGTTCCTATTTACAAAGCCTATCAAAAGCGAAATCTTTCTCCCGTCAGCGCTTCGTCAAAAGAAAAATTGCTGTCAGTGGTTCTGATTGTATATTTTTCTTTATGGCTGATACTTGGAGGGGCTGTATTTTCCTATTTTGCATCGACTCAGCTTCTTGAAGGCGATATTTCACAGTCGTTTTTCATTTTAACAGCGATTATTGCCCTTTACGGCGCATATGTCGGAGCGCAGGCGCTGGGCAGATGTTCTTTGCTGCTTTTAACTGTTTCTGCTGCCGGCACTGCCGTTATGCTCGTGCTTTCGATGGGCAATTTCACTCAATATAATTTAACGCCCGCTTTGCAGAGCAGACCTGTTTCCGTAGCGGAGTACATTGCCTTTTCAGTGGCTTCATCTACAGAAATTATTGCAGGCTGCTTTATTGCGGGGAAAACAGAAAGCTTTAAGGGGAGAAATTTGAGGATATGGTATGGTTTATCTCTTGTTTTTTCGTTTGTCCTGCCTTTATTTTCAGCAGGACTGTTCGGCGATCTTGCAAATGAGCTTCCGTTCCCGGTATTCAAAATTACGTCAGCCGGTAACTACATTTTGTTTTCGCGGCTTGATGCGGTTTTTTCCTTTATCTGGATAGCTGCATTTTGTGTGAAGTTGACGTTGATTTTGTATGCTGCAAAAGAATGTCTCGATAAATTTATAGGACGAAATAACAATTGGACTGTTTTATTTATATCCGTGATGTCTCTTGTATTATTAAGTCTGTTTTTTGCTACCAGAATTTCCGTAATACCTGACAAGATTATATTGATGATTTTGCTGGTATCATTTCTCGCTGCCGCAGCGGCAATTTTTTGGCCGATTTTTAGGAGGAAAAAAGCATGATAAAAAGAGTATTTACAGTAGTGTTTACTTTTTTTCTTTTGTCAACGGCCTTGTCAGGATGTAGATTCATAAAAAGTGATATCAGTAAAATGAATGTCATTTTAGCTGTCGGTATTGACGGCAAAACAGACAATTATAGTGTATCGGTGCGTGTTTTTGAGGCTTCATCAACCGAGGAGGCGAAAGACGCTAAAACTGCCGTATATTCTTCTTCCGGGAAAACCGTTTCCGAGGCGGTAAACGGCCTTACCTCAGCAATAGGAAACAATCCGCTTTTATCACAGAGCTCTGTAATAATATTGGGCAGGGAAACAGCAGGAAACGGAGTAAAAGAAATTTTTGAATATTTTTTGGCGGATGACTATATCGGTCCCAGTGCCGCCGTTGTGGTAAGCAAAACAAAGGCGTCGGATATCATTTTTTCTGACGAATTAGAGAATTTTCTGCCTACTGACAGATTTACAAATATGATAAGGGCATCATGGGAAAATGGAACCGGCGTAAATACTAAATTTGCTGAAGCGGTCGTAAAATGCGAAAATAAATTTTCGGATTTTATTTTGCCGGTAATCGAATTCGATTCTGCAAAACATATTGTTACAAAATCCGCCGCTGTTTTCAAAAACGACGTTCTCACCGATATTATTGATGAAGATATTATAAAGGGACTACTTTTTTTAAGCGACAGTATTGAGGGCGGCTTTCTTTCTGTTTCAAATGAAGACGGCGTGCAGGCTTCATTTGAAATAATCAAATCTTCATCTGTTATACAAACGGATATGAAAAACGAAGAAATTACTCTAAATATTAAAATTACGGCTCAGCTCAATATAGTGGAGCTGAAAAACGGTACTCTCACGGATGAAACGGTTGAGAAGCTCAATTCGCAATTGAGTGAAACAATAAAAGAATTGGCTGAAAAGTCATATGCCTCCGTAATTATTAAAACACAGAGCGATCCGATAAATATAGGAAGAAGACTGTATATTGACAGAAAAATCTCCTCTTCGGTAACAGATGAAGAGTTCAGAAAAATGCTCTCCGATTCACAGATTGACACCGAAGTAAACGCAAAAATTTCCAGATCAGGTCTTTTTTAAAAAAATGGTTCTATGTCAAATGTTGGGGTAGCCAATAAATAAAGGAGCAGGGGAGCAGGCGAAAGTCGGAGACTTTTGCCTGCTCAATTTATGTTAAGCGGCGTCGGCAAACATAAAAAGTATTCTTTTTCTGAAGCGGTCA
>CASDTR010000025.1 GCA_949283785.1 uncultured Oscillospiraceae bacterium
CCGTCTTATTTTTAAACACCCTGTTGAGATATGATTTGCTTACGAAAAAACGGGACGCGACTACGTCAAGGGAGAGGTCGGAGGCTATGTTCCCGTTCACATAGGCGGCAATCTGCGCCGCCAGCTCCGTTGCGCCGCCGAAATCCGCTCCCTTTCCCCGTCCCTCAAAGGCTCTGTTTATTTCGAGAAGGATACAGCCGAGCAGAATCCTGATTTCCAGACGGCTGTTGTAATCGCCTGCGTTTGCTCTCTCCATTTTCGTGAGAAAGGACAGTACATCGAGATTCAGCTCCTTTGCGCAGAAGCGGTTCATTTCCCCGAGGCTCCGCCCGTAAAAGGCGTGCATGAGAGCTCCCTCTCCGTCAAGAGCCTCAAGAAAGTTTTTCGGGAAGTTGAGCACAAACCTTTCATAGGGCTTATCGGACAAAAGCTTCAAAAAGTGGGACTCTCCTCCCCTTATTATAAACACGTCTCCCTCTCTTACGGCGTATTCGCTGCCCTCGATGCAGAAGGAGGCGTCGCCCCTTACAAAATAATAAAGCTCCGTTAAGTCGTGGGTATGGGGATAAAGCCCGACTTTGCCCGGGGCGTCGTCAAGGCGGTGATAAAATGTAAATCCGCCGTTTTCAAAATTCACCGTTTTCCCCATAAGCTCACCTCATTTATTATCCCATAATCATTTTTGCAATTCAATTGCGGATATTGTACAATATCATTGCAATAAAGCGACTAATGTGATGTTCTCTTTTTGCAATATGTAAAAGGCAAAAATGCAATTCCATTGCTTTTGTGTTTATGTTATCATAGTGATAAAGTAATTTCAACTTACGGTTGGGAGTGACGAATATGGCAGCAAGGATAATCATTCACAGGGATAAAACTTTTCAGACAATGGAATCCTTCGGGGTTTCAGGAGCCTGGTGGGCCCAGAGCGTCGGCGGCTGGACGGAAAGGGACGAAAACTCCCCCCTGTCAAAAAGGGACCGCATAGCGCAGCTTCTCTTCCACAGGGATGAGGGCATCGGCATAAGCTGTTACAGATATAACCTCGGCAGCGGCTCGAAAAACAGCGGCAGGGGCAGATACGCCATGGAGTCTAGGCGGGCGGAGAGCTTCGATGTAAGCGACACCCGATACGACTGGAGCCGCGACGAAAACGCCGTATACATGATGAAAAAAGCCGCAGAGTACGGAACCGACGAAATAGTGCTTTTTGTAAATTCTCCGCCCGAAAGGTTCACAAAAAACGGCCTCGGATATCAAAGCCTTGCGGGGCAGACCAATCTGCCGAGGAAAAATTATCATAAATTCATAAAATACACTCTCGACGCGGCAGAGCATTTCATAAAAGAAGGCCTTCCCGTAAAATACATTTCCCCCGTAAACGAGCCCGTCTGGTTCTGGACGGAAAAACAGGAAGGCTGCCATTACAGACCGCGGCAGGTAAAAAAGCTGCTGGAAGAATTTGCCGACGAAATGGAAAAGCGTCCCTCTCTCAAGGACGTTAAGCTTTCGGGCGCCGAAAACGGAGATATACGCTGGTTCAACAAAACCTACTGCCGTATAATGGCGGGCAATAAAAAAATCCGCAGGCGTGCAGGCGCTGTGGACACCCACTCCTACTTTACAAAGCTGCCCGTACCCATATTCGGAAAAGCCGTAAACGACAGAGCCGCCTTTCTCAGGCGCTACAGAAAATTCATGGATAAGCACTATCCGGGAGTACCGCTTAAAACAAGCGAGTGGACCCACATGAAAAAGCACCGCGACTGGGGCATGAATTCGGCCCTCGTGCAGGCAAGGGTCATGTTTGAGGATTTGACGATACTCGGCGTCACCTCATGGCAGCACTGGGTAGCCCTTTCCGACGCCGACTACTGCGACGGACTTATCTATCAGTTTGACGACACCCGCTCATATCTTCTGACAAAAAGATATTTCGCCTTCGGCAATTTTTCAAAATACATAAGGCGAGGCAGCGTAAGAACACAAGCGCACTGCGACGACCCCTCCCTCCTCGTCTGCGCCTTCAAAAAGGACGGCGAAACCGCCGTGATAATCATAAACCCCGAGGAGGGCGAAAAGACAGTCTCCTTCCCCGAGGAAGCGGGAAAGGCTCAGATGTTTGTGACAAGCGAAACTGACAGCCTTGCAAAATATGACGCCGAACCCAATAACATATTCATAAAGGGTAAATCAGTAAACACCCTTATCTTCAGATAACGATTTTCCGCCTTGACTTTTAAAAATCATCCTGTTAAAATTTAAAAAAACAAATCGGAGGCTATACCATGACGCTTTTCATCAGACGCAGACGAAGATGAAGCTTGTACTCTGTTTTCGGGTGCAGGTTTATTCGCCGTGTGCCTGAAGGATGAAAAAGCAAACCGTGATATTCCGCTTTTTATCGCTGTTTAAGGCACACTGCTTTAAACGGCGATTTTCAATTTAAGTTTAAATCAAAAGGAGAGAATATCATGTTTAAATCCAAAGAAAAAATAAATCACTCGTCCCTTAACAGGGCGATATACGACCTCATCGAGCTGCCCGATAACGCCGCAATCATCGACCTGGGCTGCCGTGACGCAGGCTTTCTCACGGGCTTTCTGGACGCTTTCCCCGATAAAATCAAAACAGCCGTCGGAGCAGACATAACGGACAAGGGCTTTAAAAACATCAAATACAAAAAGCCCGTGGAGCTTAAAATCATGGACTGCTCAAAGCCCCTCCCCCTTCCCGACAGCTCCTTCGACTTCGTATTTACAAAGGATATGCTGGAGTGCTTAAAGGACAAGGAAGCGTTCATAAAGGAAATTTACCGCATACTGAAAAAAGGCGGAACGGTTATAAGCGTTAACTGCGACTGGGACAGCATAGTCTATAACGGCGAGGATAAGGAGCTTATTTCAAAGGCCCTTCACGCCTACGCAGTCACAAAGCAGGGGTGGATGGACGACCTTGACAGCTGGATAGGCCGCAGGCAGTTCGGATTTTTCAATAAAAGCGGACTTTTCAGCAGTGAAGCCTATGTCCACAGCGTAGTGGAAACGGAATACAGGGAAGGCTTTTTCGGCTATGATTTCAGCCGTCACATAGGCTGGCTCTCACAGGAAAACACGGGAGCCCTCACAGAGGACGAATACAAGGCGTTTATAGGAAACCTGCAAAAAGCCGATGACTGCGGCGAATATATTTTTTCAAAGCCCTATTATATTTACAAGGGAATAAAAAAGTAAAAGCACAAAGCAAAAGCGGATGAGCCTTCAGCGCTCATCCGCTTTGTTTTCATTTCTGCGACCGGACCTGTAAGCCGAGTTCTGTCGTTTAAGACGGTTATCTATCTACGGTACGCATTGCTGCGCCCCTTTAGCCACCCTTCGGAAAATACGCCGGGCAAGCGTGTGTCTCCTGTCGGTGTTGCTTCGGATAGGGTTTACATGGCCGTACAGTCTCCTGTACGCCGGTGAGCTCTTACCTCGCCTTTCCACCCTTACCGGAAAAATCCGGCGGTATATCTCTGTTGCACTTTCCCTAAGGTCGCCCTCGGCGGCCGTTAGCCGTTATCCTGCCCTGTGAAGCTCGGACTTTCCTCATGCAGTAAAACTACTGCCCGCAACCGTCCGGTCCGCTCGCATACAATATAATAATTAAAAAGACAGATTCTGTCAACTCCTCCTTTCTTTACTTACTTTTATAAAATAATATTTTCTATTTAAATATTGAGATATGATGTCAAATGTTGTAGAATATCTTTGCATTATGTTTAAGGAAGTGACCCGATGAAAGACATATATTTTTCCGGAGACGGCAGCTCCGACAAAGGCTCAAGAAACAGCCGGGAGAATAACCGTCAGTACAGGAGCAATAACAACGGCGGCGACAGCCGTTACACATATTTTGAGGATATTTATTCCGACAGCGGCAAAAGCTCACAGAATACGGCGAACAGACCTCAGCAGGGCCGCGGCAGCCAAAGGGATATCCCCATGAACCGCACTCAGCAAAACGGCAAAAGCTATCCCACCTACTATGAGGATATTGACAGCGGCGCTTATCCTAAACAGGGCCAGCAGAGGCGTCCCGCCAGGTACGAGGACGTTGACAGCGGCGCTTATCCTAAACAGGGCCAGCAGAGGCGTCCCGCCAGGTACGTGGACGTTGACAGCGGCGCTTATCCTAAACAGGGCCAGCAGAGGCGTCCCGCCCCTCAGGACATCAGCTCAGGCGCCAAAAAGAAAAGGAAGAAAAGCAAAATGGGCTGCGGATGCGGATGCCTTACAGCAATTGTCGCATTTATTCTCGTCATCGCAATAGCGGGCTTCGCCCTTTTCAGAGTTGCAAATTCCCTTTTCTCCGAAATGGTATACGACGACACCATTCACTCAAACGTGTTTGTAAATGAGGACGACCTTTTCAGAAGCGACAAGGTAACAAATATACTCCTCATAGGCGTTGACAGGCGCGAGGCCGAAGAGGCTTCCCGTTCGGACACCATGATGCTTCTCTCAATAGACAAGGCCAACAAAAAAATAAAGCTCACCTCCTTTATGAGAGATATGTGGGTTGACATCCCCGGAGAAGGATACGCCAAGATAAACTCCTCCTGCGTATGGGGCGGTCCCCAGCTTGTCATGGACACCATTGAATATAATTTCAATGTGGATATCGACGACTACATGCTCGTTGACTTCGACATGTTCACAAAAATCGTTGACGGCCTCGGCGGAGTTCAGGTAGAGGTTACGGAAGCGGAGGCGGCTTACTTCGGCTCAGGCAGACAGTATGCGCCGCCCATGTCCATTGAGGCGGGCAACACCCTCTTAAACGGCGAGGAAGCCCTCTGGTACTGCCGAATCCGCTATCTTGACGATGACTTCCACCGCACCGAGCGTCAGAGAAAGGTCATCTCCGCCATTATCGCAAAGGCGACGGAAACCTCTCCTCAGGAGCTTTTGCAGATAGCAAAGGACGTTATGCCCTACATTGAAACTAGCATTTCGGAAAGCTCACTCATGCGCCTTGCTCTGGGAGCTCTCTTCTCCTACATTCATTATGACATCGAGCAGCAGCAGATCCCTGCCGACGACACCTGGGAATACGGCACAAGGCAGACCCAGTCCGTAATACTTATAGACGTTGACAAAAACAGGAATGCCCTCTATGATTTCATCTACGCTCCTGACGCGGAAAGCGACAACGGTGAAAACGGAGAAGAATAAACTTTAAAGCATTAAAAAAGCGCCGATAAACGGCGCTTTGAGGCTGTCGAAAAACCGAAATTCAGCATCCACCCCTGTCTCCCTGGTGTAAAGGGAGATGTCACGGCGTAAGACGTGACAGAGGGATTGGCAGGCTGAGCCTGCACCCAATTCGCGTGCTCGGTGACGGTAAAAACAACTATAAGTAAGTGCCCGCGAGACAGCTTCATATTGACTGAGGTATTGCATCGAAAAAGGCTGGATGCTGCGCTGTTTTATGTGCTGTATCGTTTTTCCTCTGATCGTGCCAAACGGCAGCTCTAAAACCGTTTAAGCATAAAAAGTAACTTTATCGACAAGCTGAAAGCGCCGCTAAACGGCGCTTTTCTTTTTAATAAAATCAAATTCATTTTATCAGACCGGACACTGAGGCCGGTAATGAAAGCTGAATTCAAAATTTTTCTCTTTTATTTTTTTACTTATATCTTTTTCGGGCAAAATTCTGCCATACAGCACCTTTCGCACATGGCTTTTCTCGCAGTGCATACCGCTCTGCCGTGAAGGACGCACCTGTGGCAGAAATCGTTGCTCTCCTCGGGAGGCAGGAGCTTTTTCATCTCTTTCTCAACGGCTTCGGGATTCTTCGTAGCTACAAATCCCAGCCTGTTGCACAGCCTTATAAGATGAGTATCCGCAACCACGGCGGGCTTTCCGTAAACATCACCTACTATGAGGTTTGCCGTTTTTCTTCCAACGCCTGGCAGAGTTGTAAGCTCCTCAATTGTATCGGGAACTTTGCCGCCGTATCTCTCTTTTATTCCTTTAGCAATTCCCATTATATCCCTGGCTTTTCCGTGGAAAAATCCGCAGGAGTGAATTATTCTCTCTATATCCTCAACATCGGCATTTATGTAATCGTCAAGAGTTCTGTATTTTTCAAACAGCTCAGGGGTCACAAGATTGACCCTTGCGTCAGTACACTGTGCCGAAAGCCTCGTGGCAATGAGCAGCTCCAACGGATTTCCCGCTGTCAGAGAACAGATTGCGTCGGGATATTCTTGCTTTAGGGCTTCAACGGCCGCTCTTGCACGTTCTTTCTTTGTCATTTTTTTACTTTCACACCTTTCGGAGTATAAATTACAGCCAATTATACCTTAAATTTCAAAAAAGTTAAAGGCTTTGTCTAATAAAGATTGAAAAAAGCGTTTTTATGTGTTATCATGTTGAAGTATATTATCCTATTACAAAATTAAAGAGAGGGATTTTTCAAATGTTTCAGGATTTACTTGATACCATCGGCTTTGTAGAAGGCTATGACCCCGAAGTCGGTGCGGCAATGAAAAAAGAGCTTGCCCGTCAGAGAAGAAACCTTGAGCTTATCGCTTCAGAAAACATAGTTTCTCCTGCCGTTATGGCAGCTATGGGCAGCGTACTTACAAACAAATACGCTGAGGGTTATCCGGGAAAGCGTTACTACGGCGGATGCGAATGCGTTGACGTAGTTGAGAACATCGCTATTGAAAGAGCCAAAAAGGTTTTCGGCGCTGAGTTTGCAAACGTACAGAGCCATTCAGGCGCACAGGCAAACTTTGCCGTATACTTTGCCCTTCTTCAGCCCGGCGATACCGTTATGGGCATGAACCTCGCTCACGGCGGACATCTTACCCACGGCTCACCTGTAAACATGTCAGGTAAATACTACAACTTCTGCTCCTACGGCGTTAACGACGACGGATTCATTGACTACGACGAGTTCGCAAAGAAAGCTGAGGAAGTAAAGCCCAAGCTCATTGTAGCAGGCGCTTCCGCATATCCCAGAATCATCGACTTCAAGCGCATAAGCGAAATCGCAAAGAGTGTCGGCGCTTACTTCATGGTTGATATGGCTCACATTGCAGGCCTCGTTGCCGCAGGTGTTCATCCCTCTCCCGTCCCCTATGCCGACGTTGTTACAACAACAACCCACAAGACCCTCAGAGGTCCCAGAGGCGGCCTTATCCTCTGCAAAGAAGAGCTCGGCCCTGCTATCAACAAGGCCGTTTTCCCCGGCACACAGGGCGGCCCCCTCATGCACATCATCGCAGGCAAGGCCGTTTGCTTCGGTGAAGCTCTCAAGCCCGAATTCAAAGAGTATCAGCAAAACATCGTAAAGAACGCTGCCGCTCTCGCGGACGGACTTCTGAAAAGAGGCATAAACCTTGTTTCAGGCGGCACCGACAATCACCTTATGCTCGTTGACCTTCGCTCAGTAGGCATTACAGGCAAAGAGCTCGAGCACAGACTTGACGACGTTTATATCACCGCCAACAAAAACGCTATCCCCAATGACCCCGAGAAGCCATTCGTTACAAGCGGCGTGCGTCTCGGCACAGCAGCCGTTACAACAAGAGGCCTCGGAGTTGCCGAAATGGATAAGATTGCAGAGTTTATCTATCTTGCCGCAACTGATTTTGAGAACAAGAAGGAAGAAATCAGAAACGGCGTTACGGAAATCTGCAAGGCGTATCCCCTTTATGAATAATAAAGGACAAAATTTTAAGCCCGACTTCGCGTCGGGCCTTCAGTTTGTCGATAAAGTAATTTTAATGTCAATATCGTTGCTGAAAAAATTTATTAGTTAATAAAGCAAAGAATAAAAACATTGTGTTACTGGATTTTTCATATATAATCCCTCTGTCAAGGCTTACGCCTTGACATCTCCCTTTACACAAGGGAGACAGGAGTATGTGCTGAATTTTAGTTTTTCGACAGTCTCAGCCCGACTTCGCGTCGGGCTTTTTCTTTGCCGTTATATGGGCTTTCGGCGGTTTTCCTCCGTCACCACTGATATTTTGTCAGCTGTCCCGCTTCAAGGAGCTTCGGAAAATCCCACTGCCTCAAAACCTCATATACTCCGATTGCTACGGAATTTGAAAGGTTAAGGCTTCTCGCGTCGGAAATCATGGGAATCCTCACGCATCTTTCAGGATTCGCCTTCAAAAGCTCCTCGGGAAGTCCCGCAGTCTCCTTGCCAAAAAACAAATAGGATTTATCGGGATAGGAAATATCTGAATATCTGTTCTGCGCTTTCGTAGAAAAAAAGTAAAAATTGCCGTTCTTATTTTTTTCAAAAAAATCCTCAAGATTTGAATAGCAGGTAATATCAAGGAGATACCAGTAATCAAGACCCGCTCTTTTTAATTTTTTATCATCGATTTTAAAACCCATGGGCTCCACAATATGGAGCCTCGCTCCCGTGGCAGCGCATGTTCTCGCTATATTTCCCGTATTCTGGGGGATTTCAGGTTCCACAAGTACAATATTAAGCTCTGCCATTATAAAGTCTTCTCCGTTTCGGTTTCAATATACCTGATTATTATAATACACACTTAACCCATTTGCAAATTAAAGGAAGCATATATTCAAAAAAATAGCATAAATACATCTTGTAGGACGTGCCATAATAACCTTGAAACCAAAAGTAATGGAGGGATTAAAAATGACGAACAAAAGCTCAAACATCGCTAAAGGCGTCGGCATAGCAATGGCTGTGGGCAGTGCTACCGCACTTATCGGCTCGACCATGATGGGCTCTTCAAACCGCAAAATGAAAAAGAGCATGAACAAAGCCGTAAAAGCCGTTGAAAATATTGTCGGGGGCATTAACTCCGCCATGAAATAAAAATCAGGTTTCGGGGGGCGGGAAAAATTCCGCCCCTTAATCAATACCGAAAGGAGGATTTTTGTGAAAAGACTGACAGCCTTATTATCCTGCGCAGCTATTTTGATAACCTTCGGCGGCTGCTCGGGAGAAGATAATATCACGGACAATACGGGCGCAGCGGGTGAATCCCAAAATAACAGCTCTGTAATACGTGACATCGGCGAAAGCGTGGCTTCCGTTGAGGGCAGCGCCAAAACCGAATGTGAAACCGGTAAGGATACGGGAAACTCAGACACCTATACGGGCTATGATCCCCTGCCCGAGATCGACCTCGTTTCAAAGGCGAACACGGGCGGACAAAATCTGAGCAACGAAAAAATCGGATACAGCTACGGAGTTTCAAAAAACGGCGTACCCCACGAAAATTCAGTCAACGCTCAGAAGGAACTGGAAAAATACGGGGGACTTGCCCTTGATACCAAAAGCAGCGACAAGGTACTGTACCTGACCTTTGACTGCGGCTATGAAAACGGCTACACCTCGAAGGTCCTCGACGCACTCAAAGAAAAGAATGTTCCAGCGGCATTTTTTGTAACCCTCACCTATATAAAAAGCAGTCCCGACCTTATTACGAGAATGATAAAGGAGGGACACATCGTAGGAAACCATTCAAACACTCATCCCTGCTTTGCGAATATCTCAAGGGAAAAAATGGCTCAGGAAATCCAGGATGTGGACAACTACCTGAGAACCAAATTCGGATATTCCTCACCCTTTTTCCGCTTCCCCGAGGGAGCCTACTCGGAAAACGCCCTTGACCTTGTAAATACCATAGGATACCGCAGTATATTTTGGTCGGTAGCATACGTTGACTGGGACCCCAACACCATAAGGGGCAAGGATTATACAATAGACACCCTTATGAGCCGAATCCATCCCGGAGCGGTTATATTGCTTCACTCGGTTTCTCCCGACAACGCCGCCGCAATGGGTGAATTTATAGATAAAGCGAGAGCGGAAGGCTATACCTTTAAAAGTCTTTCTGAGGCAAAGTTTTAAAATTAAGCTCAAAAGGCTCCTCCCTGCGGAAGAGCCTTTTTCGTCATACATATTTGATTTTACAAAATCTATCTCTTTTCAAAAACGCTTTTGGGCTGACCGCATACGGGGCAGACAAAATCGTCGGGAAGCTCCTCAAAGGGGATTTCCCCGTTATAGCGGTATCCGCAGACGCTGCAAACCCATTCGCCCTTTTCGTCCTTTACAAAATCGGCTTTGCTCTCCGTATGAGCTTTGCCCGCCTTAAAGGCCGCAAAGGCGTCGCGGACAGCGTTTTTAAGCTGAGGCTTCTGATAATCGGCATAGAGAAGAGGTTCTCCCTCGCCCAGCCACGCATCCTCTACCGCGCACAGATAAAGGTCATGGGTATCAAGCTTTGTAACATTCTCTACTTTACATCTTAAATATGCAGCGGCATCTGTAAGAACCGGCAGTCCGTTTACCATAACGTGTGGAACGTTTTTCCACTTTTCAGTATCACGGGACGACCGGAAACCGAAATTTGCTATGACAAATGGATCAACGTCCGATGCGAGAACGGAAACGGTAAATTCCCCGCTCTTCTCAATAAGAGACGTAGTGTTGTTGGTGTTCATGCAGGAGATTACCACCATGGGCGTTTTTCCGCTGCCCACCTGTGCAAAGGCGTCTACTACGCTTCCTCCAAAGCTGTCGCCGTTTTTAACCCCAACTACATAAAGTCCGTATGAAAGTCTGAACAATGCTGTGTTATCCAATATCGAAGCCTCCTTTTTGAATTTTGTTTTTCTAATCCTTATATAACCTCAAGAACCTTGTTTTCAAGTTCGTCAAGGCTCTCCTGTGAGGGAATATACTGAATGCGCTGTTTTTCAAGAGCTATTTCAAATCCGCAGTCTGTAAGCTCCTTTTCTACAAAACCTATGCTCTGTCCGCCCCAGCCGTAGGAACCGAAAGCGAATGCCTTTTTGCCGCTGCCCTTTGGAGAAAGTCCTTTAAGATAAGTAAGGAAGCTTGCAACAGTGGGAAGCATCTGATTGTTGAGAGTGGGAGAACCTACCGCAACATACTCGGCTGTCAAAATCTCGTTAACAACCTCTGAATTATCCCAGGCTTTAAGGTCACAGAGCTTTGCATTATATCCCTTTGAAGCAAAGGCTTCCACAATTGTCTTTGCCATTTTCTCGGTAGAATGCCACATGCTGTCATAAACCACAACGGCCTCCCTGTTCATCTGAAGGCTGCTCCACTTTTTATATTCCTCAATAATATCTGCAATATGGCTTCTCCACATTACACCGTGGCTGGGAGCAATAAGCTCTATGTCAAGTCCCTCGGCCGCTTTTACGGCGCCCGCCGCCTGAGTGCTGTAAGGCATAACTATGTTTGCATAATATGTTCTCGCCTCGTGAAGGACGTCTCCCAAAGGCTCCTCGTCGTCATATCTGCCCCCTGAGGCATAGTGCTGACCGAAGGCGTCGTTTGAGAAGAGTATCTTCTCCTCGGGGCAGTAAGTAACCATATTGTCGGGCCAGTGGAGCATGGGTGTGGGAACAAAGGCAAGTGTCCTGCCGCCGAGGCTCAGAGTATCGCCGTTTTTAACGGGCATGAAATCCATTTCCCCGTAATGGGCGGTAAGTCCCTTGACGCCCTGGGGAGCGCTGGTGACCACCTTGGCCTTTGGAGCTAAGGACAGCACATCCTTAATGGCTCCCGAGTGGTCCATCTCAACGTGGTTTGAAACAATATAATCAATCTTCCCAGGGTCGATTACGCTCTTTATGCGGCTTATCATTTCAGCGGCAAAAGGAGCCTTGACCGTATCCACCAGCGTGATTTTTTCATCTATGATAAGGTAAGCGTTATATGTTGAGCCTCTCTTTGTCGTGTAGCCGTGAAAGCTGCGCAGAGACCAATCCACGGCGCCTACCCAGTAAATTCCCTTTTTAACTTCAACTGCTTTCATAAATATCTACCTCCAAACAAAACTCCGGCGGAGTGTTTTCACTCCGCCGCCGCTTATTATTCCGCTGAGAACTGATCTTTGCCTACTCCGCAGAGAGGGCAGACCCAATCCTCGGGAAGATCCTCAAAAGCTGTGCCGGGAGCTATTCCGTTATCGGGATCGCCCGCTTCCGGATCGTAAACATATCCGCATACGTCACAAACATATTTGTTCATAGTTTTACCTCCTGAAATTTATATGTCAAAAAATTTGACTTACATATTCACTTACAAGGGAGACCTCTTTTTTGCTGAGACTGCGGTAAAGACTGCCGCTTCCCTTTTCGGTGGAGTATCCCTTGATATAAAAGACCTCGCTCCCGTCTCTGAAAGTAAACGCTCCGTCATGGACGTTTGTATCAACATGTCTGGGAGTGAATTTTTTGCAGAGATTGAGAGTGCCCCTTTCGGCGGACTCATTGTAATCTGTCATGAAGAAAACGCTTTCGTTTCCTGCGGGATATACCTTGGATACTCCCCGCTGTATTTCCTCTGTTTTCTTTCCGTTATAGCCGTAAAGAACCCCTGCGGCCTCCTCCATGTCCTTTAAATAGTATACACTTCCTGAAGTGGTAAAGCAAACATTTTTAAGAAAAACTCCCGCATCTATTCGAGTCCCGCTTTCCTTTTTCATATCCCATTTAACTATATCGCCGGAATTAAAGTCCTCGTCGCAGTTTTCGGCAATATAGAGTGTACCGTCACTGAAAAACAGCGCGTCGGAGTGAGCTGCGTCTTCGTTAAGCTGCACAGGCTCGCCTTCGGCAGTCTTGCAGTAAAAACCTTGTCCCTCAGCAAGAACAGGCTTCGTTCCGTCGGGCACGGGAAGGCTGCTTCCCGACTGAGCCAGCACCGAAAGCTTTACCTTCATGTTTTCCGGCATACTGAACGCAGAATACACTATCGCTCCGTCATAAACTCCGTATACCTTTCCGGTATATTCGCTTATGAGCTGAGGCTCCTTCTCTGTATAAGCGTAGAGCTCACGGGAGGTATCCTTGAGCACTCCGTCGCTCACGGCGGCCCTGAGACTGTCACGGGCGGCTTTGGCGTCATAAAGGTCCTTAGCCTCCGCATATTCGTCCTCACTGCCATAGTTTTCTCTTACGGGTTCTTTAATATTCTTGTCGCTTCCGTATAAATCATCGGTAACGACTTCGCTCCAATTATATGAGACCTCTTTTTCGGATATAAAATACAGACTGTCGTTTTCGGAGCCGCTGTTGGCTGTATAAACTTCTTTGACGTTGGCGTTAATAAGAGATGTCTTTTCTTTTCTTACGGAAAACAATCCCATATTTCCGTCATCGGTTACTTTCGTAAAAGCATAGAGGTCAAAATCACCGTCGAGAATATAGATCGCATCAACTGCGCTTTCTATAAACACAGGCTTTGCGTTTGACTTTACTTTGCATTCATACAAATCAAAAACGTTGCCGTTTTTCTTTAAATAGATAATGGTTTTGCCGTCAGCGGAAATATAAAAATCCGTAACTCCCGTATCAATTGAAATCTCTTCCTTGAGGTCGTGAACTTTGAGCTTTCCGCCGTTTTCGCTCGGGCTCCTCAAATAGGCTATGCGCTTAAAATTCTCCGAGGCCTTGGGCTCCGAGTATACATTTGAAGCGAGGAAAAGTCCCTTGCTGCTGTCTGCCGAGGAAAGCTCCGACACGGTGTTTTGTATATCCCTGTAATAAAGCTTATAGGTATTGGTTCCGCTCTCTGTGGTATAGCTCTCAGAATAAAGGAGCCTGTCGCCGTCGTCATTGAACACCGCTATAAGCTCGGCATTTGACGTTTCGGAAAAATTATCCGAAAGCACAAAGGGCGAGTTTTCGCCTACCTTCTGGGCCATTACGGAATTTTCCTTAACATAGACTACGGGAGCTGAGTTTTCCTTATCCCCCGAAAGCATGAACGCTGCAGCAGCCGAAATTACAGCCACCGCCAGCACAAATACAGTTGCGGCTATGATTTTTTTCTTTCTGTTTGCCGCCTTCGCCTTTTTTGCGCCTGACACTTGCATCTGCTCAGGCTTCGCCTTTTTCTTTTTGCCGAAAAGCACAGGAAGCTTTTTCTTCCCTTTTTTATTCCCCTTTTTCGCCGATTTCTTTTTTGCAGGTTCCCTTCCGGCACCTGTGTTCTCATCGGCTACGGTATCGGCAAGATAGGCCCCGCAGTTGTCACAGAAGGCGTTTGTATCCCTGTTTTCCGCACCGCATTTTCCACACTTCATACAGCACCTCCGAAAAAGAGTATACGGTAATTTATCATTCCCGTTTTTAACAATTTTATTTGATTATTATACTATGTTTCGTATATGGCTGTCAATTAAGTCTATATTTTGACAAAAGAAGATAAAAACGGCAGGAGAAAAATTTTCTCCTGTCGCAGCTTGCCCATAAAGTTATTTTATGTTGAAATAATTTTTTGAATCGCTGTTTTGCACGATTAAGAGTATATCCGATACAGCTCTTAAAAACAATGCAGCATCAAGGTTTCTTAGATACGATCCCCCGATAAGAGCTTCGCTTTGCTTTTCTCCTTTTACACAAAGGGCCAAGTTTTTGCGCCGAATTTAAGGTTTGTCTACAGTCTCCGATAGGAAAAATTATATATCATAGCATGGGATCATAGCTGTACATCAGCTTACGGGCCGCATCCTTATCCCCTGACGCATCTTCCGCGCCAGTTCACTGTATTTCAAAACGTCACCTGCGTAGATTCTTCTCGATTCCCTCTGTAGTGTACTACACCTGAATATTTTAAAACCCACAAATTATAAATTGTAATATTATTACACTTCTGATATAATTATCTGCAACATCATATATTTATTGGGGTGCAATTTAAAATGACAAATGCGGCAAGCACTAAGCTGAAAAACTCTTCGGCGGAAACCTGCGGAAATTCCGCCGAAACAAAAAAACGTCAGAGAACCTATGTATTCGATTTCCTTCGGATCTTCGCCTGCTTTATGGTAATCATAAACCACACAAACAGTGCGATTTTCCGCGAGTTCTTCCCCTCTGTATCGGGACACGCTTCTCTGGTTTTATTCTTTATCTCAAAAACAGCCGTTCCCATATTTTTCATGATTTCGGGAGCTTTGCTTCTCGGGAAAAAGGATACCTACAAAACAGCCTACGGAAAACGCGCCTTGAGAATCGCCGTTGACATTGTGGTTTTTTCCGTACTCACTGCTTTTGTCTTTAACGGCGGATTTTCTTTTTTGAACCTTTCCTTTTTTTCTTCAATGATCAATAAGCCCTATATTACGCCTTACTGGTATCTGTATTCTTATCTGGCCATTATGCTCATGCTTCCTTTCCTGCAAAGGCTTGTTCAGGCTTTATCAAAAAAAGATCTCACCGTCTTGCTATCACTGCTTTTCTTTGTCCATACGATAATATCTTTTATGTCGTATCTGGAAATAATCCCCTCCGCCTCAAATTATTTTACTCGTGAGTTTTTCTCCGGAGACATATTCTACTTCTTTTTCGGATATTACATATACAAATTTTTGCCCGATATGTTGAATACTGCAAGGAAAAAGAAAATTGTGTTATCTCTTTCTCCGATTGCATTTTTCGCAGGGATAATCTTCTCCTGGTACAGAACCTCACTGGAATTTTATGCGGACGGCGAATTTTCCCTCAAGCTTGACAACATTTACGGCTTGTCTGTTCTGCTTTCTTCCGTAGGATTATTTGTATTTGTCTTTTTGCTTTTAAAAGACGTAAAAATCACGGGCCGGCTTTCAAAGCTTATTACAATTGTCAGCAACTCCACCTTCGGCATTTATCTTACCCACTATATCATAATAAGAAAAGGCAGTTCCGTAATGGAGCTTCTTAAAGACAACATGAACGATTTTATCGCCGTACTGATTTTTGATGTTATAGTTTTCGTCGTGGGCGCCGTGGGAATTACAATACTCAGGCTTATACCCAAGGTAAAGAATTTCCTTTGATTTTTTACGGTTTCCCGCTGTGAAACAATAATTGAACGGTATACATAAACATGCAAAAAGGCCTGCCGTGGCTTTCACGGCAGGCCTCTTTATTTTTGTATCTCTTTTTATGCTTTCAGAAAAGTATCAGACAATACCCTGAGCAAGCATTGCGTCGGCAACCTTTGTAAAGCCTGCGATATTAGCGCCGATTACAAAGTTGTCCTCGTGGCCGTACTCTCTTGCAGCCTGAGACATATTGACATAAATGTCCTTCATGATGTGGTTGAGCTTTGCGTCAACGTCCTCGAATGTCCAGCTCATTCTGGAGCTGTTCTGGCTCATCTCAAGAGCTGATGTGGCAACGCCGCCTGCGTTTGCAGCCTTTGCGGGAACATAAAGGACCTTGTTTGCAAGGAATACCTCTGTAGCGTCGAGTGTTGAAGGCATGTTAGCTCCCTCACCCACTGCCTTACAGCCGTTCTTTACAAGCTCTTTTGCATCCTCAGCGCTGATCTCGTTCTGAGTAGCGCAGGGAAGAGCGATGTTGCAGGGGATAGCCCAGGGGCGCTCGCCCTCAACATAAACGGCTTCGGGATGATAATTGATATAATCCTTTACTCTGCCGCGCATCTTCTCTTTGATGTACTTAAGAACCGAAAGATCAATTCCGTTTTCGTCATATATATATCCGTTTGAGTCGCTGCAGGTTACAACCTTTGCGCCGAGGCTCTGAGCCTTCTCGATAGCGTAAATGGCAACGTTACCTGAACCGGAAACTACAACGGTCTTGCCGTCAAAGGATGTATCGTGGTCACGGAGCATCTCTTCCATAATGTAGATAAGGCCGTATCCTGTGGCCTCTGTTCTCGCAAGAGAGCCGCCGTAGCTGAGTCCCTTACCTGTGAGGATGCCCTCATAGAGACCTGTAATTCTCTTGTACTCACCGAACATGTATCCGATTTCTCTTCCGCCGACGCCGATGTCTCCTGCGGGAACGTCAGCATTAGGTCCGATAATACGGTAAAGTCCCGTCATAAAACTCTGGCAGAAACGCATTACCTCTGCGTCGCTCTTACCCTTGGGATCAAAGTCAGAGCCGCCCTTCGCTCCGCCGATAGGCAGACCTGTAAGGGAGTTTTTGAAAATCTGCTCGAAGCCGAGGAACTTGATGATGCTGATGTTTACCGAAGGATGGAAACGAAGTCCGCCCTTGTAGGGTCCGATTGCGCTGTTAAACTGTACGCGGTAACCTCTGTTGACCCTTGTCTTGCCCTCGTCGTCAACCCACGGCACACGGAAAATAGTTGCCCTTTCAGGCTCCACTATTCTCTCAAGAAGACCTACTTCCTGATAAATAGGATTGCGGTCAACGGCCAAACCGATTGACTTGAGAACCTCGGTTACTGCCTGGCAAAATTCCGGCTGGTCGGCGTTGCGTGAGCATACGTCTTCCAGCACCCTTTCTACATAACTCATGTTTCATACCCCCTAAAAGTTTAACAGGTTTTATTTTAAAGCATAAATGCATGAAATGCAAGTTTTTTTTATAAATTTTCATTTTTATTTTTAAATTCCTTTTAAAGAAAGTTTTATCACGCGGTTTTGCAAGTTTTTCTGCCGTTTATTCATTTTATGTAAATCTTGCCTTTTTGTTTACTTATGCGGATGTTCACTGTGTGCAAATCGTAAAAATTTTCATAATATATTCTGTAGGAGTCACATAAAATAGTGAAAGGAGACTTTATTTTGCCCGTAAAAATCTACCTTAATCCCGAGCACGGCGGAAGCGACGGCGGGGCTTCCTATGCCGGATTAACGGAAAAAACACTCAATCTCAAGACAGCCAAATACTGCCGAGAATATCTTAAAAAATACGACTGTACCGTTTTTCTCTCACGGGAAACGGATACGGGTGATTTGCTGATAACTCAAAGAATTGCCGACTTAAAAGAAAAGAAGGTAAACGCTGTAATAACAATAGCACATAACGCAGGCGGAGGTCAGGGGTGCGAAATTTTTTACTGGAAGGACGACTCGTCTTCAAAACGCCTCGCTCAGCTGATCGAAGAAAAGTTTAAGGAAATAGGACAGATAAGCCGAGGAGTAAAAGCAAGCTCTGAAGCGGCGTACAATTTCGGAATGGTGCGGGAGCCCTCAAAGGACGGCATTCCTGCGGTGCTGTCGGAATTCGCTTTTTTAGATAATGCACAAGACCGACTGCTCGTTGACAGCGACGAAGATCTCAAAAGGGAGGGAGAAGCAATAGGAAAAGCAGTGAAAGAGTTTTTGAATTTAAAGGAAGTTGCCGCAGAGCCCGAAAAGCCCCAGGAGGACAACGGGGCGATCTACCGAATCCAGATAGGGGCTTTCAGGCTTAAAGCCAATGCGGAAAGCTATGTAGAGTATGTAAAAAGACGAGGATTTGACGCCTTCTATAAAGAGGACTCCTCTGGTGACGGAGTGATTTACCGCGTACAGGCAGGGGCCTTCAAGAACAAAAGCTACGCCCGGGAACATCTCGCACGTCTCAGAGAAGCGGGCATAGAGGGATTTATTTACGAAAATCCGCAATAAAAAGCAGGGTGCTTCGGCACCCTGCTTTTTTATATACTTCATTCTTTTCTCTTTCTCAGTAAAAAACGAAACTTATTTGTCCGTCTTTGCCTGAGCTTTAGCCGCTCTCTTGTCTCTGATTTTATTTTCAAGAGACGGATAATAGCGGTTTGCAATGAAGCCTGCAACAATTCCCAAAACGGCTCCGACAAGTATTCCAACAATTACGTCTGTGGGATAGTGAACATGTACGTAAATTCTTGAAAACGCGATGAGCAAGCCAAGGATAATCGCCGGGATTCCGAACTTCTTGTTTGTGCTGAAAAGCGCTACCGCAGCCGCAAGGGAAGATGATGAATGTCCCGACGGGAACGACCAGCTCGAAGGCTTGGAAACAAGGTCGGGATAATTGAATATGCCCTCCCATGCCTCGAGATTAAAGGGTCTGGGCCTCTCTACAATAGGTTTAATTATCCAGTCAACAACAACGAGGGAACCGATAAGTCCCAGAGCCATCGCTACGCCGCATTTACGGTACTTTTTGGTGAACAAAAGAATTAAGGCTGTAATTATCCAAACTACTCCGCCCTCGCCCAGATATGTGATTATGGGCATGATAACATCCAGCACGGGGTTCCAGATGTAATCCTCAACGAAACGGAATACAGAAAGGTCAAAATTTAAAATAGCCTCCATTCTCCTACCTCCTTTCTCACTTGATTCTTCTGTAATCCTTAACCACCCTTATTCTATCCCTCTTTTTGCGGTGGTTGGAAATAACAGTTGCTATTATGAAAAATGCGATAATAAGAATCACCATAACAACTAAAACCTTAAAGGTTGTGGTATGGGTAAAATCCGCAATTTTTCCGAATATAAAAAGTATCACGCTGCCCTTTACCTCTTCGGCAGCTACAAGCTCAACCTCACCGAGCTCTACCGGCTCTTCGCCCTCTTTTTCGGGAGTGTAGATAATTTTGGCTTTTCCTATTACCTGTCCCTTTTCTATGGGAGCTTCCATTGTCTCGGGGACAGTCCCTTCAACAGGCTCCAGGGTTATATTGGATGAGTCCATCCAGTCCGGCACCAGAAGCTTTTTTGATTCCTTCGGCACAAGACGCACATGGTCTGCCGCCCATGAATGCTCCACATTAACCGAAGTTACCGGCTGCACCGTATCGCATACCGCCTTGTATCTTATATTTGCAAAAGCCCACTCGAACATATCAACACATTCGAGGAAAGCTCCGTTATCGCTCAAGCCGTCTCCCGTGTAATCCTCAAAGGGAGCATGCATAATTATACCTAAATATTCATATCCGTCCTTGCTGGCCTTTGAGATGACGCATCTGCCCGCGTTGTCCGTGTGACCCGTTTTTATGCCCGAGGCGTATTCGTAATAATAGCCCGTCTGATAGTTGAGTATAAGATTCGTAGTGAGCAGAGTCCTCTCCTCGCTGACCACGTTCGTAGCCCTGAGCGTATACTCCGTAGTGGAACATACCTGCTCGAAAACAGGAAAGGAAAGGGCATACTGAGTTATCTTGGCAAGGTCGTTGGCAGTAGTGTAGTGGTCATCGGCGTCAAGGCCGTGGGGATTTGAAAAATGAGTGGAAGTGCAGCCCAGCTCCTCAGCAAGGGCGTTCATCATATCCACAAAGACGCTGACATTTCCCCCGCCCATGTAATCGGCTGTTACCACTGCCGCGTCGTTTCCGCTGGCAACCATCATGCAGTAGAGAAGCTCCAGCATTGAAAGCTGCTCGCCAGGCTGTATGTTTGACAGAGAGCTGTCCGTTCCCACAAGGGAGTCTATGGATGACTGCTTTACCGTTACCATGGTGTTTTCAAGGTCCGTGCAGTTTTTAAGGACCACCGCCGCCGTGGCAATTTTTGTAAGGGAGGCGGGAGCCGCTTTCTTATCGGCGTTTTTGTCAAATATAACCGTTCCCTTTTCGTTGTTAAGGCTTATGAGAAGTGCTATATCAGCCTTCAGATCTATTTCCGAATTATATGAAGCCGCCGCAGGAAAAACAGTTCCCGCAAGCATTATGAGGGTAAGAAGGAAAATTAAAAATTTTTTCATGGCAATCTCCCGCAAAATGTTGTATTATATCTTTATAATTATACTGACCCTTATAGTATAACAGCATCAGGAAAAAAAATAAACATTTTTTATCAGAGTTTTCCATCGGTTTTTTATAGGGAGGTTTGCTTTATGGTTTACATTACGGGAGATACCCACGGCGATATTTCAAGATTTTCGGCTCCTGCCATGAAGGATATTAAATCAGGAGACACGTTGATCATATGCGGCGATTTCGGATTTATATGGGACGCAAGCCGCAAAGAGCGCCACAACCTTAAAAAGCTCGAAAAGAAAAAATTTAACATCTGCTTTGTTGACGGCACCCATGAGAACTTTGAGCTGCTCAATAAATATGAGGTATCTCAGTGGAACGGCGGCAAGGTACACAAGGTTGGCAAAAATATCTATCACCTCATGCGCGGCCAGATATTCGATATAGACGGCATCAAAATCTTTACCATGGGCGGCGGTGAAAGCCCCGACATCGAGCTGAGAATGAGTGCGGGGAACTGGTCAAGGGACGAGATCCCCAGAAAGGATGAGCTTATCGAGGGCGCAGACAACCTTCAAAAGCTTGACTGCAAGGTGGACGTAATAGTCACCCACGAGCCTCCCGCAACCATAAAGAGATTCCTTAAATCAGGCGAGGACAGCGAGGTGCGCATAAGCGGAGTAAACGCCTATCTGGAAGAGCTCAACAATTCCTGCACCTTTACAAAGTGGTATTTCGGCAGCCTGCACACGGATAAATATGTCTCCTCAAACCACGTTGCCGTCTTCACCCATGTAACCGACTGCCTGACGGGCAAACAGCTCAGGGGAAAATAAAATCAGGAGAAAAGCAAAATCAAAAGCAAGGGATCCACGGAATATTTCGTCCGTGGGTCCTTTTTGTTTATTTCTTTATTACTTTTGCGTCTCCTTTAACATCAAGAGCCCGTGGACCTGTAATGCCTCACTCCGAAACGCCAGAAAATAACGGCTGGAACAATAAAGAAAACAGATATTACGGGAGCGAGCATATAAAGCACACTGTCGCTTTTCCCCGTAAGCACCAGCAAGGGATAATACTGGAAAAGGGCCACGGGCACAGCAAAGGTGAGAAACCGCAGAACCGCCTTTCCGTAAACAGAGACTGGATACTGGGCAAATTCCCGGCTGCCGTCGGTAAAGATATTCATTACCTCAAGTCCCTCTACGGTGAAGAAAGTCAGGGCGGCATTGATCATAAAAAGTCCGAAAAACACCGATATTCCGCCCATGACCATAAATATCAGAATAAAAATTCTGACCGCGTTCCAGCTGATATCGGCGCAAATCAGGGCATATATGAACACCAGCAGCGCCTGCAAAGTCCTGCCCAGCCTGCTGAATTCCATCTTCGAGGAGAGCACCTGAAAGACGAGGCCCTTGGGACGCAGCATTATACGGTCGAATTCGCCGTTGCCTATCATGGAGGAAAAGGTATCGAAGCCCCTTGCGAAACATTCCGTAAGGCTGAATGAAAGCTGCACGCAGCCGAAGCACAAAAATACCTCTTCCAAAGTAAAGCTCTGTACCGAATAAAACCTTGAAAGCATAAAGTAAACGCTTAAAACAGCCGTAAAGCTCGTTATGAACTGCCCGACAAACATCATAAGAGCCGAGACTTTATATTGGAGCATACTTTTTATGTATATTGAAAAATACCTTAAATACAGCTTCATTTTTCACCCTCCCTGCAAAGCGGCGCTTTTAAGTCCTCTCGAAAGCAGCAGCCTTCCGAAAACGGCCATGGCGATAAGCCAAAAAATCTGAAGCAGAAAGCCGTAAAGCATCTGCGCGCCCGCAATGTCTCCGCCGTAAATCCTTAGAGGAAGATTCTGCATTGAGGCAAAGGGCGTAAAATACAGTATCCGCTGAAGCCACTCAGGCATAAAGGGTATCGGCACAAGCCCTCCGCTCAGAAGCTCCGCCGCTGCGCTCACGATCGCCATGAGACCCTTGGGTGAAATTGTATAAACAGAGCCTGCGTAAACTATCATGCACAGCGATATAACCGACAAAAAGCTCAAAATACCCGTCAGCGTAAACATTACAAAGGCAAGAGGCGACGCGGGCAGCGAAAGCCCGTAAGGCTCGGGCAGAAGGGACGCCACAATCAAAATGGGAAAGCACCTTAAAAGAGCCGCCGAAATCCTTGAGGCAGTGTTTTTTGTAAACCAGAGCCAGTAAACGTCGGCGGGACGTATAAGCTCGTAGGCAAGGTTCCCGTCGGAAATCATATTAAAAATATCCTTATCCCAGAACCAGAGCATGAATATCGCAAGAAAAGCCTGCTGAAGCCAGATATAAGACGCAAGAGCGGAAAATTCCATGGGGAAAATATTCTGATTTTCCCTGTAAAAGGCGGAAAAGAGCAGTATCTCCATAAAACCCCAGACAAACTGGGTGGCGATGCCTGCGCAGGCCGCCGTTCTGTACTGAAGAGAATTGATAAAACGTATTCTGAAATAGCTGAAATACTTCTTCATATGCCGAACTCCCTGTAAAGAGAGAGCACGATTTCATCGGCGGAGGTCTGTGTAACGGACAGATCCATTATATCCGCCGTGCGGGAAATCCGCTCTATGGCCCGTGAAACGGAAATCAGGGCGGTGTTTACTTTGACGACTGCAAGCCCCTCCTTCTTTTCGGCAACCTCCATGCCCTCTCCTTCCGATATATCCCCGTCGCCGTAACGGACAGTGAGTGTTTTAACGGCGGAGTACCGCTTTTTAAGGCCGTCGAGGGTGTCGTCGAGAAGTATCCTTCCCTTGCCTATGAGAAGTATCCTGTTTGCGAGAGCTTCGATATCTTGGGTGTCGTGAGTTGTGAGGATAACCGTAGTTCCCTTCTCCCTGTTAAGCTTTTTTATGAAGCTCCTCACCGCAAGCTTTGAGGACGCGTCAAGACCTATGGTAGGCTCATCAAGAAAAAGCACTCTCGGTTCATGGAGCAGCGAGGCGGCGATTTCGCACCTCATGCGCTGGCCGAGACTCAGCTGCCTTGCGGGAGTTTTCAGTATCTCCTCTATGGACAAAAGCTCCGTCAGCTCCTCCAGATTCCTTTTGTACACGCTTTCACTTACCCCGTAAATATCCCGTATGAGCTCGAAGGAGTCGGTTACGGGCACATCCCACCAGAGCTGGGAACGCTGTCCGAAGACAACGCCTATGTTCTTAACGTGCTCTTTGCGGTCCTTCCACGGCGTAAGGCCGTCTATGACGCACGTTCCGCTGTCGGGAGTGAGTATCCCGCTCATCACCTTTACGGTACTGCTCTTTCCCGCTCCGTTGGGTCCTATGTACCCCACTATTTCACCGTCTCCCACGGTGAAGCTCACATTGTTAAGGGCTCGGATTTCGGTGTAATCCCTTTTGAAAAAGGTCTTTACAGCCTCCTTTAAACCGGCATTTCGCTTTGCAACTCGAAAAGTTTTGTTTATGCCATTGAGTTCAATCATAATAAGTCCTCCCTGCATAAATTTTTCTCGCTGAAACGACCAAATACCCGTGAGATTATATTTGCCCATAACAGAAAATCCCCGTCTGTTCCACGGCGAACAGACAGGAAAATAATTATATCACCTGGATTTTCATTTTCAATTGCTTTTTTACACATCATTAAAGGAGTCCTTTTGTTCACATTGCTCCATTACCGAAAGCATGACACTGTAACGGCGGTAAAACTTCCGTGAGCAGATAAATATCCTCGGCGACGCGCCCTTAAAGCAAATTATTCCCGCCCTTTCACAACAGACGCTCCCCTTTTTATCGAGCCTTGTAACGGGTGGAAAAAATCTCGAAAGCACATTTTCCGCATCCTCTGCCGAAAAAACCGGCTCCGACCCATTAAGAAAAATATCGTACCCCTTCGGCACCACGGCGGCGGAAAACCTGCCGTCGCAAAATTCGAGACGTATGTCCCCTAAATGTTCGCAGAAGTCCTCGGCCTTTTCGTTTTCCTCCCGCTTCCCGAGTAGGAGCTCCAAGTCTTCCCTGCGGGAGCCGAATTCTATTTTTTCTTCCCTTATTTCCATGTACTCAAAGGCCCTCACCTTTACACAGGCTCTCCCCTTTTTTTCCCGCATCCTCAAACGCCTCCCCGCCGTTGCCGCGCACTTGCCGCGGCGCATTTAAACGTTTATTGTCAACAGGTTATTATAACATATATTTCTCGACTTAAACCTTAAAACAACAATTATTTATTGAATACTTAGTTTGCGTTGTGGAATAAGATAAGTATTCAGGAGGCGATTTGAATGTATGAGGAATTTGTAAGAAACAGGATTTCACGGCTTCGTATAAGCAAAGGCGTTTCGGAATATCAGATGAGCTATGACCTGGGTCACAGCAGAGGCTACATTTACAATATATCCTCAGGCAAATCCCTGCCGCCCATGTCTGAATTTTTCGCTATCTGCAATTATTTCGGCATAACTCCCGCCGAGTTTTTTGAAGAGGAAAACAGCTGCCCCGAGCTTGTGAGCAAAGCCGCAGAGGAGCTGAAAACCCTCAGTGAAAGCGACGTCAGGCTCGTTTTGAAACTGATAGAGCGTTTAAAGGAAGCAAAGTGATTATTTTTTCAAAACCGCTGCGGATTTTTTCCGCAGCTTTTTGTTTTGCCCTTATGGGGGGACTATATCCCCTTAACGAAAGAGGGTTATAATCCCCATAATATTTACTGTCAATACCTATGGGGAGTGAGACTGTGATAAAGTTTGACAGGCTTTGGGAGACAATGAGGAAGAAAAATGTATCAACCTATCAGCTCAGGGAAAAATGCGGCATAGACAGCAAAACCGTAAGGCGTCTTAAGGCAAACGAAAATATTGAGACCAAAACTCTCGATAAGCTCTGCCGCGCTTTAAACTGCTCTCTTGAAGATATAGCGGAATATGTGAAGGACTGAATTTTTGATTTGATATGAGGAAACCGCAGAGATTAAATGCTCTGCGGTTTCCCTTTTATCTGCTTTTAAATAAAAATCAGCCGTTAGTTTTATCCTCTCCAGAACTTACGGTCAAGGCTGCGGTACTGGACCGCCTCGGCAATATGGGCGGCTGTTATTTCGCCTCCGCCGTCAAGGTCGGCTATGGTTCTGGCAACTTTGAGTATTTTATCATAAGCCCTGGCGGAAAGGTCCAGCCTTTCGAAGGCGTTTTTCAGTATCTCAACGGCTTTCGGCTCCATGCGGCAGTATTCCCTTGTCTGAGCCGAATCCATTTTCGCGTTGCAGGTGACCCCCGTGCCCTTAAACCTTTCCTGCTGTATCCTCCTTGCAGAGTTTACCCTTTCACGTATGGCGCGGGAGCTTTCCGCAGGCTCAATATCGCTGAGATTCTGAAAATCCACAGGCGGCACCTCGATATGTATATCGAGCCTGTCAAGGAGCGGCCCCGACACTTTGGAGAGGTACCTTGCAGGCGCTCCCTTGGGACAGGTACATTGCCTTTGGGGATGACCGTAGTATCCGCAGGGGCACGGGTTCATGGCGCACACGAGCATGACGGAGCAGGGATATGTATAAGCCCCCGAGGCTCTGGCGATGGTGATGGTGTTATTCTCTATGGGCTGGCGGAGCACCTCCGTCGTAGCTTTGGGGAACTCGGGCAGCTCGTCAAGAAACAGCACTCCGTTATGGGCAAGAGAAATTTCCCCCGGCTTCGGAACTGCCCCTCCTCCCGAAAGTCCCACGGGAGAAATGGTATGGTGAGGCGAGCGGAACGGTCTTGCCGCTACGAGAGAACAGTTTTCCGGCAGCCTTCCCGCAATGGAGTAAAGCATGGTGGTCTCAAGGGATTCCTCGTATGTCATATCGGGCAGTATCGAGGGTATTCGCTTTGCAAGCATGCTCTTTCCCGAGCCCGGCGGGCCTATCATCATAACGTTATGTCCGCCTGCCGCCGCTATTTCCAAAGCCCGCTTTGCCGCAAACTGTCCCTTGACATCGGAAAAGTCTGGAAGGCTTTCCGAGGGTCCCTCCGTCTGAAATGCTCTCTTTTTAACGGGCTCTATTTGTCCCTTTCCCTCAAGATGAGCCGTCAGTTCTTTTATGTTTTTTACGGGGAACACCTTTACCCCCTCAACTACGGCGCATTCCGCACCGTTGGCAAAGGGGACGTAAAGCTCCTTTATGCCGCTCTTCCCCGCCTTTATGGCCATGGGCAGGGCGCCGTTTATTCTGTTTAAGTCTCCGCTCAGGGAAAGCTCCCCTATAAACGCCTTCTCGTCAAGGTTATCCACCGAAAGCTGCTTTCCCGCCGTGAGTACCGCTATGAGAACGGGAAGGTCGTAAACGGAGCCCTCCTTCTTTATATCCGCAGGGGCAAGGTTTACGGTTATCCTTGAAGCAGGAAACTCAAAGCCGCTGTTCTTTATGGCAGAGCGCACACGGTCTCTCGATTCGTTCACCGACGCTCCCGGAAGCCCCACTACCGAAAACTGGGGCAGTCCCTGGGATAAATCCGCCTCCACGCTTACCGTATATGCGTCCATGGCAAATATCCCCATACTTAAAACCTTTGAAAACACCTGCATCCCTCCCGTGTAAATACTCTTCTTTCAGTATTATATCTTCCCTTGCCTGTTAAGGCAAGGGAAAACCGTCATAATGACTAACGGCTTATTGTTGACACTGTTTTTTTTTAGCTGTAAAATATAATTGAAAAAATATAAACAAAAGGGAGCAAATGCTTATGAATAATGTTAAAGATCTTTATTCCCTCTGGCTTTCCGACGCAGTATCAGACCCCGACCTTAAAGCGGAGCTTGAAAGCATTAAGGATAACGATGACGAAATCTTTGACCGTTTCTATAAAAGCCTTGAGTTCGGCACCGCCGGCCTGAGAGGCGTTATAGGAGCCGGAACAAACAGGATGAACGTCTACACCGTAAATCAGGCCACCCAGGGACTGGCCGATTTCCTCAACGGCGCATACGAAAATCCCGGCGTTGCCATAGCATACGACTCGAGAATCAAATCGGACCTTTTCGCAAAGGGCGCTGCGGGAGTCCTCGCCGCCAACGGAGTAAAGGTTTACTTCTATCCCGAGCTTGTTCCCACACCCATGCTCTCCTTTGCGGTAAGAAGGCTCAAATGTCAGTCTGGCATCATCATCACCGCAAGCCACAACCCCGCAAAATACAACGGCTACAAGTGCTATGACCCCAACGGCTATCAGATGACGGACGAGGCTGCCCTCAAGACATATGAATACATCCAGAAGGTGGATATGTTCACGGGCGTCAAGACAATGGACTTTGACAAGGCCGTGGAAGAGGGTCTTGTCGAATTCATAGGACAAGATATCTACGAAGAGTTCTACGCCGCCGTTCAAAGCGTATGCGTAAGCCCCGACGCCTGCAAAAACGCGGGACTCAAAGTTATCTACACTCCCCTTAACGGCACCGGAAACAAGCCCGTCAGAGAAATACTCAGGAGAATAGGCATAGAAAACGTAACAGTGGTTCCCGAGCAGGAATATCCCGACGGAAACTTCCCCACCTGCCCCTATCCGAACCCCGAAATCCAGCAGGCCTTCGAGTGCGCCATAAAGCTCAGCGAGACACAGCCCGCCGACCTGCTGCTGGCCACCGACCCTGACTGCGACCGTGTCGGCATTGCGGTACATCATAACGGCGAGTTCCGCCTCATGACGGGCAACGAAGTGGGCGCAGTAATGCTCGAATACCTCCTTTCAAGGCGCAAGGCCCTGGGCACTCTGCCCGAAAAACCCGTTGCCGTTAAGACCATAGTTACATCTGAGCTTGTAACGGCAATAGCCAAAAAATACGGCTGCGAGATCTTCGACCTGCTTACTGGCTTCAAATATATAGGTGAGCTCATCACAAAGCTTGAGGCAAAGGGCGAAGCAGACAGATACATCGTCGGCATGGAGGAAAGCTACGGATACCTTGCGGGCACTCATGCCAGAGACAAGGACGCCGTTGTGGCTTCGATGCTCATTTGCGAAATGGCATCCTACTACAAGACCTGCGGCAAGACTCTTATAGACGTCATCGAGGGACTTTACGCTGAGCACGGCATGTATCTCCACCGCCTTCTCAACTTCGCCTTTGAGGGCGCAAGCGGCATGGCAAAGATGCAGGATATGATGACTGAGCTTAGAAACAATCCTCCCGCCGTTATCGGAGGAGAAAAGGTTCTCGTCACCGCAGACTATGAAGCCTCCCTTTCAAAGGACGTTGAAAGCGGAGAATGCACCGCAATCGACCTGCCCAAATCAAACGTCCTCTCCTACAAGCTTCCCGCCGGTTCGGGAGTCATCGTGCGTCCTTCCGGTACGGAGCCCAAAATCAAAGTTTATATAACCTCATGCGCTGCCTCTAAGGAGCCGGCAGAAGAAAAAGCCGAGCTCATCGGGGCAGACATGAAAAAATACATGCATATCGAAAACTGACGGAGGTCCTTAAAAATGCAGAATAAACTTTTTGTGCGCATTGTAGCCATTGTTTTGGCGGTACTCATGGGCGGCGGAGTGCTCTTCGGAGCCATTCAGGCTTTCGCGGCTCCCGCCAACGTACTCATGATTCCCTCAGTAGGCGACAATTTGCAGGTTAAATGGGTTATCGCCGCAGCGGTAGTTGCGATTATAGTTATAGCCGCTCTCGTGATAGTTCCGATTGTAAATAAGAAAAAGAAAAAATAAAATACAGAGTTAAGCGAAAAGACCGCCTTTTGGCGGTCTTTTTTCGCTATAATATAAAATTAACGCTGAGGAAATGTAAAAGGAGATTTTCTCTTTTAAACCGAAAATCCCCTTGACTATGCGGGAAAAATTTTACAGTCAATCGTTTTTATCTCTTAAATGGGATATATATTTTTTCCAGTTCGTCAGAACTTTAAGCAAGGGCTCGTCGAGATACGACAGCGCTTTTTCCTCTATCCAATCCGGGACGCCGTAAGCCGCTTCGGCAATGCTGCCGGTAATGGCCGTCAAGGTATCGCTGTCGCCGCCGAGGGATACGGCGTTTCGAACCGCGTCCTCAAAATCACTGCTTTCGAGAAAAGCCGTAATCGCATGTGGCACCGTACCCTGACAGGACCCGATGAAACGGTAATTCGGACGTATCTTGTCCAGGGGCTCGGAAAGATCGTATCCGTACACGCTCTCAATATAATTCTTTATGCGCCTTTTACATTCGGCGGGGTCGTCGTTTATGGGCTTTTCTTTTTCTCCGCAGTAACCGCCGAAATAATACCTGCACAGGAATACGGCGTCGGCGACGGCTGAAGCCCCCTTGATGCCCTCGGGATGACTGTGAGTAACTCCGGCCGAAAGGGCGGACAGTTCTCTCAGTGAAGCGGGACTTATACCCCTTCCTCCGTACTCCCCGCAGTCCGTCACCCAGGCGCAGGGAGAAACCCTCATAGCCGAACCGTTTCCGAAGCTGTTATACGGCTCCCTGCTGTCCGATGTAAGCCACCACTTGAACATTCCCCCGTATCCCGCGTAAGGATACATTTTGCCGTATTTTTTCATGGCGTCAATGAAATCATCTCTCCCGGCTCCGTCCATAATTCCCTGAGCCACGGCGCAGGTCATAACCGTATCATCGGTAAAGGTGCATTTTTCGCTGAAAAGCGGGAAATCCTTTGTTTTAATGTTGTTCCACTCATAAATCGAGCCTATGATGTCGCCTATGATCGCCCCTATCATTTTCCCTCGCCTCTATTCTTCATATCATCCCTTATGTCGTCAAAAGCTTTCTGCGAAACGCAGCCGCAGGTTCTGAAAGAAGCCACCGTTTCGCTCATAACGCGATAATTCAGCGCCGTTCCCACTTTATCCGGAACATAGTCAACTGCGCGGTCAGGACTGATTCCAAAAGAACCGGCGGTTTTTACCGCGTCCATATTGGCTCCCAGAAAGATAAATTCCCAGCCGTATTTGGATTTCTGCTCCTCGACCATCTTCCTGATCTGCGGAGCCGTAAATTCACGGCTCGAATTTTCTTCTCCGTCTGTAATAATGACAAACATCACATTCCCGGCTCTGTACTTTTTTTCCGTGTTCTTCTGCACCCCAATGATTTTTGAAATGGTTTTTCCCATGGCGTCCAGCAGGGCGGTTGAGCCTCCCACACAGTACTCCTTTTCCGTTATCGGGGTTATTCCCCTTATGTCTACTCTGTCGTGAAGAAGTTCATAACGGTTATCAAAAAGCACCGTAGTCACTCTGCATTCACCCTTAATGGCCTGCTGTTTTTTCAGCATTGAGTTAAATC
>CASDTR010000026.1 GCA_949283785.1 uncultured Oscillospiraceae bacterium
TCTTGTTTGGACATATTCCTTCCTGCCTTTCTTTAGGTTTGAGCAACTTTATTGTATTGGCTTTTGGGGGATATGTCTATTTTTTTGCTAATAAATAAATGTTGAGGTCTTCACCCCAACATTTATTATAGAACCTTTTTTGTTTTAGCCGAATACCTTTCAGCTCAGTTTCATATTACAGCTGAGTAAGAGTATTTGTGCAGCTCATTGTGGTTACAAGAAGCGCCATGATGATACCCGCAATGTAGGGGTTGTGTGTGCGCTTGTAGATGATGCGGGATACAACCGCCGCAACGGGAAGGATAACCACTATTGGATACAGCCAGATGCCTATGATGCTTCCGCCGAACCATGGGATAAACTCGTTGGGAAGATATCCTGTTGAGAAGAAGCAGCTGTACATGATGATAATCATGATAAGAGAAGCAAGGCCGTTGAAAATCGCCATAACGGCTGTGTTGACCCATTCCTTCTTGCCCAGCTTAAAGAAGTTGTAGCTGTTGATTGAAATGCTGTTGCAGATATAGTAGATAAGGAAGAAGGGCAGGTACAGGAGGATAATCGGGATCTTGTCAGCCGTAAAGGCTTTGAGAGGAATTACCCAGAGACGGAAGTCGGTCTTGAAGAAGAAGTCGGCGGCAAATACAAGAGCATAAGATGCCGCTGCTACAACTACGGCAAGAGCGATTGTCTTGAGAAGATTCATTCCGCTTATCTTTACGCCGTTTGCAGCTCTGTCAGGCTTGTTGCCTGTGACAAGGCGGCCTATCCAGATGAGCACCAGTGCGAAAAGTCCGCAGAGCATACTCCATATACCGATGAAGAATACGGGCGCCTGGACAAACAGAGCGGGCCTTATCTTATTGATTACGGAATATCCTACCATGTATACGACAATTGAGAACAATGTCGCCAAAACGTTGCTGATCCAGAACCATGCCTGAGCTTTGCCCTTGAGAGCGGGAGCGGGAGCTGCCATCTCGGGAGCTTTAAGGCTTGCGAATACCTTTGTCTTAACAAGGGTAAGGGCAAGGCTTACGGCGAACATCATGAAGCCTACAAGGCCGATTGCGTTAAAGAAAGCTTTAAGCTGCCAGATCTGATTGTCGCCGTCGATTTTAATGGGAGCGTCGAGAGCGGCGTCAAAGAATTCAACGCTTGATGAAACAACGCCCTTTGAGAAGTGAGCCCAGGGATGGGTGATGTTGGGATTGTAGATGACCCTGATTGCCTCTTCTCCGTCTATTTCCTCTGTATACATTGTGTAGCTGCTGCGTGTGTCAAGGCCCGCAGGATCCTGGCCAAAATGCAGGAACGACTGAGCAGTTACCTGGTCTATGTAATCGCGGGGAGCGGTGCGTGTGCCGCCCTCCAGTGTTACGCGATGGAAGAATTCATCGTACTGGCAGGCTACGATTCCCGCGTCACGGCTGCCGAACATATTATAGTATTCGCCGTCCTCGTCAACGTATACCGCATCGTTTGAAACGAGGAGTGCCGCGGCGATAAGCTGTGTTTCGGCTTCATTGTCAAGAAGCACAGCCGTGCGGCTTGCAAGGGCGCCGTTTGAGTGGCCCGTTACGCCTATGCGCTCTGTGTCAACAAAGGGCAGGCCAGCCATCATCTTTACGGCGTCATACATTCCGTTTGCGTTGTTTTCGTCCTTCCACCATTCATTGGTCACAAGGTTTTCCGAGTTGCCGTGGCCGTACATATCAATTGAAAGTACGACGAATCCGCGGCGTGCATATTCTACATAGTTAAGATCCTGCATCTCACGGTTGTTGTACCAGCCGTGGCTGCAGATGATTGCCGGAGCGGGGGTGTCTTCCGTAGCGTTCTCGGGGATGAACAGCAGAGCGCTCATATAGTGGCCGCTGTCGGTTTCCCAGCGGAGATCCCGCACTTCAACTTTGCCGAAATTGGTCTGTACTAAGCTGGCTCCCACGGAGCTGATCAGACATATGACCAGTGCGATACACAGCCAGAAGACAGATGATTTTCTCTTTGAACCAGCGTTCATGTTTCTTCCTCCTCATGTGTGTGTTCGAAAAGCTTTTCGGTGTTCATTTTTACAGGCCCCTGCGCTTAAGGCCTGCTGAGATGCTCAGCAAGTCGAAAGTACGCTTTAAAAGGGCGCGGAAGGACAAATGCCGCCCCTGATTTCCTCACTTTCATGCTTCTGAGCATTCCTTTCGATTTCATGCTATCACTATACATAGTTATATGTCAATAGCCTTGAAAATTTTTATATAAAATGTCGAAAAACCACATTGTTCTTTTGAAAGCAAAGTGACCTGTTTTTTTAGATACAATTGTGCATATAGCACATCCGAAATTTACCGGTAAAGAGATATGTAAATAGCGTAATAAATAAGTGTGCTTTTTGTACAGTGGAGGGCTTAAAATGTTAACTTACATTTAACACCGCTTCGATTTCACAGTTAACATTACAGAGGCTATACTTAAGTTGTTCCAAAAAACAAAACCAACGGACAGTGACTCAGGAGGTCATGGAAGATGAAAAAATTATTGGCAGTTCTTATTGCGGCAGTTATCCTTGCGGGCGTTCTTTACGGCTGCACAGCCGGCGGTGACAGCCTTTCCGGCACGGTCACCACGGACGGCTCCACATCCATGGAAAAGTATATCGGCTTCATGGGAGAAAGCTTTATGGAGCAGAACGACGGAGTTGAAGTCACCTATAATCCCACCGGCTCAGGCTCAGGCATACAGGCGGTCCTGGAGGGCAGATGCGACATCGGACTTTCCTCACGCGACCTTAAAGAAGACGAAATTGCTCAGGGCCTTAAAGGTACCGTTGTGGCAATTGACGGCATCGCAATCATCATCAATCCCGAAAACACAGTTGAGGATCTCACCGTTGAGCAGATAGCGGCTCTCTACACAGGCGAAATCACCAACTGGAAGGACGTAGGCGGCGCGGATGCTCCCGTTGTTCCCATCGGACGTGAGGCGGGTTCAGGCACACGCGACGGCTTCGAGTCAATCACGGGTACAGAGGATAAATGCAAATACAGCCAGGCCCTTACCGCAACGGGCGACGTTGTGGCTACGGTTGCGGGCAACCCCAACGCCATCGGATATGTCTCCCTTGCTTCGGTCAGCGATAAGGTAAAGGCAATAAAGGTAAACGGAGTTGCCCCCGGAACAGAGACGATCCAGGACGGCACATACGAAATCCAGCGTAACTTCGTAATGGTTACTCTTGCTGATAAGGAGCTCAGCGAGGCGGCGCAGAAGTTCTTCGATTTCGTCACATCCTCAGAAGCAGACGCTCTCGTAAAAGAGGCGGGAGTTGTGCCTGTAAAAAGATAAACAGCTCAAACTCTCTCCTGCGCATCCGCTCAAGGGTGGATGCGCTTTATTATGAGGGTACGGTTCCAAAAAAGAGAAAGGTGGAGGCTGCGCGCGGCGGCCGTGTTTCGGCATTTAAAGGGCGCATCCCGAAAGATATATATGAGTAAATCAAAAAAGTTTTTTTCCGCCGCCGAAAAGGCGATGAATTTGTTTTTCATGATCTGCGGTTTTCTCGCCGTGGCCTGTGTTTTGTTCATAACGGTTTATCTTATAATCTCGGGACTTCCCGCAATTCGTGAAATAGGGCTGATAAAATTTCTCTTCGGAGAAGTTTGGAGCCCCACATCCTCAAATCCCCAATACGGAATACTTCCGTTTATAATGACGTCAGTCTGGGGCACTCTGGGCGCCGTTATTATCGGCGTGCCGGTGGGACTTTTTACGGCTGTTTTTCTCGCCAAGATGGCTCCCAAACGTCTTGCCGCAGCCGTAAGACCCGCCGTTGACCTGCTTGCAGGTATCCCCTCCGTTGTCTACGGTCTTATAGGTATGATTGTGCTTGTTCCCGCAGTTCGCGAGACCTTTGACCTTCCCGACGGGGCGAATCTCTTCTCCGCTGTAATCGTTCTTGCGATTATGATTCTCCCGTCCATAATAAGCGTCTCCGAGACCGCGCTGAAGGCGGTGCCCTCCGAATACGAGGAGGCTAGCCTTGCTCTGGGAGCCACAAAGACCGAGACCGTTTTCAAGGTGACGATACCTGCGGCAAAGGGCGGCATAGCTACCTCGGTGGTCCTCGGCATCGGCAGAGCCATAGGCGAAGCCATGGCGGTCATGATGGTGTCGGGAAACGTTCCCAATATGCCGGGTATCTTTACAAGCGTGCGTTTCCTCACAACGGCCGTGGCAAGCGAAATGTCCTATTCCAGCGGACTTCAGCGTCAGGCGCTCTTCTCCATAGCCCTCGTGCTCTTCATATTCATAATGATAATAAATCTTGTGCTCAACAAGGTCCTTAAAAAGAAAGGTGAATGAGGCGATGAAAATGAAAAAGAAAATTTCGGTAAAGCGAAGAGCCTACCGCCTTGTTCTCCACGGCCTTATGTACGCTGCGGCAGGCCTTACCTGCGCACTTCTGGCGGGGCTCATAATATACATTTTTTATCGGGGTCTCGGGAATATCTCGTGGGAGCTTCTGAGTACCTCCCCCAGCTTTCTGAGGGATACAATAGGCATCCTTCCCAATATACTCAATACATTATATGTGGTAATAATCACTTTAATCATAGTTTTGCCTCTGGGAGTGGGGGCGGCCATATACCTTACGGAATATGCGAAAAACAAAAAGCTTGTTTCCGTAATCGAATTTGCGACTGAAACCCTTGCGGGCATACCGTCCATAATTTACGGCCTTGTGGGTATGCTTTTCTTTGTACAGTTCTGCTCCCTGGAATACAGTATCCTTGCAGGCAGCCTCACCCTTGTGGTGGTGACGCTGCCGACGATTATCAGAACCACTCAGGAGAGCCTCAAAACGGTGCCACAGAGCTACCGTGAGGGCGCTCTCGGTTTGGGAGCGGGCAAATGGCACATGATAAGGACTGTTGTTTTGCCCTGCTCCGTTGACGGAATCGTTACGGGCTGCATCCTTGCGGTGGGACGAATCGTCGGAGAATCGGCGGCGCTGCTCTTTACGGCGGGCATGGCCAACAACGTGATGAATTTCATAGATGCGGTAAAGCCGGGAAATCCCGGAGCCACCCTGACAGTCGCCATGTACATCTACGCCAAGGAGAGAGGCGAGTTTGAGGTCGCCTTTGCCATTGCAGCGATACTCCTCATGCTCACCTTTGTGATAAATTTTGCCGCAAAGGTTGCGGGGCGCAAACTTAAAAAATGATGAAAGAGGATAGGAGAATATATATGTCCGGTATCATGGAAACAAAAGGCTTAAGGCTCTGGTACTCAAGCAACGAGGCTTTAAAAAACGTAAATATGGAAATACCGAAAAATCAGATAACGGCCCTCATAGGCCCATCAGGCTGCGGAAAGTCCACTTTCCTAAAGACCCTCAACCGCATGAACGACCTTACAGAGGGCTGCAAAATCGAAGGGAAGGTCACTCTTGAGGGCGAGGACATATACGGGGATATGGACGTAAACCTTCTTCGCAAAAGGGTGGGAATGGTGTTCCAAAAGCCCAATCCCTTCCCCATGAGCATTTACGACAATATCGCCTACGGCCCGAGAATACACGGGGTACATTCCAAGGTGGCACTTGATGAGATCGTAGAGCGCAGCCTCAGACAGGCGGCTATCTGGGACGAGTGCAAGGACAGGCTCAAAAAGAGCGCCCTGAGCATGTCGGGAGGACAGCAGCAGCGCCTTTGCATCGCCAGAGCCTTGGCCGTTGAGCCTGATGTGCTCCTCATGGATGAGCCCACCTCGGCTCTCGACCCCATTTCCACCTCAAAGATCGAGGAGCTTGTGCTGGACCTCAAGGAGAAGTACACGATAATAATCGTCACTCACAATATGCAGCAGGCTCTGAGAATAGCCGATAAAACCGCGTTTTTCCTTTTAGGCGAGGTCATTGAGTTTGACGATACGGAAAAGATGTTCTCCACCCCCTCGGATAAGAGAACTGAAGATTATATAACGGGAAGGTTCGGATAAAATGAGATCATATTTTGACAAACAGCTGAGCACTTTGAATCTGGAGCTTGTAAAAATGGGAGCCCTCTGCGAGGAGGCTATTTCTTCGGCGGCCAAATGCCTTAAAGACGGCGACAAGACCCTTATTGAAAAGATAAAGGGGACGGAAAGGCTTATTGACGAGAAGGAGAGGGAGATAGAATCCCTTTCCATGAAGCTGCTTCTTCACCAGCAGCCCGTAGCGGGAGACCTGAGAATGATTTCGGCGGCTTTGAGGATGATTTCCGACATGGAGCGCATAGGCGACCAGGCGGCTGATATTGCGGAGATACTCAAATTTGTGGGGCCTCACAGCAGCGGCGCGGCGGAGCATATAACGGATATGGCGGATGAGACGAAGAAAATGGTTACGGAAAGCGTTGATTCCTTTGTCAGGAGGGATCTTGATATGACCCGTAAGGTGATGAAGCGCGACGACGCCGTAGACGGGCTTTTCCTTAAAGTAAAGGAGGAGCTTACAAAGGCCATATGCGGCAATCCCGAGGAAGGGGAAATCTACCTCGACATCCTTATGATAGCCAAGTATTTCGAGCGAATAGGCGACCATGCGGTGAATATAGCGGAGTGGGTGGAATACTCCATTACCGACACCCATGTAAAGGCGTGATTACTTTTTATCCCTTTTAGTGTATAATAGTGAAAAGAAAACACCTTATCAGTTGAGAGGGACAGTTATGATTTATTTGGTAGAAGACGATCAGAATATAAGAAAGCTTATTTGCTACGCTCTCTCAAAGGAGGGCTTTGAAACCTGCGATTTTTCCTCATCGGAGCCTTTCTGGGAGGCTCTTAAAAAAGAGAGACCCGAGATGATACTTCTTGATATTATGCTCCCGGGAGAGGACGGACTTACAATTCTCAAAAAGATACGCTGCGGTGCGGAGACTAAAGTCATACCCGTTATAATGCTTACCGCTAAGGGCAGCGAATACGATAAGGTCACGGGTCTCGATATGGGCGCCGACGACTATATAGCGAAGCCCTTCGGAATGCTGGAGCTTATTTCGAGGATAAAGGCCGTTCTTCGCCGCTGCAATGAAGCCCCCGCAAAAACACCCGACTTTAGGGTGGGGCCGCTGAGAGTAAACCCTCAGAAGCATATAGTGGAGGTAAACGGCGAGCCCGTAGTGCTGTCATTTAAGGAATTCGAGCTTTTATGTGCTCTTGTGGAGGCGGACGGAGTGGTTCTCAGCCGAGACGCCATTTACAGCCGCATTTGGGGTTATGACTTCGACGGAGAAAACCGCACTGTTGACGTCCATGTTACAAAGCTTCGCCGCAAATTAGGCGAGGCGGGCAATCTTATTGAAACGGTAAAAGGAATAGGATATAAAATCGGCGGTGTAAAAAATGAATAAAAAAATATTTTTTTCCTCCTGCCTTGTGGCCTTTACGGTGCTGATAGTGAGCCTTGCCATGAGTACGGGAGTGCTTTTCAGTCACTTTGAAAAACAGGTTGAGTCGGAGTTTAAAGAGGAAACGGAGCTTATGGCGGGGGTAATAGAAAATTCGGAGCTTAAAAACCTCGGAGACTATGATTTCGGAAGCAGGCGCGTCACCGTCATAGAAAATGACGGCTCGGTGCTCTTTGATTCAAAGGCTGACGCTTCCGAAATGGAAAACCATGCAGACCGTGAGGAGTTTAAAGAGGCGGTCCTCTACGGAAGCGGCATGAGCAGCCGTTACTCCGATACCCTTACTGAAAAGAACATATATTACGCTTTGAGGCTTTCAGACGGCTCAGTCTTAAGAATTTCCGCCCCTCAAAGCACGATTTTCGCATTTCTCTCGGAGCTTGCAGGACCTATCTGCATAGTCATCCTTATAGCTCTCATACTCTCCGCCGTGCTGGCCATTAAGCTTTCGGAGAGTATACTCAAGCCCATAAACGCCCTTGACCTTGAAAACCCCGAAAACAATAAAACCTATGACGAGCTTGCTCCCCTGCTTACAAAAATAAACCGTCAGAAGCTGATAATAGAGCGTCAGCTCCACGAGGCGAAGCAAAAGCAGAAGGAATTCAGGCTTATTACGGACAATATGTGTGAGGGTCTGCTGGTCATCGACGGTAATTCCGATATACTCACCTACAACTCCGCAGCCGAAAAGCTTCTCGATATAACCGATGAGACAAGTCTCGGAGCTCTTAAAATATACCGTTCAACTCAGGTTATAGAAGCTGTGGATGAGGCTCTCAAGGGCAATAACTCAGAATGCAGCATAACTCAAAATTCCCGTCAGTACAGCCTTATAGCGAACCCTGTTTTCCGCGACGGGGAAATAATCGGCGCTGTCATAGTGCTACTTGACATAACGGAAAAGACTCAGCGTGAGCAGCTTCGCAGGGAGTTTACCGCCAACGTTTCCCACGAGCTTAAAACCCCTCTTACCTCCATTTACGGCTTCGCGGAGCTCATGAAGGACGGGGATATGAAAAAAGAGGATATGGCGGATTTTGCGAAATCCATTTATGACGAGACAAAGCGTCTCATAACCCTTGTGGGGGATATAATCAAGCTTTCTGCACTTGACGAAAAGAGCAGGTTCTACGAAAGGGAAAAGGTGGATTTATACGACCTTGCCGTAGAAAGCGCAGCGAGACTGAAAGCGGACGCGGCCAAAAAGCACGTTGAAATAAAGGTTGAGGGTGAATCGGCAGAGCTTACGGGCGTAAAGCAGATACTTACCGATATTATCTACAACCTCTGCGAAAACGCCGTAAAGTATAACCGTGAAAACGGAAGGGTTGATATATCCGTCAGGGAAAATGAAAACAGCGTTTTCCTAAAAGTCAAGGATACGGGAATCGGGATCCCCACGGAGCATCAGGAGCGTGTTTTTGAAAGGTTTTACAGGGTGGATAAGAGCCATTCTAAGGAGATAGGCGGCACGGGACTGGGCCTTTCCATTGTAAAGCACGGGGTAATGTATCACGGCGGAGAGATCTCTCTCAAAAGTGAAACTGGAGAGGGTACCGAGATTACAGTGACCCTTCCGAAAAACGCTGATTAAAAAGGCATAAAGAGCGCAGAAAACTGTCGACAAACAAGAGTTATATGTTCTATATTACATAGCTCTTTTAAAATCTCCGAAAATATAAACAGGCACAGGAGACGGCTCCCTTTGACGAGGGAGCCGTTAAAGCTTTCCTTTGACTTGTGAAAAGCATTTATTCAAAACTTTACAGCGGTTTTATGGTGCAGCGATTTCGGTGTTTTAACGATGCGTTTTGATGCGGCGGGATATGCTGCCTGGTATTATACGATATTATACTTTAATAAACTGCAAAAACGGAACTGCAAAAAGGCGGTTTTATTTCAAAAGAAAAGAGCTATATGATATATAACAGACGGCTCTTTACTTTTATATATTAACTTTCAAATGGAGCTATGTATCAAAGGAGACCCAGTACATGCTGCATGCCGAGGCTTACAAGGGAAATGCTTATCCAGCAGCAAAGGCCCATAAGTATGGGTTTTCCTCCTGATTTTACCAGCTTTACTATATTTGTGTTAAGTCCTATTGCCGACATGGCCATAACGATGAAGAACTTAGAAAGCTCTTTGAAGGGGGCGAAGAAGGAGCTTTCGACTCCCAGAGAGGTGCAGACGGTTGTGATAATGGAAGCGAGCACGAAAAAGACGATGAACATGGGGAAAACCTTTTTAAGGCTGAATGTGCTGTTTGCTTGGGTCTGCTCTTTTTTGAGCTTTCTTGTGCGCCAGAAGGCAAGCACAAGGGTTATGGGGATTATGGCCAGGGTGCGGGTGAGCTTTACTATTGTGGCCGTATCGAGGGTGTTGGCTCCGGGGTGCATACCGTCCCATGCCGTGGCGGCTGCCGTTACTGATGAGGTATCGTTTACGGCGGTGCCTGCGAAAAGGCCGAAGCCCTCGTTTGTCATGCCGAGCATTGAGCCGAGGGTGGGGAAAATAAGCGCGGCAAGAACGTTAAAGAGGAAGATGACGGAAATGGACTGAGCGATTTCCTCGTCGTTTGCCTCGATGACGGGAGCTGTGGCGGCTATTGCGGAGCCTCCGCATATGGAGGAGCCCACGCCGATCAGGGTTGAGACGTTGGCGGGGGTTTTCATTATCTTACAGAGAATGAAGGAAACTATCAGCGATGTGGCAATGGTGGAGACAATAATGGGCAGGGACATTGAGCCGACCTTTGCTATCTCCGAAAGATTGAGGCCGAATCCCAGCAGGATAACCGCATATTGAAGGATTTTTTTGGAGGTAAAGGTTATTCCTCCCGCAAAGGCGTCCTTTTTCTTAATTATGAGAGTGAGTATCATTCCCGCTATAATGGCGAATACGGGAGCTCCCACAACGGGCAGAGCCTTGCCTAAAAACCAGCAGGGTACGGAAATTAAAAGGCATAAAAGTATTCCGGGGAGTTTCTGTTTTAATTGAGCCATGAAAACTGCTCCTTTATGTGAACGGTAAAGTGGAGTATATCATAAAAACGAGCTGATGTGAACAAAAATGTCGACTTTTAAAATTTTCCGTTAAAATAATAAATAATTTTTAAAATACAGACAGCTGATATATGCTTTATGACGTTGCATTTTACGGAAAGTGTGGTATTATTGATACAATAAATCTGGAGGGATAATATGTCGCCGGGACTTATAGTTTACAAATCGAAATACGGAACAACCGCGAAATACGCTCGCTGGCTTGCTCAGGCGACGGGCTTTGACTGTGTTGACGCGAAGAGCTTTTCCGCCGCCGACCTGGATAATTATGAGACGGTCATTTTCGGCTCTGGAATATACGCTTCCCGCATATCGGGGCTCTCCTTTCTAAAAAAATATTGGGGCAAGCTTCAGGAGAAGGAAGTCGCCGTTTTCTGCGTAGGCGCCTTTTCATATGACGAAAAGGCATTTAAGAAATTGTATACGGACAATTTCCGTGATGAAATCGCAGGTATTCCGTGCTTCTATTGCCGAGGTGCGCTTGATATCGAATCTCTCAGCATGCCGGACAAGCTGCTTGTAAAAGCGGTGCAGAAATCTGCCGAGAAAAAGGAACCGTCCGCATATACGCCGGCGGAAAAAACCGTTATGCAGGCGTTAAAGGGAAAATGCGACTGGACGGACAAATCATATCTTCAGCCCGTCATTGATTTTATAGGATAATAAAAATTTACGAAGCCGCCTGAGGGCGGCTCTTTGATTAAAGGGTTAAAGGCGGCAGCGGGTATGAAAGGAACAGTTTTCGGAGGTGGCAATTTGTATATCAGGGATTATGAATGTGGAGACTGCCGTGAAACGGCGGAGCTTTTTTACGAAACGGTGCACAGGATAAATTCCGCCGATTATACCGAAGAGCAGATAGAGGTCTGGGCGCCCAAAGGCCGAGACCTTGAAAAATGGAACGCTTCATTTAAAGAAAAGGGGAAGAAAGCCGTAATTGCCGCAGAGGGGGACCGCATTGTGGGCTTTTGCGACTTTACCTCTTCGGGCTTTCTCGACCGACTTTATGTACACTGTGAGTTTCAGGGCATGGGCATAGGCAAGGCCCTTTGCAGTGAAGCGGAACGCTATGCCGCCTCCTGCGGAAGCTCAAAAGTTACGGTTTATGCCAGCATTACCGCGAAGCCCTTTTTTGAAAAGCTGGGATACTCCGTTATCCGTCCCAACGAGGTGATAAAGGAAGGAGTTTCCCTTACAAACTATTTTATGGAAAAGAATCTTTAAATTTTTGTTGCGCCTCAGGCTCTGAGGGGAGTATAATAATTTTTCAAAAATAATAAAATCCGTTTTATCGGTAGGAGGGGAATATGAAGCTGATAAAAAAATTCATCGGATATTATAAGCCCTACAGAAAGATATTTTTCTTTGACCTTTTCTGCGCGGCGGTCATAAGTCTCATTGACCTTATCTATCCGCAGCTGCTCCGTGAGGGAGCCAATACGGTTTTCGTTCAGGAAAAGTCAGTTATCCTGCGTGTTCTGCCGCTTCTTGCCGCGGGACTTCTTGTCATGTACATCATCCAGTCCCTGTGCAAATATTACGTCAACTGTCAGGGTCACGTCATGGGCGCCATGATGGAGCGGGATATGCGAAAGGAGCTCTTCGAGCACTACGAGAAGCTTTCATTTTCATATTATGACAACAACAATTCGGGTCAGATGATGAGCCGTCTTGTTTCGGATCTTTTCGATATTTCGGAGTTTGCCCACCACGGCCCCGAGAATCTCTTTATTTCCCTCATAAAGCTCATAGGTTCATTTATCTTCCTTACGATAATAAATTGGCGGCTTGTTATCCCCCTTTCGGTAATAGTGGTGCTCATGGTCATTTTTTCCTCGAAGCAGAGCAAAAAAATGCACGCCACCTTCCTCGATAACAGGAGAAAAATAGGCGACATCAACGCGAGGCTTCAGGATACCCTTTCGGGAATCAGGGTGGTCCAGTCCTTTGCCAACGAGGAGATAGAGAAAGAGAAATTCGCCGTGAGCAACGAGAATTTCCTCATCTCGAAAAAGGAAAATTACCGCTGCATGGGCAGCTTTTCGGCGTGGAATATTTTCTTTCAGGGCATGATGTACCTTACGGTGCTTGTGTTCGGCGGATACCTTATTTCCCAGGACAAAATGGAGCCTGCGGACCTTGCCATGTACGCTCTGTACATAGGCATTTTCATAAGTCCTATTCAGATACTTGTAGAGCTCACCGAGATGATACAGAAGGGACTTTCGGGCTTTCGCCGTTTCAGTGCAATTATGGAAACTGAGCCCGATATCGAGGACGCTCCCGACGCGAAAGAAATTACGGGAGTTAAAGGAGATGTGGAATACGACCATGTCACCTTCAGATATAACGAGGATGAGCCTGTGCTCTCGGACGTTTCCTTTAAGATCCCGGCAGGCAGGAGCATTGCTCTTGTCGGGCCCTCGGGCGGCGGCAAGACCACCATATGCTCCCTTCTGCCGAGATTTTACGAGCTTACGGGGGGCAGGATAACCATAGACGGCGAGGACATAAGGGACTTTACTCTTGAAAGCCTCAGGAAAAATATAGGCATAGTCCAGCAGGACGTATATCTTTTCTGCGGAACCGTAAGGGAAAACATAGCCTACGGAAAGCCCGATGCCACCGAGGAGGAGATCATGGAGGCGGCGAAGAACGCCAACATTCATGATTTCATCATGGGACTTCCCGACGGCTACGATACTTTTGTGGGAGAGCGTGGCACAAGGCTTTCGGGCGGACAGAAGCAGCGCATTTCCATTGCAAGGGTATTTCTTAAAAACCCGCCCATACTCATCCTTGATGAGGCCACCAGCGCCCTTGACAACGAGAGCGAGAGGCATATTCAGCGAAGCCTCGAAGAACTTTCAAGGAACAGGACAACCATTACAATTGCCCACAGGCTTTCCACCATAAGGGGAGCCGATGAGATTATAGTGATTACGGAAGACGGCATAGCGGAGCGCGGAACCCACGACGAACTCATGGCGGAAGACGGCATATACGCGAAATATTACCGTATGCAGTTTCAGGCAAACTGAGCCCGGCAGCGTGACGCTGCACCCAATCCGCAGCAAGCTGAGCTTGCAGGCAAGACGCACACGGACTGACAGCGGAAAACGGCTATAAGTGCCTGCGGGCAGGCTGAGCTTGCAGGCAAAACGCACACGGACTTACAGCGGGAAACAGCCGTAAGTGCCTGCGGGCAGGCTGATTCTTCAATCAAGCGGCAGCAGGCCGAATTTTGTCATAAGTCAAATAAAACGGAGCTTGCTTTTGATTTCGAGTGCGGAAAGTGAGCGGATACGAAATAACACCTGCGATAGAATTGATTTCGATCGCGGGTGTTTTGTTTGATTTATTCGGAAGGTGTTGCGGCGGTCTGTATTTGCCGCCGACTTTCTCTGAGAAAGTTTTTTAATCGTTACGAAATAGCTTTTGTGATATGTGCCGAAATACTGTAAAAAAGTAAAAATCGGTTGAAAAGTAAATATAAATAGTTTATAATTTTCCTTGATTTTATAAAGATACAGAACCGGTGAAAACTTCACAGATAAAATTCGGTCCGCAAGCACAAAGCTGCCTGCGGGCGGTGTTTTTGTGTTTTTCTGCGGTCTGCGGAATATTTCGAGGGAGGGGCATTTAATGACGGCGATCGGATTTGACAATGACAAGTATATCGAGATGCAGTCCAAGTACATAAAGGAGAGGATTTCCCATTTCGGCAACAAGCTGTACCTTGAAATGGGAGGCAAGCTTTTCGACGATTATCACGCTTCCCGAGTGCTTCCGGGCTTTCAGCCTGACAGCAAAATCAGGATGCTTCTCCACCTTGCGGACCAGGCGGAGATAGTTGTGGCCATATGCGCCTCGGACATCGTAAAGAACAAGCTCAGGGGCGACCTGGGAATTACATATGACGCGGATGTGCTTCGCCTTATCGATGCTTTCCGCGCCGCGGGACTTTATGTGGGCAGCGTGGTGCTTACTCAGTATTCGGGACAGCCTGCGGCGGATAAATTCAGAAAGCGTCTCGGCGCTTTGGGAATAAAGGTATATCTCCACTATCCCATTGAGGGTTATCCGGGAAATATTCCTCTTATAGCCAGCGAAGAGGGCTTCGGAAAGAACGAGTATATTGAAACCACAAGGCCGCTGGTGATAGTTACGGCTCCCGGTCCGGGAAGCGGAAAAATGGCTACCTGCCTTTCTCAGCTTTACCATGAATATAAGCGTGGAATAAAGGCGGGCTACGCAAAGTTTGAGACTTTCCCCGTATGGAATCTGCCTTTAAAGCACCCCGTAAACCTTGCCTACGAGGCGGCCACCGCCGACCTTAACGACGTAAATATGATAGACCCCTTCCACCTTGAGGCCTACGGCGAGACCACCGTCAATTACAACAGAGATGTGGAGGTCTTTCCCGTTCTCAGTGCCATTCTTTCAAAGATTATGGGCGAGTGTCCCTATAAATCACCTACGGATATGGGCGTGAATATGGCGGGAAAATGCATAGTGGACGACGAGGTATGCCGCGAGGCTTCCTGTCAGGAGATAATCAGACGTTACTATCAGACCATGTGCGACAAGATTATGGGCAGAGGCGACTCGGAGGCGGTATACAAGGTTGAGCTGCTTATGAGCAAGGCGGGGATAACCGTTGAGGACAGAAAGGTGGTAAAGGCCGCCAACGACAGAGCGGAGGAGACGGAAAATCCTGCCGCTGCCGTAGAGCTGCCCGACGGCACCATAGTTACGGGCAAGACCAGCAATCTTCTGGGCGCTTCCGCCGCGGTACTGCTCAACGCCCTTAAAAAGCTGGGTAATATAGACGACGAAAAGCTTCTCATTTCCCCCTGCATCATTGAGCCCATACAAAATCTTAAAATTTCAAATCTCGGCAATCATAACCCGAGGCTTCACACCGACGAAGTGCTTATCGCCCTGTGCATGAGCGCAGTCACCGATGAAACGGCGGCTCTTGCCATGGAGCAGCTTCCGAAGCTCAAGGGCTGCGAAGCACATTCCTCCGTAATGCTTTCACAGGTCGATTCATCGGTTTTCAGGAAGCTGGGTCTCAACCTCACCTGCGAGCCTAAGTATCAGACCAAAAAGCTGTATCATAAATAACAGAAGCGCCTGCTGAGAAGCAGGCGATTTAGGTTGCCGAAAAGACTTAAATTTAAGGCAAAAACACGGCTTCCTTGTGTAAAGGGAGCTGTCAAAGCTTCGCTTTGACTGAGGGATTGTGGGCTAAGCCCAATATACTGTTAACATTTAAGGCAGAGTACACAGAAAATATACGGAATGTTCTCTTGACGGAGAAAGCGCATCGAAAAACTTCATATGCTGCGTTTTGTCTGTGCTGTATCGTATTTCTCCTTAATCGTGCAAAACAGCGATCCCAAAACTATTTAAGCAAAAACATTTTATCGACAAGCTGGAACGCCTGCTGAAAAGCAGGCGTTTATTTTTGCGCGGATTTTATTATTATCTATACGATACGGCAAAGGTATAATGCGGTCTATATATACGCATATGAAAAGTACAGCATTGCAAGAGGATTTTGTAATACGGAATATTAACGTGACTGCTGTTTTGCGCATATATTCATATTTCTGCTTTCGTTAGCACCTTAATGTTTATGCCGCTTCTACATTTCCATTTCGCACAGCTCGCCGACCGTATATGTCTTCAGCACCACCGTATCGACTGCCTGAGAGGCGTTGGACTCTTCGTATAAAATTGCAATTTTCCCGTCTGCCAGCTCGGTCATGCACGAATATGCAAAATTTGTTTCCTTAGAGGTTATCTCCTTTTTATATTTCCACTCTATTTCATATGAACGTTTGCTGCCTTGTGCTTCGGTGACAAGTCCCACATAGATGAAGCCGTTTTTCCTGTCGTCGCCCGCAGGGGCCGACAGAAGAACCGCGTCTTTGCCGTCGATTTTGCCGCTGTAATTTATCGCCGAAACCATGCATCCCCCTTTGCTGAGCGGTATTTCGGTCTCAGCTTGCGGGTCTGTCCAGGTTTTTCCGCCGTCACGGCTGTAAGCCGAGGTGACGTTTCCCTTCACTGAGCGGGAAAAGGACATAAGGCTTCCGTCGGGCATTTCGGCAATCTGGGTTTCGCTCATGTTTCCGATTTCTTCGTCAAGGCTTACGGCTTCTCCCGACTCCCATGTTTCGCCGCGGTCGTCACTGTAAAGAGACATGAATCTCTCAACCCCCGTTTCGGGGTCCGAAAAATAAGCCGTAAATACGAGCCTTCCCGCGTATTCGCCCTTTGTTATCTGTAATCCTCTTCCCGGGCATACTCCCATAAATCCCGCGTCGTCGGGTTTTACCTGTTTATTAAGGTCGATGGGGTCGCTCCAGGTTTTGCCGTGGTCGTCGGAATATATGAGATAGAGGTAAGAGGTCTGCATGGGCTGAAAGAGAGAATTGCCGTACATGATATTCATGGGCACTTTAGTGAGAGTGGGGGTGCCGAAGGGAAGGGAATACCAGTAATCGAGGCGCTTTTGCCGAACCGTAAGCGGCTCCGAGTTTTTAAGCAGCTCATATTTTCCGTTGACGGAGTACTCGGTTTTTTCGCCGTCGGCGTTATAGATTATGCCGTTTTCCCGCACAGTGTAGTTATAGCCCTCGTCCCCTTTTTTGCGGAGCATGAGATATTTCTGTCCGTTTATTTCTGTGTATCCGCTTCCCGTTTCGGAAAAGAGGACTCCTCCCTCAGGCGGGAAAACGTCCGTGAGCAGGAATATCCTTCCCGTCTCATTGTCAAGGAGAAGGCTCGAGTCGATTGCGGAGGCGCTTTTTTGGTTGAAGAGCCTCTTTTCGGGGTTCAGAAAATTATTCTGATGCTTCCATTCGTCAAAGCTCAGTGCGAGAATGGGTTCGCTCCATGTCAGGGCATTGTCGGTGCTGCGGCTTACAGCGGTTTCAATGTCGTTGGGGGAATCGCTTGTGCCGCCGTATCTTGCGTCAATTGAGGCGATTACGGTGCCGTCGCGGGCCGTTATAAGGGCGGGTATTCTGTAATAAATGCATCCTATTTCGGATTTTGACGAAAAGGGCTTTATCCCCTGCGCCGCTTCGTTGGGGGGTTCCCTGAGATTCATGGGGAACGCAAAGCCTATCCCCAGAACGGCTGCCAGCACTGCCGCTCCTGCGGCAAAAATTATCTTCTTTTTCATGTTCTTCGCCTCCGATATTTTTTCAGCTGATGTAACGTATATTATCATATTTTTCTTTGCCGATACAATTCGTTTCTTACATAATTTTTTAGCCGATTTTTATTCAAGGCGACAATGCTTTTTTGCGCTGTCTCAATTTGCGTCAATGGGTGTAAATCAAAAGCGGCGCCCGTATCACGGGAGCCGCTTTTTGCCGCTGATTTATTTCTGTTTTTTTTCCTTTTTCTTTTTCTCTTTTGCTTTCTTTTCCTTATCGACGGGGAAAAGCTTGAAGAGAATTTTGATTCCCAGCATTATTGCAAGAATTACTATGAATATGCCCAGCATACCGTAGAGCATCATGGGCAGGGTCTGAAGGAATCCGTCAAGATTGAGCGCAAAGTTGAAGCCGGTATTTGCGGCAAGGGTAAGGGCTGTAAAAATTGAAAGTAAATTCATGTTCCGACTCCTTTCTTACATTCCCGGGGCGTTGGCCACAAGGCTTATGACCATACCGCCTGCAATAACGGAAGCGATCTGACCGGAAACGTTTGCGCCGGCAGCGTGCATGAGCAGGAAGTTCTGAGGATCCTCGGCAAGTCCCATTTTATGAACGACACGGGAGGACATGGGGAACGCCGAAATACCTGCTGCGCCTACCATGGGGTTTATCTTGTTCTTTGTAAAGAGATTAATGATCTTCGCAAAGACGACTCCGCCCACCGTATCGAATACGAAGGCCACAAGTCCGAGACCCATTATCATAAGGGTCTGAATGTTAAGGAACTGCTGGTACTGCATCTTTGTGGAAACGGAAAGACCCAGCAGGATTGTGATGAGGTTTGCCAGCTCGTTCTGAGCGCTCTTTGAAAGGTTATCGAGAACGCCGCACTCACGGATAAGGTTACCGAACATCAGGAAGCCTACGAGAGCTACCGACTTGGGAGCGATGAGGCCTGCAATGGCTGTAATCATAATGGGGAAAAGAATCTTTGTGGTCTTTGAAACGCCCTGGGGATTATAGGGCATACGGATAAGGCGTTCCTTTTTGGTTGTGACCAGCTTGATGACAGGAGGCTGGATAATGGGCACAAGGGCCATATAGGAATAAGCGGCGACTATTATCGCGCCGGTATAATTTGACTGGAAGTAGTTTGCTACGAAAATGGACGTGGGACCATCTGCTGCGCCGATAATCGCGATGGAAGCGGCGTCCTTGAGCTCAAAGCCCACAAGGGAGGCGAGGCTCAGGGTGAAGAAGATGCCGAACTGAGCGGCGGCGCCGAAGAGCATCATTTTCGGGTTACTCAGCAGCGGACCGAAATCTATCATTGCGCCTATGCCGATAAACAGGAGCAGGGGGAAGAGCTCGTTTGCGATACCCGCGTTAAAAAGGGTGTCGATGGGTCCGATTTCAGAGCCCTGCGTAACGGCTCCCGAAAGGGGAAGGTTTACGAGAATTGCGCCGAAGCCCATGGGAAGAAGCAGGGAGGGCTCCATGTTTTTCTTTATAGCAAGATAAACAAGGAGAGCGCCTATTACCCACATGACTAACATTTGCCAGCGGACTTCGGAAAAGTTTGAAAAAAGTACGGTAATATCCATTTTTTCAAAATCACGTCCTTTACTTGAATTTTTCGGAAAAGGGCTGCAAAAAGAAAAAAGACTTTCACCATGCAGCTTGCATAATGAAAAGTCTTGCTCTTTTAAAGTATGTGCGGGCAAAGAGCCGTAATGACGCATTCATACTACGGATAAACCGCAAGCTACTCCCTCTTCAACAACAAGTTTATTATATACGATGAAATCTGATTTTCCAATAGTTTTTTAATAATTTCTTAAATATCTTAAGTAATTATCTTGCTCTTTTACCGAGGAATGTGGAAAACTTTTTGTTTTAGGTGTAAAATAATCAAGAGGAAAACGGAAAGGTGCATTTTGCGAAAAAAGACATGATAGAAGAATTTCATTATTGTAGTCATTTGCAACAGGTATAATGGATATGGAGAAATATACAAATTAGAATTCAGCGAGGTGTTTTGTGTGGAAATTAAAAAAATAGATGAGACGCAATTTGATTTAGCTATTGACCTTATTTGGTCAACATTTCTGCAATTTGAAGCTCCCGATTATTCAGAGGAAGGTATTCAGTCATTCAAAGATTTTATAGATAATAAAGAAATAATTAAAACTTTAGAATTTTGGGGTGCATACGATAATAAAGAGTTAAAAGGCGTTATTGCTGCAAATAATAACCGAAAACATATTTGCTGTTTCTTCGTTAAAGCCCAGTACCATAGACAAGGTATTGGCAGAAAACTTTGGGAATATCTTCGTGAAAATAGTCAAAGTAAAGCCATTACTGTTAATTCTTCTCCGTATGCAGTTCCTGTCTATCATAAGTTTGGCTTTGTGGATTTGAACATTGAACAAATATCTGATGGTATAAGATACACACCCATGAAATATGAACGTTGAATTCTTGTTTTGCTAATTTAAAGTGGTTTGTCTATACGATTGACCGTTTGATGAATAGTTCTTAAATACTGTATTTGTGTGGATAATCGGATTTTCAATATCAAATGTAATAAAAAGTTATAAAGGTTCGGAGGAATAAAACAGATGGAAAAGACAGCCCTTATTACGGGCGGCTCAAGGGGAATAGGCAGAAGCATGGTTTTGGCCTTTGCCCAAAAGGGATATAACGTTGTTTTCTGTTATGAGAAAAATGAAAACGCTGCTGCCGAAACTGAAAAAGAAGCGAGAGATCTCGGAGCCGAGGTATATGCTTTCAGGGCAGACGTTTCGAAAAGCGAAGAGGCGGAAAAACTTTTTGATTTCGCTGAGGAAAAGTTTGCGGGAGCGGACATTCTCGTATGCAACGCGGGAATCGGCAGGCAGAAGCTTTTTACGGATATAACCGATGAGGATTTTGACCGCATGATAGGGGTAAATCTCAAGGGCGTATTTTACTGCTGCCGAAAGGCCCTGCCGTATATGATAAATAAAAAGTGGGGGCGGATAATAAACATTACCTCCATGTGGGGGGAGACGGGCGGCTCCTGCGAGGTGGATTACTCCGCCGCAAAGGCGGGGGTCATAGGTCTTACAAAGGCCCTTGCCAAGGAGGTGGGCCCCAGCGGCATAACGGTCAACGCCGTTTCACCGGGCGTAATAGATACGGATATGAACGCGGCTTTTACCGAGGAGGATATGGCCGCCCTCGCAGATGAAACGCCCCTTTGCAGAATCGGCAGACCCGAGGAGGTAGCCGCCGCCGCGGTGTTTCTTGCAGGGGAGGAGGCCTCCTTCATAACGGGACAGGTCCTGGGGGTAAACGGCGGTATCGTGATTTAAGAAGCGCCGATGCCTTCGGGCTGATAAGTGATATTTTCCCCCGAAAAATACGAATGCCGGAAGGAGAATCCTTCCGGCTGTTCATATAGCTAAAACCTTTAAAGGTTTGCTTTCCGCATTAATTTGTCGCTTACGCCTTTGCACCGTTAAGCTTGCAAACAAGGGCGGACTTTTTGTGCGCAGCGTTCTTCTTGTGGATAAGTCCCTTTGCGGCGGCCTGGTCAATTCTCTTGACTGCAACCTTAACTGCAACGTCCTTATCGGCAGCGTTAGCCTCGATAGCTGCATTTGCCTTCTTGATGACCGTTTTAAGCTCAGACTTTCTTGCCTTGTTGTTGGCGGCCTTTGTCTGAGAAACGAGAACACGCTTTTTAGCAGATTTAATATTTGGCATAGTGTCACACCTCCTTCGGCTTCTCATACAGGTTATTATAATATCACAAAGCAAAAGGCAATGCAAGTTTTTTTCTAAAAAACCTTGACGGTATTTGAAGAAAAAATTTAAAAAACCTTATTTCGTCCCTTTGAATATATAAAATTTAGTTGACATTATTGCTCCCTGTGTTATATAATGAATCTCTGCAAGACTGTTTTTTAACGGTCGTGTATTTTAAATGTCAGTAAGAGGCGGCTTAGAAACTAAGCGGACAAGCCTTTTTGCTTATCACCCTCAAAAAAGGAGGTCAGAAAGATGAAGAGAACTTACCAGCCTAAGAAGCGTCACAGAAAGATGGAGCACGGATTCCGCAAGAGAATGGCCGACAGAAACGGACGCAAGGTACTTTCACGCCGCAGGGCAAAGGGCAGAAAGCAGCTCACATACTGATTTTGCCTATTTTAATCCGGAGGGCGCAAAGTCCTTTCGGCCTAGGCATACCGCCCCTTTATATATACAATAATATATAAAGGAGTTCGGCTGCGAGGCTCGGAAGAGATAAACGTTTTCCGTGAGCGGTGATCTGAATTGTCTGAAGCAGTTAAAACAGTTGTTTTAAACACGAATAGTGATTTTCGCCGCGCCTACTGGCGCGGAAAATCGTACAAACATCCTGCACTGGTTACTTATGTAAACAGAAACCGTGCGGGAATTTGTCGTATAGGAATAACTGCGGGTAAAAAGATAGGCAATGCAGTACACCGAAACCGTGCGAAAAGAGTAATAAGGGCAGCTTTTGCCCGATGCAAACCACAGCTCATTCCCGGAACCGGCTGCGATATAGTTTTTGTTGCACGGACAAAAACCACCTACTCCAACTCCAACGATATATACGCGGTCATGAGTGAGCATCTCAAATCGGCAGGGATTATGAAATAATGAAAAAAACAGCGCTAAAAATGATTCGGTTTTATCAGCGTCGGATTTCGCCTCTGTTTCCCGCACGCTGTCGATTTTATCCCACCTGCTCGGCTTACGCCTATGAGGCCATAGAGAGGTTCGGCTTTCTCAAGGGCGGAGCTTTGGCGGCGTGGCGTATTTTGCGCTGCAACCCCTTTTGTCCGGGAGGATATGACCCTGTCCCACCCAAGAAATAACAATACGGAGGAAACAAATGGATTATTTTTACGCTCCATTCGGTTGGATACTTTCCTGGTGCTACGACATCGTAGGCAATTACGGGTGGTCTCTTGTACTGTTCACGGTGCTTACCAGGCTTATTCTGCTTCCTCTTTCCATAAGCCAGCAGAAGGGCATGGCAAAGCAGACACGTCTCCAGCCTAAAATCAAAAAAATTCAGCAGAGATACGCGGGAAACCAGCAGAAGATAAATGAGGAAATGAATGCCCTCTATCAGCGTGAGGGAGCGAATCCCTTAGGCGCAGGCTGCCTGCCTCTCGCTATTCAGCTTCCCATTATGATGGGTCTTTACGGCGTTATCTATCGTCCTCTGAGCTTCGTTCTGCGCCTGCCGAAGGAAACTGTTGAGGTTCTCACAACTGCAGTGCAGAAGATAACGGACGAAGCTACGGGCAGAGCGGCAAGCGCAATCGAGCTTTCCGTCATCAATCATGCAAATGAAGTTATTGCAAGCCTTCCGAATCTCGGCGCAGATGTTGCCGACAAGCTTCAGAATTTCGACTTTACCTTTTTGGGAGTAAACATGGCTGAGACTCCTGATTTTAAGGTGTTCAACCTTCTTTGGCTCATCCCCGTGCTTTCGGGCGTGACATCCCTTATGACCAGCGCCCTGAGTTACTTCCGCCAGAGAAAGACAAACCCCGAAATGGCGAAAAACCCCACTATGGGCTGCATGTCCTTCGGTATGCCGTTGTTTTCCGTTTATATCGCGTTCCAGTTCCCTGCCGGTATCGGTATTTACTGGACCATGTCCAACCTCTTTATGTTCTTCCAAACTCTCGTCATAGGACATACTCACAGTCCCCAGAAGGTTATGGCAAAGCTTATGGTTGAGGAGACCATCGAGCATCGCTCCATGGAAAACAACCTTAAGCTTGTTGCGGGAAAAAGAGAGGACTGATTACCTAAAAATGCAGGTGGTGAAAATAAATGATTAAAGAAGTGATTGCCAAGGGCTCAACCCTTGAGGCAGCCCGCCAGGCTGCCGTTTCGGAGCTTAATGCGCCCGAAAGCGTTGAGGTCAAAATAGAGGTGCTCGCCGTTGCAGGCAGAAAAACTCTGGGCATTTTCGGAGGAAAGGCGAAGGTAAGAGCTTATTATGAGCTGCCTGACGCCCCCGCCGCCGCTCTCAAGGCGGAGACCGAAGAAAAGGCGTCCGCAAAAAAAGAGGAGAAGGCTCAGCCTAAGCACGAGGAGAAAAAAACTCCCGCCAAGGCAGAGAAAGCGGAGCCCCGGGAAGAGATCATCGAGTTCAAGGATAAAAAGACAACGGATTATCTTCTCGATATCCTCTCAGGTCTCGGCATAAAAGACGCTGAGATCACCGCTAAGAAGTCAAACGGAGGCATTGTCTTCGACATTGACTGCGGAGAGAATTACGGAGTTATAATCGGCAGAAGAGGCGAGACCCTCGACGCCATACAGTACCTTGTAAGCCTTGTTGCAAACCGCAACGAGGGAGAGTACACAAGAGTTTCACTTAATGTGGGCAACTATCGCCAGAAGAGAGAGGAGACACTCCGCTCTCTTGCCAAGAGAAATGCCGCAAGAGTGTTGAAGAACGGCAGAAACGTCGTTCTCGAGCCCATGAACCCCTATGAGCGCAGGATCATACATACTGCCGTTCAGGAGGTTGAGGGCGTTGTCTCCCACTCCATAGGCAGCGACGGAGACCGCAGAGTTGTAATCACCCTTGCCGAGGGAGTCAAGCCTACGGGCGGTTCAAACGGCAGAGGCTACGGCTCAAGAGGAGGCAGAGGCGGATACGACCGCAAGGGCGGTTCGAGAAGAGGCGGCGAGCGCCGTCAGTCCCAGCCTCAGGCTCCCGTTGCGGACAGAGCTCCCAGAAGCGACGTTGAAGGAGCTTTCCGTTACGGAAAAATCGAAGTGAACAAGGATAAGGAATAAGCACTGCGGTGTTTATGATTATTCAGCGGTAAATCAAAGGACGGGAACGCGAGTTCCCGTCCTTTATGCTTTTTATCTTTACTTTCTTATTGCAATGGAGTCTCCCGTATCAATGAGCTCTTTTATTACGGGCCTTTCAAGAAGGCTTATGTTGGGCGCGTGATAGGTTATCATCAGCCTTTCACCGTCCCTGAAAATCATGCAGTGGCCTCCGTCCTGGGTGAACAGGGGGTCGAGATGTGTGAAATGTCCGTCGATATTGTCGTTGTCGGACCGGGCCAGCGCTATGGCGTATTTATTGTTTATGTGGGTGGACCAGAGCATTAAAAGTTTTCCCGAGGAGGTTCTGTACATAAAGGGACCGTCGGTGATATAATGACGTTTTTCAACAATTTCAGTGACCCATGAGGGGGAGGTGGCGGAAAAAATAAGGGTAGGTTCGCTTATCGCCCTTTTCAAATCCTCGCTCAGCTTCAGGTAACAGATTGTGCCGTCAATGATCTGGGTGTGCTCATGGCAGAAAACCAAATAGGGCGTACCGTCCTTATCCGTGTACAAAGTGCCGTCGAGGCACTCCCATTCAAAGGGTGTGACGGCCTTTTCCGAATGTATCGAAAAGGGACCCTCGGGAGAGTCGGATTTTAAAATATACACGCCTCTCAGACCGTTTTCCTTCGTGAAGGTGGCGAACATATAGTAAGCGTCTTTATATTTATGTACCTCGGGAGCCCAGTTGACGCCGCCGTTAAGTCCGAACTTTTCGGAGTCGAAGCAGGTCTTGCCTCTGCTCCATTCCGTGAGGTCTGAGGATGTGTAGACGTCAAATCCTCCTGTTTGGCTGCCAAATCTTTTTGCTCTGGTTCCGTACATATAATATACTTCGTCTTTTTTCAATATGAAAGGATCTCTTATGTTTATACGGGACAATTTCATAAAGCATTTCCCCTTTGTAATATAATTAATTGCTTTTTGTATGGTATATTAAATTCCCTTAAAAGTCAATATATATAAAAGGCGTTTGAAAAAATGAGAGAAAATGTACTAAAATTTTCGGAAATATTTCTATCCGTATTCCCGATGAAGCAATATTGACATATTTCATTCTTAATTATACAATAAATATATTGTTTTTGCTCATTCGCCTGTGCGGATTTAAAAAGTCCGAGGCGGTGCGCCGAAACCGAAAGCGGCAAATTCCCCGATATTTTATTTGAAAGGAATTATACTTATGGCTAAAAGTTCAGGTAAGGTAAGCGCCTTCGGCGTGAAAGACAAAATCGGTTACACTTTAGGCGATTTCGGATGCAATATGTCCTTCCAGCTCATCAGCAGCTACGCGATGATCTATTTCACTCAGGGAATGGGTCTTTCCCTGGGGGCCTGGGCGATTATCGTAGTTTTGGCGAAGGTGTTCGACGCCTGCAACGACCCGATTATCGGCGCGATGGTGGACAAACGAAAACCCGACAAAAACGGCAAGTTCAGGCCGTGGATACTTTACAGCTCCTTTGCCATCCTTCTCACCACGGCCCTTTTCTTTGTGGATATAAGAGGTCTTTCCGTAGGGCTCAGATTTACATACTGCCTTGCTATGTACTGCCTCTGGTCCATTGCATACACTTCGGCCAACGTCCCCTACGGCTCCCTTAACGCGGTGCTCACAGACGATATAGCCCAGCGCGCCTCACTTTCGTCGCTGAGAAGCATCGGCGCGGGTGTTGCGACGGTTCCTTTTATGATTCTTATGCCCAAGCTTATCTACGGCGAAAAGGACGCCGCAACAGGCATTTCCCCCATAATCCCCGAAAGATTTTTCTGGATAGCCCTCGTGGCGGGCATTATAGGATTGGTGGGCTTTGTGCTTACATATCTGCTTACCACCGAGCGCACGGTTATTCCGAAGAGTACGGAAAAGTACGAGTTTAAAAAGGCCATAAAGGCTTTTGTCAAGAACCGTCCCGCAATGGGAATCTGCATTGCCTCCTTTGCTCAGCTGGCGTGCTTCTTCTCAATTCAGGTTACGGTCCAGTATGTTTTCCAGGTCTATTTCAAAAATACCGATATGATGATGGTTGCAAACGTTCTGATGTTTGCGCCCATGATGATTTTCATTCCCTTCATCTCCACTCTCACAAAGAAATTCGGCAAAAAGGAGATGTGTACTCTGCCCATTATCGGCTCCGTTGTAATTTTGCTGATAATGATGTTTGTAGAGTTCCCCCGCACGACGGCGGGCGGTTGGATGTATGTTGCCCTTGTGGGTCTCGCCAACGGCTTTACGGGACTCTTCACCCTTACGACGTGGTCCTTCGTAGCCGACGCCGTAGACTATCAGGAGCTTCAGACAGGCAGACGCGAGGAGGGAACGGTTTACGCCATTTACTCATTTGTCAGAAAGATAGGCCAGGCTGTGTGTCAGGGACTTACATCGGTGCTCCTTGCGGCAATCGGCTTTGATACGGAAAACGTACTCGCCACAACCGATAAGACGGCTCTGGGAGTTATCAGGCTTTCCATACTCATCCCCCTTGTGGGCGCGGTGCTCATGTTCGCGGCCCTTGCGTTTATCTATAATCTCGGCAAAAAGGAAACGTTGGATATGAGTCAGCGCCTTAAAGAGATACATGCCGAGACTGCCCAAAATGCAGATGTACAGGGCTGATTATGTCAGCATCAATATAACAGATTTCGGAGGCGTAAAATGAGAAAAGTAATAGATTTCAGCGAAGACTGGAAATTTACAAAGGAAGGAAAAAGCGAAACGGTCTCTCTTCCCCATTGCTGGAACGCCGTTGACGGTCAGGAAGGAGCCGAATACTACCGCGGACAATGCGTTTACGAAAAGGAACTGGGTTCTGTCCCCGAGGGTACGACCTATATAGAGGTGGGAGCGGCGAATTCCGTCTCTGCGGTTTATGTAAACGGTAAAGCGGTGGGGGAGCACAGGGGAGGCTATTCCCTTTTCAGGTACGACATCACAAAGTATCTCAGCGGCAGCGGGGATAAAATTAAAATCACCGTAGATAACAGCGATTTTGACGATGTGTATCCGAGCACTGCGGACTTCACCTTTTACGGCGGCATCTACAGGCCCGTAAAAATAATAACGGACCTTGCTCAATGTTATTTCAGCCTTACGGACGGGCTTTGCGGAATCTATGCCGATACAGTAAAGGACGATGAGGGCTGGCAAGTAAACATAATGGCTTTTGTTCGTGGAGACAAGGCGGGAAAGACCGTCAGATATACGCTTTACTCGAAGGACGGAGAGGCGATAGCTCAGGCAGAGGCCTCGGCGGAAAGCCCCAACGCTCAATTAGAGGCGGAAAATCCCGTTTTGTGGAACGGCGTGGAGAACCCATATCTCTATACCCTGAAAGGCGAGATACTGGCAGACGGTGAGACGATAGACTGCGCCGAAACGAGAATCGGTTTCAGGACCGTTGAATTCGACAGCGAAAAGGGCTGCTTCCTTAACGGAAAGCACATTAAGCTCAAAGGCGTTTCGAGGCATCAGGACCGCTATCATATGGGCAACGCCCTTACGGCCAAGGAGCACGTTGAGGATCTTGAGATAATAAGGGATATCGGTGCAAATTCCATAAGGCTTGCCCACTATCAGCACGACCAGATTTTCTATGACACCTGTGACGAGATGGGCTTTCTTGTCTGGGCCGAGGTACCTGTCATATCGAGATTTTCCGACAAGAAAATAAGAAACTCGAAGTCTCAGCTCCGTGAGCTCATTTCCCAGAACAGAAATCACCCCTGCATTTTCTGTTGGGGCATACAGAATGAGATTTCCATGGGCGGAAAATCGAAGCCCCTGGTTAAGTTCCTCAGAGAGATGAACGACCTGGCCCACAGCCTTGACCCGAGCCGTCCCACGACCAGCGCTCAGGTTATGATGTGCGACCCTAACTCAGAACTTAACAAAATCACGGATATCCAGGGCTACAATATCTATTTCGGTTGGTATCTCCGGACCGCCGACGCTATTGACAAATGGTTAGATAAATTTCATGAGGATAACCCGAAGGTAAAGCTTTGCCTTTCGGAATACGGAGCGGAGGGTATTATAAAATACCAGTCCCCGAACGGAGGCGTTCAGGGAGATTACAGTGAAACCTATCAGGCGCGTCTTCATGAGCATTACGCAAGAGCCATAGGAGAGCGTCAGTGGCTTTGGGGCAGCTATGTCTGGAATATGTTTGACTTCGGCGCGGCAAACCGTGACGAAGGCGGAGTAAAGGGCAGAAACAACAAGGGTCTTGTGACCTTTGACAGAAAGGTCAGAAAGGATAGCTTCTATGTCTATAAGGCCTTCTGGTCAGATGAGCCCTTTGTCCATATCGGCGGTGAGAGGTATGTTCAGCGCAAATGCGGCGAAACGGTTATACCTGTTTACTCGAATTTTCCGGAGGTCACCCTCAGCGTAAACGGGGAAGAGTTTGCTCTGCCCTGCGACAGGGTGGTATATTTTGATAAAGCCGTCATCAAAGAGGGCGAAAATGTCATAACGGCCAAGGCGGGAGACTGCGTACACTCCCTAACCGTAATCGGCGCCGAAGAGGATGACCCGTCATACCGTATGCCGGGAGACGCCCATTCCTTCGTCAAAAACTGGTTCGGAAGCGATTCGGAAGAAATAAAACCCGACTATTTTTCCGTCAACGATAAGGTGGGAGATCTTCTTAAGAGCCCCGATGTTATCTCGCTGCTTGAAACTGCCAGCATCATGAAAAAGGTGCCGCCATTTGCCCTTGCCCTTATAAAGCCCTTTAAGGTTAAAACGCTGCTGAAAATAGCGAAAATCGACGACGGCATGAAGGATATAGCAAATCAGTACCTTCAGACAATAAAGAAATAAAAGCGCAAAGATATAGAGACATAAAACAAAGGCTCCGTGAAAACACGGAGCCTTCTCTGTACGCAAAAGCGCAGAATCTCGATATTTTGTTATTTCAATTATTCGCCCTTATAATATTTGCCTATGGCGTCGGCGGAGAGAATGGCGGCGTAAACAGTTTCGGGAGTTACCTCAAAGGGCATGTTGCCGAGAGTGTCTCCCGGTGCGGCTGCAAGGGAAGCAACCTCCATAAGGCGCTTTTCGTCGGGCTCTTTTACGCCTAAATCCTCAAGGGTTGTGGGAAGTCCCACGTCCATGCAGAAGTTTACGACCTCGTCGATCTCCTCGTCGGGAGCGTTTTCAAGGACAAGCTGTACGAGAGTTCCGAAGGCTACCTTTTCGCCGTGATAGAGCGAGTGGGTTTCCTCAAGGGCGGTAAGGCCGTTGTGGATCGCGTGAGCGCCTGCAAGTCCGCCGCTTTCAAAGCCGATTCCTGAAAGATAGGTGTTGGCTTCGATAATGTTTTCAACTGCCTTGGTGCACACGTTGCTGCCCACTGCAAGGGCGGCCTTTACGCCGTCGGAAATAAGGGTGTCGTAGCAGAGGCGTGCAAGAGCCATGGCGGCGAGAGTCGTCTTGCCTCCCACGCAGTTTGTGGCGTTGGAGCGCTGGCAGGCTCTTGCCTCAAAGTATGTGGCCAGAGCGTCGCCCATGCCCGATACAAGCAGACGAAGGGGAGCCTTGCTTACAACGTCGGTGTCTACAAGGACCATGTTGGGGCTTGCGGGCAGGAAAAGATAACGGTCGAAAACGCCGTCGTCGGAATAGATAACGGAAAGTGCGGAGCAGGGAGCGTCGGTTGAGGCGATAGTGGGGACAATGACAACGGGCGTCTTCGTGTAGTAGCCGATAGCTTTGGCGGTGTCATGGATCTTTCCGCCGCCGATGCCTACGATAAGATCGCAGCCTGAGGAGAGATAGATGTCCTTGAGGCGGTTTATCTCGCTGTCGCAGCACTCGCCGTTGAATACCTCGTAGATTACGGAGCAGGAGGTCTCTTTCATTCCCTCGGCGATAGCGGGCTCAACGCGTCCGCGTCCCGATTTGCTGGTAAGGATGAAGAGCTTCGTACCCAGAAGCTCGGCGTGTTTGCAAAGGTTTTTGAGTTCGCCTTTGCCCTGAATGTAGCGGGTGGGGCTTGCAATGATATTTGCCATGGTGTAAAACTCCTTCTTTGTTTATTTTTTATCAATCATTATTATATGGAATTTTGCAGTCAAAATCAATAGAAGGTCGTTTATTTTTCATGAACTTTATTTTAAATTTACATTATAAAAAAGTGTCTGAAAAAAGAGAAGACCCGACGAAAAGTCGGGTCTTCGGTGTCCGCCGAAGAGTGAAACGCCGCAGTTTCACTTTGCAGCAGCCGCACCGATGAAGGGGATACCGAAAAAGTAAAGAGGTGTATCCTGTCAAATGAGCGGAGCTTAAAGCGCCGTCAGCTCTTACCCGTGCGGAATTCGAGAACTGCCGCGAATTCCGCACTTTGCTTTTTCCGACGCATATCCGAAGACATGCGCCGTTTCATCCTTCAGCATTCATCTGCAAAAGTTTCTGCCGCCTTAAATTATCGCCTGAGAAAATCATGTAAGCTTTTCCCCGGCATCAATTTCCTCCTCAAGCATGGCAGAAGCTAAAAGCTTTTAAAATCAGATACTCTGAGCTACGCGATACGCCTCATATATGGCCCACTTTGTATCTCTGGCCTTTACCGCGTCGCCTACCGTATAGACCTCGGGAGCAAGTCCCGCAGGGTCAAAGGGAACGTATGCTTTGGAACCGAGAGCCAAAACAACGTGGTCGTAGCCGTCAAGGGTTATTTTTTCACCGCCGCATTCTGCAACCACTCCGCCGGGAATGAATTCGAGGACCTTTGTGTTTACATGGACGTCTACTTCCTCTTTCTTAAGGCGTTCAATAAGGTCGTTGCGTACGGTAAGGTAAAGCTTTTCCGCAAGGACGGGGAGCATCTCCACAATGGATACCTTGGAGCAGTAATCTGTGGCGTATTCCGCAGTTTCTACTCCGACCTCTCCGCCGCCGATAATAAGTACGCTGGATTTGAGTACGGGATTTCCGAGAAGCACGTCGTTTGCCTGTACAACGTTTTCGCCGTCTATTCCGGGGATATTGGGAACTATGGGCGTGGCTCCCGTAGCCATGATAAGTACGTCGGGCTCAAGCTCTTTGATGAGCTCGGGCGTAGCCTCGGTATTAAAGCGCATATCAACTCCGTTTTTCCTGCACATGTGAAGCTGATAGCGTATTGCACGGGTAAGGCCCTGCTTGAAGGGCGGATAGGCGGCGATAAGGAACTGTCCCCCCACACGGCTGGCGTCGTTCTTTTCAAGGAGTGTTACCTTGTGTCCGCGGCCTGCCGCCATGAAAGCGGCGGTCATGCCTGCGGGTCCCGCGCCGACGACCACAACGTTTTTGGGATTATCCGTAGGCCTGAGCATACGGTCCGCTCTGTGGCTTGATTCGGGATTGAGCATACATCCGACGCCCCAGTCGCCGGGCATAAGGTTTTCGGGATAATTAAATTCCATGCAGCGCTGTGTGCAGCCGAGGCACGGAATTATGTCCTCTATAACACCGGCGGACATTTTGTTGGGGAAGTCGGGGTCGCAGATGGACTGGCGTCCAAGGGATACGCCGTCGCAGTCGCCGCGTTTAAGTGCGGTTTCGATAGTGTAAGGGTCATGGAAAAGACCTACCGAGAAAACGGGAATGTCTACCGCTTCCTTGATTCTGCGGGAGGCGGCCAGGTTCCAGCCGGATTGCCAGCTTGAAGGCGGTACGATGGTCTGCCAGGTTTCGTAGGTTCCTGCAGAGATGTGAAGCGCGTCGTAGCCGTAATCCTCAAGCATCTGGGCAAATACAACAGACTCCTCAATTTCCAGTCCTCCTATACGGTTTTCCTTTGAAGAAATACGAGCCGTTACGACAAAGTCGTCTCCGCATGCGGCTTTGATTCCTTCAACAACAAGCTTCATAAAGTACGCACGTCCGTCAAGGCCTCCGCCGAATTCATCGACACGCTTGTTTGAACGCGGGGACAGGAACTGGCCACCCATGTATCCGTGAGCCGCATGGATCTCAACGCCGTCAAAGCCTGCCTTCTTGCAGCGGACGGCGGCGTCTATGTAGTGTTGGATCAAATCGTATACCTCCTGAGTGGTGAACTCGTGAGGAGTTTCGCGATTTGTGGGGCAGGGTACGCTGGACGGAGCGGCAATCTGTTCCCCTGCCATGGCCGCGACGGTTTCACGTCCGGCGTGGTGGAGCTGGACTATGGTGCGCGCGCCGTTGTTTTTAATGAAGTTTGCAAGCTTTGACATGCCCGCAATGCCTTCGTCGCTCCATACATTGGGCTCGTGGGGCATACCTACGCCCCTTCGCTCGACGGCCGCTATTTCGATTATTATGAGGCCGAAGCCGCCTGCCGCACGGGCTCCGTAATAATCCAGTGTGGATTGCACAACCAGTCCGTTGGGATCAAAAACGCCCGAGTCCATGGCGGGGACTATGAGGCGGTTTTTAACGAGGAGATTTCCGATCTTGTAAGGTGAAAAAGTTTTCTCAAAATTCATACTGACGCATCCTTTCTACATATATTTTAGCTTCACTATCTAAAAAAACTTGCGCAAATCGGCGAATTTGGTATAATTACATTGTTAACTGCATAACAATGTTCCGTAGATAAATAATATCATATTTGAGAGTTTAATAGAATGTAAGGTTACTCAAACGGAAAAGGGGGATTTGTGCAAAATGACAGCGGCACTTCATCGGCGCCATACGGGAAGCCTTGCGCAGGCTTACGAGGTGTTTTTTGAGGCTTTGAAAAAGGACAGCGTCGAGTATCTGGTGCGCCGTGCCTGGGAGTTTTTCGGGCTGCCCGTGCTCTTTACCGACGAAAACTATAAGTTGGTGTGTCAGTTCCCGAAGGAAAAGCTGGGACAGCATATTTGGGATACCCTGTTTGAAACCCAGTCGCTGCCCATTGAGACCATTCAGCATTATCAGCAGACATATCTTAACATCGACGAAAAGTATTACGAGCCTTTCTATTCCTGCGAGGGGTCGGCAGAAGATTGCCCAAGGATTTTCGGTGAGGTGTACTCGTCGGAGAGAATATACGGTCACATAGCCGTTTTTATGTTTGACTGTCCTCTTGAGCCTGACGATTTAGCCTGCGCGAAAGTGTTTATCGACGCCTTAAAGATGCTGATGCTGCCCAGAAGGAACAGAGAAGGGGCTTCCCTCTCTTCGTATATGAGGGACTTGCTGGACGAAAAGGCCGCTCCCAAGACAAAGGCCCTGGCTCACCGCAGCCTTTCGGCGGGAGTGCAGGGACCCTTTACCGTTATGGTGACGCCCATCGGAAACACTGCTTCTCAAAGGGCCTTTGCATCCATGGCCACGTCGAAAATCACTTTGCAGTACCGCTCCACCGTCTGCGCCGTATATCAAAACTGCATTGTGACCCTTTTCGGGCTTATGAGCGGCGGGAAGCATTCTGAAAAGGAGATATCATTTTTTCACCGTGTGGCTGATTTTCTCTCCCCTTCAAATGCTTCCAGCGGCATATCTCAGCCGTTTTCCGATTTATCTGAGCTGAGGGGAAGGTTTCAGCAGGCGTATATGACCGCTCTCTTGACCACAAAGCCCTGCGAGTTTTTTGATTTCATTTTTCCGGCGCCCATGTTCGAGGCAGTATGCATAAGCGCTGAGGTGGATATGTTCATGCATCCCGGTTTAAAAAGGCTTTCGGAGTATGACTCGGAAAACAATACGGAATATTTCAGGACTTTGCAGGTTTACAGCCTTACCATGCACAACAAGGAGTCAACGGCGAGAATACTGTGCATCCACCGCAACACCCTGCTTTACCGATTGGGGAAAATAAGCGAAATGTTTCACATTCCATTTGAAGAGCAGCAGACTGCCCTGGCTATACTAAACAGCTTCCAGCTCTACGGAATAAGCACCTGCAAGCGGGCGGATTTCGGCCTTTACAGAACTGACTTTGACAGCTCTGACCATGGACAGCGGCGATGATTTGCCTATCTGATAAAATTAGATAAAAAAGGGTCCGCCGCCTGTTGATTCAGACGACGGGCCCTCAATTTAACTTTTGTCGGGAACTATTCGGTTTTTAAATAATTCGCAAAGAATTCAGTCTTTTCTCTTTTTTCTTGTCGCTATGGTAACTGCTGCCGCGGAGCCGAAGAGAAGGGCTGCGGGAAGCATAAGGGCAGAACCTGTTGCGGGAGCGTCCTCGGTGCCGTCCGGAGAATCTGCTGAGGGATCCTCGGCGTCGGGAGCCTGTGTGGCTTCATCGTCCGCAGGAGCCTCTGTGGCAGGAGTGTCCGTAGTGGGTTCGTCCGTAGTGGGCTCGTCCGTTGTGGGTTCATCCGTAGTGGGTTCATCCGCTGTTTCGTCTACGATTCTCCAAATCTGACAGCCGTAGAAGGGGTTGGATGTACCGACATAAAGTCCGTACTCGGTAGTGAGAAGGGAACGTCCGCCGTAGTTGTACTTATCGCCGAATCCGTCATTCGTAACTATTTCGAAGTTTTCACCGTCGGCGGTCTTGATGAGGTCAAAGCCCCATGTATCGTTGGCGACCATGTCGGAGATGTAGATATACATCTTAAGGCCTTCAATGTCGATCTTGCCGATGATGTCCTTAATCTTCTCAAGAGCTGCGGTGATGTCAGTGAGGCTTCCAAGGCCGCTGCGCTGAGCAGGAGTAAGGGCTGCGAGAGATGCAGTCATTTCGTCGATGGTGCCCATGTTCAAAATCTTGTCGATCATGTCGGCATACTTGTCAAGGAATGCCTGGGCGTCATTAAGATCCATATCCTTGAAGCTTTCAAACATTTCGGTTACTTTCTTAATCAAGTCGGTGATTTTTTCAACAATTTCGTTGGAGTCGCCGACTACGCCCAGCTTATTGAGAAGAGTCTTAAGGTAATTAATCTGATCGGCAAATTCTTCCTCGGTCATCTGGAGGAAGCTGCCGTTTGTAAGCTTTGTAATATAATTGTAGATGACAGCAGAGTCCATTGTGGAAATGTAAAGCTCACCGTTGTAAACTTCCGTTCTCCAAAGATACTCGTTGCATGTGCCCTCCATGAGCTTTGTGAAGGCTTCTACTTCATCAAATTTACCTGTCTCTTCATTGTAACGCCAGATTCTCTGGGGATTCTGGAGAGTTGTGTAAAGGGGCTGGAGGTATGTGCTGAGCTTGACGTCCTGATTTCCGAAAACGATTGCAAGGATACCTGCAAGGGCTGTGACCTCAGCAGTAATCGTATTGTCGAAGTCCATGATATAGAGGTCGCCGTTAAAGGTGAAGGGAGTAGCTGACATAGAAATCATGCCGGCCTTGGGACCTGCTACGTTGCCTTCAGGCTGGTCAGCAAGTGCGGTGTTGTTTATGCCGTTATACTTGCCGACGATCTCTTCCCAGTACCAGCCGTATTCGTTTGCTGTTTCGCCTTCTTCGGCTACATGGCCTCTGTAGAGAACGAATCCGCCGCTGTTGGGAATGCTGGCGTAGATGTATCCGTCATGTGAACAGATGTCCCAGATGGGGCTTGCTACAGTGCTCTTAACCGCTGCATCGTCTGCGTAAGGTCTGAAGTCCTTATAGTCCGCAACTCTGTACCACTGAGTGTCGTCGTCACGGTCTTTGTAGAGAATTGCAAGTTTCTGACAGTCCTCATCACCGGGCTCAAGCTCCTGTCTGGCGTCAACGCCGCCGAAGTAAAGCAGTCCGTCGTCATGGACACATGCAGCGCGAAGGCTTGTACCATTATAAGAAGTGAATACCGTTTCGATGTTGTCATTCTCGTCAATTCTGAGAATATCGTTATTGGCGTTGGCAGCTGATGAATAAGAGGCGAAATAAACGTCGCCGTCATACTCGATTGCCATTCTGAAAGCGAAACCTGCGGGAGCAACGTAAAGAGTCTTTACCTCTCCTGTGGTTTGGTCGATTCTGAAAATAGTACCGCCCATTGTTGTTGTAGGCTTAGGTATCTCTCCGTTTGTGTAAGCGTCTATAGCTGCCCAGATAACATCGGAGCTGAGTCCGAGACCTGCCATTGATGCGGCAAGGGCTGTTGCTACGGAGCCTACTACGTTGGTGTTTGTTCCTACATAGAGATAGTTTCCTCTTGCAGCCATACTCCAAGCATAGCTGTTTTCACGATTTCCGCCCGGTTCGATTCCGTCAGCTTCTCTTACGCCTGCGTCGGGGTTTGAGATTTTTTCAAATGTCATTCCCTCGGGCGCGGCGGCTGCCGAGAAAGCAGCGACGATTGTACTTGCAATAATCACAAGCGAAAGCGTGACTGCTAAAATTTTTCTGGCTAAAGTTTTTTTCCTCATTTTCTCACCTTCTGTGTTGGATTTTTGTATATAAAATACATTTTGATTATATTCAAGGATTTCTATAAAGTCAACAATAGATATAAAAAGTTAAGATAATTCTTACAGTTTTTATAAAAAATACACATGCTAATAGTGCATAACAGAAAATTTTAATTCGTATATGGAATTTATAAAATATTTAAAAATACATGATGTTGTTTTAATTCAACAATATTTATACATTGCGAACAAAGCGAACAGCCGACCATGAAGTTTTACGCTTAAGACATTCATTGATTTATACCGCAAAACTGATATAATATATTAGATATTTTTCCTTTTACGGATTTTAGGTGGGGTTGCCATGACAACGGAGCTGATGATAGTTCTAATTTATTTTGTAGTTTTTGCGGTAATTAATTTTGCCGTGTACATGAAGCTTTCTAAATACTGGTACATGACTGCGGGAGTAACAAAAAAAGATGTGGCCGTATTTATGAACGAGCATATTACCGATAAAAGGTTTCGATATTTGATACGATGGCTCAGGAAAAGGGCAAAAAATTCCAGGCAGTTTAACATAATGCTGTTTTTCCTTGCGTCCGCGGGCTTTTTGGCTTTGCCCATGCCGTCCGCTGCGTTTATAGCGGCGTGGAACTCGAGTATGGCGGTGCTCAGGTTTTTTATGGCTGCGGAAGCAATCGCTACGATCTTTATCGCCGCTCTGGGCTTTTCCTACGGTAGGAAAATAGATGCTGAAAGTGAAAGCTACTATGCCTCGGAGCAGTATAAGCCATATGAGGGCGAAGATATTCCCGAGGAAATAGATGATCTCGACGAGCTTTATGAGGAGCCTGAAGAGGAGCCGCTGCCTGCGGGAGCGAATTTCGACGAAGCAGAAGAAAGGCTGGAATTTAAAAAATTCATAACAGGCTATGTGAGAAAGCTTATAATAGCCGCAGTGCTGCTGTTTTGCCTGTTTTCGCCAATTATTCTCAATGGATTCAATTTTAAAACCTTTACATTTGATACGTCGGAAACCACAACCTCTGTAAGCGGCGATTATGCTGAAGACAGCGGAGCGCCTTCCGATGAGTCAAGGCCCGAGGTGAATATAACATATATAAGAGAGCTTCTTATTGAAAAGGGATATGATCCTAAGGGAAGCCTCGAGCAGGTGAGCGAAAAGTATCCTGATTTTCTTTTTGAGGACTGCCTTTCGGCCGATGATATGGAGATTCATTTTGAGTATTTCAAGCTAGTGAATACGGAGCAGGCGAAGAGCTTCAATGAAAGGCTCAGGCAGGATATTTCCGCAGAGTACGCCGTGGGAGCGAGTGATATTGAAAATCAGGAAAGCAATGCGCAATTTTCAATATACACTTTAGAGACGGACGCATATTACGCAGTTGAGGTACTTGAAGGGGAAGGCGTTTTGTATGTCAGATGCGACAGTGTAAGTGCGACTTGGATGAAGGTATTTTTATATAATTTGGGATATCTTGAGGAGTTTTGAGGTGGACTGAAATGAATGTGAACGGATTTATAGGTATATTTGGCTTTGCCGCAATTTGGGTTTTCTGCAGGATTTTCTGTTCATGGCTGCTTAGGCTCAGCTATACATCGGCAGGGGAATCTGTCAGAAGCGCGGAAAAGCGCTACGATCTTATGAAAAGGGGACTCCTTCCGAAGAAAAAGGAGATAGACTGGCTGGCTGAAGTATCCTTGAGACCCATGACCACAAGATTTTTGTATTTTGCCTTTTATCTTTTGACAGCTCTGCCTGTGCTGGGAATACTCATTTCGGCAGTTGATATATTTGTGCCCGCGCTGGACGTGGTTATAAACAAAGTGCTGAACGTGCTGTTTTTGGTCCCCTTTGTGTCGGTATTTCTCTATCTGTTTTTAAACGATCCCGCTGAGTACATTATGAAAAAGCGCGACAGGAGAAAGCGGGGAGAGAGGCAGTAAAAGGGCGGGATTTTCAATTTTATAATAATGAAACAGTGATAAAAGCAAATATAAATCGGGAAAAGAAAACCACCGCGGACTTTTATGTCTGCGGTGGTCTTGGCACCCCCTACCGGAATCGAACCGATAACTAACCCTTAGGAGGGGTTCATTATATCCATTTAACTAAGGGGGCCGATATTTATAAGCTGAATAAGTACAGCTTAATAATTTTACATCATAGCGGCGTTTTTGTCAATGAAAAGACAGTTAATAATTAACTTTGCAAAGATATGCTTCAGGTAGTATAATATCGTTGAGGAAACAATTCTCTAAAGTGGAAAGAAGGGGTATTATATGTCGGAGGCTTCCAGAGCAAAGAAAAGGAAAAACGACAGAAAAGTAGTTGCGCTGACGGCGGTGGCTGTTTTTATAATATGTTTAATAGCCAGCATAGTTTTTATTTTGGACAGAACTCCCGAGGAAGAAGACAACGGTACGGTTACGGGTGAGCCTGTCACAGAGCAGAGGGAAGAGAAACAGATCTATAATCCCCTTACGGGAGAATCCGGATTTTCCGCTTCGGCAGTGGGAGAAAGACCCGTTGCGTTTATGATAAACAACGCTCCGAGCGCGAGGCCTCAGTGGGGACTTTGCACCCCCGATATAGTGATTGAGGGCCTTGTGGAAGGCAGCGCCTCGAGAATGATGTGGATTTATGCAGACCCTGAGAGTGTTCCCGAAAAGGTAGGTTCAATGAGAAGCGCTCGCCACGATTTCCTTGAGATAGCCCAGGGCCTTGACGCCATTTTCGTTCACTGGGGCGGCAGCACCTACGCCTATGACGCCCTTGCAAACAGCGGATACGACCACCTTGACGGAATATACCTCGGTTCTGCTTATGCCCACAGGGACAATACGCGAAACGTGGCCATTGAGCACAGGGGATATGTGATAGGCTCAGAGATAAGGGAACTTATCGAGAGCAAGGGATTCAGGACACAGGTGAAATCGGACGCCGCCGAGCCCTTTGAATTTGTGAAAGACGGCGACCGCACTCTCAGCGGCGGAGACTGCCTCCAGGTGACGGCATCCTTCTCCAGCTATTACTCACATACCTTCAAATATGATTCTCGGACGGGGCTCTATACGAATTATATGGGTGAGACGTCCATGACCCAGGACGGCGGAGAAACCATGACCGCCAAAAATGTAATTATACTTTATACCCCCATAACCTCCATGGGTGACAGCCTCGGATGCATAGATATGGACCTTACGGGAGGAAGCGGACTTTACATAAGCGGCGGAAAGTACGAGACCATAAGCTGGGAAAAGGGAAGCGACGCATACGCTCCGCTGAAGCTTTATTCGGAAAACGGTGAGGAGCTTGTGCTGAACGCCGGAAAGAGCTGGATAGGTCTTATTCCCAAAACAAGGGAAAGCAGGACTGTAATCGCCGCAAACGCTTCGGACTTTGTATGACATACGGATAAATTTTGAGCCGCACGGAATGTGCGGCTTTTTTCATAAGTACGGGGCCTAAAGTTTAAGCTAAATTACCATTGAAATGAAATTGCGGCGTATAGTATACTAATTCTGATAGTTAAAAAAGTAACGAATGCACGCAGGGCGGGAAAGAGGCGGTCAAAATGGAAATTGCAATATGCATAGGATCCTCCTGTCATCTGAGAGGTTCCCGTGAGATAATAGGCACACTGGAAAAGCTCGTGAAGGAGTATTCTCTCGAGGATATTGTGAAGCTTAAGGGCTCTTTTTGTATGGGACAGTGTCAGAAAGGGGTATGCGTCACCCTTAACGGAGAGCTTTATTCCCTTACTCCGGAGACTGCGGAGGAGTTTTTCATCAACAATGTTTTGGGAGTGGTAGAGTGATGAATATAATCGGTCTTAAAAAGGCGAACTGTAAAAACTGCTACAAATGCATCAAAGTTTGTCCCGTAAAGTCAATAAAGATTTCCGATGAGCAGGCCCATATTATTTCCGATGAGTGTATTCTCTGCGGAACCTGTCTGCACGCCTGTCCCCAGAATGCCAAGACCCTTTCCTCAGACCTTGAAAAGGTGAAGGATTTTATCAGACACGGGGAGGAAGTGTACGTTTCCCTCGCTCCGTCATACTACACCATGTTCGACCTTGACGACCCGCAGCGTATTGTGGGAGCATTAAAAAAGCTGGGAGTAAAGGGCGTTGCCCAGACTACCGACGGCGCCGCCTACGTTACAGCGGAGTATCACCGCCTTATAAAGGAAGGCAGTATGGAAAATATCATTACCACCTGCTGCCCCGCTATCAATGCCCTTGCGGAGAAATATTATCCGGGAGTGGTAAAATATCTTGCTCCCGTAGTGAGCCCCATGATAGCTCACGGAAGGCTTTTGAAAAAAGCCTTCGGAGACAGATGCAGGGTTGTATTTGTGGGACCCTGCATAGCCAAGAAGGCCGAGTCGGAGGATTTGAGACACAGTACCGAAATAGACGCTGTGCTTAACTTTATGGACCTGGACCTTTGGGCTTCTCAGGAGGGGGTAAAAATAAGCGAGTGCGAGCCTAAAGAATTTATACAGGATAAATCCGAAATCAACCGTCTTTATCCCATACCCGGCGGAATAATAAAGAGTATCAAGAAAATTGAAAGTTCCCTGCCTTACAGCATGATAGGAGTAGATAATATAGAGGCCTGCAAGGAGCTTTTTGAAGCGATGACAGCGGGAGAGCTCAAAGGCTGCTTCGCCGAGGTGAACGCCTGTGAGGGCGGATGCATAAACGGTCCCGCCGCCAGCGAAACGAGAAGGAGCAAATTCATGGGCAGGGTGGAGCTTTCAAAGCACGTTGCCAAAACGGGAGACGGCTTCCCTGTTCCGGATTCCCCCCTTGACGTTGACAAAACCTTTGCATGGGAGGGCGGAAGGAAGCTCATGCCTACGGAAAAGGAGATAAGGGAAATCCTCAGAAAAATCGGCAAGGAGACACCGGAGCAGGAGCTCAACTGCGGTTCCTGCGGATATCCCTCCTGCCGCGAAAAGGCTATCGCCGTATTCCAAGGCAAGGCCGATATAAATATGTGCCTTCCCTTTATGCGCCAGCGTGCCGAGTCCCTTTCCAACTATGTTCTTGCGGAGACGCCCAATATAACGGTAATAGTGGACGAGGAGCTGAACATAATCGAATTCAACAGGGCGGCGGAAAAGCTCTTTGGAATCACAAGAGCCCAGGCCCTGCAAAAGGGTATATATGAGCTTATCGACCCCGCCGATTTCCTCTATGTGCTGGATACGGGCGAAAATATAATAGATAAGAAGTCGGAACTGGAGGAATACGGCGCGACAGTCCTTCAAACGATCATCAAAACTGATGACGGCAACTACATAATGGGTATTTTCAAGGATATCACCGAGGAAGAGGAGCGTCGGAAGGAAAGCTATAAGATGAAGATGAGCTCCGTTGAAATGGCCCAGAAGGTTATAGAGAAGCAGATGACGGTGGCTCAAGAGATAGCGAGTCTTTTGGGCGAGACCACGGCCGAGACGAAGGTGACCCTGACAAAGCTCAAGGATATGATTGAAAGCGGCGGTGACGCCAAATGAGCAGATTTCATATAGAAACGGCCTATAAAAGCCTTTTTAAAAAAGGGGAGGAGCTGTGCGGTGACAAGGTATCTATTGTCCGCACACCGACCTCTACTATCGCAGTTTTGGCCGACGGCCTCGGCAGCGGAGTAAAGGCCAATATCCTTGCCACTCTCACGAGTACCATAATATCCACCATGCTCAAGGAGGGCTCAAGCGTTGCCGACGCGGTGGCCACCGTGGCCAACACCCTGCCCGTTTGCAGCGTGAGAAAGCTTGCCTATTCCACCTTCAGTGTTCTCGAAATCTCCGATACGGGCGAGGGATATCTTGCGGAATTTGACAATCCCTTCTGCTTTTATATGCGGGACGGGGAGCTGTGCCAGTTTAAATGCGAGTATAACGAATACTCGGGCAGAGGGGTTTACGAGACGAGGTTTCAGGCGAAGGCGGGGGATATAATCACCCTTGTCAGCGACGGAGTTATCTATGCGGGAGTGGGAGAATCCCTTAATTTCGGCTGGACCTGGGACCATGTGGCGGCGTGGCTTAAAAACGCCGTGGCTCTCGATATGTCGGTGCCGAGGCTTACGGCGGCCCTTTCCGATACGGTCAACGACCTTTACCACGGCCGTCCGGGCGACGACTCTACGGTCCTTGTTGTGGGAGTTGTAAACGAAAAGGTTGTAAATATGTTTGCAGGTCCTCCCAGAAACAAGGAGGACGACGAGAGAATGGTAATAGACTATATGGCAAGCGAGGGAAAGCACACAATCTGCGGAGGAACCAGCGCCAATATAGTTTCAAGGGTTATCGGAAAGCCCATAAAGACCTCCCTCAAATATTCCGACCCGAGAGTGCCGCCCATAGGATTTATCGAGGGTATAGATCTTTGTACCGAGGGAGTGCTCACTTTGAGCAGGACTCTGGAGATTTTAAGGCAGTATAAGGAGAGCGGCTCAGACTCGGAGTTTTTCGACACGCTCGATGAGAAAAACGGAGCGTCCATGATGGCAAAGCTGCTCCTCGAGGACTGCACGAGGCTTCGTCTGTTTATAGGGACTGCAATGAATCCCGCTCATCAGAATCCCGATTTGCCGCAGGACCTGAGCATAAAGCTCCAACAGATAGAAAAACTCAAGGAGCTCCTTGAAAGTTTTGGTAAAAGAGTGGAAACCAGATATTATTGATTGAAAATGATTATTAAATGATTTAAAATGTAGGGGACAGATAACTGAGAGGAGATTTTTATGGAGAGATTATTTGACACCTATGTGCAAAAGCTCAAATACAAGGTGCTCAAAGAGGTTGCGTCCCTTGAATTTGACGGCACCCTCGAGGAGAATATAGTTAACATACCAAAGACAATTATGCCGGGCCCCAAGCCCTCCCTGCGCTGCTGTATTTATAAGGAGCGCGCCATTATCGGGGAGCGCGTGAGGCTTGCAATGGGAGGCGACAAATCAAATCCCAACGTAGTTGAGATCCTTGACATCGCCTGCGACGAATGTCCCGTTGACGGAATACAGGTGACCGCCTCTTGCCGCGGCTGCATTGCCCACCGCTGTGTGGACGTTTGCCCCAGAGGCGCCATAAGCATCGTCAACCACCGCTCCCAGATAGATCAGACAAAGTGTATCGAGTGCGGCAGATGCATCGAGGCTTGTCCTTATAACGCAATTACAAAGTCCGTGCGTCCCTGCATGAATGCCTGCAAGGTCAATGCAATTTCAATGGACGAGGACAAAAAGGCCGTCATCGACAACGAAAAATGCATTTCCTGCGGTGCCTGCGTTTATAAATGCCCCTTCGGAGCCATTGCCGACAAATCCTCAATTCTTGAGGTAATACGCACAATCAAGGCTTCGGAGAATAACGAAAAATACAAGGTGTACGCCGTAGTCGCTCCGTCGATTGTGAGCCAGTTTATCTACGCCAAGGTTGAGCAGGTTGTCGAGGGACTTAAATGTCTCGGTTTCCACAGTGTTGTGGAAGCGGCTCTGGGCGCCGACATGGTGGCCTATAAGGAGGCCAGCGAGCTTTACGAAAAAGGTTTCCTCACAAGCTCCTGCTGCCCCGCCTTTGTAAGCTACATACATAAATTCTTCCCCACCATGGTAAAGCATATTTCCCACAACCTTTCGCCCATGGCTCAGATTGCCAGCTATCTCAAGAGGATAGAGCCCGACTGCAAGGTGGTGTTTGTAGGACCCTGTATTGCCAAAAAGGCCGAGATCAAGCTCGATACCGTAAAGCCCTATGTGGATTATGTCCTTACCTTTGAGGAGCTCCAGGCTCTCTTTGACGCCAAGAACATTGAGATTTCCTCTCTCAAGGGAGAGTGCCTCGACAACGCCTCCTATTTCGGCAGAGTGTTCGCCAGAAGCGGCGGACTTGCAGTTGCCGTTGAGCAGGCTCTCAAGGAGCAGGGACTCTTCGACCTTGACTTTAAGTATAAGCCCGTTTCCTGTAACGGTATCACCGAGTGCAGAACGGCTCTGCTCAAGGCATCCAAAAACGTCCTTCAGGAAAACTTCATTGAGGGTATGGCCTGTGAAAACGGCTGCATAGGCGGCGCTGCCTGTCTTACCCACGGCCCCAAAAATAAGCTTGAGGTGGACAATTACGGCAAGCTTGCTCTTGAAAAAACAATGCAGAGCGCAATAAGCGTTCTCGACTTCACATAATAACGGAAAGCGGGTGCGTATTTTGGTAACGGTTCAGGTTTGTATAGGCAGTGCCTGCCATCTCGGCGGCTCCCACGACATCATAACAGGCTTGCAGAGCATTATAGAGGAAAAAAACCTCAAGGATAAGGTTGACCTTAAAGCTGTGTTCTGCATGGGACAGTGCGAGGGCGCGGTCTGCACAAGAGTCAACGGCAAAAAGATATGCGGAGTAAGCCCCAAGGGAATAGAAGATTATTTCAATACCCACGTGCTTCCGGAGATAGAATAATTTAATTTAAACTCTTTAAAGCGGCGGGAATACCGCCGCTTTTTCTTTGAAGGGCGTGGGGATAAAACAGCGCAGGGAAAAATAATGGCGCAAAATCTTGTCTTTCCCGCGGAAATATGATATACTTACTCAGTCGATTTAATGAAAAGGCTTTTGCCGAGGCAGTGGGGGATGAACCTGCGGCTCGTGAAAATTAAATAAGAATATAGCGAGGCGTAGCTCAGTTTGGCAGAGTGCTTGGTTTGGGACCAAGATGCCGCACTCCGCAAGGAGCAGACTTGGGACGAGGACGAAAAGAAAACAGTCCTGTGGACTGTTTTCAGTCCGAGAGATTTTTGGCGCAAGGCAAAAATCGGGAACCTGCGGCTCGTGAAAATTAAATAAGAATATAGCGAGGCGTAGCTCAGTTTGGTAGAGTGCTTGGTTTGGGACCAAGATGCCGCAGGTTCGAGTCCTGTCGCCTCGACCAATCCTATTCAAAGGCTTTTCGGCCTTTGAATAGGATTTATTAAAATTAAATTGTGTCACCGGAGGACAGAGCGCCGTAGCGCTCGGGGATAGTAAACGCAGAAGCGTTTGCAGGCCGCATGTCAGATAAGGTGTCGGGTGCGCCCGGTTATTACTCAGTAATAGCCGGGCGATTTTGTTTTATCGGAGGTTTATTTTATGAAACAGTCAAAGATCGTCCTCGAGCCGCTGACGGCGCGGGATAGGGAACAGTTTATTTCGGACAATCAGTTGGCGTTCAGATACGGTGCCCTTGAAGAATTCGGAATGCGCGACGACCATCTTGACGGAGAAGGAGAGATAATCTCCCGCAAAACCATAGAGGCGTCTCTTGATGGGACGGGAAGTGAGGCGTACCGCATTCTTTTTGAGGGAAGAAAGGTCGGCGGAGTGGTTTTGGAAATAGACAGTGAGACAAACCGCAATCATCTTGCTTTGCTTTTTGTATCCCCTGAGGAACACGGAAAGGGGATAGGATTTGCCGCATGGAAGGCGGTGGAGGAGCTTCATCCGGAAACGGCCGAATGGGAGACCTTCACGCCGTATTTTGAAAAGCGCAATATCCATTTTTATATAAATAAATGCGGATTTCAGGGGACCGAATTTTTCAATGAATTTCACAGCTCTGAAAATCAATCCGGTAATGACCGCGGAGACGGCCCTTCTGAAATGTTCCGTTTTGTGAAAGTGATGAAATAAAATATTGTTTTCGCCGTCCGCCTCTTCAAAGAGCGGGCCCGTGTTTTGTCTCTTTTACAGTAAGGAGATACTGCCCATACCTCGGCTCAATTTCCCGATGGGAATAATTCTTTGGACAGTGAAATAAACTGTATTTTATATTTTTTTGCCGATTAATTTATTGACTTTCAAGAGAAAATTAGCTATTCTTTCCTTAAAGTTAAAAAATGGAGGAATAGTGGCAAATGAAAAAAACAGTTAAAAGGATTATGTCCGTTGTTTTAGCAGCAGTGATGCTGCTCAGCTGTGCTTCCGCAGCGTTTGCGGCTTACGGCTGTAATTGCGGAACCGCTCCGCTTATTGTGGTAAGCGGAATGGCGGCTTGGCCCCTTGTTCAGAATGAGGGAACCGAAAACGAAAAGCAGGTTTTCGCTCCCGATACCGAGTCAATTTTAAAGCTGGTCGGCAAAATAGCCGGACCTCTGGCTCTTTTTGCCGTCAATAAAGACTATGATATGCTGGGGGACAGTCTCATCCCCGCAGTAAAAGAGCTGCTGGAGCCTTTGGCATGCAATGCCGACGGAACCAGCAAGTATAACATCACTACGGATGTCTATCCGGAATCAATGGCAAGCTACCCCGATTTTGCGACGAATCCTGAATTCACCGCCAACGAACCTGCGGTAGTGCGAGAGGCCGTGGAAAAAATAGGCGCCGACCATGTATACTATTTCAACTACGACTGGCGTCTTGACCCCATGGAGCACGCTAAGGAGCTTCGTAAATATGTAGAGCGCGCCATGGAGGAGACAGGTCACGATAAGGTAAATCTTGCAGGTGCGAGTATGGGCGGCACCATAATCGCCTCATATCTAGCTATGTACGGCAGCGACGATATTGATAATTTCACAATGCTCTCCTCCGCATTTACGGGAACCACCATTGTGGGCAATCTCTTTAACGGCAGACTTGAAATCAATAAAGAGGGTCTTATCCGCATACTCAAGGAAGTCGTGGGCGTTGAAGCCGTAAATATCCTCTTCGATGCTCTCGATGAGGCGGGGGTTTTCGATATCCTAGTAAACTTTGCGGATTCTCTTTTCGCAAATCTTCAGGACAGAATATATGACGAGGTTTTCCGGGATACCTTTATCACCATGCCGGGTATATGGGATCTTATCGCCCTCGAGGACTATGAGGACGCGAAGGCGTATCTGCTTGACCCTTCAACGGACGCCGCCCTCATTGCCAGGATAGACGACTATCATTACAACGTACAGGCGAAGCTTCCCGAGCTTCTCAGCGAGGCCATGGAAAACGGCGTCAAGGTAAACGTTGTATCTCATTACAATATGCAGGGCGTGCCCATAACTCCCTCATACAACGAGCAGAACGACAATGTTATCGATACAAAGTACACCTCGGGCTATGCCGTTTGCGCATACCTTGACGAAACCCTTCCCGCAGACTACAAACAGCAGAATACGGTATGTACGGATGTGACACACAACCACATTTCTGCTGACAGAATAATTGACGCATCCACCTGCCTGCTTCCCGAGCAGACCTGGTTCCTCAAAAACCAGAAGCATGTCGGATATATGTATCATACGGAGCTTATGGACTTTATTCTTATGCTTTGCCTCGGCGATGTTCAGTACACCGTGGATAACGCGGAACCCTACGGACAGTTTATGGAGGTTGATCCCAAGACGGGCGAGCTTACTCTGATAGGTTCAACGGGAGGCGAAGAGCCCTCGGAGCCTGAAACAACCACTGAGGTTGCGGAGACCACCGAAACTGAGCCCACAGAAACCGAGACTGAGGTAACCGAGCCTGCTGAGACTGAGGAGGATACAACCGCGGCAGAGGAAACTCAGACAGACGTTACGGAGCCTGAGACAGAGCCCTCGGAGACTCAGGACGCAGCCGACGAACCCGAAGAGACGGTGACGGAGCCCAATGTTTCGGAGACAGAGACCGATGAGCAGGAGACCTCGGCGTCACAGGATGATTCTCAGCAGGAGGCCGTAAGCGTCGGCGACAGCCTCGTGGCGATTGTTCCCTTCGGAGCAGCCTGCGCGGCTATGGTATTGACCGTAAGGCGCAAAAGGAATAAAATATAAATAATCTCTTATAAAGGAGCCGCCGCATGAAAATGCGGCGGCTTTAATCAGGGATAATTTACCGAAAGGCGAGAGCCTTTCAAAGGGCGGGAAGTAAAGCAATGGATTTTAAAAGAGCGCTGGAAATTGTACTGGAGACAAAAAATATAATTATGGATAAGGAGTCGGCTGGCGATATAACCGTTAAGGGCGAGGCGGACTATGTGACCCAAACGGATTTCAAAGTGCAGTCCTTCCTCATGGATAAGCTTTCGAAAGCTTATCCGCAAACGGGCTTTCTTGCCGAGGAAAAGGACAACGACTATAAGGGCGGAACACCAGTTTGGATTATCGACCCAATAGACGGCACCACAAATTTAATTCACGGCTGCAACATGAGCGCTGTGTCCCTTGCCTATTACGACGGCAGGGAGACGGTTTTCGGAGCCGTTTACAATCCCTTTACGGGAGAGCTTTTCCGCGCGGAAAAGGGAAAGGGCGCGTGTCTCGGAGACGTTCAGATTCACTGCACCGATACCGACAGCGTCAGCCGCTGCCTTGCGGCAATAGGCACATCGCCTTACTATAAGGACGAGGCGGAGGGCAATTTCAGGGTGTTTCGGAAGGTTTTCCTCACCTGCGAGGACATAAGGCGCACAGGCTCTGCGGCCCTTGACCACTGCTATGTGGCGGCGGGACGCTTTGACGCATATTTTGAGCGTCATTTAAAGCCCTGGGACTATGCCGCAGGAAAGCTTATCCTTGAGGAAGCGGGAGGAAAAGTCACCGGCTGGCAGGGAGAAGAGGCGGACCCCACGAAAATCTGTGATATACTTGCCACAAACGGAAAAGTCCACGGGGATTTTCTTGAAATGATAAAGTGACGGGCAGGGCTGAGGAAAGAGTCTGAGCATAAATTTTTCCTTTTAAGGGACGGTACAGGAAATATTGAATATAAAACAAAAAGCGTCTCCCCTCGTTCATCAGAGGGAGGCGCTTTTAGTTTTGATTTGTTTTTATCCGCGGAATTTTTCCGTGTAGCCCAAATACTCTTCTTTTCTTATTTCGTAGGCTTTGTATACGGAATCTTTGTAGGCTATTTCAGCATCTTGTCCGAGAACCTTTAAAAGGTACTCAGTAAACGGAGGATTATACACCAGCAGGGGACCTATCAGATATGTGCCGAAAAAGTTGCGGTACCTTATGCCCTCAAACTCATCCTCTTTGTTTATGCCGTAGCCGTTCACAACCTTTATAAAGGGATGGCTGTTATTGAAGGACTGTCCGAACTGACTTTTAAAGCCCACAATGTACATATCTTCAAACTTGCCTATGAAGCAGGAGTTATGATGCTTTGAAAAATCTCTTTTTGCCGTGGTTTCAAAAATCCCGAGGGCTTCGGTGCCGTCGATTTTGCTGCCGAATATTTCCAGCGCGTTGCCCGTGATGAGAAACACCGTGTCCTCTTCGATAAGCTCTTTGATTTTCTCTTTATAGGGCTTCAGCTTTTCGATGACGACCTCCTGAAACCTCTCCATCATGGGTCCCATATATATCAAATCGACTTTTTCCCTGACAAATGCAGGCGTATCGTTTAAGCACGTACAGATGACCTGTGCCTCGGGAAGGGTCTGCTCAAGATATTTTATATTAAACAAATCGCCGTATAAGTTGGCCGCCTCCGAATACAATACTTCTATTTTCATTTTACAACGTCCTTTATTTTGGAAATTATTTCGTCAGCCTTTTTGTTTAAGTAGATGTCGTGAACTATGACGATTTTATCGGTGCCGTTTAAGTCGAGATATTTGTACGCTTCGGTTTCCTCGGTGCTTACAAATATTTTTTCCTCCTTCACTCCCGCAAGGAGGGCGCGCACTTTGTAGTCATAGGCTCTGAATCCGCAGAGGATGAGCCTTTTCACGTTGTCGCCGCTGAGCGCTTCAAAATCGCTGTCGTAAAGCCAGCTCATTACCTCGGAGTGATTGGCGGCCTTGCGGTCATATACGTCGTCAAGGATTATAATGACCTCCTTGGGACCCTTTACGTTTTTAACGTAGTCGAGGGCTCTCGAAACGGCAATGGGGTTTTGTCCTTTGGCCATCTGGCTGATGACCTCGATGTTTTTTATCTGTGTCCTGTTGTATCGGGTCCTTACTACTTCCAGCGATTTAAGGCTCTTGTCGATGTCCTTGACGCCGATTTCGCGAAGGACGGAAATTGCAAGCAGCTCATTGTATATGTTGAAAAGGCCTTCGTTGACCAGCACATAATTATCGCCGTTTATGGTTATTTCCTTTTTATCGTAATCAATGCGGGTCAGCAGATATTTGGGTTCGGGATTTGTAAAGCCGCAGCTCGGGCATTTCGCCTTTCCCAAATGGTGGTAGTGGAAATACTCAAATTCCAAAGGAGTGTAGCATACGGGGCAAACCCTTATATCCTGCACCAGAGACTGATTTGTCTCGGTATCGGACGGCAGCCTGCCTATTCCGTAATAAATCTTCTTATTGTTTTTGCCCAGCTGTGAGCTGATTAAATCGTCGGCGTTCAGGAAAAGGGCGGTGTCCTCGGGCAGGCCCTCCTCTATTTTGCCGAATACAAAATCCGTGTGGGCGTTTCGTTTCATGGTGTCGAGGAACAGGTTTGTCACAACCGTATAGGTGGGGCGGATAAAGGGAAGTATCTCTTTGCTGCTCAGCTCGTCAAATTCTATTACGGCCACGTCCGCGACGGATTTGTTAAAGACCGTAACGCCTCTCATCAGCGCCTTTGAGACGCCTGCGGGATAGTTTGCGCCCTCCCTGTTGCTTGTCACCTTATATCCGCTTTTTTCGAGAATATCCACAAGAAAATTGCAGGTGGTGGTTTTTCCGTTTGTTCCGGTTACCGCGATGACAATGGGGGGCTTTTTGACGTGCCTGAGAAAATTCGGGTCAATTTTTCTCGCCAGTATTCCCGATTTGTCGGTGGTCGCCCTTCTCTTTGTCAAAAAGTAGTAAAGTTTACTCAGCCACAGGCTTATAAAAAACATGAAATCACCTTATTTGTTCAATACTTTTTTAAATAACGGCGCAACGCCGATTCCGTTTATGCGATGAGGGGGAAGTCCGTATAAAACGTGTCCGGGGAAGTCGTTTCCCTCAACGAGGCAGGGTCCCTTTGTGGAGAGAGCCACATCCCAGCCCACATATGAAACCTGGGGCACTATCTTTGAAACCTCCGCAATAAGTTCCTTGATTTCGTCAAAACAGGGCACTTCAAAGCCCACTATATCTGTCTGGGTTGTGGGGTGCTTGTAGTATACGTTGCCAACCTTGTCCGTGGCGGGGAAGTCGATTTTGTGGGTTTCGATGTTGATGGGAGCCACCATTCCGCCTCCGCAGAAGTTATCGACGATTTTATTGTTTCCTATTCTGAGATAGGCCAGTATTATTTCGCTTTTTTCCTTGTCGCCCAGGGTGATGACCCTGATTGTGTTTACGCTGGTTGCGTTGAGCTTGTTGAGTTCGGGGATCTGCTCTATTACCTCTTCCGCAAGCAGAAGGTTTTCCTTCATAAGATATGCGTAGGTGTTTTCGTCGGGGGTGAGCTTTGTCACTCCGCTGCCGTGGATACCGTCAATGGGCTTTGCAATAATTTCCTTTTTGCCCTTGACAAATTCATTGAATGCGTCCTCGTTTTTGCCGTCAAGAATGATCCAGTCGCGTTTGAGGTATTTGTCGAACAGGGTGTTGAATTCGTTTTTATTTATGAAAAAGTGCCTGTATGCGGGATCGTTGCAGATTTTTACATAGTGATTGCTCAGTCCCCTTGTGAGAACCGTCGCCCTCTGTTCGGCGTTCAGGTCGTACATCTCAAACAGTTCATAGTCGAGATATCCCGCCTGATACTTTATGCCGCAGGCGATAATGTCAAAAAACAAAACGATTTTTGATTTACCCGTCTTTTTGTGTATGCGGTCGATTACGTCAAAAAATCCCTTGTAGTCCATTTTCAAAATTCGTCTGCTTAAAAATTTCAGTTTCTCAAGCATTACAGTCACATCCTTAATAATGTATATTGCATTGATTTTATAAAATTTGATATGCTGAATCAAATTTGCTGCGTGTATTATTTTTGCTCTCTGACTTCGCTTTATTTTCAATGGGAAGTTAATCTGAAGTTTCGTTTTTCAAAATAAAAACGACGGCACAGTAATTCACTTGCCGCCGCAGCTTTCAGCCTCGGATATTGTCTGCCGTTACGGTCGTTTTAAAGATGATTGCGGCAATTGAAAGTATCCCGTGATTGCTAAAGTAATAAAATGCTGTCGATTTTTCAAAGTGAAAGCTCAGCAGCGCCGATCAGCAGACAAAAGCCGCTTATATTAAAGTCTTGCAGAACTATTGTTATTAAGTATGAAATTTATCAAAAAATTTTATACAATTATACATAGCGCTCTGAAATTTGTCAAGGTACGGGGAAATGGGGGGTAATGCGTCGTTCGGGCAAAAAAAGGGGCATATATGGCGGCAGTACCGGCGGATATAAAGTATATTTACCCATATGCTTTATTATTTACGGTAAAAAACTATATATCAGGAGAGCTGATAAGTGATTTCTGCGGGCGCAAAAGGCTTTTCGTGTTTTATACCGAACGATCGGAAAAGCTGTATACGCTAAAGAGACTGATACTCGTTTCCCGCGCCGCAGGTGCGCCGTCACTTTTTCAGACCCTAAGCGGCAGTTCTGATTAAAGCGCTGTTAAAAGACAACGACGTATCTTTCGGAAAGCGCTGCGGAAAAAAGTCGTGTTTTTTCACTGACGTATAATGAAATGGGAGGCGTTTATTTTGAATTCCCGTGAGCTTACCGCAGCGGTGACGTCCATTGTTAATTGCCTTTTGATGAAAAGGGCGGCAAGGTCACGGACAGGCAGGGAGAGAAAGCCGATCCCACGAAAATATGGGATATATTTGCTTCAAACGGAAAATTCCATGAAGCTTTTCTCGAGCTGATAAAATAAACCGAGTCTGTACTTAGTACATTTTGATTGATAACATCATAAGCAACAGCGCCTGCGGAATTTTTTTCCGCAGGCGTTTTGCTATTTCCTGTTAAATTGTTCGCTTTCACTGAGCTTTTCAATGTATTGTTTAGGTGTCATTTTGAACTCATCAAAAAAGGCTCTGTAAAAAGTTCTCGATGACTGAAATCCCGCCTCCTGAGCCGCTGTTTCAAGATTCGACGGATGCTTTTCGATATAATTCTGTAAAAAGCGGCTTATCCGTACCCTGTTCAAATAGCTGTTGAAGTTTTGGTTGCACCGGGTGTTTATAATTTTGCTTACAGTGCAGCGATTGGTGCAGCAGGCAGCGGCAACTGAATCGAGAGTCAGGGGCGAAGAGGCGTTTTCGGTTATATAGTCGATTATTTTATCTGAAAGATCATCCCTTTCTTCGGGAGCCTTCAGTGATATAGCGTCCATAACTATATTTTCTATCATTTCAAAATAGAGCATCCTGTTTTTGGGGGACATATCTTTGAAGGTTTTGTAAAGGGATACTATTTCGCCCCATTCGTTTCCGTCAGCGTGGCAGATAACACTTTCTCTCAGTCTGTTTGCAATGCGCTCCGATACAATATCTGGAAAGATTGGCGACACAAATCTGTTTGAAAGCTTCTTTTTTGATTCAAAAGTATGAAGCTCAAAGGGCTTTATTATTACAAAGTCTCCCGTTGACATGGGATAACGCTTTTCCCCAAGCGTTACGAAAAGATCCCCCCTTACTGAGAACATAATCTCTATTTGGCGGTGCATATGAAGAAAATTTCCGCCGCCTCCGAGATTTGAAAAGTAATTGCAGGTGCCGTTTGTTAAGATATCCGTTTCGTCGTAGTAGTTTCTCTTTTCCATAGGGCGATTGTATCAGGGATAAAAAGTCCTGTCAACAACGTATATACCTTTTGACAGTAAGATTTTACCATTTGTCATAGAGAATTTTAAAGATAAAAAGTATAATCTGCATATAAAATCCTGTTAGGAGGCAGAAATATGAAAATCGGATTAATGTTCAGCAATATAAAGGGTTCTGTGGACAAGGCTCTTGAATTTTGCAATAATATTGGTCTTGACGGAGTTCAGATAGGTATTTCTTACGGAAGATACAATGTTGAAAAGGCAAATGAAAGAAGCTATCAGAAGCTCGAAAAACTGCTTATTAAAAATGATCTTGAAATCAGCGCATACTGCGGTGAGCTGGGCGGACATGGATTTATGATAGCAAAGGATAATCCCGGTCAGGTTGCAAAGTGCAAAAAGATGATCGACTTTGCAGTGGATAAGGGCGTTAAAATCATCTCAACTCATATCGGTGTAATCCCCGAGGATAAAAACTGCGAAGTCTATAAAGCTATGCAGTCTGCAATGCGCGAAGTCGGTATCTATGCCAAAGAGAGAGGCAGAGTTCTCGCCATTGAAACGGGTCCCGAAAAGGCGGCGACTCTTAAAGAATTTATAGAAAGCCTTGACGGCGGCGTCGGCGTAAACCTTGACCCTGCAAACTTTACAATGTGTGCAAGACAGGACCCTGTTGAAGCAGTGTATATGCTGGGCGGCTATATTGTACATACCCATGCAAAGGACGGAAGAAACCTTGAACCCGTGGATACAAGATTTGTCTACGGCTTTGTAAACGAAGAGGACAAAAAGGGACTCACTGCGCCGAAAGGAAAAGTATATGAGGAAACACCTCTGGGTAAAGGTGATGTTGACTGGGACAAATATCTCAAAGCTCTCCGTGATATCGGCTTTGACGGATACCTTACCATTGAGCGTGAATACGGCAGCCGAGGCACAAAAGACGACATAAAGGCAGGAGCACAGTTCCTGAGAGAAAAAATATATGAAAAAGATAAGGTGAATCTTGCAGTAGTGGGCTGCGGAAGCATTGCAAATGCGGCGCATTTCCCGAATATAGTCCGCAATAAGAATATCAACGTAAAATACACCTGCGACCTTATAGAGGAGAGAGCTGAAAAGGCGAAGTCAAAGCTCAGAGCTGAAAAAGCAGTACTGGATTATAAAGAAATTTTAAAGGACAAGGACGTTGATGCTGTTCTTGTGTGCACACATACCGATTATCATACAATTGTCGCAATAGATGCAATGAAAGCCGGTAAGGACGTCCTTTCAGAAAAGCCTGTTGCAATGAATTATGAAGATGCACAAAAGATGCTAAAAGTATCAAAGGAAACCGGCAGACTTTTGAATATTGCTGTATGCATGAGATACAACACAGCCGTAAACCGCATCAAGTCATATATTGAGGGCGGAAAGCTCGGCAATATTTATCATGTAGTGTGCAGCTTCAGAGGCTTCCGCATGATTCCCGGTATCGGCGGCGATTTTACCACAAAGGCAAAATCAGGCGGCGGAGTGCTTCTTGACTGGGGCGTACATTATCTTGATTTGATTCTCTACATCCTGGCCAATCCCGCAATCAAAACCGTAACCGGCGACTGCTGCGCAATGCTCGGCAGAGATATTTCAAAGTACAATACAGGCGGATTCAGATGGGGCGATACTCCGAAAAATGACGGTATCAATGACGTTGAAGAGTTCGTAACAGGTCATATCAGAACCGACAGGGATATTACTGTCAGCTTTAACGGAGCCTGGGCACAGAACATAAATGAGGATGAAATGTATGTAGATTTCCTCGGTGACAAGGGCGGTATAAGATATTATTACTGCAAGGATTTCGTCTATTTCGGTGACGACGGTAAGAAGCTTTTCAAGGAAAATCCAAAGTTCGATCAGTGCGATATGTACAGAGGAGAGCTCCTCGATTTTGTAAGCGCAGTAAGAAGCGGTACTAATGCAGCAAGCCGCAACAAGATTGAAAATCTTATGCCTACTGCACTGCTTCTCGACAGCATCTATAAATCGGACGCAGAGAAAAGAGAGATAAGCTTTGAGTAAGGAAAAGGCAGTTATCGGAGTTATAGGGTGCGGGAAAAAGGCCTGTTCGGCTCATATACCCGTTCTCGAAAAGCTTAAAAACGTAAATCTAAGATACCTTTCGGATATAAATTACGAAAAGCTTCGTGAGCTTAGAGAAGAGCATCCCCGGTGCGAAACTTTTGCCGATTACCGCGACATGCTTTCCCGTACAGATCTTGACGGCGTGGTAATCTGTACCCATACCAATCTCCACTGCAAAATTGCAAAGGAATTTCTCTTAAAAGGCGTTGACGTCTTTACGGAAAAGCCTGTTGCCATGAATTATGAAGAGGCCGTGGAGACGGCAAGGATTGCCCGGGAAAACGGCAGAGTTTTCGATGCCGGAGTGTGCCTGCGTTTTTCCAGTTCTCTCGAAAAAGTCCGCAATATTGTACAGTCGGGAGAAATAGGAAATGTTTATCACGTTTCCTGCCGTTTCAGGTTTTCAAAAAGTATACCGGGAGCGGGCAGCGATTATACTAAGAAATCAAAATCAGGGGGCGGAGTACTAATAGATTTAGGTGTTCACAATTTTGATGCTATAGATTATTGCCTCGGCGGAGTTAATTGGAAATTCGCCGAGGGTAAATGTATTGCATCTCCGCTTATGGCTTCGGGTGAAAACAATAAATCAGGGTATGCAGCGGGAAGCGAAATAAAGTCAGATGCAGAAGATTATGCTTTCGGTATGGCTCAGAGCGATAACGGAATAACTCTTTCCTTTGAAGGTTCATGGGCGCAGAATATAGGTGATGAGGAAAAGTACATTGACTTTTTAGGAGATAAAGGAGCGGTGCGCTTTAATTACTACCGTGGCTATACCCTCTGGGGAAAATGCGGAGAAAAGCTCAAAGAGTGCGAAAACTGCTATGACGGCAAAATGTACGAAAACGAGCTTGAAAGCTTTGCCGATGATATTCTTAAAAGACGTTTTGACAGCAGAAATGCAGTGGAAAATGTTCTGAGCAGTGCTCAGCTTATTGATATGATTTACGCTTCATCCGATAAATAAAATCCTTATGCAGTTTTGTTAAATCAAAACGCCTACCTCTTCGTATAATGACAGGGGAGGTGTTTATTTTGAATTCCTGTGAGCTTACCGCAGCGGTGACGGCCATTGCCAACTGCCTTGCCGAAAATCTCGGAGACGATGAGCTTTCTCTGGTATCGGCGTTTTTCGTAAATCTCGGGGATATCCTTGCCCTGATAGCGGCTCATCGGGGCAGCTGCGCAAATAGTAATTCAAACGGGTATGCTGCAAATAAATAAATTTCTCTTGAAAGACGGAGCGGATTGGAGTATAATAACAGCGTTCGGTAAAACGGAGACATAGCTCAGCCGGTTAGAGCGCTGCATTCACATTGCAGAGGCCGTGGGTTCGAGTCCCTCTGTCTCTACCACGTCGGAGCAAGCGCCATATCGCTTGCTCTGATTTTTTATAAAAGTTTTCATAAAATCAGAGCTCGCTCATTCTGCTGCTCCTCCTTTTCTGCGAAAAGCCACGCTCGGCTCGCCTGCTCACTTGACAAGCGCCCTCGCGACGGCTCACAGTCGCTGACGCCTTTTCGCAGGATGCTGACTTTAAGCTGTCGGCATAAAAGGACTTTTATTTACATGTGAATTTTTCAGTCGAAACAAGGACATATCGCTTGCTCTGATTTTTTATAAAAGTTTTCATAAAATCAGAGCTCGCTCATTCTGCTGCTCCTCCTTTTCTGCGAAAAGCCACGCTCGGCTCGCCTGCTCACCTGACAAGCGCCCTCGCGACGGCTCACAGTCGCTGACGCCTTTTCGCAGTGGGGTAAGACGGGTAAATTTCAGCTGATTGTATGATGGATAATTTGCTTTTTATTTTTATATGATTTGACTTTCTTTTAAATCTCGGCAGGCGTTTGCCGAGATTTTTCTTTTACTTTTATTGAAACTATGGTAATATGGATGCAAGCAATATTTAAGGGATGATGAAGCCTTGAACATAACGCTGTATATTATGCTGTTTGTAATGGTTTTTGTAATCATATACGATCAGCGGCGCAGGAACGAGCTTGCGGCGAAACAGCTTAAAAAATTCAGAAACAAAAAGGAGAGGGCCGTAATGACGGAGCTTGCCAAAAGATTTATAGATAAGGAATGTATTATTTACACTTTCAACTGCCAGGTTACCGGAATAATCAGGGAGGTCACGGATACGGCGATCCTTGTTGAAAGCAGCGGTGCGCCCGAAATAGTAAATACGGATTACATTGTCAGAATAAGGGAATATCCGAAAAATAAAAAGGGCAGAAAAAAGGCGATAGTGACCGATTTAAGTTTTGAAACTTGAAAAAACAAATGGTTTTGTGTGATGCAAAAATGCTGAAGCTTGTGAAACTTGAACGCAAATATTATCCGCTTCTTGTGGATATGATGGATGAATGGACTGAGTCGGGAGAAAGAATAATCCCCTATGCCGTAAGAAAAAACGATTATAAAGATTACGACAGTTATTTTGAGGGATTGGATAACCCCGGCTCCGACACCATGGTTCCCGATTCCACATATTTCTGTTTAGATGAAGAGAGAAATATTTTTGTGGGAGCCGTAAATATACGGCATTACTTAAACGAAAGCCTGCTTTTTCGGGGCGGGCATATCGGAGACGGCGTGCGTCCCTCTGAGCGGGGAAAAGGCATAGGAACGCAGATGGTCGCCTTGGCCCTGGAAAAGTGCAGAGAGCTGGGTATTGACAGGGTGCTGATGGTGTGCAGCAAATCCAATGTCGCTTCCGCAAAAACCATAATAAACAACGGCGGAATTTTGGAAAACGAAATCAATGTAAACTCAGTTATTGAGCAGAGATATTGGATTGAATTGTAAATATTTTAATTAATATGTCATACGGCAATATACAATGCGGAAAACGGAGGCTTTTTAAGCCTGCGTTTTTACATATGATTTTTGCTTACTGATTTTGCTGCGCAAAATACTCTATTAAAGAAACGAAATCACTTTGCTGCATGTTTGAACAGTGAATGGTTATACCGATGTCATTTACCGTAAATTCGCAGTAATAGCTGTCCGTAGCATCGTTTTTGCAGTGCATAATTATTACCTGAGTCCCCGAAACGGATGATTTCTCAACGCTTTTAAACTCGTCAAGGAGCTGATATACGGGCAGTGCATTTTTGCGTAAGGTAATTTGTATTTCTGAATTATTGTCCGAATTATTATATAAGAATGTTTGCTGATCAAATACTTTTCCGAAAGCGTCATTGTAAAATCCATATCGTGGGGTATTGTCTGTATATCCGTTAAAATCAGCCGGAATGTCGATTCCGAAATACTTCAGTACTTCCTGACGGCTCATTTTACTGAAATTTTCCTCTCCTAAATCAAACATTCCATCGGTAAACAGACCCTCAAAAGTATTTACTTCATTTATTTTAACTATATTGTTGTTCCCGAAAATCGAATTGTTGTCTTTGTTAGGTTCAGAACTGTCGGAATTAATAGAGCTTATTAAAAAACCAAGTTTATCATTGCTGTAATAATTCAAAAATATTCCGCCGGTTATTACTAAACAAATGCATGCAGCAATTGCGGCAGTAAGGTTCCTCTTTGTATATGGGTACGCTTTAGTTTGAGGACTTGGAGAATAGGGAACCTGCGGCAGTGTTTCAACAGCTTCCATAATATTGTTCAGTTTATCGGGAACGTATTCGTCAGTCAAAGTGTCAAAAAAGTGCAGATTACTGTTTTTCATTGAGCTCAATCCTTTCGTATGCTTTCCGCAATTTTTTAATCGCGGAATTGTATGTCCAAAATACGGTGCCGCGTTTCATGCTTTTTTCTTCTGCAATTTCTGAAAGGCTTAAACCAATAATGTGCCGCAAAACAACAATGTCAGATTCTTTTGAACTGAGAGTTTTAAGTAATTCTCCTAATGTCGTTTTTTCATCAATTACATCTGATAAGTCATAAATTTCATCTTCATATGGTTTATTTGTTTGTTCTAAAGATATAAGACGTCTGTTTTTCTTAATAATATCCAACGTCTTGTTTTTGGCAATGGTCAAAATCCATGCTCGACCGTTGCCGCCGGGAACAAATAAACCGCTTTTACTCCAGAGCGTGATAAAAGTATCCTGCATGACGTCCTCGGCAATTTCATGGTTTCCGCAGAAACGTAATGCATAATAATACACAGGCTTTCTCATTTCCATGTACAGCTTTTCAAAAGCCTCCTTATCGCTGTGAGCTGTTTTGATTATAAGAGAATTTATTGAATTTGAAGTTTCAGGCACTGTTTTCACCTCCCTATTTATATAACGATACAAGAAAGAGAAATATTGGTAAAAATAATTTTTTCTCGAAGCTTTAATGACTAAAAAAACTAACCCGCCTTTCATAACGAAAGACGGGTTCTTAAATTTGATGAACTTTACTGGTGATAACTTTATTTTTCGGCTTTTTCCGTACTTTCCGTCATGGGTTTAGGCTCTTCTTCCACATCGCATGGACGTTTCCAGAGGTGAATTGTGCCCTTATCGTTGAGAACTTTGAGCATTGTAATTGCAAGGGGCAGCAGGAACAGTCCCACGAAGCCGAAGAGCTTAAGTCCGAAGAACATGGCGATAATGGTGACGAAGGGCGGAAGGCCCAGCTGCATTGCCACAAGCTTCGGCTCTATGATCTGCCTTATTACGGTTATAACTCCGTAGATAATCAGAAGGCCGATTCCCATTCCTATATCTCCTACAATAAAGGAATATACCGCCCAGGGGAGCACTACCGTGCCTGTGCCGAGTACCGGCACAATATCCACAACGCATGTGGCGAAGGCGATTACGAAAATATATGAGCTGTTGTAAACGCCGATTATTTTCAGTATATTCAGTCCGATAAACATTTCGGAGAATGTAATGAGCATAATTAGCAGATATGCTTTTAAAATTTTCTTTAATGAAGAGGATACCGTATTTCTGGAGTCCCTCACCGCTTCGATTTTTTCGGGAGAAATCTGGCGCTTTATAAAGCCCGAGATCCTCGGGAAGTCAGCGGTCATAAAGCAGCAGGCGATAATTGCTATCAGTATGGAAACAAGGGCCGAGGGTATCTGCTTTGCCGTATTCCACACACCCATGAGAGGAGTTTTCAAAATCGAAAAATCTATGGACGGAAGACCAGAGGAAGCGAGATTCTGTCCTTCCGCTCCCGAAACGGAAGCCGCAACAGAGGCGTAGGTATCCATGATTTTCTTTTCTATCCCGTCTGGCAGGAACGTAACGGCATTGGCAAGGCTTATTTCAAACTGCTCCAGAAATTGGGGAAGGTTGTCGAGAATGTTTTTTACATAATCGAAAAATCCCATGAATTCCGAAATGATTTTTGCAATGATAAGGGATATGGGTCCGAGAAAGGCAAGCAGGATAAGCAGTACCATTATCACGCTGGAAAGACCTCTTTTGAGAGGCGTTTTTCTTGTTATAAAATTCACGGGACGCTGCAGCATCATTGCTACGGCGAAAGCGGCCAAAAACGGAAAAGTGATCCAGAAAGCAAAATGCATGTAAAGATAAAACAGAATGATTATTACGGCAAAATAGAAGAAATTAATAAGAAAAGCGCGCCGTTTCATTATGGTCGCCGGTTTGGACAAATTATTTCACACTCCTTTTTGTTGCTGGCAAAAGCGGGGATATAAGTATTTTATACCATAATTTATTATAATACAACCGAGAAATCAACATTTTAACAAAATTGAAAATCGGGGTTTATTCTGTTAATGGTTTATGGTAAAATAAACTGAATATATTTCAGCGCTTTACATGACTGCTATATTTTTGAAAAACGCCTGTGGCAGATTGGAAGATGGATTAAATGAAAGTTGCAGTAATGGGATACGGTGTAGTCGGTTCCGGAGTTGTCGAGGTTATACAGGGCAACAACAAGGAGATCGTCAAGAGAAGCGGCCAGGATTCCGTTGACATTAAGTATATTCTCGACCTGCGCGACTTCCCCGGAGATCCCAATGAAGATAAATTTATCAAGGATTTCTCTCTGATAGAAAGAGATGAGGAAATTTCCGTCGTGGTAGAGACCATGGGCGGACTTAAGCCCGCTTTTGATTTCGTAATGGCCTGCCTTAAATCGGGCAAGAGCGTAGTTACCTCCAACAAGGAGCTTGTGGCCGCAAAGGGATGTGAGCTTTTAGAGGCCGCCAAGGAAAACAACGTCAACTTCCTTTTTGAGGCAAGCGTAGGCGGCGGAATACCCGTCATAAGGCCCATGAGCCAGTGCCTTGCGGCCAACAAAATCGAGGCTGTTGCGGGCATTCTCAACGGAACCACAAACTTTATTCTCACTAAAATGATAGACGACAACATGGACTTTGCCGAAGCTCTTAAGCTTGCTCAGGAAAACGGATACGCCGAGAGAAATCCCGCGGCGGACGTTGAGGGAATGGACGCATGCAGAAAGATATGCATTCTGGCATCCCTTGCCTATGAGCACCATGTCTATCCCGACGGAATATATACTGAGGGTATTACGAACGTGACCCTTGAGGATGTTTCCTACGCGGAAAACTGGGGCGGAGTCATTAAGCTTATAGGAGCCACCGAGCCTGTTGAGGGCGGAGACAAGATAGCCGTTTATGTGCGTCCCTGCTTTGTTTCCTCTCACAGCCAGCTCTCCAACGTAAACGACGTTTTCAACGCCGTCCTTGTAAGAGGCGACGCTCTGGGTGATTCGGTCTTCTACGGCAAGGGCGCGGGCAAGCTTCCCACCGCCAGCGCGGTAGTCGCAGATGTTATCGACTGCGCAAGGCATCTCGAAAAGAGAAAGCTCTTCGGCTGGGGACCTGCCAAGGAAAACTTCGTGGCTGATACCATGGAACTTCCCGTTTCCGCCTATGTGCGCTTTACCTCTTCCGATACACAGGGAGCAAAGGATGCTCTTGTTTCAAAGTTCGGAGGAGTCAGGGAACTTTCAAGAGAGGGACAGCCGCAGAATGAAAAGGCATTTGTTGTATGCGCGGACAGCGAAAGGGCTCTCAGGGCAGAGCTTGAGGCTCTCGGCGGCAAAAGCGATTTCAAGCTCCTTTCACTTATGAAAATAGCGGATTTTTAATTTTTATCATACCATGACAGTAAACACCTATAAATAAATCAGGAGGACAATTATGGGACTTATAGTACAGAAATTCGGCGGAAGCTCTGTGGCGAACGCCGAGAGAGTTATGAATGTAGCCCGCATTGTAACCGAAACCTATCACAGCGGCAATGACGTTGTCGTCGTTGTGTCAGCTCAGGGCGATACCACCGATGATTTGATCGCCAAGGCTGCCGAAATCAATCCCAAGGCGTCAAAGAGAGAGATGGATATGCTTCTCACGGCAGGCGAGCAGATGTCGATTTCCCTTCTTGCCATGGCCATTGAATCTCTCGGATATCCTGTCATTTCGCTTCTCGGCTGGCAGGCAGGTTTTAACACAAACTCTGCTTACGGTATGGCGAGAATTAAATCCATTAAAACAGACAGACTCCGCGCGGAGCTTGACAAGCGCAACATAGTTGTTGTGGCGGGCTTCCAGGGACTCAATAAATACGACGACCTTACAACTCTCGGAAGAGGCGGCTCTGACACCAGCGCAGTTGCAATCGCAAGCGCCCTTCACGCCGACCGCTGCCAGATCTTTACCGACGTTGAGGGAGTTTACACCGCTGACCCGAGAAAGGTTCCCGGAGCCAGAAAGCTTAAGGAGATCACCTACGACGAGATGCTTGAACTCGCGACTCTCGGCGCTCAGGTTCTCAACAACCGTTCCGTTGAAATGGCGAAGAAATATAATGTAGAAGTCGAGGTGCTTTCCAGCCTTAAAAGAGTACCCGGCACAATAGTCAAGGAGGTAGCAAACGTGGAAAAAATGCTTGTAAGAGGTGTCACAAAGGACACAGACGTAGCCCGTATTTCAGTTGTAGGAGTTCCGGATGTTCCGGGGATCGCCTTTAAACTTTTCGCAAAGCTTGCCGCTAAAGGCGTAAACGTTGACATTATCCTTCAGTCCGTAGGCCGTGACGGCACAAAGGACATCACATTTACCGTAAGCGAGGGCAACGGACCTCTTGCAGTAGAGCTTGTAAAAGAAGTTGTGGATCTCCCTGAGGACAAGATCGTCTGCGACACAAATGTCGCCAAGATCTCCGTCGTAGGCGCCGGCATGGAGACTCATCCCGGCACAGCCTCCAAGATGTTCGAGGCTCTTTACGAGATCAACGTAAACATTCAAATGATCGCTACAAGCGAAATCAAGATCTCCGTTCTCATCGACGAGAAGGACGCCGACAGAGCGGTTACGGCTGTTCACAACAAGTTCCTTCCCGAGGAATAATTTATCGTATTAACAGAATCAGGCGGCGCATAAAGCGCCGCCTTTCTTTTTTGGGCAAACCGTGCGCAAGGATATATGATTTTAGAAAAGCATGGAAGAAAATTGCGCGCATACAAAAAAGCCATGGAAAAACCGTCAATTTTTAACAGGAAAAATGCATTAAATAGTATTCGGGAAAACGGTTATATTGCACGAAATATGATTTTGCAACCCTGTGATTTATATTATCATTGACCCAACAGCGGTTTTGTAATAGAATTAAACAAAGTGACTGTTTTGGGGGAGATGAATTTGGAAAAATTTAAGAAAGTTGCATCGGACGTTATAAAAGAGGTGACGGGACACTGGAGCAAACCCGCCAAGGGAAATTATGTTTCCTACAAGGAGATAATGAATCTCGGAATCGGCGGAATGGGACAGCAGTTTGTAACTCTTGTCACGGGATGTCTTGCCCTGTCGGCGGGAAACACCCTTTTGGGGGCGACTCTCGGCATAAAGCCCCTTCATCTTCAGTATATGGCCACGGTGCAGACTGTTTTGAATCTCATCTTTTACGTTATCAGGGGAAAAATCGTGGACAATACCCGCACAAAATACGGCAGGTTCCGTCCCTACATAGCGATAATGGGCTTTCCCCTTGTGATAGTTTCGGCTGTATTTATTTTCCTTCCCTTTGAGACCATGTCTTACAGCACCGTTTTGGCGCTTACCTTCTGTTTTTCAATAACCATAAGTATGGTGCAGCCCTTTTACCTTGACTCCTATACGGAGCTTCAAACGGTCATCAGCCCCGACAGCAAGGAGCGCACCAAGGTAATTACCATAAACGCCCTCGTCTATTCGGCTGCCCCTACCATTACGGGATTTTTAGTGCCCGTGCTTGTAAACTTTACGGGAGGCTATACGAGCATTTCATCGTACCGCTGGATATATGTGCCGATTGCCGTGCTGGGTCTCGGACTTAATTTTTTTGCCGCTTTCGGCTGCAAGGAAAGGGTCGTAGCTTCCAAGAATTATGTGCAGCGGGTGGGAGTGATCGAGGGCTGCCTTCAAATTTACAGAAACAAGCACTGGTGGCTCAGGACCGTTGCAGGTTTGGTCAGCTTCCTTGAGGGAGCCTGCGGCGGAATATTCATGTGGATTTACATTTACGATGTACAGGATACCACGCAGTACGGCGTCCTCAATACGGTGCTGGGAACGGCCTCCGGCATCGGCATGGCAATCACCCCGTGGATACTCGGAAAGCTGGGCAACAAAAAGCTGCTTATTTTCCACAATTCCATGAACATACTTTTTGTCACCGCCATGACCTTTACTTTCAAAATGCCGCTGCTGCTTTTCGTGTTTATGTATTTGAATGCGATGATAAATTCATTTGCAAACGTGTACAACCAGGTAATGCACTCGGAGGTAAAGGATTATCAGCAGTATATTTCGGGAAAAAGAATGGACTTTATGTTCGGTACGGCGGGACTCATCACCACCCCCATTACCCTTTGCACGGGATATATCATCCCATGGGTCTACGAATACATGGGCCTTACCGTGGACTATGATATTCTCTATGACCCTCAAATAAGAAACTCTCTTTTCTTTGTGCTGTGCTGCCTCTCGGTACTGGGAGCAGTGCTCAATCTCATACCATTCATGTTTTACAGTATGTCCCGCGAAAAGCACCGCAATATCATTAAAGTCCTCGAGTACAGAGCCATGTTTGACGACTACGAGAAGGGCTGCCTCACTCAGGACAGAATAGACCTCAATGTAGAAGGTATAAGGGAGAGCTATGGATTTATCAGTGCTCCTGAGCCTGATTTTGCACTCCTTCGCCGCAATCTGAAAGAGGCCAAAGGCAGAGAAGCGAAAAAAACGGCTGCGGCAGCCTTGAAAGAAGCCAAAGCACTGATGACCGAAAAGCAGGAAAGCGCAATTCTCACTGATGAGCTTGATAAATTCAATAAACCTGAAATATGTCATCAGGTAAAGCGGGCGCAGGAGCTTCTGGATATGGGTATAGATAACCTTACGGGCTTTACAAAGGATACGGTAAATGAGGCGAAAGCTCAGCAGGCTGTTACAAAAGAGGAAAAGGAAATGAAAAAATACGATGTCCGCAGAGCGAAAAGACTTGTAAGGATGTCAAAGAGGATAAAGAAATGTTATCCTGACGGAGTGAAAGTGCCCGAGGAGGATCTGGTGGAGAAGGCCTTCAATATGCCGAAAGATACCCCCGAGCAGGATAAGGCGCGTTCGCGGGCCGTTGAGAGAGCAGAGAAAACACTTCTGCGTTACGGCAGGGTAATGAAGCCGTGGCTTGACGCTCAGGAGCTTCTCAGGCAGGAGCGCATAAGCCGCACTATTCTCGATGACGTTATGAAAAGATATGACGAGTATCACGGCTGCGCCGAAGAATCGGCCAAAGCATAAGGAGGTACGACAATGAAAAAGAAAATATTGCGCTGTATCTCCGCCGCGGTTTCAGCGGTGCTGCTGCTCAGCTTTGCAGGCTGCGTTCAGCCCACTCCCGAAGAATTTGACACTATGTTTAAAACGGCCGTAGAAAACTCCTTTAAAGCCCCCTTCTTTTACTGGAAGGAGACAAAAGTAAGCGGCAAAAATTCCGAATATACCTCCTGCAACGTCCTTACGGCTTTGGATAATAAATATGAGCCCGTTCTCGACGAAAGCGGCGATTACGCAGAGGTTTCGATCAATATAATGAAAACCGAAAACGAAAAGAGCGTATATGAGCTTTACTGCGGAAAATCCGCCTCCTCTCAGGGCGGAGAAACAAAGGAAATGCTCTTTACAAAGGATATTGACCCCGAAACGGGAAAATCGGTAAATAAAGTTACTCCCATGACCGCAGAGGCATATTTAAATCACAAGGATTTTGAAGCCTATACCCTTGAATCAAAGCTCAAAGAGGTCTCGGGTCTTACAACTGCCGATATGGATTTGACGGGAGATAAATGCGGCATTGAGAAGAAGGGCAACGTTACAACCGTAAACTTTATCCTTACCGATGAATATTTTGAAAGATACGAAAAGGAAAACGGCGGAGAGTCCATGTTTAAGGGCAGCAAGAGGGTGGAGATAGAAATAGCCTTCGAGCGCATTTCCCATGTTATCGTCTATTCCGACGAAGCTATTGCGGGCACATCCCTTACAATAGAAAGCGAACCATATAAGCTTTTTATAGTCTATCTCGGACCGAAATTTTCAATTCCCTCCTATGACGAAAAGGATAAGGACGGAAAGAATGTATACGAATACGCAGGTTAAAATTCAAAGCAGCGATATTTAGATAAGCGAAAGAAAAAGCTGTCCGAAGGGACAGATGATACTGCCGAAAAACTAAATTTTTGCACACACCCCTGTCTCCCTTGTGTAAAGGGAGATGTCACGGCGTAAGACGTGACAGAGGGATTGTATTCAGAAAAACCTGATGCGGCGCAGAAAACAGCAACTTTAAAACTGTTTAAGCGTAAAAACAACTTTATCTACAAGCTGAGATGTCCGAATGGACAGCTTTTTCTGTGTATTTTTATACGATGTCCTGAATGGACATTTATGTATTAATATGATATCATTTTTACACAAAATATAAAATAATATTATTATAAAACTGTAAATAATATTACAAGGCTGCTGGGAGAAAGGTGATTCCCCTGGTACAGTAATTCCTTTGTATATTACTAACTAAACGTTAACTATATTTAACCTATTTTAATATATTAAAGAAAGGGGTTACTGTGATGAAATTAAGAAAATTATTATCTTTTGTCTGCTGCTTGATTTTTATTTTTACTTTTGCGGTTTCAAATGTTTACGCTGCGGCATTTACTGACGAAAGTGTAATTGACAATTATCTTTCAGAAGCGGGCTTCCCTGATGATATTATAGAAATTCTTCCCGACCAACTAAAGCAAACGTATTATGAGAAGCGGGCTTTTTTTGAATCATACGAAACGACTTATGGGATAATGACGGAAGAATATTCCATTGAGTACACGTTAAATGAAGCGCAAGAAATAGTTATAAATGAAGAAAATATGAAAGAATATGAAAGGTTTGCGAAAGACAGTGAAGCCGTTAAGAAAGTTAAAGAAGACAAAAGCACTGTGAGTTCTGAGGCTATTATAAACATCCCAGAATCCTATGGAAAAACATACACATTTAACGAACAAATTACTTCTAACGTTTCTCCGAATAGTATTATTTCGGACACAAACTGGAGAGGAGCGTTGCTAATTATGGGAACGGTGCAAAGCAATAATCTTATACAAAAGCAAATTACATATATGTGGAGCTGGAATTATGCGCCATTTTGGACTTTAACAGATCATATGGCTGTAGCTTGGAGTAAAAACTTTACTTTGATCGAAGGTACAGTAGAGTATATGTATACGCCTATGCTTGTAGAGGAGGAGGAAATTGTTCTAGCAGGAGAGCCTATAACAAGTGGTGGTACAATAAAGTTTGAATTAGATTGCGGCTTTGGTGTAGAATTCAATCTTGTAAGACTATTTCGAGTGGACGGCGATGTAAATGATTATCCTGCAAATTGTCATATGGGATATGTAACAGGAGAAATAAAAAAATATCTAACAGGCGACGATCGCGGTCAGCAAAATTCAGCAAGTGCAAAAGGAAAATATTATCATCAGGTACTCATGCCTGGCGGTTCATTACAATTTACACCAGATGGTCCTTCAATTGATATTACTGCCAGAGGAGCGTATTGTGAATCTCGAGAAACATACAGAGATTTCGATTTTTATCAATAATCAATGTTAACAAAATATGTTAAATATTACTGAGGTGATTTCATGAATTCAAAATCTATCAAATACTTACTTTTTGGTATAGGTATGATGCTTCTGGCTATTTTATGTAATAATTTTTATAAAGGTGAAGGTGTTGGTGCAAGTTTTTTTGTCATATTAATGTATGCTATAATCCCTTATGTCTCAATGATTGTAGGCTTATTTTACTTAATTAAAGGCCTTGTAACCAAAGAATAATATAACAAACAAATGCCGCCGCAGATTTTTCTGCGGCGGCAATGCTGATTTAATGCCAAATATAATGCAAAAAAAATAAAACAGCCTGCATTAAAAGTTTTTGTAACCTTAAACGCAGGCATATTTGTTTATTAATTTTAATTGCTGAAAAATGTTGTGCGGCTTAAAAGCGGACTTGTCCGCCTGCGGCGGCAAAACTTTTATTACTATTATTAATGTAATCCTCAAACGCTCTCCTCTTTAAGGTCGATTGTTATTGAGGGGTGGCTGAAGGTGAGCTTTGTGTATTTTACTCCCGCAGAGTTAAGCATACGTTTAGAGGCCTTTACCCCTACGCTGTCGGCATATTTGTCGGAAAGGTAGATTATCTCCTTTATTCCGCACTGGATAATGGCCTTGGCGCACTCGTTGCAGGGGAAAAGAGGAACGTAAATTTTGCATCCCTCAAGGGAACCGCCGGGATTGTTTAAAATGGCGTTGAGCTCGGCGTGGCACACATAGGGGTATTTGGTGTCGTAATTGTTATCCCCCGTCCTGTCCCAGGGGAATTCGTCGTCGCTGCATCCTATGGGGAAGCCGTTGTAGCCTACCGACATAATCTTGTTTTTGGCGTTTACAATGCAGGCTCCCACCTGTGTGTTGGGGTCCTTGCTGCGCATGGAAGCTAAAATCGCAACTCCCATAAAATACTCGTCCCAGGAAATATAGTCCTGTCTTTTCATTATCCTTTCGCCTCCGCTCGCCGATTTGTTTTAAGCTTTAACTGCATTTTATCACAGGAAAAGGGCTATTTCAATGACAGCTCGCAGGTTTATTTTTTATCGAAAATAAAAAGTGCAAATTTTTACTGTTTTTTTGTGCGGATTGTGTTATAATGGCTTAAATATTACAATGGGTCAGTTTGTGATTAAGCATAGGGCCATTGTGATACGCCTGAAAGGCAAATATCTACGCAATTCAGCTAAACCCGCAAAAAACATGTGGGTTCCTGATAAATTTGGCGCAGACTAATTCTTCTCGAGGTGATTTTAATGGGAATTTTAAAAAAGCTGTTCGGTGATTACTCTATCAAGGAGGTAAAGAGAATCAATCCTATAAAGGAAAAGGTTCTGGCTCTTGAATCGACCTATGCCTCCTACACCGACGCGGAGCTCAAGGCAATGACCCCTAAATTCAAGGAGCGTCTTGCTGCGGGCGAAACCCTTGACGATATTTTGCCCGAAGCCTTCGCGGTATGCCGAGAGGCTTCATGGCGAGTTCTCGGAATGAAGCATTTCCCCGTACAGATAATCGGCGGAATCATTCTTCATCAGGGCAGAATTGCCGAGATGAAAACAGGTGAAGGAAAAACCCTTGTGGCAACCCTTCCCGCATACCTTAACGCCCTTTCGGGAAAAGGCGTGCATATCGTTACGGTCAACGATTACCTTGCCCGCCGCGACTCAGAATGGATGGGCAAGCTCTACCGCTTCTTAGGTCTTGAAGTGGGACTTATTGTTCACGGACTTGACAACAAGCAGCGCCGCGAGGCATATGCCGCCGACATCACATACGGTACAAACAATGAGATGGGCTTCGATTATCTTCGTGACAACATGGTTCCCTATAAAGAGGGAAAGGTTCAGAGAGGCCATTATTACGCCGTAGTCGATGAGGTTGACTCTATCCTTATAGATGAGGCGAGAACCCCGCTTATTATTTCGGGACGCGGCGACCAGTCGACGGATCTCTACCGACTTGCAAACGAGTTTGCCAAAAAGCTCAAAATGGTAAAGGTTACGGAGATAGACACAAAGAAGGACGTCGAATCCGAGGTGGACGGCGACTACATCGTTGACGAAAAGGCAAAGACCGCCACTCTTACAAGAAGCGGCGTTGCCAAAGCGGAGCAGGCCTTCGGCGTTGAAAACCTTATGGACGCCGAAAACATGACCCTCCAGCACCACATCAATCAGGCCATTAAAGCCATCGGCGTAATGCACAGGGATATAGACTACGTCGTGAAAGACGGACAGGTTCTCATCGTCGATGAGTTCACGGGCCGTATCATGCTGGGCAGACGCTATAACGAAGGCCTTCATCAGGCTATCGAGGCAAAGGAAGGGGTAAAGGTTGAGCACGAGTCAAAGACCCTTGCCACAATCACCTTCCAGAATTACTTCCGCCTTTACGATAAGCTTGCGGGTATGACGGGTACCGCCATGACCGAGAGCGAGGAGTTCGGAGAGATCTACAAGCTGGATGTTGTGGAGATCCCCACAAACAAGCCCATGATAAGAAAGGACAACAACGACGTTGTCTATAAAACTGAAAAAGCTAAGTTTAATGCAGTTATAGAACAGATAGAACAGTGCCACGCAAAGGGACAGCCCGTGCTTGTAGGTACCATTTCCATTGAGAAATCGGAAGTTCTTTCCGCCATGCTCAAGCGCAAGGGCATAAAGCACGAAGTCCTCAACGCCAAGTACCACGAGAAGGAAGCGGAGATAATCGCTCAGGCAGGTAAATTCGGCTCCGTCACAATCGCCACCAACATGGCGGGACGCGGTACCGATATCATGCTGGGCGGTAACTCGGAATTCCTTGCCAAGGCGGAGATGCGCCGCATGGGAATTTCCGAAGAGCTCATAGTCGAGGCAACAGGCTTTGCAGATACCGACAATCAGGAAATTCTCGACGCAAGAAAGACTTTTGCTGAGCTGGAAAAGAAGTATAAGGACGAAATCGGCGAAGAGGCCGACAAGGTAAGAGAAGCGGGCGGACTGTTTATAATCGGCACGGAACGCCACGAGTCGAGGCGTATTGACAATCAGCTGCGCGGACGTGCGGGACGTCAGGGCGACCCCGGCGAGAGCAGATTTTTCCTGAGCCTTGAGGACGACCTTCTCAGACTCTTCGGCGGCGAGCGTGTGACGAGAATTATGGACACAATCGCGGGAGAAGAGGATATTCCCCTTGAGATCAAGGCCCTTACAAATATTATTGAAAGCGCCCAGAAGAAGATAGAGTCAAGAAACTTTGCAATCCGTAAGAACGTCCTCCAGTACGACGACGTTATGAACCGTCAGCGTGAGCTCATCTACGATCAGAGAAATAAGGTTCTTGACGGCGAAAATCTTAAGGATTCAATCCTCCATATGCTGGATGAAACTGTTTCCGACGCTGTAGATTTCTACTGTCCCAAGGCCCTTTCCTCGGAGGAATGGAACCTTGAGGGACTCAAAGAGAAGTTTGCAGGCTGGATAAAGTGCGACTACGACTTGACCGACCATGAGAATTTCGATCGCGACGAGGCCGCAAAGACCCTTACGGAAGAGGGACACAGAGCTTACGAGGCCCGTGAGCAGGAGCTCGGCGAAAAGATCATGCGTGACCTTGAGCGCAAAATCCTCCTTTACAATGTTGACGTTAAGTGGATGGATCACATTGACGCCATGGACGAGCTCAAAAGAGGCATCGGCCTGAGAGCCTACGGTCAGCACGACCCCGTTGTGGAGTACCGCAGTGAGGGCTTCGATATGTTCGATGAGATGACCCGCTCTATCAGGGAGGATACGGTAAAGCTTCTTCTTACTGTAAGAGTCGCCGGCGAAGAGGACGTAAAGCGCGAGCAGGCGGCGAAAGTCACCTCCGAGAGCGGCGCCTCCGACGGCTCCGAAAAGGGCAGAACAGTGCGCAAGGGCAAGAAGATAGGCAGAAACGATCCCTGCCCCTGCGGAAGCGGCAAGAAATATAAGAAGTGCTGCGGCCGTGATGAGTAAGGCGAAACAGATATAAAAGGCATTTTAACAAGACACCCTTTGATTCTGATTGGGAGTCCGAGGGTGCCCTGCGTTTTTCGAAGCAATATAAATAAAACATCAATATAAAAATATTAACATATTTGAAGGGTGAATTTATGAAAGGGAAAAGGAGCACGGCGTTATTAATCACGGCGGCGCTGCTGATTTTAGCGGTGTCCGTAGCAGTGGCATTTTTTGCGTCGTGTGGTGAAAGCGGTACGGAAAGAGAATCCACCGAGGCGACGGGTGAAGTGATATGGGACGAGCCTTCCCGGGAGGAAACAGCAGAAAGCACGTCTGAAGCCGAAACCGAGACTCAGTCTCAGGCGCAGACGCAAGCTTCCGCCGAAAGCACTCGGGCGCCTGAGCCTGTCACAGAGAGAAATCTTTACACTATCCCCGACGAACCATATTACGGCAAGACGCTGAAGCCTGCCGTTATGGATAAAGATAAATGGTATCTTACGTTTGTGAATAAAAACTATGTGCTGCCCGAGGATTATGTTCCGCAGCTTTCGAGGGAGCTTTTCGGCACATACTGTCAGCTGGACGCAAGGTGCGCCCCCTATTATATTGAGATGTACAACGCCGCTTTAAAGGACGGCTGCCGTCTTACTCCTTTTTCGGGCTACAGAAGCATCAGAAGGCAAAAGCTCAATTTTGAAAACGAGATGCGCATTTATCTCAATAAGGGCTACACCTTTGACGAGGCCTACGACAAGGCGGCGACCAACATCCTGCCGCCGTACACCAGCGAGCACAATCTGGGCCTTGCCATGGATATAGTGAGCATAAACCATAATTTCGATAAGTCGAAGGAGTTCGCGTGGCTCATGGAGCACGGCGCAGAATACGGATTTATCCTGCGCTACCCAGCCGATAAGACGGATATAACCATGGTTCAGTACGAGCCCTGGCACTGGCGCTATGTGGGCAAAGAAGCGGCGACGGAAATCATGTCAAAGGGCATAACCCTCGAAGAATATTTGGGATATGCATAATAAAAGTGTTGACAAGGCTTTCGCACAGTGATAAAATACTATACGCACAACAAAGCAGAACAGCACCGTTCTCACCCTCGGGGCAAGGCTCGACGGGGGTCAATATCAAACAGATTCTCCTTTTAGGGGATAGTTTCGTATTGCAGGCACGGGCGGTTTTCTGTCCGTGCTTTAATTATTACCAGAAAGGTTTTGGAGGTGCTTGACCATTAGCAACAAGGAAATGCAAATCAATGAAGAAATCCGTGACAAAGAGATCAGGGTTATAACCGATTCCGGCGAGCAGCTGGGCATTATGTCGGCAAAGGAAGCTTTTAAAATTGCCGTGGAGAGAAATCTCGATCTCGTGAAGATTGCCCCTCAGGCGACGCCGCCCGTATGCAAGATAATGGACTACGGCAAATACCGCTTCGAGCAGGCAAAGCGTGAAAAAGAAGCAAAGAAAAATCAGCGGGTAATTGAGATCAAGGAAATCAGACTTTCCCTCAACATTGACACGCATGACTTTGAAACAAAGGTCGGCCATGCTATGCGCTTTCTCAGCTCCGGCAACAAGGTAAAGGTTTCAATCCGTTTCAGGGGCAGAGAAATGGCTCATCCCGAAAGCGGACTCGACATTATGAAACGTTTTGCCGACGCATGCGCGGAAAAGGGAGCCGTCGAAAAGCCCGCAAAGCTTGAGGGCCGCTCGATGCTGATGTTCATTTCACCGAAGTCAACCAAGTAATCAGGGAGGAATTCTAATATGCCTAAGATTAAGACTCACAGCGGAGCTAAAAAACGCTTTAAGCTTTCCAAGAACGGAAAGCCCATCAGAGCCCATGCAAATAAGTCACACATCCTTACCAAGAAGAACACAAAGCGTAAGAGAAATCTTCGCAAGACATCTGTTGCCGATACAACAAACGTAAGACAGATTAAGCGTCTTATCCCCTATAAATAAGGCGTAAGGTTCAATTAACAATAACGGAGGTACTTATAAATGGCTCGTATTAAAGGTGCGATGATGACTCGCAAAAGAAGAAATAAAGTATTAAAACTTGCAAAGGGCTACTACGGCTCAAAGAGCAAGCTTTTCAAGACCGCTAAGCAGGCCGTCATGAAGTCAGGCCAGTACGCTTACATCGGCCGCAAGCAGAAAAAGCGCGATTTCCGCCGCCTGTGGATTACAAGAATTTCCGCTGCCGCAAAGATGAACGGCATGAACTACTCAACCTTCATCAACGGTCTCAAGAAGGCAGGCGTAACTCTTAACCGCAAGATGCTTTCCGAAATCGCAATCAGCGATCCCGCTGCATTCACAGCTCTTGCTGAGCAGGCAAAGGCAGCTCTCAACTAATGAAAAAATTACGCTCGAGGCACACCCTCGGGCGTTCTTTTCTTTAAATTTGCGAAAACTTCAGTTAAGGCGGCGATATAAATGAGGTATATTTCATCCCGTTCCAACGAAAAAATAAAACAGCTTGTCAAGCTCAGCGCATCGTCAAAGCAGCGCCGAGAGCAGGGGCTTTTTGTCCTTGAGGGAGCCCGGCTTTGCTTTGACGGGGCGATAAGCGATGCCGAGATCGAAAGCGCCTTCTTTACGGGAGAAGCGCTGGAAAAATATAAGGAGTACACCAATACAATAGCCGAAAGGGCCGAAAACTGCTATGAGATCTCCAAAGAGGTAAGCGCGGCCCTTTCCGACACAAAATCGCCTCAGGGAGTTTTCTGCCTTTGTAAGAAGAAAGAGCACAGTGCTTCTGAGATAGATTATAACGGCTGCTATATAGCTCTCGACAACCTTCAGGATCCATCCAATTTAGGGGCGGCGGCAAGGACGGCCGAGGCTCTGGGAATAGACGGGCTAATTGTCAGCGGCGGATGCGATATTTACAGCCCCAAGGCTCAGCGTGCGGCAATGGGCGCCCTTATAAGAATAAACGTAACCGAAATTTCCTCCCTGCCCGAATTTCTGATAGAATGCCGCAGCAGGGGCATGAAAACCTACGCCTCTACCCCTGCGGCCGATTCCGTTAAAATAGACGAGGCGGATTTTTCGGGAGGCGTTATCTGCGTAATAGGAAACGAGGGAGCGGGAGTCAGCGAAGAGGTTTTCGCGGCCTGCGAAAATAAAGTCACAATTCCCATGGCGGGCAGGGCGGAGTCCCTGAACGCCTCGGCGGCGGCGTCCATTATAATGTGGGAGCTTGCCAAAAGGAGGAGAGGCTGATGAACGAGGAGCTTTACTGGATATGGATACAGTGCGCCCTGGGAGCAGGAGCGAAGCTCAGCAGCATCATAAGCGCTTTCGGCAGCGTAAGCGAGCTTTACATGGCTTCGCCAGAGGAGCGCAGGGAAAGCGGAGTTTTAACGAGAAATCAGATAAAGAAAATAGAGACTATGCCTCTCGAGAGAGCGGCCGAAATTGAAATAACCTGCCGAAAAAGCGGCTGGCATATTGTAACCCCCGAAAGCGAAAATTACCCCAAAGCCTTCCGCGAGCTGGAGGATTTTCCTGCGGCGCTCTATGTGAACGGGGACCCGTCGGCGCTCTCAAATCCCGCTGCGGTGGGAATGGTGGGCACGAGAAAGGCGTCAAGCTATGCAATAGATATTGCTCATCGGCTTTCTGCGGAGCTTGCCTGTGCGGGGATTACCGTTGTAAGCGGCGGGGCTCTGGGTGTTGACTCGGCCTGCCATAACGGAGCCATGATAGCCGAGGGCAAAACCGTCGCCTTTATAGGCTGCGGCCTCGGTACCGATTATCTCAGACAAAATGAGCCTCTCAGAAGGGCCGTCTCACAGCACGGAGCGGTGGTTTCCGAATTCCCGCCCTTTTTCGCGGCCTCAATGCGGACTTTCCCTATAAGGAACAGGCTGATTTCCGGCATGAGCAGGTGCGTAATAGTCATAGAGGCGGGAGAAAAGAGCGGCTCCCTTGTGACCGCGCGTCTTGCAGCGGAGCAGGGCAGGCTTGTCTATGCCGTCCCCGGGGATGTGCTCAGCTCCAGCTATTTCGGAACCAATAAGCTCATAGAGCAGGGAGCGAAGCCCCTGTTTACCGCCCATGAGATAATAAGTGTATACGAAATGTATTACCCCGACCTTGTGCGGGGCGACGGGGAAGAGATTCCCATAAGCAAAAGCCGTAAATTTATAGGCGCAGTAAAGAAAATAGACGATGAGAACGAAAAGGGGTACTTGAATAATTTTAAAAAATCATATACTATAAAGGATAAAGCGGATTTTTGGGCCGCAGAGAAGAGCCCTTCATCCCCTGAGAAAAGGGGAGCCGATGAGGCTGCGGCAGAGGCGTCGGCGGAAAAGCCGAAAGCCCCGCAGGGGCTCAGCGCCATGGCTGAAAGGGTCTATGGAGTTCTCGACGAAAATGGAAAAACCGCAGACGAAATAGCGCTGGAGCTCAAAGAAAGCTTCACCGCCGTCATCACCGCCATTACGGAGCTGGAAATTTCCGGAGCGGCGGAATGTATCAGCGGAAAGCGCTATATATTTTCAATAAACAAATAAATGGGATGATTATGATATGTCTAAGCTTGTAATTGTTGAGTCGCCCGCCAAGGCGAAGAGCATAAAAAAATATCTCGGCAAAGGATATGAAGTTACCGCGTCCATGGGCCATGTGAGGGATCTGCCCGCCGCAAGGCTCAGCGTTGATATAGATAATGATTTCGCGCCTAAATACGCCGTTATAAAAGGAAAGGAAAAGTTTGTAAAGGAGCTCAAAAAGACTGCTGAGGAAAGCGACGCCGTTTATCTCGCAACGGACCCCGACCGTGAGGGAGAGGCCATTTCGTGGCATCTGGCAACCCTTCTGGGACTTGATCCCGACGACGCCAACAGGGTCACCTTCAACGAGATTACGAAAACGGGCGTCACGAACGGAATGGAGCACCCGAGAGCTATTGATATCGACCTTGTAAACGCGCAGCAGGCAAGGCGCATACTCGACCGCCTTGTGGGCTATAAGCTGAGCCCCTTTGTCTCTCAGAAAATCAGAAGGGGACTTTCGGCGGGACGCGTTCAGAGCGTCGCGGTGCGCCTTATTGTGGACAGGGAAAACGAAATAAGAGCCTTTGTCCCCGAGGAATACTGGAGCCTTGACGCAAAACTCACCGCCCCGTCCTCAAGAAAGACCTTTATGGCCTCCTTTTACGGCGACGAGACGGGAAAGGTAAAGATAACCTCCAAGGAACAGGCCGATAAATATCTGAGCCGCCTTGAGGGAGCGGTATATACGGTCTCAAACGTAAAAAAGGGCACGAGAAAGAGAAATCCCGCCCCGCCATTCATCACCTCCACCTTGCAGCAGGAGGCCTCCCGCAGACTGGGCTTTCAGGCAAAGCGCACAATGAAAGTGGCCCAGGAGCTTTATGAAGGCGTTGACGTAGCGGGCTACGGCTCAATGGGTCTTATAACCTACATGAGAACCGACTCCCTTCGCATTTCCGAGGAGGCGAGAAGCCGGGGCTGCGCTTATATCGGAGAGGCCTTCGGCAAGGAATATCTTCCCGAAAAGCCCGTCTACTTTAAATCCAGAGCCAACGCCCAGGACGGCCACGAGGCAATACGTCCCACCGTTCCCTCACTCACTCCCGAGCAGGCCAAGGCGAGCCTTACCTCGGACCAGTACAAAATATATAACCTTGTATGGAAAAGATTTATGGCGAGTCTCATGGCCCCCTGTATTCAGAACACCGTAAAGGCGGAAATCGAGGCAAACGGCTGCCTTTTCTCAGCCAGCGGATATACGGTAAAATTCGACGGTTACACCGTTTTATATGACGACAGACAGGATGAGGAGGACAGCGGCAAGCTTCCCGAGCTTCAGAAGGGCGATGTGCTCAAGCTCAAGGGGCTTGCGGGCAATCAGCACTTTACCCAGCCTCCCGCAAGGTATACTGAGGCCTCCCTCATCAAGGCCCTTGAGGAAAACGGAATAGGCAGACCCAGCACCTACGCCTCCGTCATTACCACCATCGTCAGCAGGGAGTATGTAAAGCGCGAGGGCAAGCAGCTTCACCCGACGGAACTGGGCGAAGCCATGACAAAGCTCCTTGAAGACAGATTCCCAAAGATAGTCAATGTAAAATTCACCGCCGAAATGGAGAGCTCCCTTGACGAGGTGGGCGAAGGCAAGGAGGATTATATTGTAATTCTCCACAAGTTTTACGACGATTTTGAAAAGACCCTCAAAAAGGCCAAGGCCGATATGGAGGGCGTAAAGATACAGCTTGAGGAGGATCAGACTGATATCCCCTGTGAGCTCTGCGGCAGGAAAATGGTGGTAAAGGTCGGCAGATACGGCAAATTCTTGGCCTGTCCCGGATATCCCGAATGTAAAAACACAAAGCCCCTTGTTTTTGAAACGGGAGCGAAATGTCCCGTATGCGGCGGCAACGTCATACAGAAAAAGACAAAGAGAGGATACGCCTTCTACGGGTGCAGCAATTATCCCAACTGCAACTTTATGACCTGGGATGAGCCCACGGGTGAAAACTGTCCCCGGTGCGGCAAATCCCTCTTTAAAAAGAGAGGCGGCATTGTTCACTGCCTGAACGAGGGCTGCGGATATTCAAAAACCGTTTCCAGAAGAAAGAAGAGCGCCGAAAAGACGGAGGATAAGGAATGAAAAGCGCGGTTGTCATAGGCGGCGGCCTTGCGGGCTGTGAAGCCGCAAAGCAGCTTTCAAGGCGCGGGATAAAGGTAAAGCTTTACGAAATGAAGCCGAAAAAATATTCTCCCGCTCACAAAACTCAGGGCCTTGCGGAGCTTGTTTGCTCAAATTCCCTTAAAGCTGCGAGACTCGAATCTGCGGCGGGACTTCTGAAAGAGGAAATGCGCTGTTTCGGCTCCGTGTGCATGGAGGCTGCCGATATGTGCAGCGTGGCGGCGGGGGGAGCCCTCGCCGTTGACAGGGATGAGTTTTCGAAAATCATAACTGAAAAAATCACCTCCGACCCCCTTATCGAGGTTATCCGCGAAGAGGTGACGGAGATCCCCAAAGAGGGAGCGGTGATAGTCGCGGCGGGACCCCTGGCCTCCGACGCCCTTGCCGAGGATATAAAAAAATACTGCGGGGAGGGGCTCAGCTTCTTTGACGCGGCGGCGCCCATTGTCACCGCTGCAAGCGTCGATATGGAAAACGCCTTTACCCAGTCAAGATATGACAGAGGCGGCGACGACTATATAAACTGCCCCATGAACAAAGAGGAATACGAGAATTTCTACAACGAGCTCATAAACGCCAAAAGCGCCGAGCTCCACGAATTCGATAAACGAAAAGACGTCTATGAGGGCTGTATGCCCATTGAGGTAATGGCTTCGAGAGGCATGGATACAATGCGCTTCGGCCCCATGAAGCCCGTGGGTCTCAGGGACCCCAAAACAGGCCACAGGCCATGGGCGGCGGTGCAGCTGAGAAAAGAGAACGCCGAGGGCACCATGCTCAATTTAGTGGGCTTTCAGACGAATCTCACATTCGGCGAGCAGAAAAGGGTGTTTTCCATGATCCCTGCCCTTAAAAACGCGGAATTTGTCCGTTACGGGGTCATGCACCGCAATACATTTATAAATTCACCTGAGCTTTTAAACAGCGGCTACGGCTTTAAAAGCAGGGAAGGACTTTTCTTTGCAGGTCAGATTACGGGCGTTGAGGGATATATGGAGTCGGCCTCGTCGGGAATCCTTGCGGGCATAAACGCGGCGGCGTATATTCTGGGAAAAGAGCCGCTGATTCTGCCGAGGGACACCATGATGGGCGCTCTGGCGGCTTATATAAGCGACCCGACAGTTAAGAATTTTCAGCCCATGGGGGCAAATTTCGGGGTGCTTCCCCCTATTGAGCCCCATATAAGGGATAAGAAGGAAAGATATGCGGCCCTTGCACACAGAGGAATCAAAAGCCTTGAAAAGGAGCTGGAAAGATATGAAAATAATTGTTGACGCACTGGGCGGGGATAACGCCCCCCTCGAGATTTTAAAGGGATGCCGAATGGCCGCCCAGGAGCTTAATGTGGAGATAGCTCTTGCGGGAGACGAAGCAAAGATTAAGAAATGCGCCGAAGAAAACGGCATTTCCCTTGAGGGCATGGAGCTGATAGGCGGCGGCGACGAAATGGATATGCACGCCGAGCCCACAACCATTCTCAAGGAAAACGGCGGTACCTCCATGGCGGCGGGCCTTAAAGCTCTCGCCGAGGGAAAGGGGGACGCTTTCGTCTCAGCAGGCAGCACGGGAGCCCTTGCCGTGGGCGCTACATTTATAGTCAAGAGGTTAAAGGGAGTAAAAAGGCCCTGTATCGGCAGCGTCATGCCATCCTCGGACAAGCCCTTTATGCTCCTTGACTGCGGCGCAAACGCCGAATGCCGTCCGGAGATGCTCAGGTGCTTCGGGGTCATGGGCAGTACATATATGAAGCAGGTCATGAAGGTTGAAAATCCCGGAGTGGCTCTGGCGAATATAGGCGAGGAGCCCGAAAAGGGCGGAGAGCTTCAGAAAGAGGCATACGTCCTTCTCAAAGAGGAGAAAAACTGTAATTTTATCGGAAACATTGAGGCAAGGGACATTCCCTTCGGTAAGGCCGACGTAGTTGTGGCCGACGGCTTTACGGGAAACATGCTCCTTAAAATGTACGAGGGCGTTGCCCTTGCCATGATGAAGAATATAAAGGGCATATTTATGAAGAGCCTTGTCACAAAGCTTTCGGCCCTTATGCTTAAAAGCGGACTTTCCGATTTCAAAAAGAAAATGGATTACACCGAATACGGCGGAGCCGCCCTTCTGGGAGTGAGAAAGCCCGTTATAAAGGCTCACGGCTCTTCAAATGCCAAGGCCTTTAAAAACGCAATCAGGCAGGCTGTGCTCTTTGCGGAAACGGGAGTCAACGAAAAGATAACCGAGGCTCTGGCCGACGGCGACAAAAACGAAGCTCTTTGAAAAGAGGATGAATGATTTGAAGGATTTAAGACAGCTTGAAAATAAAATAGGATATAAATTCAAAAGCCTCACCATTCTCGAAGAGGCTCTGACCCACTCATCCTACGCCAACGAGAAGCATCACGGGGGAATCTGCAACGAGCGCCTTGAATTTTTAGGCGACTCCGTTCTGGGACTTATCAGCGCCGAATACTATTTTAAGCTTTTCGCTGCGAAGCCCGAAGGTGATCTCACTAAAATGAGAGCCGCCTCCGTGTGCGAAGAGTCCCTTTTCGGCTTTGCCAAAAGGATTTCACTGGGAGATTACCTTTTCCTCGGCAGAGGCGAGGAGCATACGGGAGGAAGAGAGCGTCCCTCCATTCTGGCCGACGCCTTCGAGGCGGTCATAGCCGCAATCTATCTTGACGGCGGCTTTGAGAAGGCCAAGGAGTTTGTGCTCCCCTTCCTGCTGAACCCTCCCGAAAAAGAGGAGCGCTTCAAGGACTATAAAACCACCCTTCAGGAAATCATCCAGCAGAACCCCGAAGAGAGACTGGAGTATGTCCTTACGGGCGAGGAGGGCCCCGACCACGACAAGCACTTTTTTGTGGAGGTAAGGCTCAACAGCAACGTCATAGGCAGAGGACAGGGCAGGAGCAAGAAAAACGCCGAACAGCAGGCGGCAAAAGAGGCTTTGGAGCTGATGGGATTTTGAAGCATCACCGCAATATAGCTCTTTTTGTGCCCCATGAGGGATGCCCTCACTGCTGCACCTTCTGCAATCAGAGGACCATTTCGGGCAGCAGCGCAAAGCCGCGGGCAAAGGATGTGGACGAGGCCGTAAAAACCGCTCTGGAAACGGGCGGAAAGGGCGGTCAGCTGGCTTTTTTCGGCGGCAGCTTTACCGCCGTAGAAAGGGAGTATATGCTGGAGCTTTTAAAGGCCGCCAAAAGGCATATTGACCTGGGAAACATTGACTCCGTAAGGATATCGACACGTCCCGATGCAATAGACGGGGAAATAATAGATATATTGAAGGAATACTCGGTTTCCTCCGTGGAGCTGGGAGCCCAGAGCATGGACGACGAAGTGCTCTCCATGAACAGGCGCGGCCATACCTCACAGGACGTCGTAACAGCGTCCCGCATGATAAAGGAAGCAGGTATTGAGCTGGGGCTCCAGATGATGACGGGCCTTTACGGGGATACAAAGGAAAAGTCCCTTGAGACAGGCAGAAAAATAGCCGCCCTGTGCCCCGATACGGTGAGGATTTATCCCACAATCGTAATAGAGGGAACGGAGCTTGCCCGCCTTATGAAAAAGGGCGAATATGTTCCTCAGTCTTTGGACGAGGCTGTGGAAATCTGCGCCGACCTTCTCCTTATGTTCCGCGAAAAGAATATAAACGTCATACGCTGCGGCCTTCACTCGGGGGGCGGAGTGGACGAAGGATATCTCGGCGGGCCCTGGCATCCGGCTTTTAAGGAGCTGTGTCAGAGCAAAATATATTTTGATAAAGCCGTCGAAGCGGTAAAGGGCGAAAAGGGAAAATACAGGCTTCATGTAAAGCCGTCGGCCCTCTCCCAGATGCTGGGACAGAAAAAGAGCAATATGGCAAAGCTGAGAGAAATGGGCATATTCCCCGAAACAGTGCCCGACGCCGCAGTCCCGGAATATACGGTTTTGGCAGAGAAAATAACAGAGGAATGTTGAAAGTATGATTTTAAAGGCATTGGAAATGCAGGGCTTCAAGTCCTTCCCCGATAAAACAGTGCTGAACTTTGAAAAGGGAATAACCGCCGTCGTAGGCCCCAACGGAAGCGGAAAGAGCAATATATCCGATGCCGTAAGGTGGGTTCTGGGCGAGCAGTCCACAAAGAACCTGAGAGGCTCGAAAATGGAGGACGTTATATTTAACGGCACCCTTTCGAGAAAGAAGCAGGGCTACGCGGAGGTCACCCTCCGCATGGATAACACCGACCGCTCACTGTCTCTCGATACGGACGAGGTGAGCGTAACAAGAAGATATTACCGCTCAGGCGAGAGCGAATACAGGATAAACGGACAGGTTTCAAGGCTCCGCGACGTAAACGAGCTGTTTATGGATACGGGTCTCGGCCGCGACGGCTACTCCCTTGTGGGACAGGGCAAAATCGCCGATATGATTTCCTCAAAGTCGGGGGAGAGGCGTGAGATGTTCGAGGAGGCGGCGGGAATTTCCCATTACCGCTACCGCCGCGCCGACGCTCAGAGAAGGCTCTCTCAGGCGGAGGAAAACCTCGTAAGGCTCAGGGATATCCTCATGGAGTTGGAAAGCCGAGTGGGACCCCTCAAGGCCCAGAGCGAGAAGGCGGAGAAATTCCTCGTTCTTGCAGGTGAGAAAAAAGAGCTGGAAATCGGCCTGTGGCTGAGCATTATAAATAAGCATAAGGAAAAGCTCAGGGGACAGGAGCACAAAATCACCATAGCCCAGTCCCAGTATGCCGACGCTGAAAAAGAGCTGGAGGCGACGGAGGCGGAAATCGACTCCATTGCGGAAAAGACAAGGCTTCTCACGGTAAAGCTTGACGAAATCCGCCGCATGAGCGCTCAGCGCGAGGAAGAGGCGGCGAGAGTCGAGGGACAGATAGCCGTCGAGGAAAACACCCTTCTCCATAACGGCGAGACCATTGACAGAATCAAGAGAGATATAGAATCCGCAAGGGACGCGAGCAAAAACATAGATGAGGAGATAGACAGGATAAGGGGCGAAATCGAGACCCTTACGGCGGCTGCCGAGGAGAAGAAAAAGCTCCTTGACGAAAGGAACGCCGAAATAGAAGCTCTGCGCCTTAAAAGCGGGGAGCTCACCGGGGAGAGTGCGGCAGTTTCGGCTGAGACGGCCGAAAAGACCGCTCAGCTCGGGGATAAGAGAGTTGAGTTTTCCACCCTCAAATCCTCCCTCGGCGAAATCGAGGCGAGAGTAGAGACCATAAACAGCACCTTTGCCTCGAGGGAGGACACCATTAAGCTTCTCACTGAGCGCAGGGAACAGTGCCGCAGAGACCTTGAGGAAGCGAGGGAGCGCTGTGAATCCCTTCAGAACGCCGCCAAGGGCTATGAGCTCAGAGCGGCAAAGCGCAGGGAAAAGGCGGAAAAAATCAAAAAAGAGTATGAGGATCTGGGAATCCTCGTTAAGAATAAGCAGTCGAGAGCCAATATGCTCCGCGAGCTGGAAAAGAACATGGAGGGCTATTCGGGCTCCGTCAAAACCGTTATGAGGGAGGTCAGAAGAGGTACCCTCAGAGGAATCCACGGTGCGCTTTCTCAGCTTATAAAGGTTGAGCCCAGGTATTCCGCCGCCGTTGAGACGGCTCTGGGCGCCGCCATTCAGAATATCGTCACCGATAACGAGACGTCGGCCAAAAGGGCTATTGAGTTTTTGAAGCAGTCGAAGGCGGGCAGAGCCACCTTCCTGCCCCTCACCGCCATTAAGGGCAGAACCCTTAACGAAAGCGGTCTAGAGGACTCTCTCGGCTTTGTGGATATAGCTTCAAACCTTGTTTCATGCGATAACGCATACAGGGAGATAATAAATTCACAGCTGGGCAGGACGGCGGTAGTTGAGGATATGGACTGCGCCATATCGATGGCCAAAAGATATTCCTACCGTTTCCGCATAGTCACCCTTGACGGACAGGTCATAAACGCAGGCGGCTCCATGACGGGCGGCTCTCGGGTCCAGACAGGGGGAATCCTCAGCCGAGGCAACGAGATAGACGCTTTGGCCGTAGAGTGCGAAAGGCTCGAAAAGGAGCTTCTCTCAAAGCGCAGCGAATACGCCGAGGCTCATCAGGAGCTCTCACAGTGCGAGGCGGAGCTTTCGGGCACAAAGGCCGACCTTCTCAGAGCTCAGGAGGAGGTTATCCGCAGGGAGAGCGACTTGAAGCTTGTGGCGGGTCAGCTTGACGTTGCCGCAGAGTCCATGGACGAGCTCTCCGACGAAAGGGAAAAGGCCCTTTTGAGAGCAGAAGAAATAAGAGGACAGGCTCAAGGCATAATAGAAGAGGTAAACGCTCTTGGTGCCGAAACTCAGGCTCTCAGGGAAAAGAGCGAAAGAATATCTGCGGAAATTCAGGCAGTTTCCGAAAAGACGGAAAAGGCAAGACGGGAGAAAAACGAGACGGAGCTGGAGCTTCTCTCCGCACAGAAGGACTATCAGGCGAAGCTTATGAGCATTGAACAGCTCAATGAGCGCAAAAGCAGTCAGGGCGGCAGAGAACAGGAGCTTCTCTGCGAGATAGCCCAGATAGAAGAGCGCAGCGAAGAGACAAGGAAAACCATAGAGGCCCTTAAAGAAAAGGCCGCGGGCCTGCGGGAGGACAGCTCAGGGTCAAAGGATTCCGTAGATAAGATAATAGAGGAGCGCAACGCCTTTGAGGCGAGGAGCTCACAGCTGAGGATACTCGAGCGCACAAAGACGGGCGAAAGGGAAAAAATCAGCGGAGAGCTGGCAAGACTCGAGGAGCAGAAGGCTTCCATGCTCCGCGAAAACGACGAGACCATAGCTAAGCTCTACGACGAATATCAGCTCACCCGCCACGAGGCCGAGAGACAGTATGAGCCCGTTGCGGACGCTCCCAAGGCTCAGAGAAGGCTGGGAGAGATAAAGTCATCTATCAGGGCTCTCGGCAGTGTAAACGTCTCCGCCATCGAGGAATACAAAGAGGTGTCGGAACGCTACGAGTTCATGAACACCCAGATAACGGATATAGAAAAATCAAGGGACGAGCTTTACAGGCTCATAGAGGACCTTACAAAGAAAATGGCCGTTCAGTTTATGGAGCAGTTCAGCAAGATAAACGAGCATTTCGGCAGGACCTTCGCAGAGCTTTTCGGCGGCGGAAAAGCGTCGCTGGAGCTTGAGGACCCGTCCAACATTCTCGAATGTGCCATCAACATAAACGTGCAGCCTCCCGGAAAGGCCATACAGAACATAGACCTGCTTTCCGGCGGCGAAAAGGGACTGGCGGCTATATCCATGCTTTTTGCCATACTTAAAGTTACCCCCGCCCCCTTCTGCATTTTCGACGAGGTCGAGGCGGCTCTCGACGACGTAAACGTCACGAGATACGCCCAGTACGTCCGCCGCATGACGGAGAACACTCAGTTCATCCTCATCACCCACAGACGGGGCACCATGGAGGAGGCGGACGTCCTCTACGGCGTCACCATGCAGGAAAAGGGCGTTTCAAAGCTCCTTGAGCTCAAGACGGCGGAAATGGCGGGCAGCCTGGGACTCAACTGATTACCAAACCGAAAGGGATGATATAAATGGGACTTTTCAAAAAAATCAATTCAGGTCTTAAAAAGACACGCGACAGTATGTCGGGAGCCATCAGCAGCATGCTGGGCGGCTATTCGGAAATCGACGACGAGCTCTACGAGGAGCTTGAGGAAATTCTCGTTATGGGCGACGTGGGAGTAAAAACCGCCCGCGACATCACCGAGGAGCTCAGAAAGCGAGTTCAGAAAAAGAATATAAGAAAGCCCGAAAAGGTTAAGGAGCTCATTCAGGAAATCGTCGCCGATATGCTCAGAGGCGGTGAGGAGCTGGAGCTTGAGACCATTCCTTCGGTGATACTTGTAATAGGCGTAAACGGAGCGGGAAAAACTACGACCATAGGCAAAATGGCGGCGCTGTTCAAAGCTCAGGGCAAAAAGGTTATTCTGGGCGCTGCGGATACCTTCCGCGCGGCGGCCATAGAGCAGCTTGAGGTCTGGGCGGAGCGCGCGGGTGTCGATATAATAAAGCACAAGGAGGGCGCCGACCCTGCCGCAGTGGTGTTCGACACCGTCTGCGCGGGCAAGGCCAGAGAGGCGGATATAATCATCTGCGACACGGCGGGAAGGCTTCACAACAAGAAGAACCTTATGGACGAGCTTGCGAAAATCTATAAGGTTATCGACAGGGAGATGCCCTATTCCGACCGCGAGGTGCTTCTGGTTCTGGACGCTACAACGGGACAGAACGCCGTGAATCAGGCGAGAGAATTTAAAAACGTGGCCGATATTACGGGTATAATCCTCACCAAGCTTGACGGAACCGCAAGAGGCGGCGTTGTGCTGGCCATTAAGAACGATCTGGGCATACCTGTAAAATTCATCGGCGTCGGTGAAAAAATAGACGATCTCCAGCCCTTCAGCCCCGAGGCCTTTGCGAAAGGACTTTTCGAGGCTATGGGCGATAACGAAGAGGAGGATGAAAATGAAGAAGCGGGACAGAAAGATGATAGCGAAAATCTGGAACTCACTCAATCCCAACACGGAGAGGACGCACCCTCTTGTGATGCCGAAAAAGCCCAGGGAGATAACGGTGTGGACCTTTATGGGGGACCCGACCAGGAACCGCAGGCCGAAAAAGCTCAAGAAGTGGGAGTAAATCCCGAAGAGGAAGGCGAATCCGATTCCGAGGAATCCGAGGAAGGGGAGGAGCCCGCGAAGGAAGAGAAGAAGAGGAGGGGATTGCGTGGACTTTTTAATCGCAACGCATAATCTGAAAAAGCGGGCGGAGCTCCAGAGGATACTTTCCCCTCTGGGCGTAAGAGTCCTCACCGCCGAGGAGGCGGGTGTGGAGCTTTCCGACGTTGAGGAGACGGGAGTTACCTTTGAGGAAAACGCCGCGCTGAAAGCTCACAGCGGCTGCCGCGAATCGGGTATGCCCGTAATAGCCGACGACTCGGGTCTCGAGGTGGACGCTCTCGGCGGCGAGCCGGGGGTTTACTCGGCGCGCTACGCGGGTGAGCACGGCAATGATAAAAAGAATATAGAGAAGCTTCTCAAAAATCTCGAAAACGTGCCCGAGGAAAAGCGCACCGGACGCTTTGTCTGCGCCGTGTGCTGCGTATTTCCAGATGGCAGGGAGATTGTCCTCAGGGGAACCTGCGAGGGAAAAATCGGCTTTGAGCCTGTGGGAAACGGCGGCTTCGGCTATGACCCCGTGTTCTTCGTAGGCGATAAAAGCTTCGGAGAGCTTACCAGCGAGGAAAAGGATAAAATCAGCCACAGGGGCAGTGCCATGCGTCAGCTCAGCGAAAGGCTTAAAGAGTATATTTGAAAATCCAAAGGAGTTAACATATGACAAGTAAGGAAAGAGCAGCTCTCAGGGGACAGGCCAACGGCCTCGAACCTCTTTTCCAGGTGGGAAAGGGTGGAATATCCGAGGGGCTGATAAAGCAGACCGCCGAGGCTCTCGAAAAAAGGGAGCTCATAAAGCTCAAGGTGCTCCTTGAGTCCTGCCCCGAAACGCCCCGTCAGGTGGCGGATACCCTTGCCGCCGAAACGGGCAGCGAGGTTGTGCAGGTAATAGGCGGTTGTATGGTTTTTTATAAATACAACCCCGACCTTCACAAGGCCGAGAAAAAGAAGCCCGCAAAGCCCGCCGCAAAAAAGACGCCGGGAAGAAGCGGCCGCGACAGCCGCACAGGCGGAAAAGGTGGCTATGGGGGCAAGAAATATTGATTTTCCCTCTCTAAAGACGGAAAATAAGATTCGGAGCACGGTGTTTTAAGTCCCGCGTTCCCGAAGACAGGTGAATTTTATTGGCAGATATAGGAATTTTAGGGGGAACCTTCAATCCCCCTCATAACGGGCATATCCGTCTGGCGGGGGAGTTCAGGGAAAAGCTGGGTCTCGACAAAATCCTTTTGATACCCACCTACACCCCGCCCCATAAGCAGGCCGAGGACCTTGCAGGCGCCGAGGACAGGCTCACCATGTGCTCCCTGATAGCTCGGGAGGCCGACTTTTTGGAGGTTTCCGACATCGAGATAAAGCGGGGCGGCAAGAGCTATACGGCGGATACCTTGAGGGAGCTGAAAGCGAAGCATCCGAATAACAGCTACTTTTTTCTCATGGGCTCCGACATGTTTCTGACCTTTCACCTCTGGAGGGAGTACAGGGAAATTTTTTCCCTGTGTACCGTATGCGTCGCCTCCCGTGAAAACTCCAGTGACTGTGAAAAGCTTGAGAGGTATGCCAGGGAGACCTTCGGGGAAAAATGGACCAAGGTGCGCATATCTCCCCTTGAGCCCATGGAGCTGAGCTCCACTCAGGTGCGGGAGGCTGTCCGCAGGGGCGAAAGCCTTTCGGGGCTCGTGCCCGCCGAAGTAGAGCAATATATTACGGAAAGAGGCCTTTACAGATGAACAAAGCATATAACAACGAAGAGTATATTGAGGTTTTGCGCGAGAAGCTGACTCCAGAGCGGTTTGAACATTCCCTTTGCGTTGCGAAATCAGCTAAAAAGCTGGCTCAGAAATACGGGGCCGACGTTGAGAAGGCCTATACGGCGGGGCTTGTACACGACGTTATGAAAAACGAAACACCTGCTGTCCAGTTGAAAATAATAAAAGATGCTGATATAATATTAAATTGTGCCGAAAGGCTCAATCCTAAGCTATGGCATGCCATTTCGGGCGCCGTTTACATCGAGAAGGAGTTCGGAATCGACGACAGGGAAATTATCAACGCCGTACGCTACCACACCACGGCGAGAGCGGGCATGGAGCTTCTCGAAAAGGTGCTGTATATAGCGGATTTTATCTCCGCCGACAGAGACTACGAGGGTGTGGACGAAATGCGCGAGGCGGCCGAAAGAAGCCTTGACGCGGCCATTACCGAGGGACTCAGATTCAGCATTGAGGAGCTGGCCCGCAACGGCTTCGCCATACATCCCGACAGCGTCGAAGCCTACAATGAAATGCTTCTCAAATACTTTGAAAACAAGAACGGGTGAATATTTTGAAAGATAAAATCAGAGCGAACCGCGAACAGCTTACGGCTATACTTTATTCCGCTGCGGTTTCGCTTATATTCCTGTCTTTTTTCTCAAAAAACTCATTTTTCTATCCCCTTAATAACGGTGCGGATATAAATATGTTTTACACCATGGGCAAGGGTATTGCAAACGGCCTTGTCTGTTACCGCGATATATTTGACCAAAAGGGCCCCGTATGGTATTTTCTCTACGCTATAGCCTATCTTCTCGACAGAAACGGCTATTGGGGCATCTTCCTCATAGAAATAATCTCATTTACGGCTTTTCTTTATATTACTTATAAGATGATGAAGCTTTTCGGGGGAGAAAGATTTTTCTTTTTCGCCGCCCCGATAATGGCCTTCTGCGCCATGGGAAACCCATCCTTCTGGCAGGGCGGTCAGGCGGAGGAGCTCATTTTTCCGCTGCTTGCCTATCTTCTCTATTCCCTCCTTCGGTATTTTAAGGAGGACTATCCCGAAAAAACCATGGATTACAGAACCCTGCTCATTAACGGCGTTTGCTCGGGGCTCGTGTTCTGGTCCAAGTTTACACTTATAATGCCATGGTTCATATTTATGGCGGGACTTTTCATCATCCTCCTTTTCCGAAAGCATGTAAAAGAAGCCTTTATAAGCTGCTTTGTGTTTTTGGGCGGCACTCTTATACCGACAGTGCCCGTCATACTTTACTTTGCCCTTAACTCGGCCACTGCCGATTTGACAGAGGTCTATTTTATAGAGAACATATTCGGATATTCGCCTACGGTCCAGTCCGACGAAAGCACTCTTCTCACCGTCTGGAACAACGTAAAGCTTGGCATAGAGCGCATAGGTCCGTCCATGGTTCTGGCTCTGTTCGGAGGGGCCGGCATGCTTCTGGCAAAGAAAAGATACCTGCCCGATTGGCGCACGAAAATCATATTTCCCGTTATGTTTTTGTTTTCGCTTCTGGGCATCTACGGCGGAGGAACGTCCTATATGTACTATCCCGGCGCCCTTATCCCTTACGCCTGCCTCGGCGCCGCCGTGCTGGGCGACGTACTGAAGGAGGGCTGGGAGTTTATCCCCAAAAAGGCAAAGCCCAACGCAGTTTTTGCCGCCGCCGTCGCAGCTTCAATGATAATATCCTTTGCAGCGTCCTTTGACGGCAACAGGAATATCCACCTGCTCTTTGAGAAAAAGGAGGATACGGTCCAGTACAGGTTTGCCGAAATCATAGATTCCGTTCCCGACTCCACCATGATAAACTACGGATTCCTCGACCACGGCTTTTATATGGCCGCCGACAAGATTCCCGCAGATAAGTATTTCGCAAGGATAAACCTCACCTATGAGGCATATCCCGAAATGTACGAGGGACAGCGTGATGCGGTTCTCAGCGGAGATGTGGATTTCGTGGTGCTGAAAATCAGCAAGGATTACGGACTCGAATATATTGAGAAAATATACGGAAGTCTTTTTGACGATTATATTGTCGCAGACGATATGATATACTATAACGGCGATTCAAAGTGGGAGAGTCATTATATACTGCTTGTCCACGAAAGCGTCGATTTATATTAAGGAAGTGAATATATGAACACGAAGGAAATTCTTGACGTTGCCGTAAAAGCTCTGGATGAGAAAAAGGCGATGGATATAAAGGTCATGGAAATAGGCGACCTTACGATAGTTGCGGAGGATTTCGTAATAGCCACGGGTACTTCCGCAACCCATGTAAAGGCGCTGGCAGACGAGGTTGAATACGCCCTTTCACAAAAGGGAGTGGAGCCCGACCACATTGAGGGCAAGTCCACAGGCTGGATAGTCCTCGATTATGAGACCGTTGTTGTGCATGTATTTCTCGGTGAAAGCCGTGAATATTACAATCTGGAGCGTCTTTGGACGGATGCGAAGGAGATAGATATAAAAGAGCTTATCGGAAATGGGGAGAATGAATAATGGCATACGATTTTAAAGCGACAGAGAAAAAATGGCAGGATATATGGGAGGAGAAGGGCACCTTCCACGCGAATAACGACTACACTCTTCCAAAGTTTTACTGTCTTGTAGAGTTCCCCTATCCTTCGGGACAGGGTCTTCATGTGGGACATCCCCGCTCATACACCGCCCTTGACATAGTCGCGAGAAAGAAGAGGCTTGAGGGCTACAACGTGCTTTATCCCATGGGCTGGGACGCTTTCGGTCTCCCCACTGAAAACTTTGCAATTAAGAACCACATTCATCCTGAAATTGTTACAGCCAATAACATCGCAAGATTCAAGCAGCAGCTTCAGTCCCTTGGTTTTTCATTTGACTGGAGCAGGGAGATAAACACAACTGATCCCAATTATTACAAGTGGACACAGTGGATTTTCCTCCGGCTGTTCAAAAAGGGACTTGCCTATAAAAAGGAAATGGCAGTTAACTGGTGTACTTCCTGTAAATGCGTACTTGCAAACGAAGAGGTTGTAAACGGCGTGTGCGAGCGCTGCGGCTCCGAGGTTGTAAGAAAGGTAAAGAGCCAGTGGATGCTCAAAATCACCGAGTATGCCCAGAGGCTTATAGACGACCTTGACGACCTCGACTACATTGAGAGAGTAAAGATCCAGCAGAAAAACTGGATAGGCCGCTCAACGGGCGCCGAGGTTGACTTTACCGCTTCAACAGGCGATACCCTTACTGTTTACACAACGCGCCCCGACACTCTTTTCGGCGCAACATATATGGTTATTTCACCTGAGCACCCCTATATTGAAAAATGGTCGGGCGTTCTCAAAAACATGGACGAAATCCGCGCCTATCAGGAGACTGCGGCGAGAAAGTCCGACTTTGAGCGCACCGAGGTAAACAAGGATAAGACAGGCGTGCGCCTCGACGGCGTAACGGCCATCAATCCCGTAAACGGCGACGAGATCCCGATCTTCATCTCCGACTACGTCCTCGTCTCCTACGGTACGGGCGCAATCATGGCCGTTCCCGCCCACGATACCCGCGACTGGGAGTTCGCCAAGAAGTTTGACCTTCCCATCGTTGAGGTCGTAAAAGGCGGCGACGTTCAGAAGGAGGCCTTTACCGACTGCGCCACAGGCGTAATGGTAAACTCGGGTTTCCTTACGGGCATGAGCGTTGAAGAGGCCAAGGTGGCCATTACAAAGTGGCTTGCCGATGAGGGCAAGGGTCACGCCAAGGTAAACTATAAGCTTCGCGACTGGGTATTCTCACGTCAGAGATACTGGGGAGAGCCTATTCCCATCGTCCACTGTGAAAAGTGCGGCTATGTGGCTCTCGACGAGTCCGAGCTTCCCCTCAAGCTTCCCAAGGTGGACTCCTATGAGCCTACGGAAAACGGCGAATCGCCTCTCGCTCAGATGACGGACTGGGTAAACACCACCTGTCCTCACTGCGGCGGCCCCGCAAAGCGTGAGACGGACACAATGCCTCAGTGGGCAGGCTCCTCCTGGTACTTCCTTCGCTACTGCGATCCCCACAACAACGACGCCCTCGCTTCCAAGGAAGCTCTCGAATACTGGACTCCCGTTGACTGGTACAACGGCGGCATGGAGCACACCACGCTCCACCTGCTTTACAGCCGCTTCTGGCATAAATTCCTCTACGACATCGGCGTTGTGCCCACCTCGGAGCCTTACTCAAAGAGAACGAGCCACGGCATGATCTTAGGCTCCAACGGCGAAAAGATGAGTAAATCAAGGGGCAACGTCGTAAATCCCGACGACATTGTAAACGAGTACGGCGCAGATACAATGCGTCTTTACGAGATGTTCATAGGCGACTTTGAGAAGGCAGCTCCCTGGAACAACGACAGCATCAAGGGATGCAGACGCTTTGTCGAGAGAGTATGGGGACTTCAGGATATCCTCTGCGACGGAGAGTACCGCAAGGACCTTGAAGGGGATATGCACCGCACCGTAAAGAAGGTGACGGGAGATATCGACGCCCTCAAGTGCAACACGGCAATTGCCGCCATGATGACCCTCCTCAACAAGTTCTATGAGACGGGCAAGGTCACAAAGGCCGAGCTGCGCGACTTTATAATCATCCTCAATCCCTTCGCCCCCCACGTCACCGAAGAGCTCTGGCAGGTCTGCGGCTTTGAGGGCATGGTAAACGAGGCAAAGTGGCCCTCCTACGATGAAGAAAAGTGCAAGGAAAACGAAATTGAAATCGTCGCCCAGATTAACGGCAAGGTGAGGGCAAAGCTCACCGTCCCCGCCGAAATCGAGAGCGCCGAGGCTATCGCCCTTGCAAAGGCTGAGCCCAATATCGCCAAGGCAATCGACGGCATGAATATCGTCAAGGAGCTCTATGTAAAGGGCAGACTTGTAAATATTGTAGTAAAACCCATGTGAAATATTTATGATAACGCCCTGTGAAAAGCATATATAAAGGTTGACAAGCCGCTTTTTGCTGTAGTATAATATTTAAAGTGTTATCACTAAATAATAAGACCCCTGCATCAGCGGAGGGAGGGAATATAGATGAGTCAGGTTAAAGTTAAGGAAAATGAGTCACTTGAAAGCGCACTCAGACGTTTTAAGAGACAGACTTCAAGAGACGGCGTCATTCAGGAGGTTCGTAAAAGAGAACATTACGAAAAGCCCTCTGTAAGACGTAAGAAGAAGTCCGAGGCCGCTCGTAAGCGTAAATACAAGTAAGTAAATACATAAGGCGGGCTGCAAGAGCGGTCCGCTTTTTGTGTTTTGTTAAATCAGAGAGGAGAAAGCTAATGAACACAGCTATGCCCCGTTACAGGTTCAACAGACTGACGGACATAACACTCGAAGACATTGAAAGAATCGGCGGAAAGGGTCTTTGCCTCGATGTTGACAACACCACCGCCTATGACTGCTCCGAGGAGTTCATTCCCGGCGTACCCCAATGGATCGACGAAATGAAGGCCAAGGGCATGAAAATGGTCATTCTCTCAAACGCCCTGCCTGCAAGAGCCAAATGGATTTCGGGCGCTTTGGGTATCCCCGCAATCGGTATGTCATTAAAGCCCATGCCCTGGGGATATATAAAGGCCGCAAGGATGATGGGCATCAAATGTTCCGAAATGGTGGTAATAGGCGACCAGCTCTTTACGGATATAAGAGGCGGAAACATTGTGGGAGCCGTTACGGTTTTTGTAAATCCCGCCCGCAAGGAGACCAGGAACGTAAAGGTCTTTGAAAGCAGAAGAAGACGTGAAAAACCCATTCTTGAAGAATTTGACCGTATAAACGGAGTGAAGGCAAATGAAGAAGGTTAAAATAATAAACGGACCCAATATAAATCTCACGGGGCTCAGGGAGCCGTCGGTCTACGGCGCGGAGACCCTCAGGGATATAAACGCCATGATAGAGGAAAAGGGCGCAGAAATGGGCTTTCAGTGCGACTTTTTCCAGTCAAACAGCGAGGGCGAAATCATAAGCGAAATCCACTCGGTGCTTCTGGGCGGCTACGACGGCTGCGTCATAAACGCCGGGGCCTATACCCATTACAGCTACGCTGTCCGCGACGCCATAGCCGCAACGGGCAAGCCCTTTGTGGAGGTTCATATGTCCAATATCCACGCAAGAGAGGAGTTCCGCCATACCTCGGTCATAGCTCCCGTGTGCGTGGGACAGATTGCGGGCTTCGGCAAAAACAGCTATGTCCTCGCTCTCAGGGCCCTGGAGGCGATACTGTGACAAATCTCGAAAAGCTCTGCGCCTTTCTCAAAGACAGCGAGGGAGCTTTGATTACGGACGAAATAAACAGGCGCTATTTTACGGATTTTCCCTCCTCGGACGGCTTTCTCCTTGCCTTTAAGGACGGGGCGGTTTTCGCAACGGACAGCAGATATATAGAAGCTGCCCAAAGGAAAATCACATCTTGTCAGGTTCTCGAAACGGGAGTAAACGCGAAAATTAAGGATATCGCCGAAAAACACGGCTGCAAGAGAATATATATCCAGTCAGAAATAACTACTGTTTCACAGCTGAGAAGCTATGAAAAAAATCTTCCCGACTTTGAGCTTATAAGCGACGGCACCCTTGACGCTCTGATTTCCGACCTGCGCACAGTTAAAAGCCAAGAGGAAAAGGAGAAGATAATAAAGGCTCAGAGAATCGCCGAAATGGCCTTTGAGCACATACTCTCCTTTATAAAGCCGGGAGTTTCCGAAAGGGACATTTCCCTCGAGCTCGATTACTTTATGCTCAGAAACGGCGCCGAGGCCCTGTCCTTTGAGACAATAGCCGTAAGCGGCAAAAATTCGTCCATGCCCCACGGTGTGCCCGGTGACAAAAGGATTGAAAAGGGTGATTTCATCACCATGGATTTCGGCGCGGTGGTTGAGGGATACCACAGCGACATGACCCGAACCGTTGCGGTGGGCAGTGTGAGCGAAAAGCAGCGAAGGGTATATGAAATTGTCCTGAGAGCCAAAAACGCCTGTCTCAGCGGCCTTAGAGAGGGCATTACGGGTAAGGAGGCCGACGCTCTGGCAAGGGATATAATCGCCGCAGAGGGCTTCGGCGGCAATTTCGGCCACGGCACGGGCCACGGAGTGGGCCTCGAGATACACGAAAAGCCCAACCTTTCGCCGAGAAACGAAAAGCCCCTTAAAGCGGGGGAGATTGTCACCGTTGAACCGGGAATATATCTTCCCGGAGAGTTCGGCGTGAGAATTGAGGATATGGCCTTTATCACTGCCGAGGGCTGCGAAAACCTCACAAAGGCCCCCGAGGAGCTCATTGTGCTCTGATATATTTAAAATGGGTCCCGCGCCTTTTGCTTAAAGGCTTTATGAGGAGAGCCGCCTTTAAAATAGGGACTTGAAAATTTTCCTGTAATAGTATAAACTATTACTGTTAATAACTGATTTTCGGAGGAATAATATTATGGTTACAGCAGGAGATTTCAGAAACGGCGTCACATTTGAAATGGACGGAAACGTTTATCAGATTATCGAATTCCAGCACGTTAAGCCCGGTAAAGGCGCCGCCTTTGTCCGCGCAAAGATCAGAAACGTAATCGCTGGCTCAGTTGTTGAGCGCACCTTCAACCCCACGGATAAGTTCCCCACAGCTTTCATTGAGAGAAAGGAAATGGAGTACTCCTACAATGACGGAGATCTCTACTACTTCATGGACCCCGAGACATATGAGCTCGTGCCCATCAACAAGTCAGACCTTTCCGACAACTTCAAGTTCGTCAAGGAGAACATGGTCTGCAAGATTCTTTCCTACAAGGGCAACGTTTTCGGCGTTGAGCCTCCCACGGTTGCCACTCTTCAGGTTGTAAAGACCGATCCCGGTTTCAAGGGCGATACAGCCACAAACGCCACAAAGCCCGCCGTCCTTGAGACAGGCGCTGAGATCAAGGTTCCCCTGTTCATCGACGAAGGCGAAATGATCAACGTTGATACCCGTACAGGCGAATATTCATCCCGTGCATAAAACTCATAAAAATAACCCAAACTTTACTTCAGGGAGGTAATTACCAATGACTGTTACAGAAAAGGTTGCATATCTTAAAGGTCTTGTTGAGGGTCTCGGCCTCGACGAGGATAAAAGCGAAACAAAGGTCATCAAGGCCATGATGGACATTCTTGACGATCTTGCCCTTACGGTTGCCGATTTGAGCGATGATGTTGATATCATGGCTGAGCAGCTCGACGCTGTTGACGAGGATCTGGGCGAACTTGAGGAGTTTGTCTATGACGATGAGGACGAGTGCGATTGCTGCGACTATGACGACTGTGATTGCTGCGATGACGACCTCTACGAAGTAGAGTGCCCCGCATGCCATGAGAGCGTCTATGTTGACGAGAGCATCCTTGAGGACGGCTCTATCGAGTGCCCCAACTGCGGAGAAAAGCTCGAGTTTGAAATCGAGTTTGACGACGATGAGGAAGAGGCGGAGGACGAGGACTGATTCCTTACCCGTTCTTCATATGGTTTAAAGAGCATAAAAGCTTCGGTTTATCCGAAGCTTTTATTTTTTTCACGGAGAAAAATGCGCATTCTGATAAATATTTTATAATAATTTAATAAAGGACTGTTCAAACCAAAAAAAGTGGTGTATAATAACCTCATTATATATCAGACTTCAAAAAATATTGTGTATCAGAAACAAAGTTAATATAGTATATTATAATAAAGATGCAATGATTTGCTTCACCTACATTTTTCACGGGGCAGCTGATAGCCCTTGTGAAAATGGAGATATATTATTCTATGAATAAGCGGGGGAGAAAAATGGAGACAAATCAAAAGACTAAGGGAACTTATGGTTCCGGGGACGCACAGATTATGTCTGAGGCGGAGCATTTTGAGAATCCGAAGTATTCGGAGGACGGCTGGATAGGCGCGTGGAGCACTACGCCCGTGAAATTCAACCTTAAAGAGTTTCTTAACTTTAAAGGGGAAAAATTTCAGCCGAGTTTGACTCATCTCACATTCAGAACTGAGCTCAGACCGACTATCGGCGGAAGTGATATGCGTATAGTTCTGTCCAACGTATTCGGCAGCGCGCCTCTTACGGTAGACGCCGTGACGGCGGCCAAGGGCATAGGAAAATCAGCCTGTAAAGTCAGCCACGACACCATTAAAAAGGTTACCTTCGGAGGCAGTGAAACCGTCACTATTGAACCGGGTAAAACGGTTATGTCGGATCCCATAGGGATGGAAGTAGAAGCCCTTGAAAGGATCGTATTTTCATCTTTTGTGAAAAAATCCGGCATGATGCGTACCTTCGGCATGATAGGCGGGCATACCTATGCCCAGTTCGGCAATCACACGATGGCCTCAAACATGGTAGGCTGCCCCATGAAGCTCAACGGGGATTTCGGCGAGTACGCCATTATACCAATGCTTTGTCTTGTGGAGGTTTACGCTCCGGGGGCTTCGTCGGCGGTAATGATTGGGGATTCCACCATTGCCAATGATATACCTCTTATGGTTGCCCGTAAGCTTCAGGAGGCGGGAATTTCCAACGTGGGAATTTTGCAGCAGGCTGTTAAGGGCAACAGGCTCATGGACAAAGGCGTAGGAAAGCTGGGAATGGTTTACGGCGAATCCATGCTGGAGCGCTTTGACCGCGACGCACTGAATCTGCCGGGCGTCAAGAAAATATTTATCAAGGTGGGAGATAACGACATTATCCACCCCCAGTGCAAGAGCATGAAGGGACAGGCTAAATACGTCACCGTCGATGAGATGATAGACGCCTACAAGGAGCTTATAAAAAGAGCTCATGAAAAGAGCATAAAGGTTTATATGTTCACAAGGACTGCATGGAGAGGATATACAAGAAACTTCTTCGGCGGCAGCCCCGACGTTACATGGACCACGGAAATCGACGAAATGAGAAAGCAGATAAATCGCTGGATCCGGAGCGATGAAAGTCCTGCCGACGGCTGGATAGATCTCGATTACCTTTGCGGCGACGACCTGGCCGAAGAGATGAGGAAGGAATACACAACGGACGGAATCCATTTAAGCCGTAAGGGACAGGAGACTGTTGTGGAAAATCTCTCTCTCGAGTATTTTCAGTAACAGAACATAAAATAGGATAACGAAAACAGGCGGTGAAAATCATCGACTGTTTTTGCATAGGTTACAGGTATGATTAAAATGTGCCGAGGGCAGAGCTTTCCCTAAAATTAAAAAAGAAGCGTAATTTTCGGCTGCTTTCCAAAGAAATATTCCGTTTAAAAAGAAAAAGCAGAGGCGGTGAATTTCACATTCACCGCCTCTGCTTTAATGCTCTGTTTTTTTAGGTTCTATGTCAAATGTTGGGGTAGCCAATAAATAAAGGAGCAGGGGAGCAGGCGAAAGTCGGAGACTTTTGCCTGCTCAATTTATGTTAA
>CASDTR010000027.1 GCA_949283785.1 uncultured Oscillospiraceae bacterium
TCCTTTCTTTTTATACTGAGGCTTGAACATTCTCTAGTATATCAGAATCGATGTTTCTTTGCTTAAGCCTTAATCTCACCCGCATAGCGGGCGGTTGTTAAGTTCTCGTCATGACGAGAACTTTTCCGCTAAAGCATTAATCAAAACAGCGCATTGAGTAGATGCGCTGTTTTTTTCTCTATGAAACGGCAAAAAACCGGAAAGCTTATGCTTTCCGGTTTTTACATATTTCTGTTTATTTAAGGCGATCAGTCTATCTCCACAGAGATCTTGTCTCCCGTACGGCTTGCGGCCGCGCGCATAACAACTCGGATTGCCTTGGCTATTCTGCCCTGGCGGCCGATAACTCTGCCCATTTCCTCCTGGGAAACATGAAGATGATAAACCGTTACGCCCTCTTCGTTGGGCTCATCAACATCTACGCTGACAGCCTCGGGATTTTCCACGAGACCCTGCGCCACTTTTACAAGTAACTCTTTCATTACAAACGGCTCCTTCAAACTTATTTAATAATGCCGTTCTTCTTGAAGAGATCCTTAACCGTATCGGTGGGCTGTGCGCCGTTGGCGATCCACTTTGCAGCCTTTTCAGCGTCGATTTTTACAACTGCGGGGTTCTCCATGGGATCATAATAACCGATTTCCTCGATGAAACGTCCGTCGCGGGGATATCTTGAATCCGCTACAACTACACGATAGAAAGGTGCCTTCTTTGCGCCCATACGGCGAAGTCTGATTTTTACTGCCATGATTAAATTCCTCCAAATTATTTTATATGTTTTTATTTTATCATCACGCTGTGGATGGATTTTTACCATTGCTTTGCGTGTTGAAATCTTAAATTAAAATCCCGGGAAGCCGCCGGGCATTCCTCCCGGCATGCCCATACGGCGCATCTTGCGCTTGCTGCCCTTGCCTGAGAACTGCTTGAACATCTTCTGCATCTGACGGTGCTGGGCAAGGAGCTTGTTTACATCCTCAACCTGCATTCCGCAGCCCGCTGCGATTCTGCGCTTTCTCGAAGGGTTTATTATCTCGGGCTTCTCCCTCTCTGCGGGAGTCATGGAAAGGATGATAGCTCTCGTCCTGTCAAACTGCTTTTCATCTATATCCACATTGTCGAGCTTTTTGCCCATACCGGGAATCATACCGAGAATATCCTTTATGGAACCCATTTTCTTGACCTGCTGAAGCTGGTCGAGAAGGTCGTTCATATCGAACTTATTTTTTCTGAGCTTTTCCTCAAGCTCCGCCGCCTTCTTTTCGTCAAGTGACTGCTCCGCTTTCTCGATGAGGGAAAGCACATCGCCCATGCCGAGGATTCTCGAAGCCATACGCTCCGGGTGAAAAACATCGAGATCGCCGAGCTTTTCGCCGACGCCCACAAACTTTATGGGTTTGCCCGTTACGGCTCTGGCCGAAAGGGCCGCGCCGCCTCTGGTATCGCCGTCAAGCTTTGTGAGGATAAGTCCGTCTATACCCAGGGCTTCGTCGAAGGAAGCCGCAACGTTTACCGCATCCTGACCCGTCATTGAGTCAACCACCAGGAGGATTTCGTGAGGCTTTACCTCGCTCTTTATATTTTTAAGCTCAGTCATGAGCTCCTCGTCGATGTGAAGGCGTCCCGCCGTATCGAGGAATACATAATCGTAGCCCTTATCCTTGGCGAGCTTCACAGCTTCCTTTGCTATGGCAACGGGGTCGATCTGACCCATTTCAAAAACGGGAACCCCCGCCTTTTCGCCCACTACCTGAAGCTGTTTTATGGCTGCGGGACGGTAGACGTCGCAGGCGACGAGCAGCGGCCTGTTGCCCTGATTTTTCAGCATGAGGGCAAGCTTCGCGCTGTGAGTTGTTTTACCCGAACCCTGAAGGCCGCACATCATGACGATGGTGGGCGGGTGAGGAGCACTGGCAAGCCTTGCACGGGTGCCGCCCATGAGCTGGGTTAGCTCTTCGTTAACAATTTTTATCACCATCTGCGCCGGAGTAAGGCTCTCCATAACCTGGGCGCCGATAGCTCTCTCAGTTACCTTATTTGTGAAATCCTTTGCCACCTTATAGCTGACATCGGCCTCCAGAAGGGCAAGGCGCACCTCCCTCATGGCCTCTTTAACGTCCGCCTCGGTAAGCTTTCCCTTTGAACGCAGCTTTTTAAAGGCCGCTTCAAGCTTGTCGGAAAGACCTTCAAATGCCAAATCTAATCAGTCCTTACTGCTTATTCGCACAGTGCCTGTGCCGTAGCTTTGATTTTTACCGTTGTATCGTTAATCTCTCTCGAAAGGCCGCAGCGCATATTACACTCGCTTATTTCGTCGGCATATCTGATAATATCGTTAAGTCCTCTGCGCACCTGTTCAAAACGCTTGGCAAAGGCCAGCTTTTCTTCCATCTCAAGCAGCTGAGCCTCGGCGCGCTTTATGGAATCGCGCACGCCCTGACGAGTTATACCCTCGTTCTCCGCAATTTCGGAAAGGGAAAGATCGTCGTTATAGTAGTAACCGAGAAAATCACGCTGCTTTTCAGTAAGCATATCCCCGTAAAAATCGAGAAGCATTATTATCTCAAGATTTTTAGCCACAGTTACCACTTCCTTTCCCCTCAAGGTGTGTAAAGAACAATTACTTTACAGTGGCATATTATACTAAAAAAACAGGCGGGTGTCAAGGGCTTGAACGCACCTTTTTTCGCCTGTTTTTCAACACCTGATTGTGGAATGTGGAAAACTTTCTTCGGCAAATCAACTGCTGGTACAGCTTGCCTTTAAAAAGCACAAGATGTCCGCCGACTGCCTGAAAATCCGACATGCACAGGGTGGAAAAATTTTTTTCACGGGTATTTTCAGCATAAGTTTTTAACATAAATATTTATATTAAATAAATTGATTCACCGCTGAAAGCCACCCGCAAAAAACTATTTCAAAGTGACTATGGTAACTCCGTTTTCGCCCTCGCCGTAAACTCCCAGACGGAAAGTCTTTATCTGAGGGTGGCTTCTCAGGTGGGTCTGAACGGCGCTGCGCAGCGCTCCCGTTCCCTTGCCGTGGATTACCGTAAATTCGTTTATGCCCGACATTACGGCGCTGTCTATAAACATATCCAGCTCCATTAATGCCTCGTCTACGGTCTTGCCCCTTAAATCACAGCTTGTATTGACCTTCGCCGTGGCTCTGCTCTCAGTGCCTCTGACAGTTCTTGTAAGGGGGATTTTCGGCTTTCCGCTGTCCTTTTTATCGGTAAGGCGCAAGGTCTCCTGCTTTACCCTGGTTTTCATTAGTCCCGCCTGAATGAGTACGTTGCCGTTTTTATCAGGGGGCTCTATTACCGTTGCGGCGGTGCCCATTCCCGCAATTATAACGCTGTCCCCCGCTCTGAGAGGCCTTTCGGGCACATAGCTCTCGTCCTCTTCAATGTGAAGGGAAGAGCCCGTCGTCTCCTGAAGCTTTCCGAGGCCCCGCCTCATCTGCTGCTTTGCCCTTCTGGCAAGGTCGTTTGCGTCGGCGGTGTTTTTGCTCTCCTTTTTAAGCTTCTCTATTTCAAGCATCAGTGAAGCCGCTTCCCTCTTTGCCCTTTCGACTATTCTGAGAGCTTCGCCTCTGGCTTTTTCCAATTCCTTTTCACGGAGAGTTTCAATCTCCTCTTTTTTCGCTTCGGCCTGCTGTTTTTCCCTGTCCGCCTGAGCTCTCAAAGCGCGCACATCCTCACGCTCACGCTCAATGCCCCTGCGGCTTTCCTCAAGGCTTGCAACAACATTTTCAAACCTTGAATTCTCCGTTGAGACAAGCTCTCTGGCCCGCTCAATGACCCTTTCCTCCATGCCTATGCGAAGAGAAATGGCGAAGGCGTTGGAGCGTCCGGGAACGCCGATCAGAAGTCTGTAAGTGGGACGGAGAGTAGCCACGTCAAATTCACAGGAGCCGTTTTCCACTCTCGGAGTCTGCAAAGCATAGGCTTTAAGCTCCGCATAATGGGTCGTAGCGCCGATTTTAGCTCCCTTTTCGTTGAGGCGTTCAAGTATGGCCATGGCAAGAGCCGCGCCCTCTACGGGGTCCGTACCCGCTCCCAGCTCATCAATGAGCACGAGGCTTCTGTCGTCGGCTTTTTTCATTATATCTATTATGTTCGTCATGTGGGCGGAGAAAGTGGAAAGGGACTGCTCTATGCTCTGCTCGTCGCCTATATCAGCAAGGACGTTTCTGAAAACGGAGACCTCGCTTTCATCGGCGGCGGGAATCATAAGACCGCACATTGCCATAAGGGTAAAAAGTCCTATTGTCTTTATGGATACGGTCTTGCCGCCCGTATTGGGTCCCGTTATCACGAGGGTATCAAAATCTTTGCCCAAGAAAATATCCGTGGCGACTACCCTTTTCGGGTCGATAAGGGGATGCCTCGCCCTTCTGAGCGCTATTATTCCCTTATCGTTAAGTATGGGCTTCGAGGCCTTCATCTTATAGGCAAGCTGAGCTTTTGCGAAAATGAGATCCAGCTCGAGCGCGTTTTCGTAGCCAGACTTTATGGCCTCGGCAAAACCTCCCGCCTCGACGGAAAGCTCATAGATTATTCTGTCTATTTCGTCCCGCTCTTTGCTTTGCAGCACCTTTATGGCGTTGTTGGCCTCCACTACCGCTATGGGCTCCACAAACACTGTGGCGCCGCTGGATGAGGTATCGTGTACAAGACCCGGGACCTCGCTCCTGTGCTCGTTTCTCACGGGCACTACAAATCTTCCGTTTCGCATAGTGACAATGGGGTCCTGAAGATATTTCTGATACTGTGGTGAGCGTATCATCCTGTCAAGCTTTTCACGGACCGACGATGACGCCGCCCTTATTTTTCTCCTGATATTTGCAAGCTCCGTAGAGGCGTTATCGGACATCTCCTCCTCTGAGATAATGGCGGAGGTTATTCTGTCCTCAAGGTATCTGTTGGGGGTAAGGGCGCTGAAATATCCGTCAATTGAGGTTTTAAGCCCCTCCCCGTGCTCCCGCCAGCGTATAAGCCCTCTTATGGTGCTGAGAACACCCGCGATTTTAAGCAGCTCGCCCATGGTGAGCGTTCCCCCCGCCTCGGCGCGGCTGAGGGAATTGTTTACGTTTACAAGTCCCCCGAAAGAGGGCCCTCCGAATTTTGCAAGGAGCATGTGGGCGTCAACGGTCTGGTCTATAAGAGTCTGAGCGCCGTCAAGAGTTGTGCAGGGCATTATTTCAAGGGCTCGCTCCCCCGCCTCGTCGCTCGCCGTAAAGTCCGAAAGCTTCTCCAAAATCTTATCAAGCTCCAAAGAGCTATAATGTCTGTTTTCTTTTGCTGTCATGATTTTCTCCTCGTTATATGTACATATAAGCTAAATGTCAGAAGTTATTGAGTTATAAAACTCCAGAGTGTAAAATCTTCTTCTCACTCTCGTGAGCAGATATTCCTCCACCGTGGCCGAAAGCACCCGCAAACTCTCCTCGGGCATGGAAAAATTGAATATCTTTTCCGTCTCACTGTAACAGATATGTCGCATGGCCGTTATGACACCGAGACTTACGTTTTTTCCAAGTCCCGCTCCGCAGTTTTGGCAGTAAAGGGCGGGCTTTCGGCAGTCAAAATACATGGTGGGAGTCTCAAAAGCTCCGCACTTTTCGCAGCAGACAAGGCCGGGCATATATCCCGCGGCGCACAGGAGCCGTAACTCCGTCACCGCTTTTATCTGCTTTTGGGGCTTCTTCCCTTTACAGAGAAGGTAGAGGGCGTTGAGAACCGTTCTGAGAATTTCCTCAGCCTCGTCCTCACGGGGAGCAAGGGCGTCGCTGAGCTCGGCAAAATACTGTCCCAGTGTCAGAGCCTCCACGCTTTTGCGCAGGTCGAAAAACACGTTTATGGGCTCCGCCTCGTCAATTACGTTTTTCTCCTTTCCCATGTAGACCGAAAAACGCGAATAGCAAAGGAGCTGAGTTGCACTCGCATAAGTGCTTTTAATACGCCTTGCACCTCGTACAAAGGCTCTGACCACTCCCTTCTGACGAGTCAAAAGCGTAATGAGCCTGTCCGATTCACCGATATTCTGTTCCCTGATAACCAGCCCGTCGGCCTCCAGACGCATTTTTCTCCCCCCTGACGGAATTTATGCTGTTTTCCGCCCTGAACGCTCTGCGATATGTGATATAGTCCTGTGCCTTCCCGCTCTGAGCAAATTTTCTCCATGCATTATCCGCAGTATTCATAAAATCATCCCTTAATTTAAAATCAGGTTTGATTTTAAATTGCCACGACCTCATTTTTTTATGAGAGGTAAAAAATTGCTGCGCCGAAAAAGCAAGCAGAATCAAGGGCAGGTAAATTCTGCCGTTTGTTTTAAAGTGTAATTTTATCAGTCAAGTCCGAAATTGTGGATAAGCCCCTCGCGGTTTCTCCAGTCCTCCTTGACCTTTACCCAGCACTGGAGATTTATCTTGCAGTCGAAAAATCTCTCCATATCCTCGCGGGCATAAGTGGATATCTTTTTAAGCATGGCGCCCTTCTTGCCTATTACAATGCCCTTGTGGCTCTCTTTTTCACAGTAAATAATGGCTTCAACGTCAAGGAGTGTTTCGCCTTTGGCGTTTTCGCGCTCGCGCATTTTTTCAATGCTTACGGCAATTCCGTGGGGGATTTCTTTATCCAGAAGGCGAAGCATTTTTTCCCTTATAATCTCGGAGGCCAGCACTCTTTCGGGCTGATCCGTTAAAGTGTCGTCGGGGAAAAAGTGCATGGACTCGAAGGAAAGCTTCTCAAGCTCCTCAATGAGCTCATCTACGCCGTCACCCTTTACCGCTGAAACGGGAACCACCGCCTCAAACTCATACATTGAGGCAAGGGACGCTATTTTCACCATAAGGTCCGTCTTCTGCTTTACGGTATCGGTTTTGTTTACCGCCAGTACGACGGGCATTTTTTCTTTTTTGAATTTCTCAATAAGCTCCTTTTCGCCGGGCTTGAGCTCTCCATCCGCCTCTACAACGAAAAGGCACGCGTCAACTCCCGAAATGCTGTCGCCTACGGCCTGCACCATTTTTTCGCCGAGCTTATTTTTCGGGCGATGGAAGCCGGGAGTATCCGTAAACACAAGCTGGACCTCTCCCCTTGTAAGCACGCCCATTATCTTAGTTCTCGTAGTCTGAGGCTTATTTGAGACAATGGCGATTTTCTGACCGAGCATAACGTTCAGAAGAGAGGATTTGCCCACATTGGGACATCCGACAATGGCAATAAACGCTGTTCTTTCCATATATTTCACCTTGAAGGGAAAGCCTTTAGGCTTTCCCAAACCTTTCTTTTTTCATATTTTACATCTTTAAACTATATCATACAACAGCGAAGAGGGCAAATTTTGCCTTTAAACATAAATTTCCCCTGCCGCAGTAAAAAAGGGGGAACCCTGTTCCCCCGAAAACGCACCTTATATCAGCGCCTGCATTTTAAATTGAACTGCGGAAAATAAAGCCGCATCATTCCCCAGAGGAAGCCTCCGCTCCGCGCTTTTTCCTTCCCGGAAGAAAAATAAAGCATCCCGACGGAATAAGGCTCAGAAGAAGCACTAGAAGCATAAGGGGATTATTTATATAGTAATCCAAAAGCGCTCCCATATACTCTCCCTTGCCGAGCACCGCGATGCCTACCGCAACGGCGAACACGGCGCAAATAAGCACGGCTCCGGCCGCAGCATCCTTTGCCCTTTTGGCGAGAGGACGGTATTCCCGAGTCACTAAATCAACGCATCTTTCCAAAGCCGTATTGAAGCATTCCGCCGAAAGGACCATAGCGCTTGCAAGGAGGGTGACGGCGATTTCCGCCCTTGTAAGGGGGAAAAAGTCGTATATCCCTATGTAGCAGTACATATAGATAAGGACAGTGATATGGATACGCATATTGCGGCCCGTCTTTACCGCGTGCCAGATGCCTTTAAAGGCGTATCCGAAGCTTTTAACAAGACCCTTCATTATTCCTCATCCATGTAGTAACTGTTGTTTCTCTTGAGGCCCAGCTGAGTGAGGACAGTCTCTTCCTTTTCTCTCATCCTCACGGATTCGATTCCGCCGCCTTCATGGTCATAGCCTAAAAGGTGGAGCATTGAGTGGACCGTGAGGAAGCCTATCTCACGCTGAAGGGAGTGGCCGTAACGGTCCGCCTGCTCAACGGCGTGTTCCATGGAGATAACAATGTCTCCCAGCATATTCGCTCCCGTGGCTGGGTTTACATCGTAAACTCCGTTTTCACCCAGGGGGAAAGAGAGGACGTCTGTGCTGCGGTCAATATTCCTGTATTTCTTGTTGAGCTCCTGTATTTCTTCGTCGTTTACAAACTTTACGCTTATTTCAGCGGGACCCTGAAACTGCTCGTAGGTGAGCACCGCAGTACAGCAGCGGCGGATAAGCATTCGTATTCCCGTAGGCACCTTTACGTTTTTCTGCGCGTTTGTAATTATTACCTTAACCCTGTTTTCTGTCATTTCTCTTTCTGACCTCCTCATATTTTTCATAGGCTTTGATTATATCCTGAACAAGCTTATGCCTTACAACGTCCCGCTCCGTAAAGCGGACGGTTTCGACGTCTTCAACGTGACGGAGCACCTTCATGGCCTCCACAAGTCCTGACCGCTTTCCGTCGGGCAAATCCATCTGGGTTATGTCGCCTGTGACCACTATTTTTGAATTAAAGCCCAGACGGGTCAAAAACATCTTCATCTGCTCGGGGGTCGTGTTCTGGGCCTCATCGAGAATAATGAAGCTGTCGTCAAGGGTACGGCCTCTCATATAGGCAAGAGGCGCCACCTCGATATTTCCGCGCTCCTGATACTTCTGAAAGTTTTCGGCCCCCAGCATATCGAAAAGGGCGTCGTAGAGGGGCCTCAGATAAGGATCGACCTTCTGCTGAAGATCTCCAGGGAGAAAGCCCAGCTTTTCTCCCGCTTCCACCGCGGGACGGGTGAGGATGATTCTGTTGATCTCCTTGGCGCGGAAGGCACTTACGGCCATGGCAACGGCAAGATACGTCTTTCCCGTACCTGCGGGGCCGACTCCAAGCACAACGGTGTTTTCCTTGATGGACTCAATATATTTTTTCTGGCCCAGGGTTTTCGCCTTTACGGGCTTTCCCTTGGCGGTTATGCATATGCAGTCGTCAGACATGCGGCTTAGCTTATTCTCACTGCCCTCGCGGACAAGGGAGATGACATAGCGTACATTCTGCTCGCTAAGCGCTTCGCCTTTATTTATAAGGGTTAGCAGACCGTTTACGGCTCTCGCGGCAGCGGAGACGTTTTCGGGCTCTCCAGTAATTTTAAGATCCGAACCCCTGCTTACAACCGATACCGAAAACTCCTTTTCCACAAGCTTTATGTTTTCATCAAAGCTTCCGAAAAGGCTCACCGCCTGCTCCATTCTGTCTATATTGATAATCTGCTCGAACATTACATCGCCTGACCTTTGTTTTCTCTTTTATTTTGTTAGATTATAACATAATTTATTTTAAAAGTCATTAATATTGAATAAAAATCAAGAAAAATTTACAATATTTTCACAGTCTCCCGTTGTGCAAAATATCAAAAGAAGGCATTTATAAACTAATTCTAAAAAACAATAATCTATTCGTTTTCCTGAAAAATTTCTATTTTTTCTTCAAGAGAAATATTTTCCTCGCAGACAAATGTGCCTTTTATCCTCCAGCCCGCATCATATTCCCCGCTTTCAATGTTCTCCGAAAGGATTTTCACCTTTGACTTAAGCTCTTCATACTGATTGCTGAATTCCATCACCGCAAAATTTCCGGCCTCGGCGGACGTTATTTCCCTTTCGGTCTCTTCGGTAACGGTAACGGTGGTTTTTATTATGCCCAGAGGCAGCTTTGTTTCTCCCGCGTAGGCATATGTTTTTTTGATCTCCTCCTCATATTCGCCCTGAGGGTATTCGGCTTTTTTGATCGGTATTTCAAAGCCGAAAAAGTAAAAGGTATATCCGCAGGATTTATAGTCCGTGTACCTTCTGCATTTTATTCGGGAGGGTATTGTCACTTCTATCTCCCTGACGGTTTTCGCAATTACCTTGCCTGACGCATGGTGAAAAACGGGTGTCCCGTCTCCGTTTTCCGTTATGCCGTTTATAAGAAGGTCTCCCTTTGCCACGGCAGTGCCCGCCTTTACCTCGCCTTTGCCTTCATACACCTCTATCGAAATGACCTGCCCACCATAGGCCGCCGTTATGTTGCATGCGGTCGTATCGTCGGCTATTTCGGGCACGGGCACCTTTTCCCTGACTTCTATTCGCGCCGTGCTCCCGTCAAGATTGACGGCAACCCACGAAAAATCAGGAAGCTCCGTATAGGCCCTGAGCTGTATGGCGGAGGTATCTATATCATCTTTTCGTTTCCCGACAGAAACTCCCATAGCGTCAAATACCTCAATTATTGAATCGGATGAAAAGCGCTCGTTGCCGACTACCTCCACATACCATATCCTCGTAGATAGAAAGGACAGCATCATCACAAAAAACACGGCACCCACTGCCATACCCCAGCGGTATTTATATCTGCTTATAAAAAACGGAATTCCCTTTCTCTGCCTGATTCTCAGGCGCACTCCCGAACGCCTTGCCGCGCTCCTTATGCTCTTATAGCCCTTTATGGTTGTGCAGGCGCAAAAGCCGTCGGGGTCACTTCTCAAATCCCAAAGAGGTATCCCGTCGCGCGAGCAGAGGTTAATAAATCTCTCCGTAAAGCCTTCTCTGCCGAAAAAGGTAACGTATCCCGTTAAAAAGCGTATCAATGACACAAAAAACATTTTCTCCGCTCCTATCCTTTAAAATTTGGATTACGATGAAAATTCAACGGACGCTATGCTTCCCGTCACCGTAGTTTGCTCAGCCGCCATTGATGGAATGGTCAGCCCCGCCCCAGTGATTTTTATTATCATATTGCCGAGATTGAGCCGCACCACACCTTCGTTGTACTCTAAAATTCCGCGGCAGCCGTCCACGCTGATTTCCCTGTTGCCCGTAAGCTCTATTTTTGCAAGCCCCACTTCTGCAATAGCAGAAATTTCTCCCGCATCGTCAGGTGAAATGTTAAAAAGTTTTTTCGCCATAGTGTTCGTCCTTTTTCTCCCCTTTGACATAACTCATCATCCTTTCAAAAAAGAATATGCCGTTTTTGATTTAAAAATTACACGGACGCATATACATTAAAGGCGGTGTGAAAATTTTAGGGAAACGGGGTGTGTTCCTTTGAAAATAACCATCATTAAATCGAAAGCTGTCCGCATCTTTAAATATATCCCCGCCGCTGCGGGAAGCTGCCTTATGGCATCACTTCTGCTCCTGATGCCCGAAAAAGCCGCCGAAGGGGTACGCAAAGGCCTAGATATCTGCGGGGCTTCCGTTATTCCTTCGCTGTTTCCCTTCATGGCTCTTTCGTCATTTCTCATACATTCGCGGCTGTGCCTTTGGCGGGGACGTCTGGCCAATACAGTCGGCAAAAAGCTTTTTTCCCTCCCCGGAAGCGCCCTTTCAGCAATTTTTATGAGCCTTATAGGCGGCTTTCCCGTAGGCGCATCCATGACGGCTAAGCTTCTGGAAAAAGGAGAAATCACAAAAAATCAGGCCCAGAGAATGATGCTCTTCTGCGTAAACGCAGGACCCGCCTTCATAATAGGCACCGTAGGCGTCTCCATGCTCTCGAGTATAACGGCGGGAACGGTGATATTGGTCTCACTTCTGATTTCGTCCATAACTATGGGCTTTTTCTCAAACCTCATTTCCGACGGAGAATACACTGTCCACGACGAACGGGAAAAAGAGTTGCCGCCGGATTTTTCATCGGCTTTTACACACAGCGTCGCCGATGCGGCAGCATCCATGTTTTCCGTATGCGCATGGGTGATACTCTTTTCCTGCATAAACGGTTTTACGGACCTTCTGTCAATAAGCGACAGCGGAAAGATTTTCATAAAAGCGGTACTGGAAGTCACCACCGGTTCCTTTGCAGCGGCAGGCCAGGTGCCTCTTCCCATAATGTGCCTGATTATAGGCTTCGCCGGCACCTGCGTACACTGCCAGGTGATGAGCTGCGCCATTCAGACGGGAATAAAACCCTCACTTTTCGTTGCTGCACGGATAATGAACGGTGCCATAGCCGCAACCGTCTGCGCCGTGATACTTAATTTTTTTCCGATTTCGGCCGAAGTCATGTCTAATGCGGTGGAGAGCGTTCCTCAGGCTTACTCCGCCTCACTGCCCGCCGCAGCAGGGCTGCTCATTATGGGCGGCCTTCTTATTTTAGAGCTTGATAGCAAACGCAAAATATGCTAAAATTCCCTTAATGGGAGGCGGCGTTATGAAGCTTTACGGAAAAAATATAGACAGTGCCTGCGAATACTGCCGATACGGCAAACGTTCCTCGGAAAAGGACGTGGTGCTGTGCGTAAAAAAAGGCATCGTTTCCACAGGCTTTTCATGCAGCAAATTCAATTATGACCCTTTAAAGAGAGTTCCGAAACGCAGGCCGCCCATACCTAAATATTCTCCCGAAGATTTCGAGCTGTAAAGCCGTTAAAGGTGAAGGATATGCCATCAAAAGAAATCTGCAAATATTTAAATTCAGTGGACGAGAATGCACAGAAAAAAGTACTTCCCGTAATTGAATATATCGAATTCCGCTACTCCGAAGCAATTTTCGATACTGAGTATTCCGAAAAAAGCAAAATCCCCACATATCGCCTTGGAGAAAACTTTGTGGGCATCGGCTGCAGACGAAATTGCATCAGCCTGTATTTCAGCAGCGAAAATCCCGTAAAAGTCATAGGCAGCCTTACGAAAAGAGTGAGATGCAACAAAAATTCCGTCAATATCAGCTACCGAGGCAAAACCGACTATGAAGCCCTGTTCAAAGGCGTAGACGAAAAATTTAACAGTATGGTAAAAAGTGAAAATTGAATACTGATCGCATAAACAAAAATCCGATCTGAGACGATCGGATTTTTATTTTATTCCCTTTATTACAATATTACAGGCTGAAGCTGCTGGCCCTTCAACGCTGCCTCTACGGCGTTTGCCGTGAGTGAAAAATCCGCCACTATGGAGTTGGGCTTATTTATATAGTCATCCTGACCCATGGGCACAAAGAACACATTTTTATAGTTCATAAGCTGACCTATATTTTTGGCAGCCGCCCCCAAAGCGTCGTTTGTGGAAACCGCAATGAGCAGGGGCCTGCCGTTTCTCAGATGCGCCTTCGCCGCAAGAGTCACGGTGGTATCCGTTATTCCGTTTGCGAGCTTTCCGAGAGTGTTTCCCGTACATGGCTCTATCAAAAGTATGTCTAAAAGCTTTTTCGGACCTATGGGTTCCGCCTGAGTGAGTCCCGTCATTACACCTCTGCCGCATATCGTCTCTATCCTATTTCGGAAATCCTCGGCATCTCCGAATCTCGTATCGGTGTAATAAGCGTTTTCGCTCATTATGGGTATAACTTCAAATTTCAGCTTTACGAGATTTTCTATCTGCTCAAGGGCCTTCGCAAAGGTGCAGAAAGAACCGCACAGTGCAAAGCCTATCCTTATTCCCTCCATCGGCTATCCTCCTTCAAAATATTTATTATTGTTTCGGCTATTATCTCTCCCGCAGTTTCGGGAGCTGTTTTCCCGGGAAGCCCCGAGGCAGGCACGACTTTTACTCCGAGCTCCCGCGCCCTCTCAAGGTCGGCGCCGTAGGGAGCTGAGGCCGCCTCCGCGTAAACGGTACCCTTCATCTGCATCAGGTGCTTTTCCGCTACTATCCTTTCGGGAACCGTATTTACCGTCATCCTGACCCCTTCGGGAAAATTGAAAGCCTTTCCTATATCGAGAACATCAAAGCCCTCCTCTTTTGCTTTTTCCAATACCTCCGCTCTTCTCGCTCCCACGACAACATCGGCCCCCATTGCCTTCAGAAGCCTTCCTATGGCTTTGCCCGTCCTGCCGAAGCCCAAAACGAAAATTTTAGTTCCCTTTACCGTAACGGGCAGCTCCCGAACGGCGATTTCGGCAATTCCCTCTGCTGTGGGAAGGGCATTCATAAGCTGAAAATCCTCGCGGGAATAGCAGTCGCAGACCTTGTTCTCCGAAAAAAGCTTTGAAAGTTCCTCGGTCATTTTTCCGCCGAAAATCAATTTGCCTTTGCCGATAAATTCCGCAAGGGAAGCTATGCTGATTTCCCCCTCGGCAAAAGGCGCGTTTATGTTTATCCCGTCCCTTGTCAAAGGAAGAGGAAGTACTACGGCGTCATAAAGATGTGCGTTCTCCGCCCTTTCGCTTTTACGGGGAACACTGCCTCGATATTTTTCAAAGCCTGCCGCCGCAGTCTCATATCCCTCTTTTTTCAGCTTGTCTGCCCCGTAGAGCTGTCTTTCGTCTCCTCCCGCAAAAAGGAAGCTGTTTATATCCTTCATAAGCCTTTCCTCCAAATCGGCCTGCCTGATTATGAAAACAGCTGTGCCGCGGGCAGGTCATTACCATAATATGGAATTACGTCTTCAAAGTGCATGATTTTAATTTTATTCCTTCAATTCTCAAAAAGCTGTTTATTTATTTACCGTTTTGCAATATAATGTATATATTAAAAAGAAGAGGTGACAGCTTTGTACGATGTAGATAATTTACTTAAATCCGTAAAAAGGGTCCATTTCATAGGCATCGGCGGCTCGGGAATGTGCCCCCTTGCTGAGATACTCATTTCCGAGGGATATAAGATTTCCGGTTCCGACAACAACGAAAGCGACAACCTTGTAAAGCTGCGCTCACTGGGCGTTCCCGTATACATGGGACAAAAAGCAGAGAATATAGAAGGGGCCGAATTGATAGTATTTACCGCGGCCCTCCTTCCCGACAATCCTGAGCTTGTAGCGGCAAAGGCAAGCGGTATCCCCACCATTGAGCGCTCGAAACTCTTCGGCGCTATCAGCCGCCTTTACCCCGACTGCATAGGCGTCTGCGGCACCCACGGCAAAACTACCGTCACTTCGATGCTCACTCAAATTTACATCACCTGCGGAAAAGACCCGTCGGCAGTCATAGGCGGCACCCTTCCTCTCATAGGCAGCCACGGCAGAGTGGGAAAGAGCGATACTCTCATCTGCGAAGCCTGTGAATTTGTAGACACCTTCCTTGACCTCTCCCCCGACACGGCGGTCATACTCAACATCGACGAGGATCACCTCGATTACTTTAAGACCCTCGATAACCTTATCCTTTCTTTCCGCAAGTTCGCCTCCATGGCCACAAAGGCGGTCATATATAACGGCGACGATGCAAACACCCTGAAAGCAGTTAAGGACTGCGGAGAAAAGGACAAAATCACTTTCGGATTTGAAAAGACCAACGATTTCTACCCCGAAAACATTACCATGACGAGAGGGGCCTTCCCGAAGTTTACCGCCATGCATAAAGGCGAGGTCTTAGGCGAAGTCCAGCTGGGAGTTCCGGGTACCCACAACGTCTTAAACGCTCTTGCTGCCATTGCCGTTTCACTGTACGGAGGCATTGAGGCAAAGGACGCCATAAAGGCAATTGAGCAGTTCAGAGGAGCCGGCAGAAGATTTGAGTTCCTTGCAGAAGAGAAGGGCATTACAATCGCCGACGACTACGCCCATCATCCCGCAGAACTCAAAGTTACCCTTGAAGCGGCCATGGCAATGGATTTCAATGAAGTCTGGGCGGTGTTCCAGCCCTTCACTTATTCTAGGACCTATACTTTAATGGACGACTTTGCCGAGGTTCTGAAAATCCCTCAGCACACGGTCATGACTGAGATCATGGGTTCCCGCGAAAAGAACACATACAACGTATATACCTCTCAGCTAGCAGAAAAAATTCCCGGCAGCGTATGGTTCAATACCTTTGAAGAGGTTGCCGACTATGTAGTAAGCCACGCAAAGCCGGGCGATCTCGTAATAACCCTCGGCTGCGGCGATATATACAAGGCGGCAAAAATGATGATCAAAAAGCTCAAAGAAAGTTAAAGAGTAAAAACAAACGGGACAGTTTTCACTGTCCCGTTTGTTTGTCGATAAAGTTGTTTTTACTCTTAAACAATTTCAGAGTTGCTGTTTTGCACGATCATGGGAAAACTCGATGCGGCGCAGAAAGCAGCGCAGTATCGAGTTTTCTTCATATACAATCCCTCTGTCAAAACTGCGTTTTGACATCTCCCTTTACACAAGGGAGACAGGGGTGTGCGCTGAATTTCGGTTTTAACCGCTAAATAAAGCATACAAGGGCGAATACAGTCAGTTTTTACCGCAATTCTGTGCGCAAATCGAGTGCAGGCTCAGCCTGCTTTGCACAAGGGAGACAAGGGTGTGTGCTGATTTTTGGCTTTCCAACAGTCTCAACGGGGCAGTGAAAACTGTCCCGCTTGTTTTAAGCTTTATAACGTTTCCGTTGCGATATAGGATATTTCCTGCTGTTCCCTGAGTTTTAAAATATCCTCTTTCTGAGCTGCCACAAAAAATCCGTAAATGTTTAAGCCGTCCTTTTCGACACTTTCGATTATGCTGTCAAAGTCAACATCGCCTGTGTTCATCATCTTCACAATATCGTCGTTATCCCTGAGATAGGAGAGCATGGAAATAAAATGAGTTTTCATAATTTCGCCGTTGCCTGTATCCTCAACAACGCCGTCAAGATCGGTCAGTGACAAATACGGATATTTTTCCTTATCCCATCTGAAACAAGTTCCTCCAGGCATAATATTAAAGCCCATGTTTGGAGAAATTATCATTCCTTCATCATTGCAGGCTCCCACAGCACACCACAAGTAATATCCGGAAATGTCAGCCTCTTCATACCAGCTGTAAAATTTTTCATATTCCATCATATCTTTAAAAGTTACATAAACTTTGTAATACTTTGATTCATCAAGCTCTTCAATTGCTTTATCTGCCTGCGCTTTTGTACCGTTTAATCCCAGCAGTTCGCCCGTTTCTCCGTCCACAGCTAAACTGTTCATTCTTTCTCTTCCCGGAACAAAAATATTAAAATTCGGCAGTTTTAGAGAATCTGAATCATAAAGAATAAGCCTATTTCTTTCAATAATTCCGTCCACATTTTCAAATTTTCCGTCAACAAACTGATGCTGCCAAATTTTTATCCTGTACTTTCCGTAACCTAAATCTTCCGCAATTACCGCATCTCTGTAATTTCCCGGCATAAACATATCCGTATACACCGCCATATCAAGGGTCATCTGATTTATGCTGTATTCTTCCTCTATAATTTTTGCAGGTGAATAGTAAAACAGCGACACAAAATCGGGAAGTACAAATATAACAAGCAAAACTACTGCGAGAACTGCCGTTCCCGTAATGATACCCGCTTTGATAAAAGCTCTGCGTATGGATTTCTGCACATAGGAAATAAATTTTTCATGGGCTTCGGTTTCCGAGGCGGTTTCTGCTTCGTCCAATTCATCCAGCAGCGGAATTTTTGACTCCTCAAAAAGATATTCGCTTATGGCGTCCTGCTTTTCGATTTCCGATTCTACTTCCTTTCTGCGATTTTCGTCAAGTTTTCCCTCTTTGTATAGTTCGAGCAACTTACGGTATGTCATAATTCTCCCTCCAAATAAGATTTAAGTTCTCTCCTCGCCCTGTATGAAATCACACGGACATTTTCGGGAGTAAGATGCAGAATTGCTGCAATCTCCTTTTGCGATAGATTTCCGAAATACTGCATCTGAACCACTTCCCGCTTTCTTTTATCCAGCTTTCCCATCGCTTTATAAAGGGCCCTGCATTTCTCATCAGCGACCAGCCGTTCCAAAATCCCGCTCTCGCCGCTTTCCTGCGTTTCCTTTATTTGTTCCAGCGATATTTTTCTTTTCTCTTTTTTTAACGCGTTGAAATACAGATTCCGCGCCACCGTATAAAGCCATGCTCTCACGTTCGCATGGCCGTCGGGCAGGGAGAGCAAAGCTTTCAGAAATGTCTCCTGAAGCAGATCCTCGGAAATAGTCAAATCGCCGCTCAGTGAATAAAGATAGAGGTAAATTTCCCTGCCGTATCTCCCGTAAAAAATATTCAGCATTTCTCTGTCCACATTCCGCTCCCTCCCCTTTTATAAGCTTTCCTTGATGCACCTTCACCGTTATAACATCCCAAACGCCGAAATGTTACAGATTTTAAAGAAAAAACGCAGAAACATCTTTTAAAGAATTTCTGCGTTTAAGTTTTTTTAAAATATTCAGTTCATTCGCCGTATCCGTCTTTTTCAGCGGAATCGGAGTATGTTTATTCTGCCGCTTCCTCCGCAGCTTCCGTTTCATCAGAAGCAGCTTCGGTGGGCTCTGTGAAAGGCTCAGCGTAAATCTCCGAAGGCTCTGCCTCCTCCGAGGTATCCGCATTCGGCGCCTCGGTTGTGGTGGGCGTTGTTTCGGTCTCAGGCGCATTGGTGGATCTGATAGCGCTTACATAGTATCCGTCGGAGCTTTCACGGAGAATTACCGTTACATATTTATCGGGTTCCGGCTCGACCATATCGCCGTTTTCGGCCTGTGACCACTGGCTGCTGCCGAGATAGCCCACAAGAAGCTCGATGGTATTGCCCTTCTTTGAAATCTCAAACACACGGGGAGTATAAATAGGCTCAACACCCGTGATGGGAACTATGTATACCTGCTTTGCGCTGTCATAGCTGAATTCATAACCCAGACCCGTTACGCTTGTATGCTCCGGCTTCGCCTCGGGTCCGAAGAGCTTTGAGAAGTATTTTTCAACATCCTTCTGGGGTATGGAAAGATTTCCGTCATCAGTAGCGTAAACGGAAGTGTCAAGGTCGCTTTTAAGCAGCGCCCAGATCGCAGCATTGATAAGCTGATCCTGCTTGCCCTTTGTAACGTCGTCAAAGGGATCGGGGTCAAACATTATTACAGGTGTTATAAATGACTCGTATTCAGCTTTTTTCGCCGACTGGTCGGTCAATTTGCCGACGCCGAAAACAATGCCCGCTATTACAGCCGCAAGGCCTATAACCGCAAAAACTATAACGATAATTCCCACGGGCATTGCCGCTTTGTTTCTCTTGTGCTTTCTTGCTGAAACAATTTTCTTTGATTTTTCCATAAGTCGCTCCTGTTCTGCCCTAAAGGCTTGTCAGCGAATTTGTCCGCTGCCGCTGATTATATATTTCTGGCTCGTAAGCTCGCTTAAGCCGAGAGGTCCTCTGGCGTGAAGTTTCTGGGTGGAAATTCCTATTTCCGCGCCGAAGCCGAATTCTCCGCCGTCTGTAAACCTTGTTGAAGCGTTTACATATACCGCCGCAGAGTCAACCTGCTGCTGGAACTTCATGGCCGAGGCGAAGTCGCTTGTTATTATGCTCTCGCTGTGACCTGTTGAATAACGGTTTATGTGCTCAACAGCTTCTTCAACGCTGTCCACGGTTTTAACCGAAATTATATAGTCAAGGTACTCTTTGCCCCAGTCCTCTTCGGTGGCGGGAATGATTCCCTCAACAGCTTCGGCCGCTCTTTCGTCGCCTCTTACTTCAACATTCTTTGTCCTGAGCTTTTCACATACTAAAGGCAGAACCCGCTCAAGGGCTCCCGAATGTATTACAAGGCTTTCGCAGGCGTTGCACACGGAGGGTCTCGAGGTCTTTGCGTTAAATACGATATCCGCCGCCATCTGAGCGTCAGCCGTCTCATCAATATAAATGTGGCAGTTGCCCGCTCCCGTCTCGATTACGGGCACGCTGGAATTTTCCACAACGCTTTTAATGAGTCCCGCTCCGCCTCTGGGAATAAGCACATCCACATATCCGTTGAGCCTCATAAGCTCCTTAGCGCCCTCTCTGGAGGTATCCTCAACAAAGCAGATGACGTCCTCGGGAAGACCCGCATTTTTAACGGCCTCGCGCATCACTCCCGCAATGACAAGGTTTGAGTTAATAGCCTCCTTGCCGCCTCTGAGAATAACCGCGTTTCCGCTCTTTATGCACAGAGCCGCGGCATCCGCCGTGACGTTGGGCCTCGCCTCATATATTACGCCGATAACTCCGAGAGGAACGCTTACCTTTTCGATTCTCAGACCGTTGGGCCTTGTGGCTCCTCCTACGGCTCTGCCGATAGGATCGTCAAGGGCGATTATATCCTCTGCACCCTTGGCCATTCCCTCTATTCTGCCTTCGTCGAGGCTCAGCCTGTCGATAAGGGAAGGGGTGAGTCCGTTTTCCCGGCCTTTTTCAACGTCTTTACGGTTTGCCTCTATTATTTTTTCCGCGTTCTCTCTGAGAGCTTTGGCGATTTCTGAAAGCGCTCTGTTCCTCGTCTCTCCCGAGGAGCTCGCAAGTACGCCTTTGGCTTTCTTTGCCCTTTCTCCCAGTTCGGAAATATATGACATATTATTTCCTCCCTTTAAATATAGTGCCTGTCTGTCGGCCTTCTATAAGCTTATATATATCCTGGGGGTGAGATCCGTTCATAACTACCGTATCAATGCCGTGCTCAGCGGCTATCTGAGCGGCTTTGAGCTTCGTCACCATTCCTCCGGTTCCCCGCTTGCTGCCCGCTCCTCCCGCAAGAGCTATTACCCTTTCGTCGATTTCGTCTACAACGGGTATGAGCCTTGCGTCAGGGTCCGTATGTGGGTCACTGCTGAAAAGTCCGTCTATATCGCTGAGGATTATCAGCGCGTCCGCCTCTACAAGGGCGGCCACCGTTGCCGACAGGCTGTCGTTATCTCCGTAAACTATCTCTTCTACGGCGACGCTGTCGTTTTCGTTTACAATGGGTACTGCGCCGTATTCAAAAAGGTGCTTAAATGTATTTGAAAGATTCTCTCTGCGCTCTTTGTCCTCAAAGTCGCTTCTTGTCACAAGAAGCTGGGCTATGGTGTGGCCGTACTCACTGAAAAACTTATCGTACATGAACATGAGCTCACACTGTCCCACTGCGGCGGCGGCCTGTCTGCCCGGAGTATCCTTAGGGCGTTCTTTCAGCCCCAGTTTCCCTACTCCCACACCTATGGCGCCTGAGGTCACAAGGACGACCTCAATGCCCGAATTCACAAGGTCCGAAAGCACGCTGGCAAGCTTTGCCATCCTTCTGATATTTGTCTTACCTGTTTCATATGTAAGAGTGGAGGTTCCAACCTTTACCACTATCCTGTTTAAGTTTTTTAATACAGCCATACTCTTCCTCTATATACGACGGAAAAATCTCCGTATGATTTACCTTAAAATTATACCACAAAACAATCCCTATTGTATAGCGAAAAAACAAATTTAAATAAAAGAATACAGCCCGCTGCAAGAAAAACAGCGGGCATTATTCTTAAAAAGTATTCTGTTTAAAATAAATTACTCGGCAAAACCTGACTCAACAAGCTTTACGAGAGCATCGACAGCCTCTTCCTCATCGGAACCGCCTGCGATGATGCGAATCTGTGTGCCGCCCATAATACCCAGTGAAAGCACACCGAGAAGGCTCTTTGCGTTTACGCGGCGCTCCTCTTTCTCAACCCAAATTGAAGACTTGAATTCATTTGCCTTCTGTATAAAAAAGGTAGCAGGACGAGCATGTAAACCAACCTTATTCTGAACAGTTACATCTTTTACGTACATAGTCACATTACTCCTACAAAATAAATTTGCTTTTTGTTTTTTCGCTGTTACATATTATAGCACAAAACTTTATCTCGTCAATCAAAATCCGCCGACTTATTCCCCTTTTTCCAATAATTCGGCCTGTCTGCTAAACATGCCTGCTTTAAAAACGTTTGGTTTGTACATTTTGTCCATGATTTTTTGTACACTTTGTTTATATAAATTTGCGAATTCTGACACATATTGACGATGGCTACGGTTTAATTGGCTATTTTGTGATGAACAGGTGAAACCTTTTCGGTCAAAACACCGAAGGAGTAACCTTTTGACTTAAAATACTCTATGATCTGCGGCAAAGCCTTGGGAGTAGTAGACTTGTTTCCGGCATCATGCATGAGCACTATTACCCTGTCGGTACCGGGATTACTTATCTTTATATTCTCAACGAGCTTTGAAACAGGCACATTGTTCCCCGCAGCGTCTCCGCTGTCACAGTTCCAGTCAAAATACTCATATCCCATATTATGCACTTTCCGAGCGGCTGTACTTATTATTCCTCTGCAATATTTTCTGCTTACCGTATTGCTGCTTCCTCCCGGAAAACGTATTATCCTGCTGTTAACGCCCGTCTCCGACTTGACTATTTCAGCTATATTGGAGAGATCCTTTAAATATGCACCTAAAGACGAATATATATTTTTATAATCGTGGGTTTCGGAATGAAGGCCTATGGCATGTCCTTCATCTACTATATTTTTCATGTATTTATTATAGCCCTTGCCGTCTATTACGAAAAACGTGGCTTTGACATTGTACTTTCTCAAAACCTCAAGCACCTTCGGAGTGTTTTTGGACGGCCCGTCGTCAAAGGTAAGGTATACAACCTTGCCCGAGGAGACGGAACCGTCCTCGGGTACATTGGGCTGAGGAGCCGCAGCGGGCTCCCGTGAATCTTTTTTTTCCGTGCTTTCCGCTTTCTCAGATGATTTTTCTTTTTCCTTTTTCATCTCTCTGAGCTTCTCGTTTTCACTTTCCAGCTCTTCTATTTTTTTCTTATCCTCATCCTTCTCTTTTTCCAGCTCATTAAGCCTGCTTTCGAGTTCTTCGATCTTCTCCTGCGCCCTTTCCTTTCCTCCGCTTGCCCTCTCGGACAGGTCCGAAACCGAGCTGCTCATCCTTGACATTTCCTCGTAAAGCTTTGTTTTATCTATGTAAAGCTTTATCCCCACTGCCGAAATGATGCATATTATGATAAGGCCCAGAGCCGTTATTCTGCGTAATTTTTTAGCGTAAATGGATTTCATGGCACTGCCTCCCAATGTTTTTTCCTGCATCATTCTACCATCTTCGACAGCGAAATCCAATTACAATACCGCTACAATAAAGTACAATTAGGCTACAATCAGTTACAACTTATTACAAAAATAATAAATATACGACTGTATACAGATTCTGCCTCACGGCGCAAAAGAGGTATGCCTCCATTACGCCCCATAAGCTTAGCACAGATTTAAAGCAAAAATCACCCGAAATCGGACGGAGCCGATCACGGGTGATAAGCGATAAAACAAAACGCATTGTATAATAATGCACGCGGCCGAGAATACATAAGATTTATGTATTCTCTCCCAATCCGAAGCTTACGGACAAGGCCTTGTTGACGCGAAGCATATCCTCGCTGTCAAGATTTCCCATCTTTTCCTTGAGCCTTCTTTTGTCGAGGGTGCGCACCTGTTCAAGAAGCACTATGGAATCCCTGGCAAGTCCACATTCGTCGGCGTGTACCTGAATATGGGTAGGAAGATTTGTCTTGTACTTCTGGCTGGTTATGGCAGCCGCTATAACCGTGGGACTGAACTTGTTCCCCACATCGTTCTGAACTATGAGCACGGGACGCAGTCAGCCCTGCTCCGAACCCACAACGGGACTTAAATCAGCGTAGTATATATCTCCCCTTTTGACAGTCATCAAAAATCACTCTCCGAAGTTATAAGTTTCAGCACCTTTATTTTGTGCAGCTGTGGCTCCGGTTAATCAAAAAAAATAATTTTCGGGGAGAAAACTTAAATTCAAAACGGAGCCTGTTCCATTATATGCTTTTAACCGAAGAGTGACAGACGGCTATGTCTCCTTTATCTCTTTGAAATTCTCAAATTTCAGGGATATTTCCATTTCAGGTATCTCGAGGGCTTCAAAGGCCCCCGTCTGCGAATCCTGTACAAGGCGGAATGAGCCGGAATTTATTTCCCCTTTGTAGACCCACTTATCCCCGTCCTTAGCCACCGTAAAGGACTCCACATCCACCAGCTTATCGAAAACGGCAAGAGCCGCCTTTCCGAAAAAGCCCTCGGGCAGCTTGTCGAGATGCAATGTATAGGAAAGATTGTTATAGGTGAGAATACACTCGTCTTTCTGCCAAACTGCGGACAGGCCCTGCAGGCTTTCGGGAGAGGTGAAATTCAGAACACAGCTTCCCAATCCGTGATAGCTGAGATGAGCCGTGATTTCATCCTCCCCTGCAGTAAGCAAAACGTCCGTTTCAAATCTTTCGGGAGGCTTTGGAGGATAATTCCCGCCCGACGCGCCTTTGCCGCAGCCCGAAAACAAAATCATTCCCAAAGCCGAGGCAAAGAATGCCAATGTCAATAATACCTTTTTTATACTTCTCACCTGCCGCCATGACGGCAGGAAACGCCGTCATTCAAATTTTGAAAGCAGCAGCGCCAGTTCCGTCGCCATATCGCTGGGAGTCATGCCGTGTTTTGAATACCTTTTTGCGGCGGCGTCTCCCGCAGCGGAATGGACGTATACGGCGGTCACGGCGGCGTCAAGAGGGCTCATGCCCTGAGCGACGTGAGAGGCGGTTATTCCCGCAAGGAGATCGCCGCAGCCTCCCTTTGCCATGCCGTCGTTTCCGGTTCTGTTTATATATATTTTCCCTCTGCCGTCGGTGACAAGGGTGTTCGCGCTTTTGAGAACCACAACGGCGGAATACTCCCGCGCGAAGTTTTCGGCGTATTCATATCTGTGTGCCGATACATCCTTTACGGTGGTTTTCAGCAGCCTTGCCATCTCGCCGGGATGAGGCGTCAAAATTACGGGCGCTGCCGCCTCTTTCAATACATTTATATTATCTGAGACGGCATTTATACCATCGGCATCAATAATTACGGGACAGGAGGAGCTTTTGATAATCTCATAAACAAGGGCGTCGGACTCGGGACTTCTGCCGAGTCCGCAGCCTATAAGTATCGCGGAAGTCTTTTTCATATTCTCCCGTAAGGCATCTAAATCTTCTATGCTCACACGTTTCCTCTTTTCGTCTCCCAAGGGCAGGAGCAGCGGCTCCGTAAGGTGGGGGGCTATGGCGTTATAGGCCCCCGAGGGGAAAGCGGCGGTGACGAGTCCCGCCCCCGCTCTAACGGCTCCCGTAACCGAAAGCACTGCGGCTCCCGGCATATTCCTGCTGCCGCAGATACACAGCACATGGCCGAAATCGTTTTTATGAGCGAGGGTATTGCGCCTTAAAAAACTTGACGCTATTTCGTCCTCGCCCTCACACAGGAGCTTCGGTTCCACACAGTCCATGCTCTCCTGAGATATACCGATTTTCACAACGGTCACTCTGCCGCAGTACTCCGCCGCAGGTTTCAGCACATGGGCGGGCTTAAGGCAGGTTATGGCTATGGTCTCGTCGGCTCTGACACAGACCCCCGCCACATCCCCCGTATCGGTCTCCGCTCCGCTGGGAATATCCACCGATACCTTGTATCCCATGCTTTCGGAAACGGCGCCGAACACCTCGGACAAAACGGGGTTCGCCTCGCCGTAAAAGCCTATTCCGAAAATGCAGTCCACAACGGCGTCGGCATCGGAAATGGCTTTCAAAGCCTCAGGTTTATCAAAACCGTATTTAAGGGTTTTTATATTAAATGTATCGAGCCTGCCGAACATGGTAACCGCGTCCCCCGCAGCAGGCATACCCGCCGCTAAAACCACCGTCACCTTTGCCCCGCTCTGATGAAGCTTCCTCGCTATTACAAATCCGTCGCCGCCGTTTTTGCCCTTTCCGCAAACAACGCACACCTTCCTGCCTTCGACCGCTCCGTATTTTTCCTTTATCCTGTCTCCTATGGTCTTGGCGCAGGCCGAGCCTGCATTCTCCATCAGGCGCAGAAAATCTATGCCGTTCTTCGCCTCATACTCCTCGACCTTTCTTATCTCATCAGCAGTAAGTATTATCATTTTTCTTCTCCTTCCGTGCTTTCCTTAAAAGCTATGACCACAGCAGCCGCCGCGGTATCGGTATGGGTAAGGCTCACGTCAAAGCTAAGGCCGCTTTCCCTGACAATTTCGGCCGCCTTTCCCGAAAATCTCAGCAAAGGCTTTCCCTCTTCGTCATGGACGACGTAAACCTCGCAGGGCGAAAATCCCCTGAAGCCGCTGCCCACAGCCTTCGCAAAGGCCTCCTTTGCTGCAAAAAATGCGGCAAGACTCTCGGCGGCGTTTTTCTTTTTAAAGGCGTATTCACGCTCCTGAGGCGAGAAAACCCTATTAAGAAAGCTTCCATTTTCGGCTGATTTTTTTATTCTCTCTATCTCCGCAATGTCGATGCCTACTCTCACCTGACCGCATCCTTTCTCTTCATTTTTATTGGGATGATAATACGGTTTTTAATTTTACGCAATAATTATATCACAGGGAAAATCCCCTGAAAAGGTATTGCAAAAGCCGTTTTTTCATGTTATATTTGTAAAAGATAACGCTGTGACGAAGAAAAGTAGTTTCATTTGCGCCGCCAGAGAGAGGTTCCCGCGGCTGAAAGGAATCTCAGGATTGCAGATGAATACGAAGTTCCCTTCCGAGCGGTGCCGCTCAAGCTCAGGTTGTAGGCGGCAACGGGTTTGTCTCCGTTAAAGGACGCAGAGTGTTTGCTCTTACAAGGCAAAAATCAGGGTGGTACCACGGAGGATATTCCTTCGTCCCTTATTCGGGACGAAGGTTTTTTTATTTTTCCGTCCCACACAAAATATTCATCCAAGAGGAAAGGAAGTTTTAAGATGAAATCACAGCTTGAGGCCATTCGCGCCGCAGCTACCGAAGAAATCGCCAAGGTTTCTTCAAAAACCGACCTAGACGCCCTTAAAGTAAAATTCCTCGGAAAGAAGGGCGAGCTTACGGCAATTCTTAAACAGATGGGTAAGCTTTCACCCGAGGAGCGTCCCGTAATGGGCCAGCTTGCCAACGAGGTTAGAAGCTTTATCGAAGCGAAAATAGAGGAGCGTTCGGCGGAAATCAAAGTCCTCGAGACGGCTCAGAAGCTCAAGGACGAGACTATCGACGTCACAATGCCCGGAAAGGTGAAGCCTCTCGGCCACAAGCATCCCCTTTCAATCGTCCTCGACGAGGTCAAGGAAATATTCATGGGCATGGGCTTTAACATCGCCACAGGCCCCGAGGTTGAATGGGATTACTACAACTTTGAGGCCCTCAACATCCCCAAGGGACACCCCGCAAGAGACACTCAGGACACTTTCTACATCACTGAGAACATGCTCCTTCGCACCCAGACCTCTCCCGTTCAGATAAGGGTTATGGAGAATAATCAGCCTCCTATCCGCGTTATCGCCCCCGGCAGAGTTTACCGCTCAGACGCCGTTGACGCCACCCACTCCCCCCTGTTCCATCAGATCGAGGGACTTGTCGTTGACAAGGGCATCACCATGGGCGACCTCAAAGGCAACCTTGAGGCCTTCGCAAAGAGGCTTTACGGCAACGACACAAAAATCCGCCTGCGTCCCCACCACTTCCCCTTCACAGAACCTTCCTGCGAAATCGACGTAAGCTGCTTCCGCTGCGGCGGCAAGGGCTGCCCCATGTGCAAGGGCGAAGGCTGGATTGAAATTCTCGGCGGCGGAATGGTACATCCCAAGGTACTTAAAAACGGCGGCGTCGATCCCGAAATTTACAGCGGCTACGCCTTCGGCGTAGGTCTTGAAAGACTCGTAATGTTCCGCTTCAACATTGACGACATGCGTCTGCTCTACGAGAACGATATGAGATTTCTCGGTCAGTTTTAAGGAGGTAGCAATATGAATTTATCCAAAAGATGGCTTCTCGACTACGTTGACCTCGATGTAACCGATAAGGAATTCAGCGACGCCATGACCATTTCAGGCTCTAAAGTAGAGAGCTACGAACACGAGGGCGCCGACCTTACAAATATAGTTGTGGGAAAAATCCTTTCCCTCACCCGTCACCCCGACTCGGACCACCTGTGGGTCTGCTCCGTTGACGTGGGAGCCGACGCTCCCCTTCAGATAGTCACAGGCGCTCAGAATCTCAAGGAAGGCGACTGTGTGCCCACGGCTCTCGATAACTCCACGGTCCACGGCGGAAAAGAAATAAAAAGCGGCAAGCTCAGAGGCGTTGAAAGCTGCGGCATGCTCTGCTCTCTCGGCGAGCTGGGCCTCACTCTTCACGATTTCCCCTATGCCATTGAGGACGGCATCTTCGTTTTGGGCGACGACTGCGACAGAACTCCCGGCGCGGACATCCACGAGGCTATCGGCCTTGACGACACCGTCACGGAATTTGAAATCACCTCAAACCGCGCCGACTGCCTTTCGGTTATCGGCCTTGCCCGTGAAGCGGCGGCAACCTTCGGCAAGACTCTGAACGTTAAAACTCCCGAGGTAAAGCCGGGACACGGCGACGTTAAGGATATTCTTTCAGTTGAAATCAAAGACAGCGAAAAATGCTACCGCTATGTGGGCGCAGTGGTAGAGAATGTCCGCATTAAGCCCTCCCCTCGCTGGATGAGAGAGAGACTTCGCGCCAGCGGCGTGCGTCCTATAAATAACATCGTCGATATCACAAACTACGTCATGCTCGAGTACGGCCAGCCCATGCACGCTTTCGACCTGCGTTATCTCAAGGGCAACAGCGTAATCGTGCGCTGCGCCGAAGAGGGCGAAAAAATCACGACCCTTGACGGTCAGGATCGTGAGCTTCAAAGCGATATGCTCGTAATCGCCGACAAGGAAGGCCCTGTTGCAGTTGCAGGCGTTATGGGCGGCGAATACAGTGGAATCATGGACGATACGACTACTATCGTCTTTGAGTCGGCAATGTTCAACGGCTTCAGCGTTCGCTCAACGGCAAAGCGTCTGGGCATGAGAACGGAGGCCTCCTCACGTTATGAGAAAGAGCTCAACCCCGAAAGCTGCCTCATCTGCCTCAACAGAGCTCTTGAGCTTGTGCAGCTTCTCGACGCGGGCGACGTTGTAAACGGCGTTGTGGACTGCTTCCCCAAGTCAAAGGACCTTGTAACTCTCCCCTTCGACTGGCAGTGGGTAAATAATTTCATCGGCATCGACGTTTCCGCCCACGAGCAGAAAAAGATTCTCGAAAGCATCGGCTTCACAGTCGAAAACGATACGATCACGGCTCCCTGGTACAGAAACGACATTGAGCACCTTGCCGATATTTCCGAGGAAATCGCAAGATTCTACGGTTACGGCAATATCCCCAACAGAGAGCTCAGCGGCGAAGCAAACGGAAGGCTCACTCCCGTTCAGCAGCTCCAGCGCCTTGTAAACGAGACGATGCTCGCCTTAGGTGTTACGGAAATCGCCACCTTCTCCTTTGTAAGCCCCAAGGTTTACGATAAAATCTGCCTCCCCGCAGACAGCGCTCTTCGTAAGTGCGTTGTAATCTCCAATCCTCTCGGTGAGGATACAAGCGTAATGCGTACAACAGCCATTCCCAGCGTTCTCGATGTTCTCGCAAGAAACTACAAAAACCGCAATCCCGAGGCATGGGTATTTGAGCCCGCCACAATCTACATCCCCCAGGGAGAAGATACCCTTCCCATAGAGGCTCAGCGAATCACCGCAGGTCTCTACGGCGCAGGCGCCGATTTCTTCACCCTCAAAGGAATTGTTGAAGAGCTGTTCAAAAAGTGCGGCGTAAAGGGATATGACGTTGCGGCAGTCAAGGACGACCCCACCTTCCACCCCGGACGTACCGCCGAGTTTACGGTAAACGGCGAGAGAATCGCCATTCTGGGCGAAATTCATCCTCAGGTTGCCGAAAACTACGGAATCGGCGCAAAGACATACGTTGCCGATATCGACTTCGACAAGATTTTTGAAGTCCGCGACGCAGTGGTTCAGTACAAGCCCCTGCCCAAATTCCCCGCAATCACCCGTGACCTTTCCTTCGTATGCGATAAGGACATCCCCGTCCTGACCCTCGAAAAGGTAATCGGCGAAGCGGTGGGCGAAAACCTCGAAAACATCGCGCTCTTCGACGTTTACGAGGGCGAACAAATAGAAAAGGGCAAAAAGAGCGTGGCTTTCAGCGTGCGTATGCGTTCTTCCGAAAAGACCCTCACCGACGAAGAAGCCGACGCGGCAATGAAGCGTGCGGTCAATGCTCTGGGAGAACTGGGCATTTCCCTGCGTTCATAATTCAATAACAAAAATTATGCTTATAATCTATTGTTTTTATCAAAGAATAGGTATATAATGACATCGAGTTTTGAAACGGAGGTGGAGTCTTAATGACAGATAAGACGATTCAGTTTTCAATTAAGGATGAACATGAGGAGGAAATGAAAAAAACTCTTCAGTGCGTATATGACGCCCTTAAAGAAAAGGGCTACAATCCCATAAGCCAGATTGTAGGCTACATTTTGTCCGAGGACCCCACATACATCACCACACACAACAACGCGAGAAATCTTGTAAGAAAGCTGGACAGAGACGAGCTCCTCCAGGCGCTTCTCAAAAATTATCTCGGCCTCGCAAAATAACTGCATAAAGCGCAGCAGCTCCGGTGTTAAACCGGAGCTGTTTTTTGTGACAGTTTATAGTCTGTCACATATTGCAGCGCTAAACAGTATATCAGCAGTATAATACACATTGCGTATGAACTGTGATTTTTTAAATATAATTTTATAAATATAAAAGCGAAGCCAAGCTCCTTCGCTTTAATTTTTCCCTGTATATGTGACAAATTGTCACATATACGCATTTTTCATCGTTTTTATTTAAGAAGAAAGCAATACTGACGAATGATGAGGTAAACATTATGAAACATAATTCCGACAAGAAAAGCGATAAAAACGGAAATGAAAATTTATGCATCAGCAAAGAGGGGTCCGAAAATCCAAAACCTCCTTTCTATCAGCAGAACCCGTTTATACTTTTAGCCCTTTTCTTTTTTGCCCCCGTCGGCATTTTCCTTTTATACCGATTCGGAAAATGGAATAAATTTTTAAAGGCTGCCGCAGCCATTTTTTCTCTCGTATGGTTCCTGTTTGTGGTTTTTGCGGAATATCCCCCTGCCGCCTCCGAAACCCTATCTCCCGATACCGATTCTCAGTATATCGAAAGCCAAACCGAGAAAGATGCTCAGGAGTATTCCCTGTCAGAAAGTTACACATCATTTGAAGAGGAAACCGAAAAGGTTACTTCCGAAGCGGCATATAGCAACGAAACCTCTGGGCCGACGGCATCGAAAGCCGAAAACAGCTCCGAAGCTCTGCCGTCCTCTGAAAAATCCACCTTGCTCCAGACCCTGCCCTCATCCATAGGCAACGAATATGTCCTCAACACCAACACAAAGGTCTATCACTGTCCCGGCTGCCGTTACACCAAAACCATTAAAGCAGAAAATTATTTGCTGTCTTCCACGGTGCCCTCAGGTTACAGGCCCTGCAAGGTATGTAATCCTTAAACTCTTTTCGACAAGACTTGACAATATCATGCTAAGGATATAATATTATCTCGCGAAAACGAATAAGCTATCATGTTCGCAAAAATAATATGAGAGGGTTTTTTTATGAAAAAATTTCTGATATCCCTTGCGTTGGCAGTCGTACTGGTTTTATCGTCCGCAACATGCGCTTTTGCCGCCGTCCCTTCTAAAGACGGCATCTATCAGGTGCCCATTCAGATACGCAGCGCCGACAGCGATTCTCAGGCGGAACAAGGCGACTATTTTTACAATGCTGCCCTTTTGGAAATAAACGGATCTGAGAAATATCTCACTATGGCATCCATTTCCTCAATAGCCGGATTTACTCTCTATTATTACACGGACGGCTCCGTAACGGGTTCTACTCAGACAGCCGAGAAAGTTAGAAATATAGAAATAGGCAGCCGCACTTATCCTTCCGGATACAGAATTCCTCTCAAGGGAAGCGGTCAACTTGTCGGCATAGTATTTGAAATTCCATTTACCAGCGTCAGTGTTTCTGCGAGAATATTCATTGATTATGATAACTGCAAGTATATTTCCGACATAGAGACCTCCGCTCCTTCCACATCCGCTTCATCCTCAATCGAGCCGACTGCTTCTTCAGGCAATACATATACATATTCTTATCCGTATGCGCTCAAGCAGCCCACGTCTTCAACCGGCAGCGGCTCAGCCGGCATGGATTACGGCAACACCGACGACTCCTCTCTTTCCGATGAAACGTCATCTGAAAAAACGAACAGCAAAAATGATAATGATAAAAAGGAAGTCACCACTTCCGCAAGCCGCTCGGAAAGTGACAACGGAAATACAGGCGTTATAATCGGCGGAATCGTACTGGGAGTCATTATCCTCGGACTGGCAGCGTGGGCGATAATAGTCAAAACCAAAGAGGGAAAAAGATAAAATCAGCTCAAATTTAAAATGAATCTTTTTTCAGCAGCCGCTTTTTATTGCGGCTGCTTTTTCTGTGCCTGAAGAATTTTTGAAAATTAATACTCTCCTATTGACAAAAAGCAAAAAGGGATATAAGATTGTGTTAGTTAAGGCTAACGCATGCCGGCTAGTTAGTCCACGCAAACTTCATGAACATGAAAGGAATATGACATATAATGAAAAAATTTATTGCAATTATGACACTGATCTGTGCGCTGATCGGTTCGGCCGTATTTTCATCTTCCGCCGCAGGACCTGACAAAAACGGAGTTTACGAGGTTCCGATTCAGCTTAGGCACGCCGAAAAGGATACCGCATCCATGGGCGACAGCTATATAATTCATACAGCTTTGCTTGAAATTGAAGACGGAGTAAAATATATAACAATAGTATCCGATTCATCAGTTATGAACCTTGAATTTTCCTACTATACCGACGGTTCAGTTACGGGAAATACCGCATCAGCCGAAAAAGTTAAAAACGTCGAGATAGACGGTAAGACCTATTCCGTCGGATACAGATTCCCCCTTAAAGGAAGCGGTCAGCTTGCAGGAGTCAAATTCAAAGCCTCGATCATGCCCGTAAGTCCCTCGGCAAGGGTTTACATTGATTACGAAAAAAGCGTTATGGTATCATCATACGAAGAAACCACCGCCGCTGTAACCGCATCGATCCCAAGTACATCGGTTTCGGAAGCAAATCCCGCCGAAACCCAAGGCACTCAAGCTTCTTTATCATCTTCGGTCAATGCTGAAATAACAGAAAAAAGCAACACGGCTCTAACAGAAAGTCAAATTGATTCCGAATCAAAATTTGTGAATAAAAGCACAGAACAGATTGCAGGCGAAATATCACAGTCCGAGGAAAGCACCTCGCCCGCCTTAGGTCAGCAGGAAAACACAAATAAAGGATTGGCGGCAGGTATAACCATAGCCGCAGTCATAATCGCAGGAGCCTGCGTCGGAATAATAATCAAAGCTAAAATAAAAAAGTACAATTATTCATAAAACCGAAAGAACCGCAGATTTAAAATGGTTCTATGTCAAATGTTGGGGTAGCCAATAAATAAAGGAGCAGGGGAGCAGGCGAAAGTCGGAGACTTTTGCCTGCTCAATTTATGTTAAGCGGCGTCGGCAAACATAAAAAGTATTCTTTTTCTGAAGCGGTCA
>CASDTR010000028.1 GCA_949283785.1 uncultured Oscillospiraceae bacterium
TCTTGTTTGGACATATTCCTTCCTGCCTTTCTTTAGGTTTGAGCAACTTTATTGTATTGGCTTTTGGGGGATATGTCTATTTTTTTGCTAATAAATAAATGTTGAGGTCTTCACCCCAACATTTATTATAGAACCAAAAAAATTATGCCGCCCGATTATATTCTTGGACGGCATAATTTTTGTAGTTTTCATTTTATCATAAATATTTCTGAGACTGCTTAACAGCCATTGCGTCGCATCTCTCGTTTTCGGGATGTCCCGCGTGACCCTTTATCCATGAAAATTCATAATCGTGACGTTCAAGCTGGTTTAAAAGCTCTTCCCACAGATCTTTGTTCTGTGCAGGCTTCTTATCGCTTTTAATCCAGTTGTTGCTGCGCCATTTTTCGGCCCATCCTTTTGTAATTCCGTTTACCACATACTGTGAATCTGTAATGATTTTTACCTTGCATGGCCTGTTAAGTGCTTTTAATCCTTCAATAACAGCTGTGAGCTCCATTCGATTGTTAGTTGTTTCCCGTTCTCCGCCGGAAAGCTCTTTTTCATGTTTTCCACATATGAGAATTGTACCCCAGCCTCCAGGTCCCGGATTCCCGGAGCAGGCTCCGTCGGTAAAAATTTCTACATATGTTAAAGATTGCTCCATAACAATTACTCCATTTCAATTAATAAACACATTTTACCATTATTTCAGTATTGCCACAACATATAATTTGTCAAAACAGGTTTAAAGAAATTTCTGCTGTCAATAATATTCACAAAAGTATTATTGGAGGACAAGAAAATGAAAGCGGTAATTATGGCAGGCGGAGAGGGAACCAGACTCAGACCTTTGACCTGTGATATGCCAAAGCCTTTGGCTGAGGTATGCGGTAAACCAGTGATTAAACATATAACGGAGCTTCTCGAACGGTGCGGAGTTGATGAGGCATGTGTGACGCTGCACTATTTGCCCAATATGGTAAAGGAATATTTTGAGGATGTTAAATCAAGGCTGAAACTTAATTTTGTATTAGAGGATAAGCCTCTCGGTACGGCGGGCAGCGTTAAGAACGCGGCGAAAAGTTTTGACGAGCCGTTTATCGTGATAAGCGGAGACGCTATGTGCAGTTTCAGGTTAGATAAAATTATGGAGTTCCATATTGCTCAGAAAGCCGCTGTGACAATTGCCGTTAATAATGTCAGCGATCCGAGAGAATACGGTCTGGTAAAATATGATGAAAACGGCTTCGTGACCGGCTTTTCGGAAAAACCGGGATGGGAGCAGGCAGTATGCAGCACGGCAAATACAGGCATATATATTATAAATCCGGAAGTTCTTGAGCTGATACCGGACGAAGAAAAATATGATTTTGCCGGTGATCTCTTTCCAAAGATGCTCAATCTCTCGATGCCCATTGCCGCATACAGAGCGGACGGCTACTGGTGCGATATCGGTGATATAGGAGAATATCTGCGCTGTCAGAGAGATGTTCTTGAGCTCAGAGCAGGTGATCTGTCAGATTTGAAGCTTGCTCAGGGCGTATATTCGAAAGGCGTTTTGTCTCAAACTGATTATCATATTGTTCCGCCTGTCTATATAGGCGAAAAGGTCGAAATCGGTTCGGGAGCGGTTATCGGGCCATACAGTGTTATAGGAGACGGCTGCTGTATAGGGGAAAACACGAAAGTCAGAGGAAGCGTTCTTTTGGATAATTCGTATGTGGGAGATAACTGTACCGTAAACTCGGCTTTATTATGTAGAAACGCCTCAGTAAGAGAAGATGCTCAAATGTATGAAGGGAGTGTATTGGGATTCGGTTCCGTGCTCGGAAAAGGTGCGGTCATAAAAAAGAATGTGCTGGTCTGGCCGGAGAAGTCAATAGGTGAATACGCCTGTGTCAGAGAAAACATTAAGGAAAATAACGTCAAAAGAGAGCTTTTTGACGACAGCGGAATATACGGTGTATCCGGAGTGGAAATAACTGCGGAAAGCTGTGCGAGGCTCGGCAGCGCTATAGGAAGCGTCTCGTCCGGAGAGAGAGTGGGCATTGCCTGTGATGAAGGTCAGCTTGCTAAAAGTATAAAGACTGCCATATCATCGGGGCTCATGTTCTGCGGAAGCCACATCTGGTCTTTTGAGGGGGCTTTTGAAGCTCAGCTCGATTTTTTCACTTCTTTCTGCGGGCTGGAGATGGGTATTTATGTGACGGACAGGGGAGTTAAAATCAGAGGAAAGGGCGGGTTGCCTATAAGGAGAAGTGTGCAAAGGGAGATAGAAAAGCGCTATTCAAAAGGGGATTATATTAGATGTACGGGTACCAAGAGCCGCGGAGCAGCCGACATGAGCAGTATTCAGATGATATATCATCGTGAGTTGTGCAGGCAAGCCGGAGGCGGTCTCGACGGTATCGCCGTTACGGTCAAAAGCAAAACGGAAGCCATTGTCAGGATTATGGAAGAGTGTTTGGAAAAACTCGGAGCTGTATCCGGCGAAGATATGATATTTGAGATAGATGAAAGCGGGCGTAGCGTTACTCTCTCAGACAAAGATGCCGGTAAAGTGTCATATGAAAATCTTTTGGCCGTGTGCTGTGCTGCTGAAGCGGAAAAAGGCAATGACATTTCTCTTCCCTTTGACGCACCTGAATTTCTCGATAAAATTGCGTTGGCTTACGGAGTTAAGGTATACAGATATCTAGATTGCAGCGGAAACGACAGCGACGACGACGCTCATAAAATTACTCTTAAACAAATTTGGGTAAGGGACGCTTTATTTTTAATAATGAAAATTTTATTTCAGATGAAGGAAAAAGAATGCAGTATAACGCAGCTGCTTAATATGTTTCCTGACGTATACGTTGAAAAAAGGACCGTAAAAATTCAAATCAAGCCCTCGGAGCTTGCTGAAGCCTTTTCTGACGAAAACAACTCCTTCAGCTATGAGAGAGAAGGTTTTTCTCTAAGGAAAAACGAAAGTATAGTAAGAGTTATTCCGTCGAGAATGGGGGACAGTATCAGGATTATTTCTGAGTCGAGCAGTGAAGAAACCGCAAAGGAATTTTGCGACTCAGTGGAAAATACGCTGAAAGGCATCTCCCTTGACAATAGAAATCATACAGAGTAAAATATAACCACAGTAAGCAAGATGTCCGTCTCAAAATAAGCTTTGCTGAGGCGGACATATCGGTTTTGAAGTATTCCTTTTTTATGTTCGGGTTTAATACTTGTTAAAGCGGATTATGTATATTCGCTTAAATTGTTGTTTATTGTTCCCGCCTGCGATTTATAGCACGACGGGTTTTCGTGTTGTACATAGAAAATGATTTTTTGTAAAGGAGTGGATTAAATGCCAAATAAGAAAACGGAAATTATTGATGCCTCCGTGCGAGGCAAGAAGCCGGCATATCGGGAGAAAAAGTATTTCTCCGCACAGAAGAACAAAAAAACGGCAAAGCCGGAAAAAGCAAAACTGCCTGTGAGCATTTCTTTCCTCGGAGGACTTAATGAAGTCGGAAAGAATATGACTCTTTACGAATATAAAAATGATATGTTCCTTGTTGACTGCGGACTTTCGTTTCCGGATCAGGATATGCCGGGTGTTGATTTGGTTATTCCGGATTTCACATATGTAGAACGAAATGCCGATAAGATAAAGGGTGTTGTTATAACTCACGGACACGAGGATCATATAGGCGCCCTCGCTTATCTTTTAAAGATTGTAAATATTCCCGTTTATGCCACGAGGCTTACAATCGGACTTATTCAGGGGAAATTGAAGGAACACGGTATTTTAAATAAGGCGAATTTGAATGTGGTAAAGCCCGGAGACAGGATTTCTATGGGAGAATTTGAAGTTGAGTTTATTCATGTAAACCACTCAATTCCCGATGCTGTGGCTTTGGCAATAAGATGCGAAGCGGGAACCATTGTTCATACGGGAGATTTTAAAATAGACACAAATCCCATTGACGGAGATATGATAGATATTGCCCGCTTTGCCGAAATCGGAAAGGAGGGCGTACTGTGTATGCTTTCCGATTCCACAAATGCGGAGCGTCCGGGATATACCGAAAGCGAAAGCAAGGTTGGAGAATCCTTCGAAATGCTGTTTCGCAGAGCCGGAAACAGACGTCTCATTGTAGCAACTTTTGCTTCTAATATTCACAGAGTACAGCAGATCATCGATGTGGCTCAAAGCCTTGGAAGAAAAGTTGCTCTTTCCGGCAGAAGCCTTGAAAACGTTGTTTCCATAGGCGCAGAGCTCGGATATTTAAAAGTGCCGGACGGTCTGCTTGTGAATATTGATATGATAAACCGTTATCCTGCCGACAAAATGGTTATTATTACAACCGGTAGCCAGGGTGAGCCCATGTCAGCCCTTGCGAGAATGGCCTTTTCTGATCATCGTAAGGTTGCGGTAGGTCCTAATGACTACGTTATCATCTCAGCTACCCCCATTCCCGGTAACGAAAAGACTGTCAGCAAGGTTGTAAATGAACTTCTGAAGCTCGGTGCTGAGGTTGTCTATGAAAAAATGTATGATGTACATGTCTCGGGACACGCATGCCGCGAAGAGCTTAAACTTATGATGAGCATTGTAAAACCTAAGTACTTTATACCCGTTCACGGTGAGCAGAAGCATCTTATGAAGCATGCCGGTCTTGCTGAAAGTGTCGGTATAAGCAGTAAAAACATCATACTTGCGGATAACGGCAGAGTTGTTGAAATTACAGATAAAGAAATCAAAATAGTCGGAACAGTACCTGCGGGCCGTGTATTTGTTGACGGATACGGTGTAGGCGACGTAGGAAGTGTTGTCCTTCGTGACAGAAAACATCTTGCTCAGGACGGTCTGATTGTCGTTGTAGCTACGATAGACGGTTACAGCGGAGAGATTTTGTCAGGTCCCGATGTGGTTTCCAGAGGCTTTGTATATGTTCGTGAATCGGAAGAGCTCATTGATGATGCGAAGCGTTTAGCTCAGACAATTCTTGAGGATTGCGCTTACAACAATATAAGAGAGTGGAGCGTCATTAAAACAAAAATAAGAGACGAAGTCTCGCATCTTATGTATGAGAGAACAAAACGCAGTCCCATGATTCTTCCGGTTATTATGGAGCTTCATGAATAATTACAGGAGGATATCATGAAAAGACTACCGGCGGATTTTCCGTACTACGCAATGGTAGCTTCAGCGGCACTTTTGTTTGCAATATTTACGGTGTTTCTGAACTGGCAGCTTGCCGTTATTGAACTGGTTGTTATTGTGCTGTTTGCTGCTGTTGCGGTTATCAGATTTAAAAATAATATAGCCTTGCGTAACCGTACCTTAAACACAGTCGCGGAGTATTTGCAGCCGGGAGAAAAGGATGCTCTTCACGTTTTTCCCATGCCTGTTATGGTCTGCGATCAATCCGGCAGAATCACATGGTTTAACGACCTATTTAAAGTACGCGTATTAGGTGATGAAGAGCTTGTAGACGACAGAATAGAACAATTCACCTCCGGAATGAAGATTGATGAGATAAGAGGTATGGACAGTGTTCCCGTCGAGTATGGAGAAAGCAGTTACACCGTTCTTTCGAGCAGAATTAAATCCGGTAAATCCGAATCCTTTGTGCTTTATTTTATCGACGATACCAATTTGAAAAAGCTGGCGGCCGATTACAGGTTTTCAAAGCCGGCAGTTGTCAGAATCAATGTAGATAACGTTGATGAGGTTTTCAGGAATTTTAAAGAAAGTGATAAGGCTGCAATTTCCGGAGGAGTGGAAAAGCTTATAGAAAACTGGGCCTCAAATTTCGAGGCTGTTATGAGCAAGACCGAAAGCAGTAAATTTTTGATTATAACTCAGGAAAAAGATCTGGCCAATATGATACAGGAGCGTTTTTCTGTTCTTAAAGATGTCAGAGAATTTTCATATGAAGGCAGAACAGGCATCAGTCTTTCGATCGGTGTAGGAAGAGGAGAAGGCCTTGCCGAGTGTGATAAATTTTCAGGTCTGGCCCTCGATATGGCTCTAGGCCGCGGCGGAGATCAGGCGGCCGTGAATACAAACGGAAAATATGAATTTTACGGCGGCGTTTCGGGCGGCACGGAACGGCGCTCCCGCACCAAAAACCGCATTGTGGCAACTGCCATAGGAGAACTGTTGGAGGGCAGCGATAATATAATCGTAATGGGTCATCGCTTCTCCGATCTTGATGCTTTAGGCGCCGCAATAGGCCTCAGAAAAGCGGCAGAGCTTCTCGGAAAGCCGGCGTATATTGCAATGTCAAGAACCAAAACACTGGCTAAGCCGCTCCTCGAGAGGCTTGATGCTTTGGGAAAAGATGTAGTGGTGTCTGAGGAGCAGGCTTTTGAACTGCTTATAAAAAAATCCCTTTTGATTATTGTAGATACCCATAGAGCGGAATTTGTAGAATACCCGGAGCTTTATCACAAAGCGAGTACGGTAGTGGTAATTGACCACCACAGAAAGAATGTGGATTTTATTTCAGATGCAGTTATTTTTTTTCACAATCCCAACGCTTCCTCGGCATCCGAAATGGTTACAGAAATGCTGGCCTACCTGACTTCCGACGGCACTAGGCTTATTGATAAATTTGAGGCGGAGGCGCTTTTAGCCGGAATAATGCTCGATACGAGAAATTTCATTCTCAGAACGGGTGTGCAGACATTCGAGGCTGCTGCGTATCTTCGCGACCTCGGAGCTGATACAGTAGCCGTAAAACAGCTCTTTGCCAATACCCTTGATGCGTATAGGCAAAAAAATACTGTTGTTGCTTCTGCCGATATATACAGAGAATGCGCCATCGCTGTCTCGGATGCGAAAAACGACGATGTGAGAATTGTTTCGTCTCAGGCGGCAGATGAACTTTTGAATGTTTCAGGCGTAAAAGCTTCCTTTGTGCTTTTCAACGCTGATTCTGTTGTAAATATATCCGCGCGTTCACTGGGAGATATTAACGTACAGATAATTATGGAAGCGTTAGGAGGCGGCGGACATCAAACTATGGCTGCGGCACAGCTTAAAGAAAAAACAATTGATGACGCAAAGGTGAGACTTTTGCAGGCAATTGATAAATTTTATCTTGAAAATAAATAATCAAAGCGGTTTTACCGCAGGAGGTACAATATATGGATGTAATTTTGAATGCAGATGTGAAAGGTCTTGGAAAAAAAGGCGAGCTTGTTAAGACTTCTGACGGATATGCGAGGAATTTCCTTTTTCCGCGAAATCTTGCCGTTGAGGCTAATGCACAGACAATGACTGAGCTTAAAAACAGAGAGCAGTCGAAACAGCACAAAATAGATGTTGCTACTGAGCAGGCAAAGGCGGCGGCAGAAAAACTTGAAGGCAAAACAATTAAGCTTACGGCCAAGGCAGGAAAAAACGGCAAGCTTTTTGGTTCTGTTACATCGAAAGAAATCGCAGAAAAGATAAAAGTTCAGTTTTCTATTGATATAGATAAGAGAAAAGTATCCGTTGAGGATATCAAAAACTTCGGAACATATACGGCTGAGGTCAAGCTCTATACCGGAATCTCCGCAAAAGTGTTTGTGCAGGTTGGAGAGCAGCAATAATTTTCCGGGAGGAACTCTATTTTGGACAGCAACACATCAATTACAGAGTTTGACAGTCTGAGTATGCCTTTCAGTTTGGAGGCAGAGCAGGCGGTGCTTGGATCGATACTTATTGATCCGCCGTGCCTTACAACGGTCATGGACTGTATAAAGGCTGAGCATTTTTATCTTCCTCAGCATAAGGCTATATTTTCCATTTTAGTTAATATAGATGCCGTCGGAGGAAAGATAGATCCTCTTATTGTTCTTGAAGCGCTGAAAAAGGAAAACATATATGATGAAGCCGGAGGAAAAACATATCTTTTCCAGCTTTCTCAGAGCGTACCTTCAACTGCTAATGTTGAGACATATGCTAAAATCATAAGGGAAAAATTTTATATACGAACTCTTATAACGGCAGCCCGAGAAATCGAAGAATCCGCCGTTGCCCAGGAAGATACTGCGGATATGCTCCTTGATAACGCAGAGCAGAAAATTTATAACATAAGGCAAGGTAAATCCACCTCAGGTCCTTCTCAGATAGGCGATATAATTGTCAACGAAGTATATGACCGTCTCCAGAAGCTCAGTTCTCCCGACAGGGAAAAATATCTGGGCTTTCCTACAGGATTTGCTGATTTGGATAAAACAATTTCGGGACTTAATAACTCCGATCTCATAATAATCGGTGCCCGCCCTGCAATGGGTAAAACGAGCTTTGCGCTGAACCTTGCGAGAAACGTGGCTTTGCTTGCGAAGAGAAAGGTTTTGTTTTTCTCTCTTGAAATGACGAAGGCTCAGCTTGCTCAGCGTGTGCTTTCATCGGAGGCAAATGTGGACAGCATGAAAATGCGCACGGGTGAGCTTTCCGAGGACGAATGGGTCAGAATCGGTACGGCGACTTCGGTGCTCAATGACTGTCCTCTCTATTTTGACGATACATCGAACATAACCGTTCCCGAGATGAAGGCGAGAATACGCCGAATGAAAAATGTCGAATGTGTGGTTATTGATTACCTTCAGCTTATGAAATCGGGAACTAAAATAGAAAGCCGTGTTCAGGAGGTTTCGGAGATTACCCGCGGGCTCAAGCTCATGGCAAAGGACCTGAATATCCCCGTTATAACCTGCGCCCAGCTTGCCAGAGGCACCGAGGGCAGAGGCAAATCCCACCGCCCCCAGCTGGCTGATCTTCGTGAATCAGGTTCAATTGAACAGGATGCGGATATCGTCATGATGCTGTACAGACCCGATTACTATAAAGAGGGGGAGGCGCCTGCGCCCGATGACGCAGATGAAGAGAATATTCCCAACCTTACGCAGCTTATTGTCTGCAAAAACCGTCACGGACCGGTACACGACGTAAATCTCATTTTCAACCCTGATAATACACGTTTTACGTCTATGGAGAAAATGCGTAATGATATGTAAAATTAAAAGTGCCATTGAGAAATTTTCCATGATTAAAAAGGGAGACAGCGTAATTGTCGCTCTTTCTGGAGGCGCAGACTCAATGGCGCTTGCCTTTTTTTTAAATTCAGTAAAAAATGAATACGAAATAACCCTCAAGGCGGCCCATGTAAACCACGGAATCAGGGGAGCCGCCGCAGATGCCGATGAAGCCTTTGTAAAGGATTTCTGTGATAAAAACGACATAGAGCTTTATGTACTTCATGCTGACATTCCCGGCATTGCCAAAGAAACGGGGGAAACTCATGAAGAGTGCGGCAGAAGAATTAGGTATGAATTTTTTGAATCAATTGATGACAAATCTTTAATCGCCACCGCGCATAATTTAAACGATAACGCGGAGACGCTTTTATTTCGTATTGCCAGAGGAACCGGACTAAAAGGCATGTGCGCAATTCCTCCCGTGCGAGGAAGGATAATCAGGCCTCTTATCGGGTGCTCACGAGAGGAAATAGAAACGTACTGCTCTGAGAATAATATTTCTTATGTGACAGATGAGACAAATCTGTCCGATGACTATACAAGAAATTTTATAAGGCACGAGATTTTGCCTTGCTTTGAGCAGATGAATCCGTCATTTCTTTTAGCAGCAGACAGACTTATTCAAACAGCTCGGGAAGATGAGGAATTTTTTAAAGAACAAACTGATAAGCTGTTAAGAAAATCTAAAAGCGGTGACGGATATTTGGCTGACGAACTGAAATGTGCACCGTTATGTATTCTCAAACGAGCTGCGGCAGCTGTTATTGAGGCTGAAACCGGTATAAAGCCGGAAAACAGACACATAAACAATGTGGTAGATATAATTAAAAACGGAGGAAGCGTTCAAATTGGCGGAGGATACAGCTTCAGAATAAGAAAGGGCGTATTTGAAAATTTCACTCCGAATTATGAAAATGAAGATTACAGCTTTATCTTAACAGAGGGAAGTACTGATTTTTCATCATATTCTGTAAACGCAAGCATTATTTACAAAAAGGATTTAACTGATACACAAAAAATTCACAAACAGATGTTGGATATTTTCTTGGATTGTGATAAAATAATCGGGAAACTTGTTATCAGGAACAAGCGAAGCGGGGACGTGTTTTCTCCGTCGGGATTCAGCGGACATAAAAA
>CASDTR010000029.1 GCA_949283785.1 uncultured Oscillospiraceae bacterium
ATATCTTGTTTGGACATATTCCTTCCTGCCTTTCTTTAGGTTTGAGCAACTTTATTGTATTGGCTTTTGGGGGATATGTCTATTTTTTTGCTAATAAATAAATGTTGAGGTCTTCACCCCAACATTTATTATAGAACCAATTTAAGATAAAAACCGAACCTCCGACGAAAACCCGTCGGAGGTTTTTGTGTGCGAATTTAAATCGAAAAAAGAACATTTCTTTACAAATTAATAATTCAAATATATAATATAAACAGAAACAGTTTTTATAATTAGTATACGCGTATATTTTTATACAGTACACGGATGAGATTCCGATGGACACGATTTTATTACCTGCCTGGATTTTGTAATTTATGAAAGGCGTATATTGGTATCGAAATGAATGGGATATTTTCTAACATTGTAACGGGAACATGGTGATGAGTAATATGCTTTTTAAAATGTTAGCTCAGCTTGACTTCAAAACTTTTAACTATACACTCATTGGATATATACTTATTTGCGGAGCCTCAAGCGGGTATTATCAGCAAATATTTTGGGGAATGGACAGCCCCGGCGCTCCGCCGCTTTTAATGTGGTACTGCATGGCGTTCGTCGGGGGAATATTGCTGTTGATAAAAGAAATCAGGCTTTACCGTGCTGAGAAGAAGCCGATGCTTTTATTTGATGCGGTTTATATTATACCCGTAATATTTCTGCCGTCTTTACCTGTAAGGTACGATTTTGCTTTGATTTTTATGCTGATATATTCAGTTGTTTTTATTACTTTTTATGTTTTAATGTTTTTCAAAACATTTAAAAAGAAAAACAGATAAAATTTAACAGTAGAAAAGAGCTTACCTTTCGAGGTAAGCTCTTTTGCTGTATTTATTAATTTATCAGCACTTTTCAATGCTCTCTCTTATAATCTCAACGTATCTCTGAACCTTTTTAAGGTCGTTGTTTACTGTATAAACGTCGCGCTGTGTAATTTCAAGGTGGCAGCCCTGAGCTGTTTTGAGGGTCTTCTCGATGTGCTCTCGGAAACCGTCCTCGTCGAGGGTTTCGCCCACTCCCAAAAAATTGGGGCTCGGCTTTCTGTGGTAAATTATATCCTTGCCTCTTAATTGGTCTGCCATAAACTCTTCGTCGCACCAGGGAGAAATTGATACCTTTTTCAGGTTGTCAAATCTCTTTACGCAGTCCCATACGGCGCTTACAGGCTCGCAGCAGCCGTAAGAAAGTCGTCCGAAGAGTTTGCCGATTTTTTCATAGCAGGGGAAGATGAACTCTTCAAACATGTCGGGGGAAATTCCCACGGTCTCCTGAGAATCCATAAAGCCCCATATGTCTGTTGTAAGTACGCGTCCCTCTTTGGGTTCCTCATTCCAGAAGCACATGGAGCCCTGAGCCAGCCCCTCAAACTCATGGTTCTGAAGAAGACAGTCATTGTTTTCAAGGAATTTGAAATATTTTATATATTCCTCGGCAATTCTGTCCATCATCTTTTTGAATTCATCGGGGTAGTCGTACATTGCAAAAAGCATATTTTCCATGCCCATAAAATGCACAACCTGCTGTGTGGGAACGGCATAGAGGCTGTTCATGGAGATCCTGACGGGAAGAATGTCTCCGAAGATGTCCTCCAGAGCTTTTTTGTGAAGCATTGTGGTCTTTTTGTGGACGGCAATTTTGCTGTCCTGCATAAATTTATCAAAATCCTCGTGAATATCCGAGATAGGATGATTGAACTTGTGGCCGAGTTCAGTGCCTTTTTCGTCGGTGAGAACAGATTCTTTTACATTGATTCCGAAAAGCTCGAACTCCGTGAGATAGTTAACCATGTAATAAGGCGGCACAACCCTGTCGTCATCGAAAAGTTCAAAGTTTATAAAGCTCTCAAGGAGATTGTATTCGACCATTCTTGCAAAAGGAGAACTGCACTGCATCATGGGCTCGATGATTTCCTTTCTGAACGTTCCCACCTCAATGTGGATAACGGGGCGTTCGCCCTTAAACGAGTTATGCCTTTTCCAAAGCTCGACTCTGTCAAGATTCTTTTGTGAGTTTGCTGTTTCCGTCTGTTTTTTCGCCAGTTCTCTCAGACGTGCTTTTTCTTTAGGTGTACACACGAATTTACCGAAAATGCCCATAGTAACCTCCTGAAGCAGATTATTTTAAATTAATTATGGCATCGGCGGCACAGATGTGTCAATGCGATATCCTATCAATCGAAAAAACAGATAAAAGTTAAAAAACGAATAATCTTGACTTTTATTCCCTGCGAAGGCATAATTATTTACATAGATTATTTTTTGAGGTGTTCGCATGTTTGATTTATCTCTTGTAGTGCCCTGCTTTAACGAGGAAGACAACGTCGATGATTTTTACGAGGCGGTTAAGAGTGTTTTCGACGATTCCGATTATAACTATGAAATAGTTTTTGTAAATGACGGAAGCCGCGATAAAACTTTTTCAAGACTGCGTATGATCCATGAAAAGGACCCCCGTGTAGCCGTTGTGAGTTTTTCGAGAAATTTCGGAAAGGAAGCGGCCATGCTGGCAGGTCTCAAAAGGTCAAAAGGGGCGCTTGTTTGCATAATCGACGCGGATTTGCAGCAGCATCCGTCTGTGGCAAAAAAGATGGCGGATTTTCTGAAAGCAAACGATGAGTATGACTGCGTTGTGGCCTATCAGCAGGAGAGAAAAGAATCGAAGTCCATGCAGCGTATGAAAAAGCTTTTCTATAAAATAATAAACCGTGTAAGCGATACGGAATTTGTCACTGGTGCCAGCGACTTCCGTATTTTCCGCAGGTGTATGGCGGAGTCCATAGTGGCCATGCCCGAATACCATCGATTTTCAAAGGGAATATTTTCATGGGTGGGATATAACACATATTTCATGCCTTACTCGGCCCTTGAAAGAAACGCGGGGGAGACAAAGTGGTCCTTTAAAAAGCTGTTTAAATACGCCGTTGAGGGCTTTATCTCCTTTACAACCTTTCCCCTTAAAATCGCAACGTTTCTCGGAATACTTACGTCCTTTTTGTCCGTGATATATTTCGGCGTTGTGGTCATTCAAAAGCTCTTTTTCGGCATAGATGTTCCCGGCTATCCCACCATTATCGGGCTTATACTTTTGATAGGCGGACTTCAGCTTCTTATTCTCGGAATTATCGGAGAATATCTCGCAAGGATTTACATCCAGAGCAAAAACCGTCCCATTTACATTGAGAAGGAAGTAATGTCCTCAGAAAGCGGAGAGAAGCCGAACGAAAGCAAATAAAAGCAAATGAGTGAAAATAAATCCTCCCGTTCACAAATGTACGGGAGGATTTTAAATTTGAATTAAAGTTTCTGCGTTAAACTTATATTAAGCTATTTTGTTATTATCTCAGCTTCGGGTTCTCCGATTTCCCTCATGTCCTCCAAAAGGAGTTTGCGCAGCTTATCCTTTATTTCGCCGTATCTTTTATCCTTTATGAGATTTTTTCTCTCGTGGGGGTCCTTTTGCAGGTCGTAGAGAAAATCCTCTTCATAAACGGGGGAGAAGGGCTTGTCGGCGTTTCTTGCGGATACGGAATACTTGAAGTCCTTTGTCCTTACGGCTCTGCCTATCTGGCTTTCGCTTATCTGGAGGAAAACGTGGTCCCTTTTCTTTTCCCCGCTGCCGTCGGCGAGCTTTTTCAGGGATTCCCCTCTGAAATGAGCGGGCTTTTCTATTCCCGCGCAGTCCAGAACCGTTGAAGGAAGGTCTATAAGGCTCACGAGATCCTTTATTACCTTGCCGCCTTCGAATCCGGGTCCGTGTATCACGAGGGGCACTCTTATGCAGCCGTCGTGGCAGGAACGCTTGTATTCCGAGTTTCGGGTTTTGAAGTGGGAACCGTGGTCTGAGGTATATATTATAATAGTATTGTCAAAAATTCCTTTTGATTTAAGCGTGTCCACTACCTTCCCGAGGTTTTGGTCTATCCTGTTGCAGCAGCTCAGGTAGTCGGGATAATGCATCCTCCAATCTCCGAGAGTGCCTTTAAGGTCGCCGGGCACTTTGTACTTTTTGAAGTTTTTCTTGGTGCCGCGGGGACTTTCGTATCTCATGCGGTCGTTCTGGTGGTGGGGCTCGATGTGGGATACAAAAAGGAAAAAGGGCTTTTCTCCGCTTACGGAATTTATGTAGTCAAGGGCGAAGGAGTTTATGCAGTCCGTGCGGTAGCCCTTGAAATCCACCCTCTCGTTATCCTTGTTGTAAACATATCCGTCGTAGCCGTGGGAGGTAAATTCCAAAACGTCGGAGGCCATCCAGTAATCCTTATAGCCTCCTCTGCGTTCTTCGGGTACTGCTTTTCGCATAAGCCTGTGCTCTTTATCCGAGGCCAGGTGCCATTTTCCCACATAGGCGGTTTCGTAGCCTGCTTCATTAAGGTACGAGGCCACGGTGGGGATGTCCTGCGGCAAGGATATGTCGTTTCTGTAGCAGCCTGTTTCCGTAGCGTATACTCCGCTTTGAAGGCAGGCCCTTGCGGGGCCGCATACGGGCTGACAGGTAAAGGCGTATTCAAATTTTGTGCCGTCCTCGGCGAGGGCGTCGATGGTGGGTGTGACGTCGAGCTCTTGGCCGTAACAGCCTACGGTATCCCAGCGCTGCTGGTCTGAAAAGTAAAAAATGATGTTTGGCCTGTTATCCATTTTATGAACCTCCGAAAACAATTGCTGTTTATATATAATTGTAGCATTAAACCGTTCAAAGTCAAATGAAAATCCGCATTGGGATTTTCCAAGTAAATTTTGCCTTTTCTGTCGAAAAGTGGTATAATAATCAAAATATTTATATAAAAAGAAAAAGTGTGTGAAAAGTATGGATAAATATAAGAGACTGCTTTCCAACACCGTAATTTTTGCGGTTGGAACCTTCAGTTCAAAGCTGCTGGTCTTTTTGATGATGCCTTTTTATACCCGTATTCTCACTCAGGAGGAGTACGGAACCGTTGACCTTATAACTCAGACGGGAAATTTGCTGTATCCTCTGGTGACCCTGGGAATCGTCAGCGGAGTGGTGCGCTACGGCCTCGACAGCACATACAGAAAAGACGATGTTTTTACTACGGGCCTTAAAACCATATGTCTGGGCCTTGCCGCCCTTCTTGTCATTATCCCTTTTTTCTCACTGTTTAATTTTCTGGACGGTTACCTGGTGCTGGTTTATGTGTTTGTGATGATGTCCTCATTCAGAGGTCTTTGCTCTCAGTTTGCGAGAGCTAAGGGGTATGTAAAGCTGTACGCTCTGGACGGAATTTTGAGCACGGCTACAAACGTGATATTCAATATTCTGTTTTTGGCTGCTTTTGACATGGGAATTACCGGTTATATCCTGGCCACCATCTGTTCGGATTTCCTCTCGTCGTTATTTGTGTTTTTCAGAGCGCGCTTGTTCAGGTTTATCAAATTCAAAAAAGTCGATAAAGCTACCGCTACATCAATGATAAGGTATTCAGTGCCTCTGATTCCCAATAACATGTTCTGGTGGATAACCAACGTTTCCGACCGTTATCTCGTATACTTTATTTCCGGTGCCGCGGAAAACGGCCTTTATGCCGCGTCTTATAAAATACCTACTGTCATAGTGCTTGTATCCAATATTTTCATGGATGCGTGGCAGGTATCCGCCGTGTCCGACATGTCGGAACGAGCAAGGGCAAGATTTTTTACCAAAGTGTTTCATAACTACTGCAATCTGATTTTTACAGCCTGCTCGGGTCTGATTCTCTTTGCCAGACCCCTGACGTACATCCTTGTTTCCGAATCTTTCTATACTTCGTGGAAGTATATTCCGTATCTAATAATGTCCATGGCCTTTTCCTGCTTTGTAACCTTCCTTGGAAGCATATATATGGTGGAGAGAAAAAGCGTCCTTTCGTTTTTGACAACTGCTCTAGGCGCCGTAATCAATATTGTCTTTAACCTTATCCTCATACCTAAGTACGGAGCTTTGGGCGCTGCCTTTGCAACGTTTTTCAGCTATTTTGTAGTGTTTATAGTAAGAATCCTTGATACATCAAGATTTATCAAGATAAGAGTACAGATCCCGCGATTTGCCCTGAGCAGTATAATACTTTTGGCACAGAGTCTTATTTTGATAAATGAAGTCAGGCTCTGGGTGGTTTGGGAGCTTCTTCTCACTATATGCATGGTAGTGCTCAACATGGGAGAAATTTTCAAAAGGGCAATAATAGTATTTAGAGAAAAAGAAGTGAAAAAGAGAGTAGGAGCGGATAGGCGATAACTGATCGCTGTCGGGAAACGCGAAAACATGTCTTGAGTCAAAAATGCGAAGCCGGTCTCCCGACAGAATGCATTAAACCATGAAGCTGAATATGTGTAAGAGCGCGGTGCCGAGCATTCGTACATGCGGTTTTGTAAAACTTCGGATTATCAGCGGCAATATTAAAACCGGGCACCCGTTAGATGCCCGGTTTTAGTAATTAACTTCAGTTTTCTTTACCGACGAGCCAATCGATGGATACGTTAAGGATTTCCGCAATGGCTACAAGCTCATAATCATTAACGCATCGTAACTGACCTTCAAGTTTTGAAAGACCCGAAGCGTTCAGCTCAATACCTTTCATCTGCAGTTTGGTAAGAAGCTCCCTCTGTTTCATGTTTTGTGCTTTGCGTGCTTGTTCAACGCGGCTGCCCACAATATTGCGGTCTCCTACCGGCTGTTTCCTGATTCTCATTTAATTCTCCCTCCACTAATTAACCTGAGATTTTCAGCCATAACATACAACCAAATTATACAATAAGTATATAATTTGTCATTTTAAATTGACAAAATCTTGGAAATAGTACATTATGTACTCATTATATGGCAAAAATGAAAAAAATCAATAACATAAAAGAAAAAAGGAGAAAAAATATAAAAATCGGCATAATATCTATAAAAAACGTCTTTTTGTCCAAAAAACTAATTTGTTTTCTGTTTAGTTTAACAAAAATAAATGGAGGAGTATGCAGAATTGAATACAAAAAAATATTTTATTAATGAGATTACGGAAATAGTTGAAAATTATTACGAACGGTTAAAGAAAAATGAAAAATTAGACCTTGAAGGATTGAAATCAGAAGAATCTGTTTTGATTGTTATGGATATGGTTAAAGGTTTTACCGACTCAGGCAGTCTGTACAGCGACAGAATTGAGAAAATTAAGAGTGCTGTAGCGGATAATATGAAAAAATGTAATGAAAACGGTATGAAAATCTTATGTTTTTGCGACTGCCATACTATGAACAGCACAGAGCTCACAAGCTTTCCCCCGCACTGTGTCAAGGGCAGCGGAGAAGAGGAGATTGCAGATGAACTGTGCAATATCTGTGAATTCGAAAAAATAGATAAAAATTCCACCAACGGATTTATTACACCGGAATTTAAAAGATGGCTTGACGAAAACAAAAGTGTAAGAAACTATATAATTTGCGGTGACTGCACCGATATTTGTGTAATGCAGTTTGCCCAGTGCGCGAAAGCGTGGTATAATAATGAAAATATTCAGTCAAGGATAATAGTCCTGACAGACAGCGTTGAGACTTATGACGCGCCGGGTCATCCCGCCGATTTTATGAATGTATTTTCCCTTATGAATATGGAATGCGGCGGCATAGAACTTTACGCCGGACTGAAATAAAAAAGAAAACCCAAGGGGTGAAAAGAAAATGAGCGATACTTTAAAGACCGAGAATTTGACCATGCTTACGGATTTTTATGAGCTTACAATGGCCAACGGATATTTCGTGAACGGTCTTGCCGATACGGTGGCCTGCTTTGATATGTTCTTCAGACGGGTTCCCGATGACGGCGGTTTTGCCATAATGGCCGGCGTTGAGCAGCTGGTGGAATATCTTGACAATCTCAAATTTACCGATGAGGATATCGAATGTCTGCGCAGACGCGGATTCAATGAAGAGTTTTTGACTTATCTTAAGAATTTCGAGTTTAAATGCGACGTATGGGCTATTCCCGAAGGAACCCCGATTTTCCCGGGGGAACCTATTGTAACCGTAAAGGGACCCATAATTCAGGCGCAGTTTATTGAGACAATGCTGCTTTTGAGCATTAACCATCAGAGCCTTATTGCCACTAAAGCCAACAGAATAGTGAGAGCAGCTCAGGGCAGAGGAGTTATGGAGTTCGGTTCGCGCCGCGCCCAGGGAGCCCAGGGTGCGATTTACGGAGCAAGAGCCGCTTATATTGCCGGATGTGTAGGCTCAGCCTGTACAATAGCGGAAAGAGATTACGGTGTTCCGGCTTTGGGAACGATGGCTCACAGCTGGGTGCAGATGTTTGATTCAGAGCTTGAGGCCTTCTGCGCTTATGCCAGAGAGTATCCTGACAACTGCACATTATTGGTAGATACCTACAATGTCCTTAAATCAGGTATTCCCAATGCCATTAAGGCTTTTAAAAGAGAACTGCTGCCCAGAGGCTACCGTCCTAAGGGTATAAGAATAGACAGCGGCGATATAACCTATCTTTCAAAGAAGGCCAGAAAGATGCTTGACGATGCGGGCTTTGCCGACTGCGAAATCGTAGCATCAAACTCTCTAGATGAGTATATTATCAGAGATATGCTTATTCAGGGAGCAAAGGTGGATTCCTTCGGAGTTGGTGAAAGGCTGGTAACGGCGGCTTCATCTCCCGTATTCGGTGGAGTATATAAACTGTGCGCCATTGAAAAGGACGGAAAACTCATTCCGAAAATCAAAATAAGCGAAAACGTTACGAAGATTACAACTCCCTGTTTTAAAAAGGCCTGGAGGCTTTTTGACAGAGATACCGGCAAAGCCATTGCCGATGTCATAACCCTTTTTGATGAGGTTATCGACGAAAACGAGCCCTATGAGCTCTTTGACCCCGACCATATCTGGAAAAGAAAGATGGTTTCAAACTTTGTGGCAAGACCGCTGCTTCATCAGATTTTCAAGGGAGGAAAGTGCGTTTATAAAAAGAAACCGATTGAGGAGATAAGGAATTACTGTTCCGAACAGGTGGATACCCTTTGGGAAGAGGTGCTTCGTTTTGAGAATCCACATAAGTATTATGTGGATATTTCGCAGAAGCTCTGGGATGAGAAAAATATCCTGATTTCTCTGGGAGCTGATTGATTTTGCTTTTTCCGCAGTTGGAATTATATAATATTATAATATTGTATACATTAAATATACTTTAAAGCTAATTAAACGTTCGCAGATTTTTCTGCGGACGTTTTTATTTTTATTATTCTTTAATATCGGCTTAAAAAATATTTAAGAATACCACTAAATTATATATATTTTTTGCAATTTTTTTCAATTAGCTATTGCCAATAAATGGAATAAAGGATATAATGAAAGCACTAAAGCGGGGCAAATAGTACCGAATAGTACCACAAAGGGTCAATAAAATTAAACTTGAGAGATAAAATTGAGGCTGAAAGGAGGCGGACGGCTATGTTTATGGGTTCATTTGAGCATTCTCTTGATCCTAAAAACAGACTGTTTATACCGGCCGCATTCCGTGAGGAGCTTGGCGACAGCTTTGTTATTTGCCGTGCCCCCGAAAGCTGTCTTTTTATCTATTCCAGTGCAGGCTGGGAAAAGGTTGTGGCTCCTTTGCATACAGAGGGACCCACGTCTCTTGAGGACAGAAAGAGGCAGAGAAGAGCCTATGCCAACGCGGCCATAGTTACGCTGGACGGAAAAGGCCGAATCACGGTTCCGCAGAAATTCTGCGACCATGCCGAGTTTGATAAAAGCGTTATGCTTATAGGACAAGGCAACCGTATCGAAGTTTGGAACGCCGACAAGTGGAATGAAGAGATCGAATCCTGCGACGAGCTGGACGAGACTCCTCTCAGCTATTAAGGAGGACTGAAAATGGAATTTGTCCACAAGCCGGTTCTCTTTGACGAAACGATCGATTCCCTTAATATAAAGCCGGACGGAATATATTTTGACGGTACGTCAGGCGGAGGCGGACATTCGGAAGCCATTGCGGCGAGACTTACAACGGGACGTCTTATTTCTGTGGATCAGGACCCGGACGCCATTGAGATTTTGCATGAACGCCTTGGGAAATATCCGTGTGTAACGGTTGTAAAGAGCAATTTCTGCATGATAAAGCAGGTGCTCAGAGAGCAAGGTGTTTCAGGAGTTGACGGAATACTTCTTGACCTCGGCGTGAGCTCACATCAGCTTGACGAAGGAGAAAGAGGTTTTTCATATAAAAAAGACGCCCCTCTGGATATGAGGATGAGTCAGGAGGGAGTTACTGCGGCGGACCTTGTAAACGGGTTGACTGAGCAGGAGCTTGCAAGGATAATTTTTTCCTACGGTGAGGAAAAGTTCGCACGCAGAATTGCGGCGGCCATTGTGCGCGAGCGCGAACACGGAAAAATAGAGAGCACGTTGCAGCTTGCTGATATAGTGAAGAGCGCCATACCTGCGGCTGCAAGAAGAGAGGGAGGAAACCCTGCCAGGAGAACATTTCAGGCTTTGCGTATAGAGGTGAACGGAGAACTGGACAAGCTTTCCAAGGCGCTTGATGAAATGGCCGAGTGTTTGAATCGGGGGGGAAGGATAGCGGTTATAACATTCCATTCCCTTGAGGACAGGATAGTTAAACAACGATTTGCAAAATGGACCTCGGGTTGTACGTGTCCGCCTGATTTCCCCGTATGTGTATGCGGTAAAAAGCCACTGGGGCACCTTCCCTTTAAGGCCAAGGCTCCCACGGAAAAAGAGCTTGAATTAAATCCAAGGAGCCGAAGCGCAAGACTTCGGGTTTTTGAGAAAGATTAAAAAGTGAGAAGAGGAAAGAGAGAGATTAACCGCAGCCGTTTTTTAGGTCAGTAACAAGGCGGCTAAGGCAAAGCGGACTGAATATTATTTTTTGGAGGCACAACAGATATGAATGACAGGAATACAGCAGCATATGATTTTTCCAGATTTGAGCCGCAGCGCGTGCCTCAGAAGCCGGGACGCGACAGGAATGAGCCACCCAAGCCTGTTTTGCTGCCCAAGAAAAGGAAGAGCAGGCAGGAGGAAAAAAGGGAATCTATTATTGTGGCAATAAAAACAGCACAGATTTTTTCCGCAATAGCAGTTTTAATGCTCTTTTTGGGAGTATATATTTTCGGAAAAATGCAACTTGATGAAATTAACCACGAAATAGCGGAAGTGCAAAGCAAAATACAAGTTGAAAACAGCGAAAACACGAGCCTTAAAATGAAACTCAACTCGATGGCATCTCTCGATAAAGTTGAGGATTACGCGATAAATAAACTCGGAATGGTAAAAGAAGAAAAATATCAGGTGGAATGCATAAACCTGGATCTGGGAGATAAGGTAGTTATTGCCAACGGAACAACGCCGGCTGAAAGCGATGAGGATTCCGGTCTCTGGGGTGAACTATTGTCATATTTTCGCTGAAATTTAAATAATATTAGGGATGAGGGAATATCCCGTGACCTCCGGTTGCGTTCTGTGAAGTGCAAACATCAGATGCTCGGCCGGAGGTAAAGATGTTTTATGCCGTGAATTGATACGCCTTTTAGGGCTTTTGTTATTGAAAGGATGAATACAGAAATGTCAAGAAGACCTACAAAGCTTATGAAAAACAGAGCGGTCAGAGCTTTGTTTTTTTTGTCGCTGGCTTTCATTGCCAATATATGCTGCCTGATACGGCTTCAGATTTTTGACCCTGAAGGCTACAAGGAAAAGGCGGCCGCGCAGCAGATAAGCGATGTGACCGTAAGCCCTTTGAGGGGAACCATATATGACAGTAAAATGAACGTAATCGCCCAAAGCGCCACGGCGTGGAAAATATACCTTGACCCGTCCCAAATCCCGAAAACGGAATTTGAAAATGTGGCGAAGAATCTTGCCGAGATATTGGATGTGGATGAGGAAAAGCTTCTCAAGAACATAAAGGATTACAATGAGAAAAAGCTCGGATATTATGTTGTAAAGGAAGAAGTAGAAAATGCCGAAAAAGAAAAAGTAAACGAATTCCGTCTTAATAACAGCGGATATACACTGTTTATCGGCATAGAGTCTGATACAAAAAGATATTATCCCAATAATAATTTTGCTTCTTCGGTAATTGGTTTTACCGCTTCCGAGGATGCGGGAAGAGCAGGAATTGAGCTTGAATACGACAGTGAGCTCAGCGGTACGCCGGGCAGGACAATAACTGCCGTAAACGCCCTGTCCTTTGCAATGTCTGACGGTTATGAAACTACATATGACGCAAAAGCAGGCACCAACTTAGTCCTGACAATAGATTCGGTTATCCAGCATTATCTTGAGAAAAGCATAACCCAGGCTCTTGTGGACAACAAGGCAAAGTATGCCTACGGCATAGTCATGGATGTAAAAACAGGCGCCATACTTGCCATGACGACTCAGCCCGATTACAATTTGAACGATCCCTACACCCTTACCGACAATCAGCTGATGACTGATATAAACAAAATTGAAGACGTAAGCCAGCGTTCGCAGAGGCTTTTAAATGAACAATACTCCCAGTGGAGAAACAGGTGCATAAGCGACACCTATGAGCCGGGTTCTGTTTTCAAGACCATAACCGCTTCTGCGGGACTTGAAGAGGGCGTTGTCTCCATGGATGAAACCCTTACCTGTACGGGCTACATTATGATAGGCGACAGAAGGATAAACTGCCACAACCATGCGGGCCACGGAACGGAAAACTTTACTCAGGGACTTATGAACTCCTGCAACCCTTGGTTTGTAACGGTGGGACAGCGTCTGGGCGTTGAGACCTATATGAAATATTTTGAAGCCTTCGGCTTTACGGAGCAGACCGGTATCGACCTTCCGGCCGAATTCCAGCCCATAAAGGGAGTCCATTATTATGATAAGGAGACAATGACTAACCTTGACCTTGCCAGTGTTTCCTTCGGCCAGTCCTTCCAGGTTTCGCCCCTTCAGATGATCACCGCCGTGGCGGCTATAGGCAACGGCGGAAAGCTTATGGAGCCTTATGTGGTTCAGGCCATGACAGACGAAGAGGGCAACACCATTTGGGAAAAGACGCCTACGGTGCGCCGTCAGGTGATTTCGGAGAAGGTAGCCTCTCAGGTTGCCGAAATGATGGAAGCCGTCGTAACCTCAGGCGGCGGACAGAACGCCTATGTGGCAGGCTACCATGTGGCGGGAAAGACGGGTACCAGTGAAAAGCTTACCTCAGACGAGCAGACATATATAGCATCATTCTGCTGCTTTGCTCCCTCCTATGACCCTGAAATAGCCGTAATAATCATCATCGACGAGCCCAGCGCAGGCCAGATAAACGGAAGCACCATTTCCGCCCCCGTAGCGGGCGAGGTGGTCGAGCAGACCCTTAAATATCTCAATGTGGAGCCGAGATATTCGGCCAGCGAGCTTGCGGTCCTCAGCGACACGTCACCCGACCTTGTGGGCAAGAGCGTATCCGAGGCGAAGAGCTATGCGGAAAGCAAGGGCTTCGAGGTGAAGGTCATCGGCAGCGGAACCAAGGTTCTCAAGCAGTCACCCGAGGCGGGAAGCGTCATTCCCAAGGAGGGCATTGTTATACTCTACACTGAGGAGGGCGACGCCCAGAGCGTCAAAGTGCCCGACCTTACGGGTCTCACCCTTTCGGAAGCCAACAAGAAGGCGACAAACGCAGGACTTAATATAAAGATTTCAGGAAACTTCCTCAACAGCGGAGACATAAAATCATATAAGCAGAGCATAGCGGCGGATTCCTCCGTCACTATGGGAACTACCATAACGGTGTATTTCCGTTCCGATACGGCAGGTAACGATTTGGCTGACTGATTTTTCGGGAGGTATGCGTATGCTGTTAAGCAGGCTCCTCGAAAGTACGGGATATACGGGAAAATTCAGGGATCGTGAAATATCTTTTATCACTGACAATTCGGAAAACGTCACCTCCTCGTCTCTCTTTGTGTGCATAAAGGGGGCGAGGGAAGACGGTCACCTATACGGCAGAGAAGCTGCCGATAAAGGTGCAGCCGTTGTGTGCGAGCACAGCGTCGGCGCGGCGGATGAAATTGTCGTCAGGGATACCAGAAAGGCATATGCTGATTTCTGCGGCGAATTTTTCTCAAATCCCGCCGGGAAAATGAAGCTTATAGGCATTACGGGAACCAACGGAAAGACCACCACCGCCTTTCTTCTGAAGAATATTCTCGAAAAGAGCGGGCATAAATGCGGCCTTGTAGGCACGGTGCAGGACATGGCGGGGGAAACTGTTTTTTACAGCGAAAGGACCACTCCCGATCCCTTTGAGCTTAACTGCCTTTTTTCAAAAATGGTTGAGAGAAAGTGCGACTGCTGCATAATGGAGGTTTCCTCCCAGGCTCTTTCACAGGGAAGGGTGGACGGACTTACATTTGACTGCGCCGTTTTTACTAACCTCACCGAGGATCATCTCGACTATCATAAAACCGCTGAGGCTTACTCGGCGGCCAAGAAAAAGCTTTTTTCCATGTGCCGCCGCGGGATAGTGAATATCGACGACCCCAAGGGGCTTTATATGACGGAAGGGGAAAGCTGCGAAACCATCACATATTCCGTATTTGACACATCCGCCCACTATAAAGCCGAGAACCTTTCGCAGAAGGCGGGAGGCACCGAATACGATATAATATATAAAAATAAAAGTGTAAACGTAAGACTGGGAATACCGGGGCTTTTTTCCGTCTATAATTCTTTGGCGGCAATTGCCTGCGCTTCTCAGGAAGGCGTATCCATCGAAAAAGCCGCAGAAGCCGTCAAGGAGAGCCAAGGCGTAAAGGGAAGGGCGGAGGTCGTTCCCACGGGCAGGAATTACACAGTCATAATAGATTACGCCCACACTCCCGACGGACTTGAGAATATACTTAAAGCTGTGAGGGCCTCAGCACCCAAAAGGATAATAACCGTTTTCGGCTGCGGCGGGGACAGGGATAAGGCGAAGCGGCCCCTGATGGGTGGAATCGCTGCTGAGCTTTCCGATTACGTCATTGTGACCTCGGATAATCCCAGAAGCGAAAATCCGCAGGAAATCATAAAAGATATACTTAAAGGCTGTAAAAAGGCGGAAATTACGGTTGAAGCCATAGAAAACCGCCGTAAAGCCATAGAAAGGGCTTTGGCAATCGGTGAAAAAGATGATATAATCTTACTCGCCGGCAAAGGCCATGAGACATATCAGATTCTCGGCGATAAAAGAATACATTTCGACGAAAGAGAAATTGTCTCGGAATATTTAAACGGAGAGGTAAATAAATGATACCGCTGAATTTAAAAGAGATTGCCGCAGCCTGTGGCGCTGAGTTTTCAGGAGACGGCGAAAAGAAGATTTACTCCGTATGTACGGACACGAGAAAAATAGAAGAGGGCTGCCTCTTCATCGCCCTTAAAGGCGAGAATTTTGACGGAAATGCTTTTGTGGAGGACGCTCTTTCAAAGGGTGCGGCGGCAGCGGTGAGCAGCCGTGATATTGCCGATCCCCGTGTATTAAAGGTCAGTGATACCTGCAAGGCTCTTTCGCAGATTGCGGGAATGTACCGACGCAGGTTCAGTATTCCCGTAATAGCCCTTACGGGAAGCGTAGGAAAGACGACTACCAAAGAGATGGTCCACTGCGTCATATCCTCAAAATATAAAACCCTTAAAAGTCTCGGAAATCTCAACAATCAGATAGGTATGCCCATGACTGTTTTCAGCCTTGACGAAACCTATGAGGCGGCGGTATTCGAAATGGGCATGGCGGATTTCGGTGAGATTTCAAACCTTTCCCGTGTGGCCGCTCCCACTTTGGGCATACTTACAAATATAGGAGTATCCCACATGGAAACTCTCGGCTCAAGGGAGAATATACTTAAAGCGAAAATGGAGATCCTTGACGGAATGGCAGATGACGCTCCCGTAGTTGTAAATGCAGATGACAAGCACCTCAAGGATGCCGATTTCGGAGACCGTGAGGTCATCTGGTACGGCATAAAAAGCGGAAAATGCAATATAAAGGCGGAGGATATCACCTCTGACGGCATGTATACGGATTTCACCGCCGTTATGGACGGAGAAAAACAGAAGGTGCATCTCCCCGCCATAGGAATACACAACGTTTACAATGCCCTTGCGGCTTTGGCGTCGGGAGTTAAATATTCAATAGACCTCAGCCAAGGCGCCGCAAGCCTCGAAAAATACGAGCCGTCGGGAATGCGCCAGAGGGTCAGAAAAGTCGGCGGCATTGCTGTTATAGAAGACTGCTACAACGCCAGCCCCGACTCTATGAAAGCGGCTCTTTCGGCTCTTTCGGAGTTTAAGGCGGAGAGAAAAATAGCCGTTCTCGCCGATATGCTGGAGCTGGGCGCCATATCCGAAGAAGCCCACAGAAGCGTCGGCAAAATGGCGGCGGATTTTAATATCGACATACTTTTCACTTTCGGCAGACAAGCGCAGTTCATTGCCGAAGGGGCAAAGGGCTTAAAGAACGTTGAAAGCTTTGAAGATAAACAGGATTTAACCGAAAGACTTCTTTCCTGCACTCGTTCGGGAGACTGCGTACTCTTTAAGGGCAGCAGAGGAATGAAGCTTGAGGAAGTTATAAATGCGCTTTACGAAGGGTGGAACAGAAAATGAGTACAACATTACTGGGAATCATTGCGGCTCTGGGAGCATTCACCGTTACAACGGTGCTGGGATTTTTTATGATCCCCTGGCTGAGAAAGCTTAAATTCGGGCAGACTATTCTTGATATCGGTCCGAAATGGCACAAGAAAAAGCAGGGTATACCCACAATGGGCGGCATCATGTTTATAATCGGCATAACGGTTTCCTTTGCGGCCGTTTATCTTACCGATTACCTTACGGGAAGTAAAATTTTCCCCGAGGGCACGGCGACTGCCGACTTTTACAAAATGCGCCTTTGGGGCGGCTTTATAATGGCTCTGCTCTTTGGCTTCATCGGTTTTATGGATGACTACATCAAGGTCGTCAAAAAGAGGAACCTCGGCCTTACAATAAAGCAGAAAACCTTCATGCAGCTTCTTGTAGCTGTCGCTTACACAACGGTTCTCTACTATTCGGGTTCCTATGTCACATATATCCCCTTTGTAGGAAATGTAAATCTGGGCTGGTTCTTCTGGATCTTCACTGTCTGCATCGTTTACGGCGCAATCAATGCGGTAAACTTTACCGACGGACTTGACGGTCTGTGCTCCAGCGTGACCCTTACGGCGGCGGTTTCCTTTATCGTAATTGCTGCGATCCTCAAATTTACGGGCGCAAGTATCCTTGCCGCCGCTCTTGCAGGCGGATGCGCAGGCTTCCTTGTATGGAACCACTATCCCGCAAGAGTTATCATGGGAGATACGGGTTCAATGTTCCTGGGAGGCTTAGTGGTGGCTCTCGCTTACGCCATAAACTGTCCTCTCATCCTCATCCCAGTGGGAATCATCTATGTTATTGAAGCTCTTTCCGACGTCATTCAGATCGCTTATTTCAAGGCGACTCACGGAAAGCGCATCTTTAAAATGGCTCCCATTCATCATCATTTTGAAATGTCCGGCTGGAGCGAAGTAAAAATCGTTTCGGTCTTTACAACCATAAATCTCATAGGCGCGGTAATCGGCATACTCTGCGTCTGGTTCGGCTGATAACTTATAAGGAGAAGCGACTATGGCGGAAAAAACTCAAAACACACTTAAAAAGAAGAAAATCGGTATCGGGATATTTAACACCGGTGCTGTTGACCTGTATTTTTTAATACTGGTTCTCATTCTGCTGGCCATAGGCCTTGTGATGCTTTTTTCCGCAAGCTATCCTTATTCCTATTACAACAATGACGGCGACAGCCTTTATTATTTCAGGAAGCAGCTGCTCTATGCCGTAATCGGAATAGCGTTAATGCTGGCAGTTTCAAAGTTAAAATACGGCTGGTTCAAGCTTTTTACTTATGTTGTGCTTGCAGGCACCTTTATCGCTCTTGTAGTTGTCCTGCTCCTTCCGGCTCTTCCGGATACTCCGGACTTTAAGCGCTGGCTCTATGTTCCGGGTGTATCGGGGCTCCCCACCTTTCAGCCGTCGGAGCTTGCCAAAATAGCACTTGTAATGTTCTGTGCGCTGAAGATGGATAAGGACCACAAAAAGCTTGCGGAAAAGCCCTTTGCCTTTTGGCCCTATGCCCTCGTGACCATTCTTATGGCGTTTCTTATCTATAAAGAGAACCACGTTTCGGGCGCGGTGCTTATCGTTATGATAGGTATCGCCATGATGTATTTGGGCGGCACGAAGAGATACTGGTTCTATATAGGAATAGCGGCGATTATAGCCTTAGTAGTTGTTGTGCTGATAAAGCCCGATATTCTCCCCGAACACGCAGCCAATCGAATTACCATGTGGATTGATAAGGACGCAGATCCTACGGACGGCCGCTGGCAGACAAACCAGTCCCTTTACGCAATTTCTTCCGGCGGGCTTTTCGGCGTAGGCCTGGGCCAGTCGAAGCAGAAGCATCTGTATGTTTCCGAGCCGCAAAATGACTTTATCTTCTCAATTGTCTGTGAGGAACTGGGACTCTTCGGAGCCTGCATAATAATAATTCTCTTTGTTCTTTTGATTGCAAGAGGTGTTGTCATAGCCCTTAAAGCCAATGACCGCTTCGGCTCTCTCCTGGTTTTGGGCGTAGTATTCCATATCGGAATACAGGTAGCCTTTAATATCGCTGTTGTAACGGACCTTTTTCCGAATACGGGTATTTCGCTGCCGTTTTTCAGTTCCGGAGGTACAGCTCTTGTGATGCTGCTCGTAGAACTCGGTATGGTGCTCTCGGTATCACGGTCATCGAATATTAAAAAAGTTTAAAGTAAAGGCAGGTAGTTAATATGAAGATTTTATTTGCAACAGGCGGTACGGGAGGACACATAAATCCTGCTCTTGCCGCTGCAGGTGAAATTAAAAAGCAGTTCCCCGACGCCGATATTCTCTTTGTGGGCACAAAGGAAAAAATGGAGGCGCGCCTCGTACCTGCTGCGGGATACGCCTTTGAAACCATTGAGATAAGCGGCTTTCAGCGAAAGCTCACTCCCGAAAACATAAAGCGCAATATAGGCACCGTGGCGAAGCTTCTCAAGTCCTCGTCACAGGCGAAAAAGATTATTGAAAAATTTAAGCCTGACGTAGTTGTGGGCTTCGGCGGATATGTAAGCGGACCCGTTCTCAGAATGGCGTCAAAAATGGGTATTCCCATAGCTGTTCACGAGCAGAACGCATTCCCCGGAAAGACAAATAAGATCCTGGCAAAGCGCGCCGATAAGGTGATGCTCACTGTTCCGGAGGCGGAGAAATATCTCGAGAGCAAGAATCCCTGTATCATCACGGGTCTTCCCGTAAGAGGGGAGATACTTAACGCCAACCGCGACGAGGCACGGTTCAGGATGAATCTTGACGAGCGTCCCCTCGTTCTTTCAATGGGAGGAAGCCTCGGGGCAAAGGCTATAAACGAGGCCGTTGCGGGTATGATAGCAAAGCGCATTTCAAAGCGGGACTGCAAATATCTTCACGCCATGGGTCAGTACGGGCTCTGGATGCCCGACGCTCTGCGTGAGCTGGGCGTTGACTGTGATAAGGACCCCGATGTGGAAATAAGGGAATATATAAACGATATGGATATTTGCCTTGCCGCTGCGGACCTTGTTATCTGCCGCGCAGGCGCAAGCTCCCTGAGTGAGCTTGAAGCTCTCGGAAAGCCCTCCATACTTATTCCCTCGCCGAATGTGGCAGAAAATCACCAGTACCATAATGCCATGGCTCTCGTGAATAAAGGAGCGGCTGTTATAATCGAGGAAAAGGACCTCACTCCCGACACCCTTGCCGAGAAAGTAGACGAGCTTCTCTCTGATAAGAAAGCTTTGAAGGGCATCGGTGAAAAGGCGAAGGCTCTTTCGATCACTGATGCAAACGAAAGGATATGTGAGGTCATAACCTCTCTTGTAAAGAAATAAAACAGGCTTTTTCACACAGTACCGACATACCGCATAGTATACAATCGGCAGAAAGTTTCGGTATGAAAGGGTGTGTGAGAGCTTGAGTGATATAATAGAAGTCACGGGCGGAAAACGCCTGTGGGGTGAAATATCGGTGCAGGGGGCGAAAAACAGCGTATTGCCTGTTCTTGCAGCCTGTTATCTTGCAGACGGACAATGTACAATACATAATTGTCCGATTTTGACCGATGTTGACGCCGCAGTAAATATACTCAGGCATCTGGGATGTGAAGCCGAGCGAAGCGGCCATACAGTGTATGTAGACGCTGAAAATGCGTGCGGCTTCGGAATATCAGATGAACTGATGCATGAAATGCGCTCCTCGGTGGTTTTTCTCGGAGCTATGCTTGCGAAAACGGGAAAGGCGGAGCTTTCCGCTCCCGGAGGCTGCGATATAGGGCTGAGACCTATTGACCTGCACGTTGCTGCCATGGAAAAATTCGGCGCAGTGATCAGGGAGGAACATGGGCGGCTTTATTTTGAGTGTCCCGAGGGTCTCAAGGGTGCAGAGATAGTTTTATCCTTTCCCAGCGTCGGAGCGACGGAAAATATAATGCTTGCCGCAGTTACGGCAAAGGGAAATACATCCATAGTAAACGCCGCCTGCGAGCCGGAAATAAGCGATCTTGCTGATTTTCTCAACCGATGCGGAGCGAAAATCCACGGGGCGGGCAGCAACGCTGTCTATATAGAGGGAGTCAAAAAGCTCAGGGGCTGTGAGCACAGGGTAATCCCCGACCGCATAGCCGCCGCCACATATATGTGCGCCGCAGCGGTTACAAAGGGTCAGGTTGTGCTCAGGGATATTATTCCCGCCCATATCGGAGCTGTTGTCTCTGTGCTAAGCGAAAGCGGCTGTGACATTTCCATAAGAAATCACAGCGTTTCCGTTTCGGCTCCGCCGGTTTTGCGTAAAATGGGTACCGTGCGCACCATGCCCTATCCGGGTTTTCCTACAGACGCTCAGGCTCCGGTTATGGCGGTGGCCGCTTTGTGTTCGGGAACCACGGTATTTACCGAGAACATTTTTGAAAACAGGTTCAGGCATGTCAGCGAGCTTTGCCGTCTGGGCGCCAATATTAAGGTTGAAGGCAGGGTTGCCGTCACCGAAGGGGTAAAAGCACTGTCGGGGGCGCCGGTTACGGCTCCTGATCTGCGCGGGGGTTCTGCTTTGATAATAGCGGGTCTCAGCGCGGGAGGCATTACAAGAATAGACGGTGTGCGTCATATAGACAGAGGATATGAAAACATAACGGAAAATCTGCGTCAGCTGGGCGCCGATATAAAAAGGATAAGGGATTATGAACAAAGAGAAAGCTAAAGTCAAAAAAAATGCGCCTCAGGAACCCAAATCGAGGGACGAAAGACGCCGTGAATATGCTATGGCCAAGCGGAGAAAGAACCGCATAAAGCGCATATTGAGCGGAGTGTTTTTTTTCATTTTCCTTGCTGCGGCAGCCGTGACTCTTTGCTTTACGGTATTTTTTAAAGTTAATACCATTACCGTTGCAGGTGAAACCCAGTATACATCGGAACAGATAATAAAGAGCTCCGGTTTAACCTTGGGAGATACCCTTTTCGGATTTTCCGCCGAAACCGTTTCTTCGTCCATAACCAAAGCTCTTCCCTATATTGGTACGGCTGAAATAAAACGCAGTATACCCGATACCGTGACAATAACCGTTGAAAGCGCGGCGCCGTCCTGCGCACTTCGCACGGATAACGGCTATGTGCTGCTTGACGATGACGGTAAGGTTCTTGAAATAACCGATTCTGACAAGGACATTGCCGTACCGATAATAATGATTTCGGGAGTTGAAAAGATTGAGGTCGGAGCCGTGCTTTCCGTGAAGGATGAAAGCGTTATGAACAGTCTTTCCGTTTTGGTTGACGCAGCTGAGCAAGCGGGACTTGACGTAACTTATTATGATTTAAGTGACAGTGCAAATGTTTTGATTGTGTGTGAAAACGGAGAGACAACGCTCAAGCTGGGAGTTATTTCCTCCGATACCATAAACCGCAAGCTGCTTCTTGCAGGCGAAGCCATAAAGAGAGAAAAAGCAAACGGCAATTCCGTGAAAGGAACCTTTGATTTAACATACGACGGGAAGGCCTATTTTTCGCCGAAAACCGAGGACGATTAAAAATTATAATCGGATAAAGCACCAAAAAAAAGCTGAAAATTCATAATATTTCTAATTACAGATGATTGTATTTTTATTGTAGGCATGGTAGTATAATATGGTAACTTTGTATAATTGTTTAGATCAGATAAATTAGTATTTCATCAACGGCGGGAGGAAGTTAAATGTCATTTCAGATTGATAACGATTTTAACAGTGTTGTTCAGATAAAAGTCATTGGTGTCGGCGGAGGCGGCGGAAACGCCATAAACAGAATGGTAAGAGCTCAGATCCAGGGGGTTGAGTTTATTTCCGTAAATACGGATAAGCAGGCCCTTATGCACTCTCAGGCCACACACAAAATACAGATAGGCGAGAAGATCACAAAGGGCCAGGGCGCAGGCGCAAATCCCGAGGTCGGACAGCGCTCCGCAGAAGAGAGCAGAGAGGCCATTAGTGACGCCCTTAAAAGCACCGATATGGTCTTTATTACTGCGGGTATGGGCGGCGGAACCGGAACAGGTGCGGCTCCCGTAATCGCTTCCATTGCAAGAGAAATGGGTATACTTACGGTAGGTATAGTTACTAAGCCCTTTGCTTTTGAGGGCAGACGCCGTATGGAGCAGGCGGAAGCAGGTATAGCAAATCTTGCCGAGCATGTTGACAGCCTTATAATAATTCCAAATGAACGCCTTAAGTATATTTCTGAGGAAAAAATTACCTTTGCCAATGCATTCGAAGCGGCGGATAATGTGCTTCTCCAGGGTGTTCAAAGTGTTTCCGAGCTTATCAAGGTTCCCGGATACATCAACTTGGACTTTGCAGATGTTTCCGCTATTATGCGAAATGCCGGATGCGCTCACATGGGCGTGGGCAGAGCCAGCGGCAAGGATAAGGCGGAACAGGCCGCGAAGCTGGCTATTTCGAGTCCTCTTCTTGAAACTACCATCAAGGGTGCGCAGGGTATAATTATCAGTATCAAATCTTCAGCGGATATCGGTCTTGATGAGGTTGATACCGCCTGCGGCATCATCAACAATGCCGCCAACAAGGATTTGAATGTCATTTTCGGAGTTGCTTTTGACGAGGCTCTTGACGATGAAATGGTAATCACTGTAATTGCAACAGGCTTCAGCGACAACAAGGCTGAAAAGAATATAGACATTTCCTCCTCCTCTTCCTCCGTCAGTGAGGAGGGAGCTCCCGCTGCCTCAGAGAAAAAGCCTGCGGACAGCTTTGACGATTCTCAGGGTCAGAGTGATGATGAAGACTGGTTTTCGTCGGACATCGAAAAATTCTTCAAGAAATAAATCCATTTGCAATTGAATTAAAAATAAAAACAGCCGATGCTTTCTGAAAGCATCGGCCTTTTTATTACAGATCGTCTGCGTCCTGTTCGGGAGTTTCAAAGGGGTTTAAAGGAACCCCCGTATAGCTGCCGAAGGGATCGGTGGGATCTATGGCCTCGCCGAGTCCGAAAATGGCAGCAGCATTTCAATACTGAGGATTCTTATAATTTTTGTTTTTTGCCTTGGAGTTTTGGGGATCATTGGTGTTCTGCTTTTCGGGCATGTTGTTTACGTTTTGCATCTCGGGGATATTTTTATTGTTCTGGGGCTGATTATTGCGTTTGTTGTTTTTGTTTTTCATTTTTAACGCCTCCTTCACCCTTATTATTTGTTGAGCTAGCTGTGATATTCAAAAAAGTGAATGAGGAAATAATTCGGCAAAAGTGAATTTAAGTCATATATTTTTATGCTATTTTTCAAAAACAATGATATAATTGTCATTGATGAATGTTTAATTTTTTTAAAAATCGAAAGGTCAGTTTGATATGATGATTGAAAAATCGGGTACGGAGCCCTTATACATTCAGCTTTATGAATATTATAAACGCAGAATCATAAACGGTGAAATCAAGAGCGGAACAAGGCTTCCGTCCATAAGGAAATGCGCTGCGGAGCTGGAGCTGAGCAAAACCACGGTGGAGACGGCTTATTTTCAGCTTGCCGCCGAAGGATACGTTACACCGAAGGCCAACAGCGGATTTTACATTTCCGACCTGAGCAGCTTTGCGGACAGTCTCGGCCTTTCAAATCCCGAAAGGCCGATTTTAAGCAGAGCCGCCGGGGGAGCCGATGCGGCAGGAGAAATAAAATACGATTTTGCTTCGACAAGCGTTGACAGGGAAAGCTTTGATTTTGCCCTTTGGCGCAGGTATATGAAAAGCGCTCTGCGGGACGACGAAAGGCTGCTGTCCTACGGAGAGCCACAGGGGGAGTATGACCTTAGAGAGGCAATATGCGAATACGCGGCGAAAAGCCGTGATACCCTCTGCACTCCCGAGCAGGTGGTCATAGGCTCAGGCGTACAGATACTCTTGTATATCCTGTGCGCAGCCATGGGCGAGAAGGGAAGGAACGCCGCTTTCTCGGGCTCACACTTTGAAAAAGGCGAGACGGTTTTTCGCGATATGGGCTACAATGTCTTTTCTTATCCCGGCAGAGCCGATGTTGCGGAGTTTGCGCGGGATGAAATTTCCTTGGTCTATGTGTCTCCGTCGGGCTTTAATGAGCGAGGCGAGGTGCTTCCCGTCAACGACAGGCTGAAGCTCATAGAATATGCGAGAGAACGGGGCGCCTTTATAATCGAGGATGATTACGACAGCGAATTCAGACATTACGGGCGGCCCGTGCCGTCTCTCCAGGGCCTTGACGCAGGCAGAAACGTTGTGTATCTCGGCACCTTTTCGAAGCTGCTCATACCGTCGCTCAGGGTCAGCTTTATGATACTGCCTTCCTCAATAATGCCAAAGTACGAAAAGATAAAAAACAGCTATTCCCAGACAGCTTCAAAGGCGGAGCAGATAGCTCTCGGTCGGTTCATAAGGGACGGCCACCTGAGCAGTCAGATAAGGAAGGTGAGAAAGCTCTACATGAATAAAAGCCGCAAGCTGTGCGGCGACGCGGAGCAGATATTCGGGGAAAAGGCAAAGTGCGAGGTAAGCGAAGGCGGCTTTCTCATAAGGCTTGACGTTAAAAGCGATAAAGGCTGCGATGAGCTGAAGGAGTCGGCGCGAAAGGCGGGGATAGCCGTGAGAGCGGTGACGGAAAGCGAAGAAGAGGGGATAAAAAGCGCGGTCCTCTCCTGTTCTTCAATGCCGTCGGAGAACTTTATGGAGGCTCTCGGCGTGCTTTATGAAGCCTGGTTCGGCAAATGATACGGAAAGAGGCCGCATAATTCGGCGTATTGTTAATTGACTTAATATTTACCGCTGTATTATACTTAATAGTTGCAGAAATGTATCATATGATATTACGGAAAAGAGGCGGCTTATGAAGAGAATAGAGATGAATCAGAATTGGCAGTTCTGTCAGCGAGGCGGAGAAAAATTCCCCGCTCAGGTTCCCGGCTGTAACTACTGCGACCTTCTGCGTCTGGGACAGATAGAGGACCCCTTTGTGGGCGAAAACGAAGGGAAAACCCTGTGGATCGGTGAAACCGACTGGGATTATTTCGGAACGGTCACTCTTACGAAGGAGGATTTGGAAAGCGACAGGCTGTTTTTGTGCTGTAAGCAGCTTGATACCCTTTGCACCGTATATTTTAACGACAGCCTTATTGCGAAAACCGAGAACGTGCATATATCCTATGAATTTGACATAAAGGAATTTGCTCGTGAGGGAGAAAACACCCTGCGCTTTGAGTTTGACGCTCCCGTAAAATACATAAAAAAAGCCATAGAAGAGGACAAGACCCCCAGGAACAATCAGGGACTTACGGGTCTTACTCACATCAGAAAGGCCCAGTGCCATTTCGGCTGGGACTGGGGTCCCGTCATACCCATAAGCGGAATTACGGGGGATATATGCGTAAAGGCCTATAACGGAGCGAAGGTCAAATCCTTTGAGACGGAGCAGCACCATGCCGACGGAAAGGCGGAGATTTACACCACGGTGACCGCCGAGCATTTCAGCGGGAAAACGGAAATAGAGATAACCGTCAAAGATCCTGACGGGAATATAATCGATTCAAAGCGATGTGAAAACGGCGCCTTTAAAATGTACTGCACTGTGGAAAATCCGAGACTCTGGTGGACAAACGACCTTTCCGAAGAGAAGGAACAGCCTCTTTATACCGTGGAGACAAGGGTGTTCTCCGACGGAACGGAGTGCGATTTTGCTTCAAAGAAAATAGGTCTGAGAACCCTTACTCTTGACCGCTCAGAGGATCAGTGGGGCAGCAATTTCTGCTTTGTTCTCAACGGAGTAAAGATTTTCGCCAAGGGCGGAAATTATATTCCCATGGATTCCCTTATTACGAGGGTCACCGATAAGGATAAGCTGAAGCTTATAGAAAACTGCGTCAACGCAAACCTCAACATGATAAGAGTGTGGGGCGGCGGATATTATGAAAGCGACGAGTTTTATTATATGTGCGACCGCTTAGGCGTGCTTGTGTGGCAGGACTTCATGTTTGCCTGCGCGCCATATCCCTTCTATAACGAAAAATTTCTTGCAAACGTCAAAAAGGAGATTGAGTTTACCGTCAAGAGGCTGCGCCACCATGCGAGCCTTGCAATCTGGTGCGGCAACAATGAAATCGAAGCCATGGCTTTGGCGTGGAAAGCGTATACTAAGCTCACAAAGTGGACTCAAAAGTTTTTCTACGAGATACTGCCGCCATGGGTAAAGAGCTTTGACGACAAGACCCCGTTTATAAACACTTCGCCCATAGGCAGCGAATACATGAAGGGAATGGGCAGCGACGACACGGGCGACACCCACCTCTGGCAGGTGTGGCACGGACTTATGCCTCTTACCTTCTACCGCAAGCGAATGACGCGTTTTTGCAGCGAGTTCGGACTCGAGTCCATGCCCTCAATGAAGGCGGTGCGCTATTTTGCCAAGCCCGAGGACTATTCCCTTACGGGCAGGGTTTTCAACGCCCACCAGAAGAGCCCCAGCGGAAACCAGAAGATGTATTATTATATAGCATCCCGCTATCTCATCCCCAAGGGCTTTTCGGATACCCTTTACCTCTCCCAGCTTATACAGCAGGAGGGAGTCCGCGACGCTACGGAGCATTGGCGCAGAAACAGGGGCAGATGCAACGGCTCCATTTACTGGCAGCTCAACGACTGCTGGCCCGTATGCTCATGGGCAGGCATAGATTATCTGGGTATGAACAAGGCAGTCCAGTTTGCCTCAAAAAAATTCAACGCTCCCGTAACCGTATCCGTTGAGGACAGCAAAGAGGAGTTTAAAATTTTTGTGATAAACGATACCCTCAAGGCTTTTGAGGGAGAGCTCAGATATACCCTTATGAGCTTTGACGGAGAAATAATCAGGGAATTTTCTTCTCCCGTAAAGGCGGAGCACGTAAAGTCAACCCTTGCGGAAACTCTCAGGACTTCGGAGCTGACGCAGGGAAGGGATGCTTCAAAGCTTGTGTTTGTGGTGCGTCTTGTTAAGGATTCCAAAGCAGTTTCCGAGAGGATACTCCTTTTCGGCGCTGAAAAGGATATAGGGCTTCCCAAGTGTACCATTGACGCGCAGGTTCGTATTGACGGTGATGAATCCGAAATCACCCTTTCAAGCGATAAATTTGCCCGCAACGTCCTTGTGGAAAGCGACCTTACCAAGGGCAATTTCAGCGATAACTTTATGGATATCCTTCCCGGTGAAGAGGTTAAGCTCACTGTGAAAGTCACGGACGGCGTGACGTCTCAGGCTCTCAGGGAAAGCCTTACATACACCACCGTCGGAAATATCGAGGATAACCATTCGAAGCTTTACGGAAAGTGGACTCAATTCAGGATAAAGACGATACCCATTAATTTTATAACCTGGATAGGCCGCGCCTTAGGCATAGATTAAATCACAGCCCGAAGAAATTCGGGCTTTTCTTTTTAACGGTTAACGTCAGATCAAAGATATCCGAAGGTATTGAAATGAAGCGCCGTTCACTGTAAAAATTAATGATAATCAAAATCTTTTTCGGGAGTAATTATGCGTTACGATAATATTGTAAAAGGTGAATTTATTTCGAGGCCCAACCGCTTTATAGCCAATGTGAAAATTGACGGACGGGTGCATAAATGCCATGTCAAGAATACTGGCAGATGCCGAGAGCTACTTGTGCCCGGGTGCGAAGTGTGGCTGGAGCACGTTAAAAGCGAAAAGAGAAAGACGGAGTATTCACTCATCACCGTAAATAAAGGCGGAAGGCTCATAAATATGGATTCTCAGGCGCCCAATAAAGCTGCGGAGGAGTGGCTCGAAAGGGGCGGATTGGTGCCGTGCATAAAGCTTTTGAAGCGCGAGCGGAAATGGGGAGATTCGAGGTTCGATTTCTACTTTGAAACGGAGACGGAGAAAGCCTTTGCCGAGGTCAAGGGAGTGACCCTTGAGGAAAACGGAGTTGTAATGTTTCCCGATGCTCCCACCGAAAGGGGAGTAAAGCATGTAAAAGAGCTTTGCCGATTAAAGCAAGAGGGCTTCGGAGCCTATATAATATTTGTAATCCAGATGAAGGACGTAGACTATTTTACTCCCAATGTCAAAACCCACAGGGAGTTTGCCGAGGCTCTTTGTCAGGCGGAAAGGGCAGGGGTTAAAATAGTGGCGGCGGATTGTCTCGTCACACCCGATACAATGGAGATAAAGGACAGGGTGAAGGTATTTCTCAGCGGAGAAAACGCTTCTCAAGAGGGAGAGCCGTCATATGAATGAGCTTTTTTTAAAGAGCATAGAAATAGATCACAGCCGCATCTGCAAAGACAGCTATATAAATGATATTCCCGCCCTGGCGGGAACGGAAAGATTGATTTTCAAAAGTCCCGTAACCTTTTTCGCGGGAGAAAACGGCACGGGGAAATCCACACTTCTCGAAGCTGTGGCCGTAGCCTGCGGTTTCAGCGCCGAAGGAGGTACCCTCAATTACAGCTTTTCGACCTACGATTCCCACTCCGAGCTTTATAAGGCGATAAAAACTGAAAGAGGCATAAAAAGGCCTTCTTTCAGCTATTTTCTCAGAGCAGAGAGCTTTTATAATGTTGCTACAATGGCCGAAGAATACCGAGATAAGCCTGAGAGCGTTTATTACAGGCAATACGGCGGAAAATCCTTTCACGCTCAGTCCCACGGGGAGAGCTTCTTTTCCCTTATGGGCGCTTTCTCTCCCAACGGCCTTTATATTATGGATGAGCCCGAAGCCGCTCTTTCGCCTCAGAAGCAGCTTGCGGTGCTGGGGGAGATATATGACCTTTCCGTGCAGGGAGCCCAGTTCGTTATAGCCAGTCATTCGCCTATACTTTTGGGTATTCCGAACGCTCAGATACTTTCCTTTGACGGTGTGGGGATAAAGGAGTGCGAGTATGAGGAGACGGAAAGCTATCGTGTTACGCAGATGTTTATTAATAATCGCGAGAGGCTTTTAAGATATTTGCTGAAATAACAGGCGCAGCAGACGCGCGGCAAAAAGGAACGTATTGAAAAATGCGTTCCTTTTTGTTTTGACTGAACGCCTGATTTCGGATTTCATCTTTTTTGCCTGCTTAAACAGGCCGATACAGGGCATTGTGCATTGAAAAATGAATATTATTTTAATAATTTGTAAAAGTTCAAGCCAAAATATTGACTGTCAGTCATTTTGTGATAGAATAGTGACAGCTCAAAAAATGACTGACAGTCATTTCCGCTTAAGGCAAAAGAGGTGCAAAATGGATAAGGTTACTCAAAAGAAAAATGAAAAGTATGCGAAGCTGATCTCCGCGGCATACGAATTATTTGAGAAGGAGGGGGTAGGCGGGGTTTCAATTGATGATATCGTAAAAAAAGCAGGCGTAGCCAAAGGGACCTTTTACCTGTATTTTAAAGATAAGGTGGATCTGGTTTCCAAACTTATTTTAAAAAAAGCTGCCGACTATATGAATTTTGAAATTGAAATTCCCGAAATCAACAGTGATGAGGATTTGTCCAGATGCGTCAGGGGATATACCGATCTGCTTGTGGACTTTCTCGAGGGCAACAAAACTCTCACTCTGCTTATTGACAAAAACGTCCACGTTTGCGTCAACGCAATGATTGAGAACCGAGAGGGTCCCGTCAAGGAGCTTTACGACAAGATCCTGCATTACTTTGAAAGTCAGGGCTACTGTGTAAATGATATCTCGGTGAAAATGTATTTGTATATAAACCTGATTGTTTCCTCCTGCTGCAACGCTATACTCAGAGGTAAGCCATACAGTCTCGAGGAGGTAAAGCCTCATCTTTACGACATTGTAACAATGAGCATATACGGCGTGGAGCAGTATCGAATGAACAACGGCGAAATGCCGAAAAATTAAGAAAGGAACGGTATCAGGCTACCGTATGCAGAGGATATGATACAGAAAATAGCTAAATGGGAAACATATCACGCAAAAACGGTGTTTATAATAGCCCTTGTGCTTTTGATTCCCGCAATACTGGGCTTTATATTTACCGGAGTCAATTACGATATACTCTCATATCTGCCGGGGGATCTTGAATCCGTGCAGGGAGAGCAGGTACTTGACGAAACCTTCAACAGCGCCGGCATGGCTATAGTGGTCGTGGAGGATATGCCGGCAAAATACACCTCCGCCCTTAAAGAGGAGATAGCTAAGGTGGAGGGAGTGAGCTCCGCTGTCTGGATAGACGACCTTGCGGGAACGCAGGTCCCGGCGGAAATTCTGCCTGATGAAATAAAGGAAATCTTCTATTCCGCAGATGAGAGCACAACCATGATGCTCGTTCAATTCAGCAGTTCCGGCTCATCAAACGAGACTATGCAGGCTATAAAGGATATTAAAAAGCTAACTAACGAAAAGGTGCTCATCAGCGGAATGTCCGCCATAACGGAGGATACAAAGGAGCTTACGGACAGTCAGGCACCCATTTATATCGCCGTTGCCATAGTTCTCGCCCTTGTGGTGATGTCTCTGATGATGGAATCATGGATATTGCCTCTTGTAATACTTGTGGCTCTCGGTATGGCCATACTCTACAACATGGGTACCAATATATTTTTGGGTGAGATTTCCTTTATCACCCAGGCTATAGCAGCTATTCTTCAGCTTGGCGTTACAATGGACTATTCCATTTTCCTCATGGACCGCTACATAGAAGAAAGGCTAATTTATGAGGACAGGCGCGATGCTATGGCCAGCGCCGTCGTGAAATCCTTCACGGCCCTTGCGGGAAGCTCTCTGACGACGATTTTCGGCTTCGTGGCCCTTTGCTTCATGCAGCTCAGTTTGGGCTTCGATATAGGATTTGTTATGGCCAAGGGCGTTGTGTTCGGAATACTTATGGTTATACTTGTCCTGCCCGCAATGATTTTGCTCTTCGAAAAGTATATAAACAAATATAAGCACCGCAATTTTATACCTAAATTTGATAAGCTCAACGGCTTTGTATTTAGGCATAAAAAGGTCTTTGTTCTGATTTTCGTGGTGCTGCTTATTCCGGCCTATTTTGTCCAGAAAAATGCGGACGTTTATTACAATATGGATAAGGCGCTGCCGCAGGACCTTGTTTCCATTGCAGGATTAAATAAACTTAAAAGCGATTTCAATATGGCTTCGACCCAGTTCCTGATTGTGGATGATACCATTCCCGCAGGAGAGCTGATGCAGATGGAAAGTGAAATTGAGGACCTTGACGGTATAGCCTCGGTGCTGGCATATAATACGATAGTGGGTCCCGCCATTCCGGATGATATTATTCCCGAGGACATTCTCAGTATCTGCAAAAAGGACGGAAAGCAGATGATAATGGTAAACTCGGAATACGGGGCGGCGTCGAATGAACTGAATGCGCAGATAGAGCAGATGAGCGCCATTGTAAAAAGCCATGATCCAAACGCCCTTATAACGGGTGAGGGAGCCTTAACTAAGGACCTTATCACTACTACGGATACGGATTTTCTTGTGACGAGCATCCTTTCGGTTGCAGCTATATTTGTGCTGATCGCCATTTGCTTCAAGTCCTTCTCGCTGCCGATACTTCTTGTACTGTCCATAGAGTTTGCCATCTGGATAAATCTTGCCTGCGCAACCATAATGGGCACAGAGATTTCTTTCGTTTCGCCTACGGTCATCAACTGCGTGCAGCTGGGAGCGACCGTTGACTACGCCATTTTGATGACCACCCGCTTCCGGGAGGAGCTGCAGCTTGGCAGATCTAAGAAAGACGCCATACTCAACGCCGCCAACGCCGCGGAACGCTCCATACTTCAAAGCGCCTCTGTTTTCTTTGTGGCGACCTTCGGAGTATATCTTATTTGCGACATCTCACTTATAAAGGGAATATGCGTGCTTCTTGCAAGGGGCTCGGTTGTAAGTATGCTGGTAATAGTATTCTTCCTTACTCCCATGCTGTATCTGTGCGAGGGCTTTATCAATAAAACCACCTTTGGCTGGCGGTCAAACGGCACGCAAAAGGCAAACAAACGTAAGCTTATGAAGAAAGGCAAGGTACAAAAGGATGCGTAAGAACACAATTATAAAAGCAGTAAGCGGCGTGCTTGCCGTAGTTCTTGTGGGAACGGCTGCGGCCGGCTGTCAAAGCGAGCCGGCAACGGATAATGAGATTTTAAATCAGGCTCAGAGCGGGGAAGAGTACGTTCATCAGACATACACCGCCGCAGCTGAAAACGTCAAAAAGGACGAGACCGTTTATGTAAACACAAAAGCCGACGGCACAGTTTACAAGGTCAATGTTACCGACTGGATCCATACGGATACGCCTCAGGTGCGGATTACCGACATCAGCAATCTTTCGGACATAAAAAACGTAAAAACACTCACCTTGCCCATAGAGGAAAACGGAAAGCTCTATTGGGATATGGATACTACGGACCTTTATTACAGCGGTGTCACCGAGGAGGAGCCGCCCGTAAAATTTACCATTAAATATTTCCTTGAGGGCGAGGAAATGACCCCTGAGGAAATAGCAGGCAAAAAGGGAAACGTTAAAATTCAGATAAAGGTGGAAAACACTCTCACAAAGGTAGTAACCATAGACGATAAAAAATATGATATAACCTGTCCTATGCTTGTGGCAGGAGGAACGATAATGACAGAGGACACCTTCAGCAATATTGCCATAGACCATGGCAGCGCCATAAGCGACGGAGCAAAGCAGGTAGTGTTTTTCGCGGGTATTCCCGGCATGGATGACAGCCTCGGCCTGTCCGACCTTGATATAAGCCTCATAGACGAGTCGATGTATTCCGATACATATACAATTACAGCCTATACGGAAAAATTTGAGCTGAGCAATCTCATGTTTGCAGTTATGCCGTTTTCTTCCGTGGGAACTTTGGGCAACGGCGGCCTTACGGAAACCATTGACGACGTTAAGGATGTGCTTACGGACATCGAAAAGATCGAAACAGCCATGAACGGTCTCGACGTGAATAAAATGATCGACCTGCTGTACGGCGACTCCAATAAAATCGAAAGCATCATGAACGCCGTAAGCGAGGCCACTGCTCTTTGCAATGATAACGAGAAGCTTCTCAAGACTTTGGGCAGCTATATGACAGATGAAAATATCGCGAAAATCGATAAGCTCATAACCGATTTGAACAATACAGACCTTGATTCCCTTGCGAGCACTTTAAACGACCCGGCTCTTCAGACGCTCCTTTCGATGCTGCCTCAGCTTTCCGAAAGCATTGCGAGCGTCACCGATTTGGCTCAGGATATGGAGGATGTAATGCCTATATTTGAAAGCCTTGCTGCGGAAATGGATGACCCCGAGATAAAGAAGTCCGTTGAAAACCTGCCTGAGACTCTCGAAAAGCTCAATGAAATTCTAAGCGTTATGAACAGCAATAAAGAGCTTCTCGAAACCTTCGGCAAGCTTGCCAGCGGTGACAGTGTCGAGCAGATAGAGGCGATTTTGGATACTGCCGATAAATATGCAGGCAGCGGAAACATGTCGGAAGAGCAGTCGGAATCTCTGGCAGGCAAAATGGAGGAGTGGCTGGTTTTCGGCAGCGAATATGATATTTTCACCGAGCGCACCGAGAATATGGAGTCTACGGTAGTCTTTACCTATAAGACTGACGCTGTTTCGGCTCCCTCTGAGGAAACAGCGACTGCTCAGGCTGAGGAAACCGAGGAAGGCGGAATCGTTGCCTGGTTCAAAAATCTTTTCAGTTAAATAATATTAAAGACAAAACAGACAAAAGCCGTGGCTGTCGGAAAACCGAAATTCAGCACTTACACCCGTCTCCCTTGTGTAAAGGGAGACGTCACGGCGTAAGACGTGACAGAGGGATTGTATTCAAAAAAACTTGATGCTGCGCTGTTTTCTGCGCCGCATTGGGTTTCCTCTGGTTACGCAAAACAGCAACTCAAAAACTGTTTAAATATTAAAAATAAATTTATCGACAAGCTGAGCCGTAAAGGGTAATCCCTTTACGGTTTTTTCGAATTGCCGCGGAAAGACATTTAAAACACTCAGTTATTTGCCTAATTGCTGTAAAAACGAACCTTATCTTTGGCAGTAATTACCTTGTTAATTTATAGACAAAGTCGGCGGAAAGTTATATAATTACTTTAAAGCGCAGAAATTTTTATGATTTTAATATCAAAAATTGCGCTCATTCTGAAAAAATTATTTTGAAGGAGAGAATATACTATGGCAAATCGTATTGTTCTTAACACCATTTCCTATCACGGCAAGGGAGCTATCGAAAACATCGTTCCCGAGCTTACAGCAAGAGAAATGAAAAAAGCTTTTGTCTGCTCAGACCCCGATCTCATCAAGTTCGGCGTTACAAAAAAGGTCACGGACCTTTTGGACGCAGCCGGCTTTGCCTATGAGATTTACAGCGATATAAAGGCAAATCCCACAATAGAGAACGTTCAGACAGGCGTTGCTGCTTTCAAGGACAGCGGTGCAGACTGCATCGTCGCAATCGGCGGCGGCTCCTCAATGGATACAGCCAAGGCAATCGGCATCATTATCGAGAATCCCGAGTTTGCCGATGTCCGCAGCCTTGAGGGCGTAGCTCCCACAAAGAATCACGCGGTTTTCACTATTGCAGTACCCACCACGGCGGGAACAGCCGCTGAGGTTACAATTAACTACGTTATTACGGACGTTGAAAAGAAGCGCAAGTTTGTCTGCGTCGATACCCACGATATTCCCGAGGTAGCCGTTGTTGACCCCGATATGATGTCAACCATGCCCAAGGGACTTACCGCCGCAACAGGTATGGATGCCCTTACCCATGCCATCGAGGGATACATAACAAAGGCCGCATGGGAAATGACGGATATGTTCCACCTCAAGGCTATCGAGCTCATTTCAAAGTATCTCCGCGCTGCAGTTGACAATACTCCCGAGGGACGCGAGGGAATGGCTCTTGCCCAGTATATAGCAGGTCAGGGCTTCTCAAACGTAGGTCTCGGCATTGTTCATTCAATGGCGCACAGCCTCGGCGCTGTTTATGATACACCCCACGGCGTTGCAAACGCGATCCTTCTTCCAACGATCATGGAGTATAACGCTCCCTGCACAGGCGAGAAGTACAGAGATATCGCAAAGGCTATGGGCGTTGAAGGCGTTGACGAGATGACTCTCGACGAGGCAAGAAAGGCTGCATGTGCCGCTGTTAAACAGCTTTCAACGGATGTGGGTATCCCCGCAGACCTTAAAGAGATTGTTAAGGAAGAGGATGTACAGTTCCTGAGCGAGTCTGCTTATGCAGATGCCTGCCGTCCCGGAAATCCCCGTGACACCAGTGTCGAGGAGATAGCGGAGCTTTACAGAAGCCTTATGTAATTTCTTTTCATAACTTAATGTAAAGCGAGTAGGCCCGGACTTTTCAGTCCGGGCTTTTGCATTATCCTTGTTTTACATAAAAATCCGCGCCGTATTGGCAAATATGAAACAGATTATGAATCCTGCGGCGGTGGGAATTATTGCAGAAAGGAGCGTCCATTTAAGAGTGCCCGTCTCCTTTTTTACTGTCAGCAGGGTGGTGGAGCAGGGCCAGTGCATAAGTGAAAACAGAAGAAATGATATTGCCGTTATATCGGTCCAGCCGTTTGCCGTGAGCAGGGTGTGAATGGAGGTCAAATCTCCCATTTCCGTTATGGTTCCCGAACAGGTGTATGCCATGAGGATTATGGGCACCACTATTTCATTGGCGGGAAAGCCTAAAATAAAAGCTATCAATATAACTCCGTCGAGGCCGAAAAGGGATGCGAAGGGGTCAAGGAAATCTGCGCAGAGGTTTAAAAGGCTCACACCGTCAACCTGAATATTGGCCGCAAGCCATATGATAACGCCTGCGGGAGCCGCAACAGCCGCCGCCCTTGCAAGGACGAAAAGGGTGCGGTCAAATACGGAGCGGACTATGACCTTTCCTATCTGGGGCTTTCGGTAGGGCGGCATTTCGAGGCTGAAAAAGGACGGTACGCCTTTGAGCAAAGTTTTTGAGAGAATGTAGGAAACCAAAAAGGTCATAAACACTCCGAGGAGGATGACCCCTGTGAGCATTGCCGCCGAGGAAAAAGCGGAAGCTCCCGCAAAGAACATGGTGATTATGGCGATTAGAGCGGGAAAACGGCCGTTGCAGGGGACGAAAGCGTTGGTGACGGTGGCAATTATACGCTCGCGAGGGGAGGAGATAATGCGGCATCCCGTGACGCCTGCGGCGTTGCAGCCGAAGCCCATGCACATGGTAAGAGCTTGTTTACCGCAGGTCCCAGCCTTTTTAAAGGGTTTATCGAGATTGAATGCAATTCTCGGCAAATATCCCGAATCCTCGAGGAGAGTAAACAGGGGAAAGAAAATTGCCATGGCTGGGTTCAAGAAAAACCTCTAAGTCTTAAAATCCTTATAAACAAAGGGTTTTAAAGCTTAGGGGTTCTTCTTTTATCATATTTTGCCCGATGATTAATATAATTAAACAGATTTGATTATTGGGGTGAATTATGACGAATGAAAATGAGAATAAGAAAATAACGTTACCAAAAGAATTACAAATAAAAATGCTTAAGTTCTTTATGAAAACCTCTATTCCAAGAAAAAAGCAAAGCAAAGATAAATCCTCTATCGAAAAATAAAAGATAGGAGCGATTTATTATGATGGAAACAGGAATTTATGTAAGAGTTTCAACCGAGGAACAGGCGCAGGAAGGATATTCAATAAGAGCGCAGGAGCAGAAACTAAAAGACTTTTCAAGAATTAAAGAATGGGGCGTTTACGATGTTTATATAGATGACGGTATCAGCGGAAAAAACATTGCAGACCGTCCGGCAATTAACAGGATGATTGAAGATATAAAAAACGGCAAGGTTAATAATGTACTTGTGTTTAAAATCGACCGTTTAACCCGTAATACAGCGGACTTAATATATCTTGTCAATTTATTTAATACATATAACTGCGCTTTTAATTCTTTAAGCGAAAGTATAGACACTCAAACAGCGAGCGGACGTATGTTTATTAAAATCATTGGAATTTTTGCGGAATTTGAAAGAGAAAACATTATTGAAAGAACTAAAATCGGCTTCGAAAGAAAAGTAAGAGAAGGTTATACATTGGCAACAAGAACACCAAGTTATGGTTACGATAGAAAAATCGGAGAAAAAATACAGACTGTTAATGAATATGAAGCAAGTATAGTACGAGAAGTTTTTGACATGTTCGTAAACAAGCATATGTCTTGTCTTGAAATTTCAAAAAACTTAAACAGCAGAAATATTCCTACTAAAGAAAATGCGCAATGGCATACAAGAACAATTAAAAATATGCTTACAAACTGCAATTATGTCGGAATGGTACGCTATGCCACAAAAGACCCCAACAGACATTTTGAAACTGACGGAGCACATGAACCTATTATTTCAAAAGAACTTTATGAAGAAACGCAAAATCTTATACAAAAAATTTCCGTAAAATGCTATACAAAGCGACCTAAAGAAGATAGCTATTTTATTGGATTGCTATATTGTGCAAAATGCGGCGGAAAAATGGTAACACATGGGAACTATATAAAACATATTGATGGGCGTACTGTTGTAAAGGTAGATTATCGTTGCAGAAATTACATAAAAAAGACTTGTGATGCATGCAATGTAAGCCATAAAAAGGTTGAGCAGGCTTTCCGAGATTATATAAATAATATTGCGGATTTAAATGCGCTTGATGCAATACCTATGTCAGAACAGCAGACACAGGAAAAACAAAATAAAAATTTATTGGACGGTCTATACAGACAAAAAAAGAATTTAGAGCATAAAGAAAAAGAAATTGTAAGCACTTATATTTCAGGCACTATCGGACTTGACGACTATATGAATATAAAGAAATCCATAGAAAAGGAAAAAAATAATATTTCAGAAAAAATTCAGGAACTGGAAAATAAAAAGGAGCAGGAAGTTGAGACGATAAAAAAAGAAGATATTATTAAAAATATAAGAGAAAACTGGGATTTACTTACTAACCTTGAAAAAAGGCAGTTTTTAATAAATTTTGTGGATAAAATTATTGTATCAAGCCAAAAAGTAAATGGTAGAAATAATATAGTTAAAGTGGAGGATATTCAGTTTAGTAAATTGTAATTATAAATCACAGAAAGCCGGCATGAGTAATTCATGCCGGCAAACCTATGCATTTATGCTTTATTAAATTTGAATAAAAATGGAGGTGTACCCGGAAAACCTATAATAGCCTCACCGAGTTGCAGTCTTGATATATCCCAATCTTCTACAACATTGGCGTCTCTGATTTGTTCAACAATGCCTCTTCCCTGAACAGAAGCCATGTATATTTCTTTTTTGCGATTTGTACCGTGTAAAGCCTTGATAAATGTCCTGGAAGATTCATCATTAACACGAAAAACAAGCGTTGTCAGGAAACCTGACAGCAGACTTTTTGCTCTGTATTCACCGTAATTGTCATAAATCTGATTGACATTTTGAATACCTATCATAAATTTAACTCCCAAACTTCTGCCAAAGTTGACTGCATCATCTACATGCTGCAAATTTGGAATGAGACTAAATTCATCCGTAATAAAATATACATTGCCCTCACTTTTTTGACGGCACAATGCTTCTTTAATTGCCAAATCAAACAGCAGACTGTAAATAGGCGAAAGCATATTACCAACGCCTAAGTCGTATTCAATAAATACAAGTTTACCGCCCTTGTTTCGGACAATATTGCGCATAGACAAAGTGCCTTCTTTTTTAAAATTACCGAGGAAAATTTCACGTGATAATTGCTGCAACTCGGAAATAACACCTTGTGTCTGCGGTGAGCGGTCATCAAAAATATAGCTTATCATCGCTTTTAGATCATCGTGCTGCTGTAACATTTCTCGGATTTCAGAAGTAGGAGACCCATCCAAAAATTCACGTAATGATTTATTATTTGCCGTCAAGTCTTTATTTCTGGTGAAATGGGTTAAAATTGCCGAAAATAAATCTTTCGCCGCATTCGGGAAAAATGGCTGATTGGTATTTTCCAACTTTTGATGAAACAATGATTTTGAAATTTCAACAATGTTTTCTTCCATATGTTCATCGTGTTCAATCTCATTAAAAACATTCCAATAATCAGGACCATCAGCACCTGTTGCAGTTTCATCATTGCTGATAACAATGTCACCCGGACGATAAAATTCGTGATAAAAATCGCCTTTTGTATCAAAAATTATCATAATATCGTCAGATGTCATTGAGCTGCGCAGCTGCTTAATAATTTGATTAAACGTATTTGTTTTACCGGTGCCTATTCCGCCGAGCAGCATCATATGACGACTTAAAATCTCAGAATCTATCGGAACACGAAGTTCACGCCCGTTTTGATCTGTTCCTATAAAAAAGCATTTTGGGTCTGTGACATTAAGTCTAATCGGATTAACTTCAAGTTGGTTTCCGTCAAAAACTTCTATTTTTTTCATATATTCCTCCCTGATTACATCATATAGCTATTATAATAGTCATAACCGTCATCGTTGCTTTTGCCGTTATCTGCGCTTTCGTTCTTGATGTTGCCTTCATCTTCAATGTTGGTATTATTTTGGTTTTCAGATTGTTTTTTACTTTCAGTATTATTTTTATCATTGGTATCGTCTTCGCCTTTGATATTGTCTTCAACTTGGATATCTTTTTTGTTTTCGTCATTATCTTGACCTTTTTCCATACTGCCAAGTTGCCCTCTATCTATCGCATTTTCCCTTGGTACATTTTTAGCTTCAAGGTCGCTGTACCCGCCCGGGAGTTTTCCGTCACCGGTACATTGACCATTATCGTTTATGCCGCCTTTTTCAGTATTCCGAATTTCTCCGTCCGTTTCAAAATCGACCCGATGAGAGTTTTCATCAAGTGTTCCTTTTGGTAATCCAAGGTCTTCGTTTAATCCATCATAATCAATACTGCCATCTTCATTTGTATGGTCGGCAATGGCTTTATCTGCATCCTCTTTTGTCATACAGCATTTCCAACAATCACCGTTAGAATCTTCTCTCCCTAAATAGTCATCATTGCCATCAGTATGTTCAGGAGAATCGAATCTATCATATTTATCATCAGCGATAAAATAGGAGTATTTCATAAGAAATTCCTCCCATATTTATTGCATAAAAAAGCATTAGACTTTTCAATATCACCCCACAGACCGTTTGTTCTTTTCTTTCCTGCCCAAATAAAACATTTCTCCAGATTACTTTTGTTGGCAAGTAGAGCATTATGTGTGATTGTTATAAGATCGTTGTCAATTATTGAAAAGAGCGCAGTACCCTTTGCTTCTTTAAGGCATTGAAACCACAGCATGGTATATGCACACCAAACAGTTTTAGCATCCTTGCTATTAAGCATTTGAATCAGCGCATCTTTGAATTTTTCCGGGATAGCCGGATCTTTTGATTCCTTGTAATAGCTATAAATGCATACACGCAGAATGTATTCAAAATCTGTTGGAATATCATTTGGAACAGTGACGGAATCGTATTTACTGGTTTGAATCGCATAGTTCCCTTTACCGGAAATCAAATCAGTTACATGTCCAGTTTCAAATGCCGATTTTGTGAAATTGAATATATCTTCCCATGTTTCAAATTTAGCCATATTAATTCACCTTAACCTTTCTATAAACAACTCACTCCACAGCAGAGGAGAGGCCGCAAAGCTGTGGAGTGAAAAGACTATATTTTATTTATGTACTATGCCCCTCAAAAGTATGATTGAATATATTACTTAATTAGTCAACTTTCCATTTCTCAATGCCGAAATCGCCGAATTTTTGAATGTCTGTGATAACGGCGCCAAGCTCACGAATGGCATCTTCACTGTTCTCTATCGGGATTACCTCTGTATATCCTGTATGTTCTTCAGATTGACGACCCATAAGATTGGCAAATATGCTGTTTTTCATTCTCTGAACATCGACCGCAGGACTATAAGATTTTGTTTTAATTACCATTACCAAATTAGGTTTAATGACAAATAAGAATATATTTACAATTACTATAATAAAAGCAATCAATACGGGTAATGCTGCAACGTAAATAAGAGAATCGTCCATACGTCCAACTTCCGACATGGAGCCGCCTATTAATGAACCAAGTGAAAAGCTTGTACATATAAGTTTTTGCCACCAACGCTTCTTCATAATGAAAAACGGTATCATTCCTGCTACTCCGAAAATCAAAGCGAGAATCAATTTAATAAATACTGTTTCTATATTTGCTATTATTCCCATTCCTATACTGCCGCCAAAAGCAATTAAAATAATAGCAATAAGGAAATCCCAAAATGACCATGTGAACTCCCTGCGTACTTCCATACCGGCAACATCATCAATTGAAAACTCCTGTTGTAATGTTAAGCGACCAATTAGGCTTCTGCCCAAAGCACGGAATATAACCCTTTTGTTAGTAACTTCCACTCGTCCTTCTGCCTTTGCGATTGGAATACCTAATAAACGAGTTCTTAATTTAGCGACCGTATACTGTTTAACCGGAATTTCACCCTCACTCGCTCTAACACACTCTGGGATGATTTTCATTCCTCGTTCGTAAGGGGGGGCACCGTTTGTTTCGGGTTCTCCGATTCCCATTCGATTCTTCATTACTGTAAGCAAATCTGAACTTTTATCCAAAAACTCAGTTACCTCGTTTTTATTGCATGTGCATTCTTCAATAGGATTACCGCATTTTGTACAAAACTTTGCCATGTTAAAACCTCCGTTTATTTATTATTGCTGTAACGTACAATGGTATCTAAAAAATACGGACAGCTATACGGTTTTAAATTACCGTCTTGATCAATAGTAAAAATAATTTTAACGGTGCCAGAAGCATTTGTCATAGGTGTTTCTTCTATTTCTGAAGTCCAACTCTGTGATACGTGAGTTCCTGTATACGTATAATAAAATGTAGCACGATAAAACATACCAAGACTATCCGTATAAATAGAACCATCCGCCATTTCAAATGATGTTATATTGACATTTTTTTCACCAAGTCCATGATCATTAAACATTTGATCCATAATTGCTTTGCAGTCATCCGTGTTAGTTATATTTAAATTTGTAAAGCTATCCAATTTTTTACCGGAAGTTGAGTTTACATATAAAGCGGTTATTAGCTGATTTCCAATCGTTTTCACTGAATCTATCAACGACTCGTTTACAGAAAGATCACTGACTGAAACACTTATTGAACTTCCGTCGTATACGGAAATATCTCTACTATAATATTCAATCATCGGGCTGGTAACGCTTAAAATGTAATCGTTCTGAAAAATTCTCCTTATATTTATTGTGGTGTATTGAGAATCTTCATCAGTTTCAGCATAGGGTGAAAGGTCAACGCTATTTAGTGTAGCCTTTGTATCTTTAGGAATCTCAATGGTACATGAAGTAATGTAAGGTTCTGCAGAAACTTTATATTTTTTAAAGAATAAGAAAGAACGCTCTTCTTGCATATATAGTGTAATCGGCATAGTATGTTTACCGGTGCCATCATCAGACAAATAAGTCACCAAGTATTCTTTTACCAATTTTGAATCGGATGAATCAGAATCTATATCATCCTCGTAAGAATCATTGTATAGACTATTACTTCCCCCATATCCAATCGAAAGCGGAGAAATAGATAAAAGCGATGAATCTTTCTGATTCGCTGATAATTCTGTTATTTCATAATTGGTAATTTTCATTTGATCCATATCTCTGTTTTTCATCGAATAGACAAACATAGCTTTATTTAAAAATGGATCTTTTTCATCAGCAATCAAATAATCGTATACGCTTTCCCAGTCCTGAGCTGCGTATGCTTCAAAGTACTGTTTTGCTACTCTTTCAGGACTTGAAAGTGCGGAACCAACTCCCAATAAAACACTGACAGCTACCACTACGCATATAACGCATGCACAGATGATTTTAGGAGTTTTTCCCATTTTTTTGGTTTTAGCTTTTAGATTGCCTACCAGCATTGCAGATTGATCTATCAGCTGAGAAGCAGTATTTCTCGGGCTGTTGTCGATCAATTCTGCATTACAATACTGGCAATGCTGCAATCCTTCCGGATTGCTCTTTCCACATTCTGGACAAAACATGCTTTTACATCTCCTCGTTAGTTTATATATTAAGAATCTCTTTAAGAGTTCCTTAATCCCCATTCATAAAAAGCTTCTGAGTATAGTTTTCCGTCTTGGTATGAACGACTTTCAATAAGATTTGCATTTTCGTCATATTTATTTTGTGTCAGCAAAGTATCGTCTGCTTCAAATTGTTCCCACGTGAACGGTTTTCCTCCTTTGTATGTCAGAACAACATAATTGATTAAATTCCCTTTTGCATCTTTATTTTCATATTTCAAATGACCGTTAGGGTCAGATCTGGTATCTTCTGTTATTACTGAAGATGATGATAGTTGACCATCCGTATATTCTGTTCTTTCACACACAATACCAGGGTAACTGCCTATATAACGAATTAAAGATTTATAAGTGTGCTTTATACCTGCTTCATACGTTATTCTTTCTGATGTTATGCTTCTCTCCGTATCATTATAGTTAAAGAAAATATTGTCACTTTCCGTATAAGTTTCTTTTATTCGCTGAAATGGCAAATATTTTTCATCAAATTTTGTTCTCGAGGTTTCTTTTAATCCATCAAATTCTACAATCTCTACTAGTTGGTTTTCAGAATTATAAATATATTGTGTGGCTAGTGTTCCGTCACTGGAATATACACTTCCTATCTGTTGTCCTTTGCTATTACTTGTATAATTTAGAATATCTTCTCGAGTTTTTCCTGTATCAAAAAGCCATTTTCTAACTAAAAGTTTTCCATCCTCATCATACAAAAACTCCATATTTACGTTTAAATCATCTGATTTTAATGAATCTTTAACTATGTTTCCAAATTGATTGTATTCTGTTTTTTGAATAGATGTAATATTTCCGTCTAAGTCATAATTTTTAAATGTGCTGTTTTTTTGAAAATAAAAATTATTATCTGAACCGCTTTCTGTATTGGTGGAAATACTGTTATGTGCAATGAAAAAGCCGCCTCCGCATAAAATTACTAATGTCGAAACCAATAGTGAGTAAATTACTGTCTTTTTAACTTTTCTTTTACCACCAAAATTTAATGATTTTTTTCGATTAGGATTAGATATATCGGTTAATAGTTTGCTTCCGCATTGTTCACAATAAATTGCATCCTTCTCATTATCAAAGCCACACTTAGGACAATTCAAATCTATCTCCTCCTATATTTTTCAAAACTATGCCTTATTTTTTTGTGCCAACTCTTTGCGTACTCTGCTTAGTGATACTTCAGACATACTTAAAAATGATGCTATATATTTGTGGGATACTTTATCAATAAGTCCCGGGTATTCTTTTAAAAACCATTCATATCTCTGCGCATTATCAAACCGCATTAAGTTATATTTCATGTCAAAATGCCTTTTGGCTGATTCCTGCAATAAAACATTATAAAGAGCCATCATTGCAGGATTGCCGTTAACTAAACTTACTAAATCTGATACAGGAAACAGAAAAATTTCGCTGTCTGCAACCGCCTGCATAGAAAAAAGCGCCGGGGTGTCAAACGGCAAACTCGGTACAACAGCCTCTCCGAATTTCTGGCAAAAACAGTCTGTAATCTCATTGTTTTTTTCATCTACCAAAAATCCTCTGACAATGCCTGAACATAAAAACGGAACGTACTTCGGTCGTTCATTTTGATGAATTATTGTTTCACGTTTTTTGAATGTAGCAATTTTACATTTGTTTGCCAAGCTGTTTATCAGTTCTTTATCTGTTAATCCGATTTCATTAATTAAAAAGTCGTAAATGCGTGAATCCATTAGAAAAATCCCTCCTTATGTAATATTTTAATTAATTTTCAAGAAATTTCATTATCACATGTTAACATTTTTATAAAATTTATATTTTTAATTATCATGGGTATAATAAAACAAATAGCTTTTCTATTATTTTCGCAAAGTTTATAATTTTACGAAAAAAGCCGCTAAAAGCTTTGTTAATTAGCTTTCAGTGGCTTTTTGACCATTATTTTGACCCTTTATAAAATTGTTTTAACTTGCTATTTTTTCTATGCTCTTTTTCTTGTCTTCCATTGATGGGTGGACATACAGCTGCAAAGTTATTGCTATACTAGAATGACCTAATATTTCACTTAGCGTTTTTACATCAATGTTTTTTTCTATTGCTCTTGTGGCAAAAGTATGTCTTAATATATGATAATTAATCTTTCGTATATGGGCTTCTTTTAAATATCCGTTTAAAATATTTTCATACTGTCTTGGCTCTATATAATTTTCTGATTTTCCAGTTAAAATATAGGTATCGTCTTTGTTTATATATTCTTTCAGTATTCTCAGCAACACTAATGGAATAGGTAAACAGCGTCGTGATTTTAAGCTTTTGGGAGTATCTACAACTATTTTTGTTTTAGACAATCTGACTTCATCAAAACATTTTACTCTCTGCAATGTTTTGGAAACGGTGAGCGTTCCGGCTGAAAAATCTATATCAGACCACTTTAAAGCGCAGACCTCGCCAATTCGCAGACCCATAAACAAGGAAATTAATACCCCTAATTTCTTAACGTCTTTTTTCATCAAAAGCATATCTATAAGTTTTTTCTGTTCTTCTTCGTTTAACACTTCAATTTCTGTCTTTAAGTATTGCTGTAAATCAACTTCTATATCTGTGTTTTGAATATTGTACTGTCTCTTTGCAAATTTTAAAATCTGTTTAAGTCTTCCGATTATTTCCTGTATTCTTTTAATGGACAAGTTCTCTTTAAGTTTCATTTCAGCTAACTGTATTGTCTCTGACTGAAAATCTATCTCATTAATATTCCTGTCTTTCCAAAAGGGAATAAGATGATTATACACAATCGTATGGTAATTTGAATAAGACGATATTTTTACCTTTAACTTTTTCAAACAAAGCCACTGCTCGCAAACTGACTGGAAGGTAATTGAATCCTTAATCTGCATTTTAGTGGATGCTAAATTTTCTTCGGTGTTTCTTCTGTTGTTAAGCTTATCTTTTGTTTCTTTATACGATTTTCCATATACAGATTTATATTTGCCCGTTTTATCCTTATAACGTGCTTCCCAGCGACCGTCTTTTCTTTTTCTGATATTTTCTCCTCTCTTTGGCATTTTGTACTCCTTTCGTCTGACCATTATTTTGACCCTTAATAGGCTGCAATTTTTACAAAAACACAAATAGAAAAGTTAATTGTTCTTTAAATTTGACTTATTATATTTACAAAATATAGAAGAATAGTATATAATAATGTCGAATTTAAGAAATTTTTCATTTCGCAAAATTATAAACTTTGCGAAATTTGCAAATAAAACTTTCTATAAAATACTATGATATTCCTTTACAATATATGAAACAGCCGGTCGCAGGACTGGCTGTTTTTTGTATGGGTTAATCATTAAAGCCCTTGTCCGTTTAAATATAGACAAGTGTTTTTTGATGCTCAAAAAGTGTATAAATCACAAATACACCCCTTCTTTTTCCTGTTTCGGTATGTAATTCTCTAAAACCATTGAAATTACTTATTTTTCTATCGTGATGGCGGGGTCTCGAATCAGAACTGACTCGAGACCCCGCCATCACTTCATGTATATAAAATACATCATCACAATATAATTAAATAAGTAATTTCAATATAAACAAATTAAATATCAGAGCAAGAGGGGTGTGGTTTAGTGGGTGAAAATGTGAGTAGTAGTAAGATTAGATTAGTAGAGAGAGATTATAGAGTATTAAGAGAGATAGACAGATGGCGAGCTATAACAGGCAGACAGATAGCAGAGCTGGCGGGCTTTTCAAGCGAACAAACCGGCGACAGAAGATTAAAAAAGTTAATAGTCGCCGGTTTGGTTGAACGCAAAAGGGTTTTGTATGGTGTGCCCTATCTGTATTCCTTGACTGCAAAAGGAAAAAGCCTGATAGCAGCGCCGTCATATAAAGAAAAATTCAGAATAGAACAAATCAGACACGATTTAGCCGTTGTCGATACAGCTATCTATTTTCATAATAAGTTATCTGTTCCATATGGGAACATACTATCTGAAAAGCAGCTGCACCGTTTAGACGGATTTTCAAACCGTAAGCACAGACCGGACTTAGTCTTTACAGATGCAGAACAGAAAAGCACTTGTGCAGAAATAGAGCTTTCGCTCAAAGCCAAAGACAGGCTAAAGAAAAATATAAAGGATAACTTTATTAACTATGACCTTCAAATATGGGTTGTGCCATCGTTGCAGCATCGAATTGCAAATATTTTGCAGTCGGAACAGGCTGCATATAGCGACATCGAAATATTAGAACTAAAGGAGGTAAGTACAAATGGAATTTATTTTGAATTTCATCAAACGGAATGATAGCTCATCCGTTATTATCTTGCATCGCACTTTGTGCGTTCCCTTTGGTGATTATTATTTCTGAAACTTGGAAAAGCCATCAAATCAACAAACATTTCAGCTTTTGGAAATTTTTTCGAGGGGTACATATGAAAAAGAAAAATAAAGAATTGCCTAAAGAAGAACAAAAACATTCAACTCTAATCGGACATAATCACAGAAAACCAATATACATTCCGGATAACTGCAAGCATGTTTTTGTATGCGGAACAACTGGCAGCGGAAAAACCGTTACACTTTCAAATTTTGTCTATCATGCAATAAAAGAAAATATACCGTTGCTGATTGTTGACGGTAAAGGAGATACGGGCAACAATTCTTTACTGGAAATAAGCCGAACCTTTTGCAGACAATACGACAAAAAGTTATATGTAGTAAATTTGTCAGAACCCAAAGCATCAAACACTTATAATCCATTTAAAAATGCAAGTCCTACGGCGTGCAAGGATATGCTTGTAAATATGACTGATTGGAGCGAAGAACATTATAAAAGCAACACAGAACGATATCTGCAACGACTTGCAATTTGCTTAAATCAAGCTGAAATCCCTCTTTCGTTTCACACCTTAATAAAATATTTAAACGGAGAAGAATTTCAGGTTTTAAGTGCAAAGCTGCTTAAAAATGATATTATCAGCAAAACAGAGCACTTATTCAATCTTGATATTATCAAAACTTGCGGTAAGATAACAGAAAATGCTGCGGCAAGATTTTTAACCATTGCGGAAAGTGAAGCCGGAAGTATTTTTTCTGATAAAGGCATTGACATTTATACAGCTATTAAAGAAAACGCTGTTATCCTCTTTGTTTTAAACCCCTTGCTTTATCCTGAATTAACACCATCTTTCGGAAGATTAATTCTGATAGATGCAAAACAGGCAGTCAGTAAATGTTTTAATACAAATTTAAAACGTGCTTTTTTCGTCTTAGACGAAATCAACACCTATGCATCACCTGTATTAACCGACCTTGTCAACAAGAGCAGAAGCGCACATATCACATCGATATTGGCAACACAAAGCCTTTCAGACTTAGACTTTGCTGTCAATGAGAATTTCAAAGAACAGATAATAGAAAACTGTAATAACTACATCGTTATGAGACAGAACAGCGCAAAAAATGCGGAGCAATGGGCAAGTATCTTAGGCACTAGAGCAACTATTGATGTGACCTATCAATTAGAGCAAGACAACCGTATAACAACTGCAACTGGGTTAGGCTCTGCACGAAGGGTTAGGGAGTTTTTATATCACCCTGACGATATAAAGAGCTTACCTACCGGAAAGGGGGTATTTTTATCAAGGGACTATAATCAGCACTGCAAAATAGACATACACAAACCATTTTGAAGAAAAGGAGTTGTTACAATGGAAACAGAAAGGGTTATAGGCTTTTTAAAATCTAACTATCTGTATGTTATCGGTTCGTTTATGTATTTTATTCTTTCATGCATGATGTTGGGCGGACGTTGGTATTCCTTTATTATTTGTCTTATCCTTTATGCTGTATCTATTGGAATAGCATTGTCTCCTGTTGGTGAATGGCTGATACGAACAATTAACCATGTACGACCTATTGAAACAAAAGAAGAAAAAGAACAGTTGATTGGCCTTTTTGCAGATGTGTACAAAACAGCCAAAGCAAAACACCCGGATTTACCATACATACAATTATATATTCAAGATACCATGACCGTGAACGCCTGTGCCATTAACAACCACACAATAGCTGTTACCAAAGGAGCCATGGAAACATTCAACGAAGAAGAATTAAAAAGTATTCTTTTTCACGAAATAGCCCACATTTATTATGGACATACAACTATGAGTTTACTTGCAACAATTGGAAACGGTTTTTTCTCTATCTTTGTTTTAGTTGCTCGTGTTTTGATGCTTTTTTTGGACAGCATCAGCGACCCATATCAGGACAGAGGATTTGGACACTTTCTGTTATCTATTTGCAGATTTATATTAGAAGTAAATATTTTTATTTTCATGTTGTTTTTCAATATTGCTTTTGCAGTTAACAGCAGGAGCGGTGAATACATGGCAGATGAATTTGCCTATGAAAACGGATACGGGCAAGATTTGGTAAATGCTCTTTATATCCTGCAAAAAATGTCTTTAGGGGATAACTCAAACCTGATTGACCAAATGACTGCAAGTCATCCGAGAATATCAAAACGAATTATGATAATTGAAAATCTTTTGGACGGTGAAGCCTAAACCGTACAGTAATTCATCCCTCTTAATAGCTTAAATTTCATCAAAGACAAAAAGGTTACATCAATGCATGTAACCTTTTTTCGTGATGAATATATTGATTTTTGAGGGAAGAATTTTTGTTCAACTGTTCAAAAAATAATTAAATCATGTTTTTGTTGCAATAAATTGTTTTGTGTTATATAATCCGGTTAAAAGATGGACGGGTTTATTTTTGCGTAAATATTTAAACTTGGTTTGAAGTAAAAACAGCATAACAGGTAATTGTTATATTAGGTTTTTCTTGAACCCAGCCATGGGCGGCAGCATAACCGACACTACCCACGCCAGTACCCTGTATGCGCCGTCGCAGACTATACTGATGAGCCAATTCGGTGCCTCTGCGAGAGCCATTAATCGGCTGAGCTTTTCACCTGCGGAGAAAAGGAAGTCGGAAAGAAGGGAAGAGGGATAGTTGGCGGCGGAAATGGTCAGCCAGAAGACGAACAGCAGAAGGAGCACCATGACGGGGATGCCGGTGAGTTTGCCCGTAAGTATTTTATCTGCTTTTCTGTCAAATTTATCATATTGCTTTCTTTTATATCGGATGCAGCTTTTGGCGGCCCTTTCGGCAAAGCGTATTGATTCCTCGGCGTTTATTTCGCATATTCTTTCTCCGTCAAAGCCGTTTTTCAGAAGAACCGTTGAGGATTCTTCGGCTTTTTCGATCAAAGGGGCATCCTTTTCGGTCAGGAGCCTTTCCCTGATTTTTTGCGCTGATACGGAATTTTCAATGAGCTTCAGGGAAATCCACCGAGGACTGAGAAGGGTGCTTTCCGCAAGAAGTGAGCAGGCCTCGATTTCCTTTTCCGGCTCGTGGGGATATTTAAGCTTTAAAGGGGGATAGAGCTTTTCCGAATGGGTCATATCTTCAACTGCCTTCATAAGCTCATCTATGCCTTTTCCCGTTCTGGCACATATTGGAATGACTTTAATTCCCAAAATGTACTCTAATTTTGTGTAGTTGATTTCGATTCCCTTTTTGTCCGCTTCGTCAGTAAGGTTTATGCAGATGATTACCTTTCCCGTGATTTCCGCCGCCTGTATGGCGGGGTTAAGGCTTCTTTCAAGGCTTGTGGCGTCGCAGACCATGACTGTAGCGTCGGAGTTACCGAAGCATATGAAATCCGCTGCCGCTTCCTCCTCGGGGGAGGCGGGGATAAGGGAATAGGAACCGGGGAGATCAACAAAAATGTAGTCTTTTCCGTTAAAATGGCGAGTCCCGAAAGCGGTGGCTACGGTTTTTCCGGGCCAGTTTCCCGTGTGCTGGCGCATACCGGTGAGGTTGTTGAAGAGGGTGCTTTTGCCGACGTTGGGATTTCCGCCAAGGGCTATCACTTTTTCACGTCCCGTAAGGCGAATGGAAAGCTCTCTCGGTATACAGCTTTTTCCCACCGACGCGTTAGTGAGCCCCATATCCCTCGCCTCCGCCGAAAAGCTCTATTTTAGCGGCGTCTTCCTGTCTGAGGGCTATGACTGTGCCTCTGATAAAATAGGCGTGAGGGTCTCCGCCGGGGCTTTTTCTCAAAGCCTTGACAAGTGTGCCGTTTATGAAGCCGAGATCGAAAAGCCTGCGTTTCAGGGTTCCCGCGGCGTTTATGTTTTTTACATGGGCTGAATCTCCCGGGCAGAGTTTATCTAAAGTGAAAATATCCATAGGGATTCTCCTTTCTCTTTGCGTAAGGTTCCTGTTAGCATTATATTTGACTTTGACATTTTAGTGAGAAAAGAGAACTTGCAAATAAAAAGAGCAGCCTGTATCGGCTGCTTTCAGCTTAATTGCGGATTTGATTATTCCGTTATTTTCACTTTTCGATTGCCGATAATATGCCTTTCTGCGATGCAAGTTTTCAGTAAAAAATCAGCGATTTTTTAAATCGCTGATTGAGGCTGTCGAAAAACCGAAATTCAGCACACACCCCTGTCTCCCTTGTGTAAAGGGAGATGTCACGGCGTAAGACGTGACAGAGGGATTGGCAGGCTGAGCCTGCACCCAATTCGCGTACTCGGTGACGGTAAAAACAACTATAAGTAAGTGCCCGCGAGACAGCTTCATATTGACTGAGGTATTGCATCGAAAAAGGCCGGATGCTGCGCTGTTTTATGTGCTGTATCGTTTTTCCTCTGATCGTGCCAAACGGCAGCTCTAAAACCGTTTAAGCATAAAAACAACTTTATCGACAAGCTGAATCAGCGATTTTTTAAACCGCTGATTTAATGTGCTTTATATGATTGACCTGAGCGCTTCAGATCTTGCCTGACAGGATTTTTCCGTTGTCGGAGTTAAAGCGGAAATGATGCGTTTCGCCGTTTTGCTCGTATTTTATCTCTATGATTTTCGGCAGTACATATTCCGCTTTGATTATTTTGATTTCGTCTTTGGTGATAGTCTCTTTAAAATCTGCCAGCTGCTCCGCCGAATATTTATCTGTGTTATCGGAAATGAACAGCAGTCCGCCGAAGAGCTTGTTTATTTTGGCCACAAGCCTTCTCTGCTCTTCCTTCATGGAAATGTTATAGTCTCGCAGGAGGAAAACGTCGGGGTCGTTAAGGAATGCTCTGCCGTTAAGTTCTCGTCTGAAAACAGTGCAGTTAATTGTATTTTTTGTTGAAACGTCCTCGCGGTGCTTCATTTTTTCGTAGAGATTTGTTTTCCAGCTGAGACCTACGTCTGCGCCGATGCGGCAGAAATCCACTTTTCCGAAAGCAGGGGCAAGGGGAACGCCGCAGCCGAGAATGAGCTTATCTCCCACGCATTGGCGTATAAAGCTCATGGCCTCACACATAAGCTGACCTCTCGATTTTCCCTTGTTAGGCACTACGCAGGCGGCGTAGAGGAAATCGAGTTTTACCATGTCGTAGCCCCAGTGATTAAGTATAACGTCGAAAAAGTTTTTGATGTATGCCGCGGCTTCGGGCACGGATATGTCGAGGGCATAGAAGCCGCCCCAGTTGCCGCCGCAGTTTACGGGATTTCCGTCGGAATCTTTTATGAGCCAGTCGGGATGCTCCTTTGCAACGACTGAATCAAGCTGACATCCGAAGGGAGCCAGCCACAGTCCCGCAAGCATATTCTTTGAATGGATTTTATCGGCTATGGTCTTCATGCCGTTCGGGAATTTGGTTTCGTCAACGCTCAGCCAGTCGCCCACTGCGGTCTGGTAACCGTCGTCGATCTGGAAAATATCTATTTTCTCTCCCGTGGCGGCGAGAGCCTCTAGGTCGTCGGTGACAATCTGCTCGTTGATATTGGGATAATAATTATACCATGTGGTGTACCCGCATTTGGGCGTCACGCGGGGACGCGGTATATTCATGGCGCGGAAATATCCGTCGAACACCTCGTCCATGGTTCCCTTCATGCGGAAAAGCTGGATGACCTTGTAGCCTTCATTTACGGTCACGCCCTCAAGGTCTTTTTCGATAATGACCTTTTTGTTTACCGTATCGAAGGTAACGGACGTAAAGCCGCATTTTTCCGTAAGTGAGCCGAAAATTTCAACGTTATCGCCCAGGCGCACATAGCCGTAGGACCAGCCGTAGAATATGCCGTTCCTTGCGGGATATTTTTTAAAGGAATAATCTCCCGCGTTGTGCATGGGATTTTTCATTATAACTTTTTTGCTCAGGGGATGAAGGCGGGTCATGGTTTCGGTTTTGAAATATTCGCGGCTGTCGGTCCAGGACTGATAGCCGTTTACGAATATGCGGCAGTTATCGTCGTATTCGTAATTGAAAATCACCTGGAATTTCTTGAATTTTATATCTCTGTTGGGCAGTATTTTAAGTGTAAGACAGTTGTCCTTTTCTTTTTTAATAACGGAAAAGTGTTTTGTTTCGGCTCCCGAGGCCTTGTATTCTATATCCGCGCAGGTGTATTCGGTTCTGATAATCATATTAAAGCTCCTTTCAAAAGGGAAATTGGTAAATTTTAACGTATACAAATAATTATAGGAAAAAAAGTATGACGTGTAAACAAAATTGCGGTCAAAAATACAAAATTATGGTTTTTTTGATAAATGTACAATTTTTGGTCTATTTTTTTTACGTCATAAAACGGTATTGATAACTGTTTCAATTGTGAATTATTCACAAAACACTCTGCTGAATCCGCAAATAAAGAATATATGATAATTGCATTTGCGGCTTTAACGGGAGAAAAAGTCTAAAAGCTGTTAAAAAATTGTCAAATTTTCCCTTAATAGAACGGGCATCGTACGGTTATATTTATATAAATCGTCAAAAATAAAATTAATAGGCTGCTTCAATTGAAAAAGCGACCGGATTATTATATAATTGTAACCGATATTGCGGGCGTTAGCCCAACTGGATTACAGGAGGATGTATTTATATGGATTTGAACCTTTTCACTGCCCTCTCGGCCCAGGCGACCCCCGATATGGGATTTGCGGGTCTGGTAACGGTTACGGGTATGTCTATTGTTTTCATTGTGCTTATTGTGCTGGTGCTCATATTTGACGTATTCGGCAGGATAATGGCAAGAGGAACAAAGGAAAAGAAGGAAAAGCCCGTTAAGGCCGCCCCGAAGGCTGCCGCTTCTCCCGCCGTCACTGCCGCTCCCGCTCCCGCGGCGAACGGAGTTTCACCTGAAATCGTGGCGGTTATAGCCGCAGCTTTGGCACAGTACGGTGAAAAAGGCGTTATACGCAGTGTGCGTCCGGCCGTAAGACGCGGCGGAAGAAATCCGTGGGCCGTGGCCGGCATTATGGAAAATACAAGACAGTTTTAATGAGCGATTTAATTTTTAAAGGGGGCGCACTGCTTTGATAGCTGACTTTTTTCAGACCGTTGTTGATATTTTAAAGGGTTCCGGCTACGCCGCTTTGTTCACCGGCGACGGATACCTCAATATAATTATGATATGCGTTGCATTCCTGCTGCTTTATCTCGGAATCAAGCGCGGCTTCGAGCCTTTGCTCATGGTTCCCATCGCATTCGGAATGCTCCTTGCAAACCTTCCTCTTGCTAACCTTGACGTCTCTTACCATTCGCTCAGTGAATTTGCGCAGCTTTTGCTGGCGGACGGCGCTGATGCCGAAAAGGCGGGACTGCTGGATATACTGTATTTCGGCGTAAAAGCCGGAATTTATCCGCCCCTCATATTCATGGGTATCGGAGCCATGACCGACTTTGCTCCCCTTATCGCCAACCCCAAGAGCTTCCTTCTGGGCGCAGCCGCTCAGGGCGGTATCTTCGTAACCTTCATAGCTGCCACAATGCTCGGCTTTGACCCTGCTCAGGCGGGCTCCATTGCAATCATCGGCGGCGCCGACGGTCCTACCGCCATTTATGTAACCTCGATTCTTGCTCCTACGCTTCTCGGCTCAATCGCCGTGGCGGCATATTCCTACATGGCCCTTGTGCCCGTTATCCAGCCGCCCATTATGAAGCTTCTCACTACTAAGAAGGAGCGTTCGGTGGTTATGGGAACACTCCGTCCCGTTTCAAAGACGGAGAAGATTCTTTTCCCCATTCTCGTAACCGTCGTCGTAACTCTTCTCCTTCCCGACGCGGGCTCCCTCGTGGGCATGCTCATGTTCGGCAACCTTCTTCGTGAAAGCGGAGTTACCGAGAGACTTTCAAAGACGGCTCAGAATGAGCTTATGAATATCGTCACAATATTCCTCGGACTTTCAGTAGGCGCTACTACGAACGCCCAGAACTTCCTCACCTGGGAGACAATCCGCATAATCTTCCTCGGACTTGTGGCCTTTGCCTTTGCTACGGCATGCGGCGTCCTTCTCGGAAAGGTCATGTATCTTGTAACCGGCGGAAAGATTAATCCTCTTATCGGTTCCGCGGGCGTTTCGGCCGTTCCCATGGCCGCCCGTGTTTCTCAGAAGGTAGGTCAGAAGGAGAATCCCTCAAACTTCCTTCTCATGCACGCTATGGGTCCCAACGTTGCCGGTGTTATCGGTTCAGCTGTTGCGGCAGGCGTACTTCTCGCCCTTTGCAAGTAAGTTAAGCGATAAAACCGCAGTCTTCAAGGCTGCGGTTTATTTTTGTTATCGTCAGCTTCTTAATGACGGAAAAAGAAAATTGTGGTATAATATTAAAATAATGTATAGATTCTCAGGCGTTTATTTTAATGAAGGGGAGGGAAAGAGTTGGAGCAGGAGATCGTAAAGCTCAGCGGAGTGGTTGAGGATATCACCTTTCGCCGCCCCGAAAACGGCTTTACCGTATTCGATATGGGCAGCGAAGGGGAGCTCATCACCGTTGTGGGAGTTATGCCGGAGCTTTCGCCGGGAGAAGAGATAAAAGTTTCGGGTCACTGGGATTTTCACCCCTCCTTCGGCAGACAGTTCCGCGCGGAGCTGTGTGAGCGCAGTATGCCCGCAACCTCTTCGGCAATGCTCAAATATCTTTCCTCGGGTGTCATAAAGGGAGTAAGAAGCGCGACGGCGGAAAAAATAGTTTCCGCTTTCGGCGACAAAACCTTTGAGGTCCTCGAAAATTCCCCGGAAGAGCTGGCAAAGCTTCCCGGTATAAGCCGTGACAAGGCAAAGAGCATAGGTGAGGAATTCCGCAAGCAGTTCGCCGTAAGGCAGGTCATGATATACCTTGAGCGGTACGGCATGACCGCAGGCGAATGTCTGAAGGTGTTCAGCGCCTTGGGCGTATGTGCCATTGAAAAAATAAACGAAAATCCATATATACTGTGCAGGGAAGACATAAAAATCAGCTTTGACAGAGCCGACTCCATCGCCCAAAAGCTTGAAAATCCCGTCGATTCCTCCTTCCGTACCGACGCGGGAGTGCTGTACGTTGTAAAGCACAACCTTGATAACGGCCACACCTGCATTCCTCGAGATAAGCTCATTGAGCCCTCATCAATGCTTTTGGAGGCTGACCCCGACAGCATACAGAGGGCCATTGACCGCCTTGTGGCGTCGAAGGATCTGGTGTGCTGCAAATTGGGAGAGCGGGAGTTCCTTTTCCTGCCCTCGGCATATCGTGCGGAAATGAATATTTCCAGAAGGCTTGACGTGCTTTTAAAATTCCCGCCTGCGGGAAAGACGGGTGTTCAGAAGGATATTACAAAAGTGGAAATAGAGAGCGGCATAACCTTTGCCGACAAACAGCGTCTGGCCATATCAACGGCCGTTGAGAGAGGCGTGCTCGTGCTTACGGGAGGACCCGGTACGGGTAAAACTACCACCCTCAACGGAATACTGAGCCTTTACGAAAAGGACGGCCTGAACGTTGTTCTGGCGGCCCCCACGGGCAGGGCGGCAAAGCGCATGTCCGAGGTCACGGGACGGGAGGCGAAGACCATACATAGGCTCCTTGAGGTAAAATGGGAAGAGGGAGACCGCAAGACCTTTGCGAGAAATATCACGAATCCCATTGAGGCCGACGCCCTTATTGTGGATGAGCTTTCCATGGTTGACATTTATCTTTTTTCTGCTCTTTTGGAGGCTCTGCCTCTGGGATGCCGCCTTGTGCTGGTAGGGGATTCCGACCAGCTGCCCCCCGTAGGCGCGGGAAATGTGCTTCACGATATTATAAAATCGGGACTGCTTCCTGTAGTTGAGCTGAAGGAGGTTTTCCGTCAGGCAATGGAAAGCCTCATAGTCACAAACGCCCACAGGATAGTCAGCGGCGAGATGCCTGTTCTCAACAGCATTGACAGCGACTTTTTCTATATGGAGCGGCGAAATCCCGTTTCTGCGGCTCAGACCGTGGCGCAGCTTTGCGCTGAAAGGCTGCCCAAGGCTTACGGCTATCGCCCCTTTGAGGATATACAGATACTGTGCCCCTCAAAAATGGGGGAGCTCGGCACAAATAATCTCAACCGAATGCTTCAGGAAAGGCTCAATCCCCCCGAAAAGTTCAAAGAGGAATTGCAGTCGGGAGGCCGTGTTCTCCGTGAGGGAGACAAGGTCATGCAGACAAAGAACAATTACGACATTCCCTGGGAAAAGGCAGGGGAGAGCGGCATGGGCATATTTAACGGCGACATAGGTGTTATCAGGACTATCAATATGGCGGGAGGCTATATCGAAATAGATTTTGACGACAGGAAGGCCGTTTATTCCGTTGAAAACGCCACGGAGCTGGAGCACGCTTACGCTATCACGGTACATAAAAGCCAGGGCAGTGAATTTGAAGCGGTGATAATGCCCGTTTACGGTGCTCCGCCTAGGCTCAGCTACCGAAATCTGCTGTATACCGCCGTGACGAGGGCGAAGAAGATCATCGTCCTTGTAGGTCTTGCCTCACAGGTGGAGGCCATGGTAAACAACGATAAAAAGACAAAGAGGTTTTCGGCGCTGGATCATTTTCTTACAGGTGATTACGAGGTATGAAAGAGCTTATCGCCAATATTATTTTTACAAAGAGATGTCCGTTCTGCGATCAGGTGATACTGCCTCGAAACGACTGCTGTAAAAGCTGTTTTGATAATCTGCCGTTTATTGAGGGAACAGCGTGCAAAAAATGCAGCATGCCCTCCGATAAATGCCGCTGCGGCTCAGAAAAGCGGGAGTATGACGGAATGTGCGCACCTTTTTATTACCGCGATGAGGTCACTGAAGCTATTCACAGATATAAGTTCCGCGGAGAAAAAGCGATTGGGGCCTTTTTCGCCGAATATATGGCGGAGAGAATAAGAACCTGTTTTCCGGACAAAACTTTCCATATGATCGTGCCCGTCCCTCTTTACGGGAAAAAGCTCAGGGAGCGCGGGTATAACCAGAGTATGATTCTCGCCCGCAAAATCGGCGCCATACTGAAAATACCTGTCAGCGACGTTATTTCAAAGGATTTTGATACGGCGCCTCAGCATTTGACGGCTGCTTCAAAAAGAGAGGGCAACGTTGCGGGTGTATTCAGCGTAAAGAAGCGTGAAATTGTAAGGGGTAAAACTATCCTTTTGTGCGACGATATAAAAACTACGGGCTTTACTCTCAGCGAATGCGCGAAGGTTCTTAAAATGTACGGCGCCGAAAAAGTTTACTGCGTGTGCGCCGCCGCAACGGCTCCCGGTATTGACAAAGACAGCGTGTTAAAGTAACATATTCCTTTAGGGCAACGTGTTAGTGAATGAAGGTGAATCAATGGTAGGCAAGGGAATAGGCATTGACCTGGGTACGACCACCGTAATCATATATGTTTCCGGCAAGGGAATAGTGCTTTCGGAGCCGTCTGTGGTCGCAAAGAGCGGCGACGACGGAAGAATCATAGCCATAGGCTGCGAAGCGGGAAAAATGGTGGGTAAAAATCCCCGTTCCGTCAGAGTGATAAAGCCCATGGCGGACGGAGTTGTATCGGATTTTGAGGTTACGGAGCAGATGCTGGGATATTTTCTCCAGAAAGTTTGTGGGAACTCTATTTTTAAACCGCATGTTATCGTCTGTATGCCCAGCACCGTGACGAATCTTGAAAAGAGAACCATTCTCGATGTTGTGACAAAATCGGGAGCGGGCAGCGCCTGCCTTATTGAGGAGCCTTTGGCTGCGGCGGTGGGAGCAGGTCTGGACGTGTCCCACCCCTTCGGAACCATGGTTGTGGATATAGGGGGAGGAACCTCCGATATTGCAGTTATAACCATGGGCAGCATTGCAGTATCCGGTTCCATTAAAGTCGCTGGTAATAAGTTTGACCGAGCCATAATGAGGTATGTGCGAAATAAGAAAGGCATTCTGATAGGTGAACAGACGGCGGAGCTCATTAAAAAGACCGTCGGCTGCGCAGTGCCCAGAGAAGTGGAAATAGCCATGACGGCAAAGGGCAAGAACTATCTTACGGGTATGCCTCAGAGCTTTGAGATAACGTCGGGAGAGGCCTTCAGGGCGCTCAGGTATCCCGTGCAGAAGATATATGAGGCTGTGCGTTCCGTTTTCGAGATGACTCCTCCCGAGCTTGCGGCAGATATAAGCAGCCAGGGGATAATCCTCACAGGCGGCGGCGCGATGCTTTACGGTATGGCGGATATAATGCGCAGAAAAACAGGTATCAACGCCGTAGTTGCCGATGACCCCATAAACTGTGTTGCAAAGGGTATGGGAGAAGCACTGATAAATTCATCGATCCTTACCGATAACGGTTATGATTATAAGATCAGAGAGGAAGTTGTCGGCATTCAGGCTGAAGATTTTTAACTTGTTTAGTGATTTAAAAATAGAAAATATTACCATGAATGATTTAAAATTAACAATTTATTCTTTACTTTGTTAAGGAATTATGCTATAAATGTATTGAAGCTTATAGAGAGGTGGTTATAAATGACAATTAGAGACAATCTGAAAAAAGGCGCAGCGGAAATGGTGATTCTGCATATGCTCCAAAAAGAAGAGATGTACGGTTACCAGATAGCCCATGAGCTTGGTGAACTCAGCGGCGGTGACTTTACCCTTCAGGAAGGCTCCATGTATCCTACCCTTTACCGCTTGATTGAAGGCAACTATGTAGTTGACAGAAATGAAATTGTCAATAAGCGCCTTCGTAAATATTATTCGATTACGGATGAGGGACGTGAGCATCTGAAAGTTCTCGTTTCCGAGTTCAGAGCCGTTACAGCGGGAATTGAACGCATACTTGCAGAGTAAGAAAATCAAAAGCTCGGAGTAAGACCGAGCTTTTATTTTTGTTTTGACAGTATTATATTTTACACTTTTATTCGCCTCTGATTTTCAGATACGCATAGCAGAACATGGAAGCGCAGAATACTTCCGGCATGAGGGTCGCTATTATCCACAGGCGGAGCATGTGGGCGTGGCTGATTTCCGAGTGCATGAGTATCTGAGCGGCGTATACCATGAGGGCTTTTTTGTCGAGGCCGTAGACAGCCGTCTTCATAAGTTCAAAGCTTACGCCTTTGTCCAGGGTTTTAGCGAGATTTATTGCCTCCTCTGCGCTTTGATTGTTGACCGCCTCGTAGAAAGATTCCTCGAGGATGTCGCACATGATATCGACAGTGTAGAGAACTCTCGGGTTTACGTCGAAAATCTCGGCGGCCGCCTCCATGCATGCGAGGGCTCCGCAGTTAATGCCCAGAGGGAATTCCGTGTTGTCTCCGAGATATTTTCGCACGCTCTCCGAAGCCGCTTCCTCGAGCTTTGAGGAAGCGGGAAGATCGCTGAAAACGGTTCTGTATTTTTTTCGCATTACGGGCTCCAGAAACAGTGCCTTTTCCGCTTCGCCCTTGTGGAAGGAATAATAAAATCCGTCGATTTTTCCGAATTCCTTCAGTCCGTCCAGATATCCCAGACGGATATTCTGAAGGGAAATATTTTTATCAAACATCATAACGCTGCCCTTTTGACCGTTGTTGAAGGGCCGCTTGTTTTTTATATAATGAACTACGGCGCTGCCCGTTTCAACGGGCTGCGCTTTGCCCATGGAGCCGATATTTACTGCGACGATCTCCGTCGCACCCTTGTCGAGAGCCATTTTTACGGGGATATTGTCGGAATATCCTCCGTCTACAAAAACAGAGTCTCCGATTTTGTATGACTTCATCACGGGAAAGCAGGCGGCGCTGGCGATTATGTAATCCGCAGCCATTCCCTCGGGAATATCTTCTATAAAGAGCTCAACGGCTTTCATAGGCGAAAATTTTGTGGTCACAAGTCCGAACTCGGTTTTTGATGAACGGAGCTTGCTTTCATCCAGCATACTGCGCACAAGATTTTGAAGGGGAGTGTAGTCGGCTCCGCGTTTGAACAGGGCTTCCTTCAAAACTCTTGAAAAGAGATCGTCGAGTTTTAAATTTTCCGTATTTTCATCGTTGGTGAACTGCTCGAATACCGTCGCCATGCTCATATTTTCCCACACGGAGAGGGCTTTTTTATATTCGCCCATTGCGAGAAGGGCCCCGTTAAGAGCGCCTACGGAGGTGCCCGTCACAACGTCGGGAACGAATCCGAGCTCATTGAGGGCTTTCCAAACGCCTATCTGATAACCGCCTTTGGCTCCTCCGCCGCTGAAAATAACGCCGTATTTTGACATTCGATACACCTCCGTTTTTTGAAATTATAGCATGAAATCGTTATTTTGTGAAATTACTTATTTGGCGCGGGGATGCATATAATTATAAAATGATGAATTTTAACTTTAACTTATTCTGGCAGTTGACCTAAGGTTAAAAGTAGGATAAAATTAAATGATAGTAAAACAGAAGGAGCGGCTAAGTGAAGAAGAAAAAGGTAAGCAGGAAGAAAGTCATAAATATTGCCGCCGTCGCCATGCTCATTACGGCCGCCGTGCTGGTGGTCCTGCTGGCGCTGCTGCAGACGGAGCCCCTCAAAAGCTGGTATGCGGAGATGCAGGAGTGGCTCATTGACTTTGAAAACAGGGTGACGTCGATCGAAAACAAAAATGTGGTTTTCGTCGTTATACTCACTTTGTTTTGCATAAAGGGGTTTGTTCCGTTTCTGCCGATAAGTACATTGTGCTTTATGACAGGTATGGTATTCCCCGGATTTTCGGCCTTTCTGATAAATATGCTGGGCGTCGCCTTGCAGATGTCCATAGCCTATTTTAAGGGCAGATTTTTCGGAGGGGGAAATGTACACAAATTCCTCAACAGATATGAAGGAACAAGGCAGCTGCTTGAAAAGAAAGCCTCTGCCCATACTCTTCTGCTTCTCGCTTTCCGTCTGGTGCCTTTCGTGCCCATGAATACCGTCAGCCGTCTCTTCGGTTCACTGAACATCACATATTGGGAATACATCTTTATTTCTATCGGGGGCTTTTCTCCGAAAATAGTTTCCTACACCATTATCGGCCGAAACGTATACGATCCCCTTTCGCCGTCCTTTATAGTTCCCATAATCGTATTGCTGCTTATATCCGCTGTTTCCGCTCTCGTGCTCAACTTTGCTCTGGATGCGGCGGCCAAAAATTCAAAATCAAAGGAAAAAACGGGTGATAAAGCCTGATTAATGATAAACGGAGGATTATAAAATGCCTAAAGCAACTCTTCTTAAAGAAAAATTATTAAACGGAGAATATGACAGCTGCCTTAGGACTGTATATGTCACCGAGGCCGACGCAAAGGCGCAGCATGAACGTTACGCCGCTGTTATTGACAGCTTTATCGAGCTTTACGGTGACAGGGAGGCAGGGCTTTACAGCGCTCCGGGACGCTCAGAGGTAGGCGGAAACCACACCGACCACAACCACGGCAAGGTCCTTGCCGCAGGCATCAACCTTGACGCTATTGCCGCCGCTTCCAAAAACGACGAGGGCATCGTAAGGGTAAAATCAGCAGGCTATGCAATGGATGTAGTGGATATAAACGACCTTACGGTACATAGTGAAGAAACGGGAAAGAGCGTTTCCCTGCTCAGAGGCGTTTGCGCGGGCTTTAAGGAGAGAGGCTACAAAATCGGCGGCTTTGACGCAGCTACGGCTTCAAAGGTGCTTTCGGGCTCGGGACTTTCGTCCTCAGCCGCTTTTGAGGTGCTTCTCTGCTCCATGATGAACTACCTTTACAACGACGGAAAAATCGACCCCGTCACAATCGCCCAGATTTCCCAGTACGCTGAGAATAAATATTTCGGCAAGCCCTGCGGACTTCTCGATCAGATGGCCTGTTCCGTCAGCGGATTTGTTACAATAGATTTCAAGGACCTTTCTTCTCCCGTAATCGAGAAGGTTGACTTTGATTTTGGCTCCTGCGGACATTCCCTTTGCATTGTGGATACGGGCGGAAGCCATTCGGACCTTACGGACGACTATGCGGCCGTGCGCAGTGAAATGGAGTCCGTTGCGAAGTATTTCGGCAAGGACGTGCTCCGCGAGGTGTGCGAAAAGGAATTTAAGGAAAATATCGGCGAGGTCAGAAAGACCTGCGGCGACAGGGCGGTGCTTCGCGCCATGCATTTCTACGGCGACAATGAAAGAGTTGACAGAGAGGTTGCGGCCCTCAAGGCAGGCGATTTCGAGGAATTCAAAAAGTGTATAATCGAGAGCGGCCGCTCTTCCTATATGTACAATCAGAACGTATATACCTGCAAGGCTCCCAAGGACCAGCCCGTTTCACTGGCTCTTGCAATGAGCGAAGAGATACTCAGCGGTAAGGGTGCATGGAGAGTACACGGCGGCGGATTCGCAGGAACAATTCAGGCTTTTGTCCCCAATGATCTTCTTTCTGAGTACAAGGAGCGCATGGAAAAGGTATTCGGAGAGGGCAGCTGCTATGTTCTTGCAATAAGACCCGTAGGCGGAACACAGATTGCGGCGGAGTAAGATTTATTGACACTGTAATCAATATAATCAATAAAAATTCAGCGCAGGAGCCTGTATGCAAGGCTTCTGCGCTGTTTGCTTTTCTTTGTAAATTCAAATTGGATTCCGTGCGGCAAAGCTTCAGTCAAAGGATTTTTGCGTCATTCCTCATAAATCATTTTCTTTGTCATGCCGCCGTCGATAATGAGGTTAGCGCCGTTTATGAAATCATTTTCCTCACGGCATAGAAAAAGGCAGGCGTTTAAAATATCCTGCGGCTTGCCTACTCTTCCCGAAGGGTGCTGCTTGTGGTCTGTTTCCGTAAGGCTCTCATAGTCGCCTGTCTCAATCCAGCCGGGGCTGACAGCATTTACCGTTATGCCCGTATTGCTCAGAGATACACACAGGCTGTTTGTCAAGGATACTATGCCGCCCTTTGAGGCGCCGTAGGCCTCCCAGTCAGCCTCGTTCTGATGAAATCTTGTGGAGGCTATGTTTATTATCCGTCCGTAGCTGCCCTTTTGCTTTTGAGCTGCAAATTCCTTGCAGCAGATAAATGTGCCTCTGAGGTTGGTGCTCACCACGTTGTCAAATTCGTCAACGGAGATTTCATAGACGGACTTATTAAATTTGCTCACGGCCCCGTTATTTATCAAAACGCTGATTTCGCCGTATTCCTCGGCAATTATTTTAAAGGCTTTGTGAATCTGTGTTTCGCTTCGCAGATCCGTTTTATAAAAGCGGATGTTGCTTTCCGAGAATGAGGAGTCGATTTTATCGAGGGCGAATACCTCATATCCCTCTTTTGCAAAGCCTTCTGCCAGACAGCGGCCAATGCCCGAAGCAGCACCCGTAATGACAGCTCTTTTCATATTTCAAAACTCCTTTCCGCCGAAGGACAGTGTTTTCCTTTTTCATTTTACTTTTTTACGGCGGAAAAAGCAAACGTAAAGAAATATTCCCGCATTAAATTTGTAAAAGCAAAAAGATGCCCCGCTCCGAAGCTGATGAAAGCATCGGGACGGGGCATAAGGCTTGCCGGTAAAGTGATTTTACTGTTAATATCGATGCCGTAAAAATTTATAAGGCAATAAAGCAAAGCATAAACTAACGTATTCAGTGTATGAATTGGTTGCAGCGTCACGCTGTCAATCCGTGATATCAAAAAGAAGCTGTCTCGCGGGCGGGTATAGTTAATTTTTACTGCGGTTTGGTACGAGTCTTGGGTGCAGGCTCAGCCTGCCAATCCCTCTGTCAAGGCTCACGCCTTGACATCTCCCTTTACACAAGGGAGACAGGGGTGAGAGCTGAATTTAAGTTTTTTGAAAGTCTCAATGCCCCGCACCGAAGCTGATGAAAGCTTCGGGACGGGGCATTGTTTGTGATTTGTAACCCTAAATTCAATCAGTTTGAACCGTTGGGATACTTTTTGTATCCGGGATGTCTGCCTGTTACTCCGTAGTTTTTGCGCATGTCGATAAGGCGGTCGATGTTTTCTCTCGAAATCTCCTTTGCGCCGCCCAGAAGGTGCGCGTTAAGGCTGATTTTTGCGAAGAGCTCAAGGGTCTCCATGCGGTAGTAGGCCGTCAGAAGGTCGGCTCCGACGGAAAGGGCTCCGTGGTTCTGCAAAAGCACTACGTCGTGCTCTCCGAGATAGGGGGCGATGTTGTCGGGAACCTCATAGGTAGAAGGGGTGCCGTAGGGCGTTACGGGAATTGAACCGATGGCGATGACGGTTTCAATCATTGAATATTCGTCCAGCGCCTTGTTTGCGACGGCGTATCCCGTTGCCGTCGGGGGATGGGCGTGGAGTACGGCTCCCACGTCGTCGCGCTCCTCATAGCAGCGAAGGTGCATTTTGATTTCCGACGAAGGGCGATAGCCCTCGAGGGCGTCGATGATGTTTCCGTCCCTGTCGATATGCACCAGCTTGTCGGGGGTGATAAAGCTTTTGCTTATGCCCGTAGGCGTTGCGAGAAAAGTGCCGTCCTCAAGCTTTACGGAGACGTTTCCGTCGTTGGCGGCAACCCAGCCCAGCTGCCACATTTTGTAGCATACATCGCAGATCTGCTTGCGAAGCTCATAGTATTTCATGGTGTGTTCTCCTTAGAATTTGCTTTTATTTTTCCGTTACCTTTTTGAATATCTCGTAATACTCTTCCCATTTTTCGGCGTCGCAGGGGAGATAGGTCTTGATTTCCTCGGACCTGCTTATAATCTCCCTCGCCTCGGCGGCATTTTCGATTTTTCCCAGGGCAATGAGCTGAACGGCGGCGTTTCCGAGAGCCGTAGCCTCCACGGGACCTGCGTATACCGTGCAGCCGCAGGCGTTTGCGGTAAAGCGGCAAAGCTGTTCGCTCTTTGAGCCGCCGCCCACTATGTGGACTGCGCTGTACTTTTTGCCCGTGCATTTTTCTATTTCCAGAAGAGCGGTTTTATACTTCATGGCAAGGCTTTCGTTTATGCACCTTACGATTTCGCCCACGGTTTCGGGCTTCTTCTGTCCTGTCTTTTCACAGTATTCCCTGATTCTCCTCGGCATGTTGCCTGCCGGAGTGAAAAGGGGATCGTCGGGGTCTATAAAGCAGGCAAAAGGCTCTGCTTTTTCTCCGAGATTTTCAAGCTCTCCGAAGGAGTACTCCGTTCCCTCTTTCGCCCAGCGACGGCGGCTTTCCTGAATGAGCCAGAGACCTATAATGTTTTTAAGGAATGAGGTTTTGTTCTCCGCTCCCGTCTCGTTTGTAACATTGCAGGCTTTGGAATTTTCGTCGATTACGGGAGTGTCAAGCTCCGTTCCGAAAAGGGACCAGGTGCCGCAGGAGAGGAAAATGAAATCCTTCTCCTCGGCGGGGGCGGCGAGCATTGCGCTCTGGGTGTCGTGGGAGGGGACGGCGATAACCTTTATCTTATCGACCGAAAGCTCCTCGCAGATGTCGTCTCTGAGAGTGCCGCGCACCGTTCCGCAGGGAACAATGGGGGGGAGCTTATCCGCCGAAATTCCCGCCTTTTCGAGTATTTCCTCTGACCACTGTTTTGTTCTTGCGTCCATAAGGGAAGAGGTGGAAGCAATTGACATTTCACTTTTCTTTTCCCCCGAAAGGAAAAAGCTTAAAAGGTCGGGGATAAACATTATTTTGTCGGCCCTTTCGAGAGACGCGGGACGTGTTTTTTTAAGGGCGAGAAGCTGGAAAAGGGAGTTTATCTCCATAATCTGATTGCCCGTTATATCGTAGACTTTTTCGAGGCTCAGAAGCTTTTCGGCTTCTTCGAGTATGCCCTTTGTCCTTTCGTCACGGTAGTGGACGGGGTTTTCAATGAGGTTTCCGTCCTCATCAATAAGGCCGAAATCAACGCCCCAGGTATCAACGGCAATGCTCTCGATTTTACCGAGAGCTTTTGCCTTAACAAGACTTTGCTTTATTTCAAAAAACAGTCTCAGAATATCCCAGTACATTGTCCCGTTGATTGTGACGGGGTCGTTGGAAAAACGGTGTATTTCTTTAAGAGTTATCTTTTCGCCGTCAAAAGTGGCCGCCATGGCTCTGCCGCTCGACGCGCCGAAATCCATTGCAAGAACTGTTGTGCTGCTCATATTCCCACCTTATTTTTTGTACATGGGGCCGTAAGCGGCGCAGGCTCTGAAATCCTGTCCCTCTTTGTCCATGCCGAAGGCGTTCCATGCGGCGGGACGGAAGATCTTCTCTTCGTCAACGTTGTGCATTGAAACGGGAATACGAAGCATTGAGCAAAGGGTAATAAGGTCCGCTCCGATGTGGCCGTAGCTGATTGCGCCGTGGTTTGCGCCCCAGTTGTTCATAACGTCATAGGCTGTCTTGAATGCGCCCTTTCCTGTTGTTCTGGGAGCAAACCATGTGCAGGGCCATGTGTAGTCGGTGCGCTTCCAGAGCTTATCGGATACCTCGTCGGGAAGCTTGATCGTCCAGCCCTCAGCGATCTGCAAAACGGGGCCGAGACCCTTAACGAGGTTAAGTCTTATCATTGTGCAGGGCATTTCGGCCTCCGTAAGGAATCTCGAAGAGAATCCGCCGCCTCTGAAATAGCCGAAGTCTGCGGCGTTCCATGTGGTGGCGTCGAGAATGGCCTTTTGGTCTTCCTGAGTCACGTCGAACCACTGCTTCATTGTGCCGCTGCCGTTTTCATCCTTTGCCTGTCCGCATGCGTCAAGGCAGGCGGCGCCGGAGTTAATAAGGTGAATGAATCCGCCCGCTTCCTTGGCTACGCCCTCGATGTCATAGCCTGTTGCCTTCTTAACGGCTTCGGGGCTCCAGTATGTGCGCACGTCCGCGAAAATCTGAGCTCTGTTTGTAAGGAGCTTCATAAACAGCATTCCGAGGCCGTTGAGTACGTCGTTTTCCGTTGCGAGGATGTAGGGCTCTCTTGCGCCGTTCCAGTCAAAAGATGTGTTGAGCAGTGCCTCTGCAAAGTCGCAGTTGGGATAGAAGTCGGTCCACTGTCTCTGACCCTGGAAGCCCGCCGCAATGGCGTTGTGTCCTACACGCTCTTCCTCACAGCCCTCGGGAAGGTTTTCGTTGCCGTTCATAAGGTCCTTGATGATGCACATCATCTTGACAACAAACTCCCAGTCCTTTTCTTTCTCCTCGGGAGTCTTCTGAACCTCGGGAGGATTCTTGTCGAAGCCTTCCTTGCAGTTTTCCTTTGTCCATTTGATAGCTTTCCGGAACTCTTTTTCGTCATAGATGCCGTTTGCCATTCTTCTGATGATTTCAACCTCGTCAACGGACTCGACTCTCATGCCGAGATAGTCCTCGATGAAAGCGGGGTCGATGATCGAACCGCCGATGCCCATGCAGATAGAGCCTATCTGGAGATAGGATTTGCCTCTCATGGTAGCCGCCGCAACGGCGCATCTGCCGAAACGCAGAAGTTTCTCTTTAACATCTTCGGGGATTGAAGTGTCGTCGGCTTCGCATACGTCGTGGCCGTAGATGCCGAAAGCGGGGAGTCCCTTCTGGGCGTGGGTGGCGAGAACCGACGCAAGGTAAACTGCGCCGGGACGCTCCGTTCCGTTAAAGCCCCATACGCCCTTGATTGTGGAGGGCTCCATATCCATTGTCTCTGCGCCGTAGCACCAGCAGGGGGTTACGGTAAGGGTGATGTCAACGCCCGCCTTCTTGAACTTGTCGGCGCAGGCGGCCGCCTCAGCAACACGGCCGATAGTTGTGTCCGCAATAATCACCTTTACGGGCTCGCCGTTTGAGTATTTGATGTTTTCCTCAAAAAGCTTTGCGGCAGCCTTAGCCATGTTCATGGTCTGTTCCTCGAGGGATTCACGAACTTTCAGATAGCCTCTTCTGCCGTCGATTGTGGGTCTGATTCCGATTACGGGGTAATCGCCTATGAGTCTGCTTTTTGCCAATTTAAAAACCTCCTTGAATTTTTCACGGTTTACTGATAATTGAATTATATCAGCTCGTATGGTAAAATACTTGTGCTATTTGACTCTAAAAGTATAACAATTTTCTCTTTCGGAGGCTGAAATGAACTATATAGACTATTACGAAAAGAAAACTCATGGCTCCTCGTCCTTTCCCCTTCAGTATTATTTTGTAAATCACTCACATCCCCAGTACCTGATGCCCGCCCACTGGCACCGTGAATTTGAAATTATCCGCGTTCTGGAGGGGGAGCTCAGGCTCCTGATAGACACTGTCGAATACACACTTAAAAAGGGAGATATTGTGTTTGTAAACTGCGGCTGCCTTCACAGCGGAAATCCCAGAAACAGCGTGTATGAATGCGTGGTTTTTGATATGGCGATGCTGGCAAAGAGCAGGAGCGGCGCCTCGGCAAAATATCTTCTTCCCTTTGCGGGTCAGACCCTCGCCTCCGAAGCCTTTTTCCCCGAGGGGAGGGACGGGGAGATTTCAGACAAAGTAAATCTGCTTTTTGATGACGTGAAGGGAGAGGAGCCTTTTTATGAGCTTTCGGTATACGGTATCCTTTACGGTCTGTTTTACCTTATTTTAAAGAAAAACTATACGGTATCTCAAGGAATATCCGCCAAAAACCGTGAGGAGCTGGAGGCGGTGCGCAATATAATCGAATGGATAGAAAATAACTATTCGGGCGAAATAACCCTTCATAAGCTTTCGGCAATTTCGGGGCTGAGCGAAAAGCGGCTCTGCGGCGTCTTCAAGCTCTATACCTCCCGAACCCCCATAGATTATGTGAATTTTTACCGCGTTGAATGTGCCTGCCAGTGTATGCTGGGCGGAAATATGGGGGTTACTCAGACGGCTTTCAGCTGCGGCTTCAATGATTTGAGCTATTTTATAAAGACCTTCAAAAAGTATAAGGGTGTGAGCCCGAAGCGGTACGTTCTGGGCTCACAGTGAGAACAGTATACAAAAACCAAAGTTTTTTCTTGTGGATAAAAATAATTGACATGGCATTTCTCTTTGTTAAACTGTTTATACAAATCGCTTTATTCAGCGCCTGAATAAAGTTTGGGAGGAGAGCTTATGTCTGAAAAGCTTGCAGCCGTTATTGTCGGGGCAGCCGTTGTAATTGCCGCTGCTGCGGCAGGTCTGTTTTTCTTTTTCCGTACCGGAGGACCTTACAGCGGCAAGGTGACGGAATCCGCCGGGGGAAATCCCGTTTCGGGAGTTATGGTCACCGACGGAAGGAATGTAGTAAAGACCGATGAAAACGGATGCTTTACTCTTAAGGGGTACAGAAAGACCCGTTTCATAACAATTACCACGCCCTCGGGATATACCTGCGAAAACTTCTATATCCCAGCGTCGAAGGATACGGAGGAATATAATTTTGTCCTTACGAAAGACGAGAGGACAGCGGCCGAGGACCATTCCTTTATTCAGATTTCAGATACTGAAATCGGAGAAAACGGAGCGGGACAGTGGCTTGAATATTTAAAGGAGGCCGTCGAAGAGGAGGAGCCTGCCTTCCTCATACATACGGGCGACATCTGTTATGAGGCCGGGCTCAAGCGCCATAAGACCGATATGAATACCGAGACCATGGGCGTGCCCGTGTATTACGTTATAGGCAATCACGACTATGTGGATGGCGAATACGGCGAAGAGCTTTACGAAAGCATTTACGGTCCCGTGTGGTATTCCTTCAATGTGGGCAATGTACATTATGTGGTGACGCCCTTCCAGACGGGAGCCGACCGCAGGTCAGGGTACAATAAAAACGACAGGTGGAAGTGGCTCGAAAACGACCTTGCAAATATCGACCCAGATATGAAGGTAGTCATTTTTAATCACACAAAATCCCCGTCGGAGGACTATGTCATCAGCTTCGGCGGAAGGAAACTTGAACTTAAAAGCCATAGCCTTATTGCATGGGTTTACGGACATTACCACAATAACCACGTGGAGATGCAAAACGGCGTGCTGTCGGTAAGCACCGCCCGTCCCGACTGCGGCGGAATAGACCAGTCCGTAAGCGGAGCGAGGCTCATAAACGTAAACGGCGAAGGCGAAGTCTCCACTCGTATGCTCTATTATGATTACGATACCTCCGAAACTCCCGAGGCGGAAAATGCTTTATGGATTCTTCAGATGAGCGGGAACGTGGTATTTTCCGACCCTGTATACTGTGACGGCAAAATTTATGCCGCCACGGCCTATGACGATTATCCCGCGAAATGCGGAATATACTGCGCCGACGAAAAGACAGGTGAGCTTATTTGGTTTACCGAAACCCAAAACTCCGTAAAGAGCAAATTGGTAATCGAAAACGGAAAGCTCTATACCCAGTCGTCTGAGGGGTATGTATACTGCCTTAATCCCGAAAACGGCGGAATTATCTGGCAGAAGCAGGTCCCTGCCGGAAACGGACTCAACACCTGCTCGGGAATCTGCATAGATAACGGGGTAATATACGCGGGAAACGCTTCTTATATCACCGCCCTGAAATGTGAGACAGGGGAAATCCTCTGGGAAAACAACAGGGGAAAGGGGGAGACCTCTCCCGCCGAGTTTGCGGTCGCGGGGGATAAGCTTATTGTAAGCTCCCACTGGGACGCCCTCGTCGCCCTCGATAAAAACACGGGTAAAAAGCTCTGGGAAAATAAGGATGAGGACATACGTTTCAGAAGCTCCACTCCCGCAGTCGTAAACGAAAATACCCTTATCGTTTCGGACGACGACGCGATAATGCTTGTGGATCTTGAAACGGGAAACATCACGAATAAAACGGTAATGGAAGGGTATAATTTCTCTTCGAGCGCGAAGCCTCTTGTTTCGGGAGATACGGCTTATATCCCCACCGCCGCAAAGGGAGTGATCGCCTACTCCCTTACGGAAAAGCAGGTCCTTTGGGAGCTTCCCGTGGGCAGGGCCCTTGTTTATACCGCACCCTACACCTCGGGGGACGCTCAGACCGTTGAGAGCGACATAATCGAAAAGGACGGAAAGCTGATTTTCGCCTCTTCCGACGGATACATATATGCAGCCGACAAGTCGGGAAATATTTCAGAGAAAATAAATATCGGCTCTCCCGTTCTCTCAACGCCCATTGTATTAGGGGATAAGATAATTGTCGCCGACTTTTCGGGACGGCTCGTAAAGGTGGAGCTGTAATGAATTTTATCAGTATTCCGAAAACGCAAATCCCGTACTGTATCAAATAGCATAACAGAAGCCGAAATCCGCAGAAAAGCTCTGCGGATTTTTTAAAGTAAAATATGGGTTCTTGTTTTTTGACCGCCGTTGTAATATTATGTAAGTGTATTTACTTTTCATAGTATAGAGGTGGTCAATGTGCTCAAAGCGGCGTCTTTAACAGGGCTTCTTATTTACTTTGCCGTGCTGCTTGCTGCGGTCACGAAGGAAAAGAAAAATCACACTGTTGAGGATTACTTTTTCGCAGGCAGGACCCTGCCCTTCTGGGCCCTTTCGATTACGTTTATCGCCTCCTGGTGGGGAGCGGGCTCGGCCATATCAACGGCTGACCTTGCCTTTACCGACGGACTGGGCGCTTTCTGGTATTACGGAGTCCCTGTGCTCCTTTCGACCTTTTTGATGATTCTCGGCGCAAAAGGCATACGCCGCGTAGGCTATCTCACTCAGGGAGAGATGATGAAGGCGAGGTATTCTCCTCTTGCGGCAAAGCTGCTGTCGGTTATGATACTTGTGTTTATGACCATGAACGCCGCATCCCAGATGGTGGGAATAGGCAGCTTTTTCGGAACGTATCTCGGAATGAACTATGAGCTGGCCGTGACAGTCGGAACGGGCATAGTGCTTATTTACTCAATGTTCGGCGGATTTCGCGGAGTGGTGCTCACCGATATAATCCAGTTTGTGCTCCTTGCAATTTCGGCTTTCATAGTGTTCGTCGCGGCCACGGTGAACTCGGGAGGAATCGAAAACATAGCCCTTGCCGCCGAGGAAGCAGGCAGGACGGGATACATGAGCTTTTCCTACGGAGCTCAGAAATACATGGTTTATGTGATAACCTTCGGCGGCGCCTGGGTAATTCAGGCTAACGTCTGGCAGAGGATTTCCGCCTCCAGAAACGATAAAGACGCAAGGAAAATGACGGTGATGAGCTTTTTCGCCTACATTCCCCTTTACCTCATGGTGGTGTTTACGGGCATGGCGGGAATAACTCTCTTTGACGAAATCCCCAAAGGAGGAATAGTCACCGCCGTCGTCACAAAATACATGAACCCGTTTCTCGGAGCGCTGGTGTTTGTGGGGATTTCGGCGGCAATCATGTCCACCATGGATTCCCTTATAAATACGGGAGCCATGACCCTTTCAATAGACCTTTTCGGAAAAGAGAAGAGAGAAGAGGAGAAGCTTAAATTTTCGAGGCTGTCTACGCTTCTTGTAACGGCCGTCGCCCTTGTTATCTCCCTGCGCATAAGGTCAATTCTCGATATTTCATGGATGGCCTCCGACATAATCACCACGGGCGTTCTCGTTCCCCTCGTAATGGGATTTTTATGGAAAAGGGGAAACAGCAAAGGGGCGGTTTCGTCAATGGCCGCAGGACTTATATACTGCTTTTACAACCTGTTCATAGGTTTCGGCGTAAAGCTTCCGTCCTTCTGGGAGCAGCAGTCGGCCCTTCAGGTTGTGCTGGGAGTTATATTGTCGCTGGCGGTTTACGTCTCTGTAAGCTTGTTAACGCCTGCCGAAAAGGAAAAGGCAGAGGACTTTATTAAGAAGGCAAGGGGAAAATAAAATGTCTGACGGGAATCGAAAAAGCGGAGCAAATCAAGTTACCAAAAGAAAAATAGTCTTCGGAGCTTCTGTTATATTTGTTTTGATTTTTACAATATTTTCGCTTGTATTTTCGGTAGATACAAAGAAAAGTGTTTCAATCGAGAGCAAGAGCGAAGCGGAAAGCTTTGATTTCAGCAAAGAGATAGGATATGTAGTTGCCGATGTTTTTGAGGCATATCCCGGAAAGCTTTATACTCCCGATGATTTTTCAGAGGGAGATGTTAAAAAAGTGTCATTGACGCCTGATTCTGAAATGCAGCTGAGCAAAATCTGCACATATAGGCTGCTGATACGTCTGCCGAAAGGCGCAATGCTTTCAATATATGAAAACAGTACTTCAAATTTTCAGAAAATATGGATAGACGGCGAGCTTGTAATTCAAAGCGGATCGGCTGATACGGACAGTGAACTGAAAAGTTCCGGAACAAATTTTGCGGGTTTTTATGTTCGGAATGATTTTACGGAAATAATTGTTCAGCGAAACGATGTAATCTCCACGTCAAAGGAAGCTTTTTCCGGCCTATATATCGGAAGTACGAATATGCTCAGCAGGCTGGTAAACCTGATGTTCTTTTCGAACACCTTGCCTCTCGGCGCAGTTTTGGCCATGATGCTCATCTTTTTAACCACCTACATATTTTTCACAAAGTACAGAAGGTTTCTGTGGTTTGCCTGCACCTGCGGCGCCCTTACGGCGGGGGAAATATTTACCCCGCCTCAGATATTTGAGATGCTGTATCCTGCCACAGGCTGGCAGTTCAGAATGAGATTTGACGGTGCGGCGGATTTCCTTTTTTTGTTCTTTATTTTGCTTTATCTTAACAATATGTATAAAAACGCAATCAATAAAATATCAAAGATATTGATATTTATGGCCTCTGGTCTGTGCGCATTTTTGTGTGCCGTATTGCCCTTTGATGATTTCGTAAAGCTTCTTGAGCTGTCTCCGTACATTTTGAGCTGTGCGGGAACGCTTTTGATGTTTTCTATTCTCATAAGTGTTACCCGATGGTATTTTGCAGAAAAGCATCTGCTTAAAAGCGAACAGGTTCTTATACTTATAGGAGGGGTTCTCTTCGGAGCGCTTGCCTTTATCGACAGTATGGTTTATATCAATTACGGAGAGACAAACATTCTAGAGGCGGGTGTGCTTATTTTCGTTTCCGCCAACGCCATTGCTCTTACGGTAAACTTTATGCGTACTGAAAACGACCTTAACGAGAGCCGAAAGAGGGAAATGGAAGTAATACGGGAGAAAAACAATCTGACCGAGCTGGCGAAAATGAGGACGGATTTTATGGTCAGTGTAGGCCATGAGCTTAAAACGCCGCTGACGGTTATGGGCAGTTATGCAGGACTTACAAAAAAGCAGATTGAAAAAAATGCCGTAACTCTTGAAACCGTAAAAAATCTTGATGTAATACAGCAGGAGGCGGTACGATTGGGACTGCTTGTTGAACAGCTTAGCGCTTCGGCGACATGCGACAAGCCCGGGGAGATAACGACGGGAATTGTCGATGTAAAGGAGCTTTTCGCCAGGGCCGAAAAGTTCTGCGCTCCCGTGTGCAGCAAAAATCACAACAGCATCGTCGTAAAGTATCCTCAGGAGGATCTCAAGGTACAAGGAAACGATGACGCACTGTTTCAGGTTTTGTATAATCTTATTACCAATTCAAACCGTCATACCCAGAACGGAGAGATAATCCTGAGCGCGGAGAGGGTGTATAAATCCGTACGCATATTCCTTATTGATAACGGTGAGGGGATTTCCGCGAAGAAACTGCCTTATGTCTTTGAAAGAGGATACAGCGGAGATAACAGCAGCGGCATAGGTTTGTCTTTGTGCCGCGATATAATAGAAAGTTTCGCAGGCAGCATAAAAATAGATAACCTTTCGTCGGGCGGGGCCATTGTCACGATACTTTTACCTTGTGAAGGAGGCGGTACAAATGAGTCAAAACCTGATATTACTTATTGAGGATGATCCCGATATCGCCTCGGCCAATAAGATAATGCTTGAGCTTGAGGGTTACAGCGTTATAGAGGCAAGGACCCTTAAAAAGGGCAAGGAGCTGGTGGAGAGCGCTTCGCCTGACCTTGTGGTAATGGATATCATGCTCCCCGACGGAAACAGCCTAGACTATTGCCGTGAGCTCAGAGGCAAAAGCGGAGTACGCATTTTGTTTCTCAGTGCTCTGGGTACGAAGGAAGATATAGTAAAGGGACTCCGAGCGGGCGGCGACGATTATCTTGCCAAGCCCTATATTATGGACGAGCTGATTCTGCGTATTCAGTCCCTGATGCGCAGGGGGAATATGAATCTGGGCGACTCAAATAAAGGAAGGCTTACCTTTAACAGCCTTTCCCATCAGGCTTTCTGCGACGGCAAAGACCTTATGCTTAAGCCCAAGGAATACGCCGTTTTGGAGCTGCTGGAGCGTAACCTTGACAGCTATCTCTCAGCGGAGGAAATTTATTCGGCCGTTTGGAATGCGGACAGCGGAGATGATTTGAGCACGGTGCATAACCATATATACAGCTTGAGAAAGAAGCTTTCCGCTGTGGGATTTGTGATAGAGCTCAAGCGCGGAAGAGGCTATAAGCTCAAAGAGACCTGAAAAAATTTAAGATAATATCCCAATCTCATCAAAAAAAGAGATTGGGATGTTTTTTTATAGGAAAAAATGTTGTAAACTTAAATCACAAATTAAAAAAGCGGTTTAAGTCAGAAATCCACAGATAGAGCCTACTTCAGCATATCAAAGGAGGCGGCAGCCCGCACAGGGAAGCGGTGTGTTTTTATGAGACATGTCGGTGCCGGGTGCTGAATGTTGATGCTTTAAGAGCAGCGTGTACCGGATGAGAATCCAAGGTTTCTCCCGAAGTATTATTTCAGTCGGCGGTTGTGGTTTCAGCTTTTCCTGTTAAAGGCAGGAGCCGCATAAGTCGGCAGGATCTTAGGGGTCACTGCCTTTTTTTATTTACTCTTTGTTAAGTTAAATATACGGCAAGTTAACTCGCTTTAAAATGTTAAAAAATTAACGAAATTTCCTTAATCGTATTGATTTAACGGTAAAAGTGTATTACAATGTTAGCGAAGCAGTGATAAAACTGTTATTGCTGCACAACAATTTTATGTTTTATGATATGGGAGGTTATTCCAATGGCTCGTTTTACATTACCCAGAGATATCTATTTCGGAAAAGGTACAATTGACGAACTCAAAAATCTTAAAGGCAAGAAGGCAATAGTAGTTGTCGGCGGCGGCTCAATGAAACGCTTCGGTTTTTTGGACAAGGTAGTAGAAAATCTTCATGCCGCTGGAATAGAAACCACACTTTTTGAAGGCGTAGAGCCGGATCCCTCTGTTGAGACAGTAATGAAGGGCGCAGCTGCAATGAGAGAGTTTGAGCCCGATTGGATCGTTGCTATCGGCGGCGGTTCACCTATCGATGCCGCAAAGGCTATGTGGGCTTTTTATGAATATCCCGACGTGAAATTCGAGGATTTGTGTGTTCCCTTTGGTTTCCCCACTCTCAGACAGAAGGCGCGCTTCCTTGCAATACCCTCAACCTCAGGTACAGCAACAGAGGTAACGGCGTTCTCCGTTATTACCGACTATCAGAAGGGTATAAAATATCCTCTTGCCGACTTTAACATTACTCCCGACGTGGCAATCGTAGATCCCGACCTTGCAGAGACAATGCCTGCAAAGCTTGTTGCTCACACAGGTATGGATGCTCTTACCCACGCGATTGAGGCTTATGTTTCAACAGTTCATTCGCCTTTCACCGATCCTCTTGCAATCAAGGCAATCCAGATGGTTATGCAGTATCTCCCCGCATCATTCGACGGATGCATGGCCGCGAGAGAGCAGATGCACTATGCACAGTGTCTTGCAGGAATGGCATTTTCAAATGCTCTTCTCGGCATAGTTCATTCAATGGCTCACAAGACAGGCGCCGCTTTCAGCACAGGTCATATTCCTCACGGATGCGCAAACGCGATTTATCTTCCCTATGTTATCAAATATAATGCTAAAGTTATGGATGCCGCAAAGCGTTATGAGGACATTGCAAACGCACTCGGCCTTGACGGCGTAGATGCTCTTTGCCGCAGAATCGACGAGTACAACGTCAAACTCGGAATTCCGAAGACACTTAAAGAATTCGGTATTCTTGAGGATGAGTTTAAAGAGAAGCTTTCCGCTATTGCAGAAAATGCAATCGGCGATGCATGCACCGGCTCTAACCCCAGAGTTCCCACTCAGGAAGAGATGGAGAAGCTTTTCACAGCTATCTATTACGGCGAAGAGGTAGATTTCTAAGGGTACAACTCATGAGGGACACCCCGAAAAGGGTGTCCCTTTTCCTGTTTATTGATGCGGCGAGGGAACTCACCGCTTCGGCGCGATAATGCAAAAGCAGATTTCGGAAACAAATTTCAGATACATATTTTTCTCAGGGAGGCAACAATGGTTAAAAGCGTCAGGGATTCCTACAATAAAATATGCGATAAATGGAGCGATTTTTGTGAGGGACGGAAAGTTAATAAATGTATTGCTGATTTTGTTGGGCTGCTGGAGCCCCGCTGTAAGATTTTAGATGCGGGATGCGGAACGGGATATCCAATTGCGGCATTTCTTGCGGAAAAGGGCTTTCGCGTTACGGGGATTGATATTTCGGAGGAAATGATAAAACGGGCGGAAAGTCTGAATCTTACCGATGCGTGCTTTTTCGTTGAGGATATTTCCGAATTTCACTCCGATGAAAAATACGGCGCAGTAATTGCCTTTGATTCCTTGTGGCACATCGAGTACGGGAAACAGGAGGAAATTTATAAAGTGATAGCCTCTGTTTTGGAACAAGGCGGGAAATTTATATTTACTCACGGCAGGACGGACGGCGAAGTTACAGGGACTATGTACGGGGAGAAATTCTATAACAGCGCTCTCGACGGAGAGAAAGTGCGGAGACTGCTGACAGAAAACGGCTTTGAGATTTTATCCTTTACAGAGGACTATAAAGAGGAGACGACAGGAAACAGAGATTTGCTGGTTATAGCCGAAAAAAAATAAAAAGCAAGGAGCTGATATATTTTTTAGCTTCCGATAGTTTGACCTGCGGATTTTTTCGCCTGCCTTGATCATGAAAAAGCAATATTCACTTCCCTTGACAAAAGAAAGTAAATAATTCATTATATTATAGGATTTTGAATTTTAATTTATAAATTAGGGGTGATTTTTTGAATTACATAGTATCTTTCAGCCCAACGGGCAAGAGCCTCGGCGCCGTGAGAAAGCTGGGGGAACTGCTCGGAGGAGAGTTTGAGGAAATAGACCTTTGCTCCGCCGAAAAGCGGAAAGAAAAATTTAGCTTTAAAAGCGATGATTTTGTAATAATCGGCTCTCCCGTATACGGCGGCAGGATTCCGCCCGTTGAGGGACTTTTTTTAAACCTTTCGGGAGAAAACACGCCGTGTGTTGTGTGCTCATGCTTCGGCAACCGTGACTACGACGACGCTTTGCTGGAACTTAAGGATAAAGCTCAGTCTCAGGACTTTAAATGCATCGGCGCATGCGCTCTCGTAATACCCCATGTATATTCTCAGGTTTTGGGAAAGGGACGTCCCGACCAAAGGGATATCGAAGAGATGAAAGAGTTTGCCGAAAAAGTTTCCGAAAAGCTCAGAAGCGGCGATCTTGGTGAAACAGCCATAAAGGGAAATCATCCTTATAAGGAATGGAAGCCGGGAGGGAATGTTCCTATCCCATGCGACAGATGCGTAAGGTGCGGGAGATGCGCCGCCGAATGTCCCGTGGGCGCCATAAACAGCGTGGATTTCGGTACAGATGAAAACGTCTGCATCAGATGCACGAGATGTCTCAATGTGTGTCCCGTGTCCTGCCGTGAAATGGATTTTTCCGCTGTGACAAAGCGTCTTGAGGAAAATTTCTCAAGGCGCAAAGATAACGAATATTATATTTAATCAGGAGGAAAAAATGAGCATTTCAAAGCCTTTTACCGTGTTCGGTCCGGGTCAGGGCGGCCCTTCGGAAAATTACCGTATCCCGTCAATGGTGGTCACTGAAAGCGGCACGGTCGTTGCATGCTCCGATGCACGCTATTTTACGGGTTCCGACAATCCAAACAGAATCGACAAGGTGATACGCCGCAGCTTTGACAGCGGCGAGACGTGGCAGGAGTACATTCTTGCCGTTGAGGAGCACGGTGAGTCGAAAAACGCCTCCTCCGCCGCCATTGACCCGTGTATGGTATATGTTCGGGAGCTCAACAGGATTTATATGATTTACTGCTCGACTCCGTCGGGGGTGGGGATTCTCAACTGCGAGCGCTCGACGGGAGAGGACGACGAGGGAAATCCCGTTGTCTTAGGTGAAAACGGCAAAGATAAATACGTTTTAAAGGACGGTTTTCTCTTTAAGGACGGCGGTGAAAAGACGGGATACGCCGTTGACGAAAAAGGAAATATTTCCCAAAACGGTGAATTTATCTGCAACATACATATCGGCGGCGAATTTAAAATAGTAAATACCGCGACTTTGATGCTCTGTTACAGCGATGACGAGGGACTTACATGGTCTAAGCCCGTATCCCTTAACAGGAGCATAAAGAAAAGCTATATGAGCTTTATAGGCCCCGGCCCCGGCGTGGGTATCGTTATAAAGAACGGAAAATACAAGGGCAGAATAGTTTTCCCGATTTATTACGGAACCCATAAAAAGCTGCTCACCCTTTCCTGCACCTGTATTTACAGCGACGATATGGGCAAAACCTGGAAAATGGGTAAATCACCCAATACTACGAGAAAAATCGGGCCCTTCAAAGCTAACCATAAGTTCACTTTTGAGCCTTTCATGCTTACCGAGTCACAGCTTATTGAGCAAAAGAACGGAGTTTTGAAATACTTCATGAGAAACCACAGCTCAAAAAAGAGTGTAGCGGTGGCGTACAGCTATGACGGTGGCGAGAGCTGGGAGGATTTTCACCACGATGAAACCTTGCCCCAGTGCATCTGCCAGATGTCGGTCATAGCTCTCGAAAACATGGATAAGCCCTATGTGGTATTCTTAAATCCAGCCAGCAGGAAGGCCAGAGAAAACGGAGTAGTGCGCCTGTCCGAGGACGGTGGAGAGTCCTTCCCTTATTCGAGGCAGATTAAAGAGGGACCTTTTGTCTACAGCACTCTCGCGCACCTTCCCGATGGCACAATCGGAGCCATGTATGAACCTGATTTGGAGTGCCGCAAGATAGATTTTGTAAAATTTACCCTTGACTGGATAAGGGGAAAGGAATAAAAATTTTTGAAAATGCAGCAGACGGCTTTTGCAGACGTAAAAGCCGTCTTTTTTAGGTAAATGCAAAGTTTTTCGGTTATTAAAAAATAATGAGCTTCTGCACATAGGAATGAGAAGAGGATGTCTGTGCTGACGGAGGAGGCTTGCAGATGCAGGGGAGCTTCGAGTATATATTCGGTAAAATACGGCAAGGATCCCTGATACAGACACTTTCAGACACATTTGCATTAAATTCAACAAAAAACATTGACATATCCCTTTCAAAACAATACAATAGGACTAACATTATTTTGGAGGGATAAACAAATGGTAGATACCTTTTGGTCGCTTATTCCGCCTATTGTTGCTATCGCTTTGGCTCTTATAACGAAGGAAGTGTATTTTTCTCTGCTTATAGGAATCATTTCCGGCGCACTGTTTTACACAGGCTTCAATCCCGTTAAGACAGTTGAGACAACATTCGGCATTATGGGCGAAAAAATCGGCTCAAACGCAAACATAATAATCTTTTTAGTTCTTTTGGGCATACTCGTGGCTCTTATGGCTAAATCCGGCGCTTCAAGGGCATACGGAAACTGGGCGTCCAAGGCCATTAAGACCAAGAGAGGCGCTCTTGCGGCTACTTCCGGATTGGGCGTACTCATTTTCGTTGACGACTATTTTAACTGCCTTACGGTCGGTACCGTAATGTCTCCCGTTACCGACAGACATAAGATTTCAAGGGCAAAGCTCGCTTACATAATCGACGCGACGGCAGCCCCCGTGTGCATTATAGCTCCAATTTCCAGCTGGGCAGCAGCGGTCGGCTCGTCCCTTCCCGAGGACAGCACGATTGACGGCTTCAACCTTTTCCTGAGAACTATTCCCTTTAACCTTTACGCCCTTCTCACAATCGTAATGGTTGTTTTCCTCATAGCTTTCAATTTTGATTTCGGACCCATGAAAAAATATGAGGTGCTCCACCGTGAGAAGGAAAGCACCAACGAAAACTCAGAGAGAGAGACAATCAAGGTTACGGGCAAAGGCACCGTTATAGATTTGATAATCCCCATAGTTTCCCTCATAGTTTTCTGCATTATGGCCATGCTCTATACGGGCGGAATACTCGAGGGCGAAAGCGTCGTCACAGCTTTCGGCAACTGCGACTCATCCCTTTCCCTTGTGCTCGGCTCCTTCTTTGCCCTGGTCGTAACGTTCATTCTCTATATGTCCCGCAGAGTTATCACATATAAAGAGTTTACCGACAGCGTTATCGAAGGCTTCAGAGCCATGGTTCCCGCCATCGCAATTCTTTCCCTCGCATGGACGCTCAGCGGCGTCTGCAGCGCCGATTACCTTGACGCAGGCGGATATGTAAGACATGTTGTCGAGACTTACAGTATTCCCATGACCATAATGCCCGGCGTATTCTTCCTTGTCGCTCTGGGACTTGCCTTTGCTACGGGAACCTCATGGGGAACCTTCGGTATCCTCATTCCCATTACAATGGCGGTATTCGGCGGAGTTGACAGCCAGTTAATGGTTCTTACAATCGCTTCCATTCTTGCGGGCGCAGTCTGCGGAGACCATGTTTCTCCCATTTCAGATACAACGATCCTCTCTTCAACGGGAGCCAACTGCAACCATCTGGAGCATGTCTCAACCCAGATGCCCTACGCCCTAATTGTGGCAGGATGCAGCTTTGTAGGCTATCTCGTAGCGGGCTTTACAAACGCATGGGTCGGACTTCCGGTAGGCCTTGTACTCCTCATTGCCGCCCTTGCGGTAGCAAAGAAGAAGTTTTCCTCCGAGGAGCAGGTGCTTGCCAAAAAGTCAAAGTAAAGTTTGGATTTATTAAAAGTCAGATACCGATATAAATATAATAGTTAGCGGTATATTGAAGGCTCCGATTTTTCGGAGCCTTCAGTTTTGTCAATAAAGTTATTTTTATGCTTAAACAGTTTTTGAGTTGCTGTTTTGCACGGTTAAAGGGAACTCGATGCGGCGCAGAAAACAGCGCATTGTCAAGAGTTCTCCGTGTACAATCCCTCTGTCACGTCTTACGCCGTGACATCTCCAATTACACAAGGGAGACAGGGGTGTGTGCTGAATTTCGGTTTTTCGACAGCCTCTGAGGCTCCGATTTTTCGGAGCCTTGTTTTTGTATGCATTTTGCGTTTTCAGATTAGATTTTATCTTTCGGTTTTTTCCGCCGAAAATAAAAAAG
>CASDTR010000030.1 GCA_949283785.1 uncultured Oscillospiraceae bacterium
AGAAAAAGAATACTTTTTATGTTTGCCGACGCCGCTTAACATAAATTGAGCAGGCAAAAGTCTCCGACTTTCGCCTGCTCCCCTGCTCCTTTATTTATTGGCTACCCCAACATTTGACATAGAACCATATTTTTCCGCGGAGCCTGTTAAAGTTATTCGGTTTAAATTTAAACTCCCGAATAGGCTGAGAAGCCGCCGTCGATGGGAACGACGATGCCCGTTACGAAAGAGGAGGCGTCGTCATCCATGAGCCAGTCGATCGTTCCGAGGAGCTCTTCGGGCTTGCCGAAGCGTCCCATGGGAGTCTGGCTGAGAATCTTGCCTGTGCGGGCTGTGGGAGTTCCGTCCTCGTTAAAGAGAAGCTTCTGGTTCTGAGCGGTTACGAAAAATCCGGGGGCGATTGCGTTTACTCTGATGCCCGTGCCTGCAAAGTGAACGGCAAGCCACTGGGTAAAGTTTGAAACGGCAGCCTTAGCGCCGCTGTATGCGGGGATCTTCGTAAGGGGACAGAAGGCGTTCATTGAGGAGATGTTGATAACGTTTCCGCCGTTATCTATCATATCCTTCATAAATACCTGACTGGGAAGGAAAGTTCCCAGGAAGTTGAGGTTGAATACGAAATTGATGCCTTCCTTATCGAGGTCAAAGAAACCGTTTTCGGAATCCTTTTTGAAAAACTCGTCTGCTGTTGTACATTTAGGATGATTTCCGCCGGCGCCGTTAATGAGGACATTAACCGTACCGAGCTTTGCATTAATCTGCTTTTTTGCCTCCTCCAAGCTGTTCTTATCCAGTACATCACAGGCGAAGTAATCCGTTGTGCAGCCCTTGGCGTTGAGCTCTTCGCTCAGGGCCTTGACCGCGCCTTCGTTTTTGTCGAGAAGGGCCACTTTGAAGCCTTTCTCAGCGAGAGATCTCGCGATGGTGCCGCATAATACGCCGCCGGCACCTGTTACGGCTACGAGTTTAGTGTTAGTATTTTTCATAATAAATTTATTTTATCACTAATTTATTGAATGTCAACAACGCACAATCTAAAAAATTCATCAAGTCCATACCTTGACGAAAATTTTTTTTGGTAGTAGTATATCCGTTGGCAGATTGAATAAAAAAATTAAAAAGTGCAGGGAAATTAAATGGATAAAATGGATTTAAAAGACAGGATCTACGACGAGATGCTTTCCGACATCGTGAATCTCAAATACAAGCCGGGTGATTTCGTAAAAGAGGTGGAGCTGAGCGAGCGTTTCAGCGTTTCCCGCACGCCTATGCGGGAGGTTATCAAAAAGCTTGCGGTGGAAGGGTATATAGACGTTCTGCCCCGCTACGGCAACCGTATTTCCCTTATCAGCATAAGCTCAGTAAAGCAGATTCTCGAAATGAGGATAGTTCTGGAAAATCAGGTTATAGACGAGCTGAGAAGGAATATAACCGAGGAACAGCTCAGAAAGCTTAGAAAGCACATAGAAAAGCAGCAGGAGCTGGTGGACTGCGGAAATCTCGAAAGCTTCTGGCAGTCCGACAACGATTTTCATCGGATGCTCTTTGAGCTTGCGGGCAGGGAGTTCTGGTGGGACGTAATAAGAAGATACGAGCCTCACTATATGCGATTCAGGAAATTCGATCTGCAAATAAACCGCAACGTGGACCTGCTTTTCGTACACCACAAAAAAATAATCGAGATGATTTCAGATACGGCTGACTGTGACATAAAGGGGCTGGTTCAGTCCCATATTTCCGTAGGACTTGAGAGGATACCCGTGCTCCTTGAAAAATGCCCTCAGTATTTTACCGATTGAGGCCGTTCTTGTATACAAGCTCAAGGCGGCATTTCCTTTTTTACGGCGTAAAATTCCCGCAGCGAATTAAGGAGAGTCAAGCTTAAAATCCCGTATCTTGGCCCTTTTTTCGCCCTATATCCGCTGTCTCGGGCGACCGTAAGGGAAAAGCGACATAAATAAACGGATGTATATGTTTATTTATATGTTCTTTGCTTTAAAGAAAAAAGGACGTCGACGGCGGGACAAAAACAGAAATGAATAAGAATGAAGCCCTTCATATTATCAGAGAACGCAGAAAATGCGTTCTTTTTTCTTATTCGTTGACATTTGGTATACAAGAATGATAATATGTAAGAGTAATAAACCGAGGGAGGTAAAAAAATGAAAATTGTTTTCAGATGGTACGGAGAAAACGACAGCATTACCCTTGAAAAAATAAGACAGATACCCGTTGTGGAGGGCGTTGTAAGCGCCGTTTACGACGTTAAGGTAGGCGAGGTATGGCCCGTTGAGACCATACGGCGCCTTGTAAACAAGAGCGAGGAAAACGGCCTGAGCTGCAAGGTCATAGAGAGCGTTCCCGTTCACGAGGAGATAAAGCTGGGCGGCAAGGACGCGGAAAAGTACATAGAGGTCTACAAGCAGAACATCAGGAATCTGGGCAAATGCGGCGTAGAGGTCATCTGCTATAACTTCATGCCCGTGTTCGACTGGACGAGAAGCGACCTTAAGAAGGTTGCTCCCGACGGCTCAAATTCACTTTCATACAGCCACAGCCAGGTTGTGGGCATCAACCCCATGACCGACGACGTATCTCTTCCCGGCTGGGACGAGAGCTATACAAAATCGGAGATTCAGGACCTGCTCAGACGTTATGAGAGCGTTTCGCAGGAGGACCTTTGGAAGAACCTTTCCGTATTCCTCAAGGAGATTATCCCCGTCGCCGAGGAGGCGGGCATCAAAATGGCCATTCACCCCGACGATCCGCCATGGGGAATTTTCGGTCTGCCCCGCATTATCACCAGCAAGGAAAACGTAAGGCGTATGCTTGACATCGTTCCCAGTGAGTGCAACGGCCTCACCCTGTGCACGGGCTCTCTGGGCGCTTCAAGAAACAACGATATAGTGGACATCATCAAAGAGTGCAGCGGCAGAATGCCCTTTGTACATATCAGAAACGTCAAGAGAAGCGGCGAGTGCGACTTTACCGAGACGGCTCATCCCTCAAAGTGCGGTGACCTGGACGTTTATGAAATCGTAAATGCCCTTTACGACACGGGTTTTGACGGATATATCAGACCCGACCACGGCAGAATGATCTGGGGCGAAACGGGCAAGCCCGGCTACGGACTTTATGACAGAGCTCTCGGCGCATGCTATATCGGCGGAGTTGTGGAGGCTGTCACAAAGAGCGCGAAGAAATAATCCGGTTTCACCGTAAAATAAAGAGGAAAGGTAAAGATACCGCGCACAAAACAACTCTTTCAGCTCTTTTGTGCAGATAAGTATCCAAGGCGAAGGATATGGATAAAAGATTTTTAAGAACCCATGAAGCACGGAAAATCTATGAAGAGATCAAGGACCTGCCCATAATAGACTATCACTGTCACCTCAATCCCAAGGACATCGCCGACGATTACGCCTATGAGAATATCGGCGAGCTGTGGCTGAGCCACGACCATTACAAATGGCGCGCCATGAGAATCTGCGGCGTTGACGAAAAGTACATAACGGGTGATTCTTCATGGAAGGAAAAGTTCATGAAGTATGCCGAGATCATGCCGAATCTGGCGGGCAATTCCCTTTATTACTGGAGCCACCTTGAGCTTGAAAAGCTTTTCGGAATCACGGAGCACATGAGCAAGGACACCGCAGAAAAAATCTGGAACGAGTGCGAGAAGCATAAGGGCGAGCTTACGGCGAGGCAGATAATAAAGCGTTTTCCCGTAAAATTCGTGGCGACGACCGACGACCCCGTTGATTCTCTCGAGTATCATGGGGAGTATGAGGGCATTCTCTTTACCCCCACTTTCAGACCCGATAAGGCCTTTGAGCTTGACGACGGCTATTACGCCCGCCTTTCCGAGGCCAGCGGCATCGAGATAAAGGACGTGAACGCCCTTGTGGAGGCTCTCGAAAAGAGGCTCGAATACTTTATTTCTCACGGCTGCAAAATCTCGGATCAGTGCTTTTCGGTTACTCCCGTTCTCTCCGATTACGACAGGGCCCGGTATATTTTCGCAAAGCGCGGAGAAGGCGTTACCGAAGAGGAGAGCAGGGAATTTAAAGGCTATGTGTTCAGCCGTCTTGCGGAAATCTACGCCAAAAACGGCATCATAATGCAGGTACACCTGAACGTTAAGAGGAACATAAACCAAAGGATGTTTGAAAAAATCGGCGTTGACAGCGGCTTCGACATCGCGGGCAGCGAGCTCTATCCCCACTGCCTTACGGAGATTTTCAGCTTCCTCGATTACGGCGGAAACCTGCCCAAGACCGTTATCTATTCCCTCAACCCCTACGACGAGCGCATGCTCTGCCAGGTTGCGGGCTCATTCAGGAACGTGAAGGTCGGAGCTCCCTGGTGGCACAACGACTGCTACAGCGGCATAAGGGGCCATTTCGAGAACATCTCCGAGTATTCGGCTCTGGGCTGCGACCTGGGAATGCTCACCGATTCCAGAAACCTTGCGGGCTATGTGCGCTTCGATTTCTACAGAAGGATACTTGCCGATTATCTGGGCGAGCTTGTCTCCGAGGAAAAGCTTGATTCTGACTGTGCCCTCGATATCGCCAAGGGAATAGCCTACGGCAATATAGTTGAATTTTTGAACCTTAAATAATAATTCGAATATCCTTTCTCTTCGCTGCGGGGCTCACGGGCTCTGCGGCGAATTTTCTTTTTTTGTGAAAAGTTTCGGGAAATGCTGTAAGTTCCGTGTGAAATATGTGTTAACTTGACATTAACAATGTATAATGATACAATTTGACTGTTAGTGGATAAAATTAACTATTGAAAGGCAGTTGAATTTAATGCAGGCTGTTATACTTGCGGCGGGAATGGGCAAGCGCTTAAAGGAGCTTACGAGCAACGCTACTAAGTGCATGGTCGAGGTCAACGGAGTTACGATGATAAGCAGAGCTCTCAATCAGCTTGACCGTCTCGGACTTAATAAAATCGTAATGGTGGTAGGCTATGAGGGAGAAAAGCTTAAGGATTATGTAAAGTCAATTCCCCTTGATACTCCCGTTGAGTTCATAGAGAATGATATTTATTACAAGACGAATAATATTTATTCTCTTTATCTTGCAAGGCAGGCCCTTCTTGATGACGACACCCTGCTCCTTGAGTCCGACCTTATTTTTGAGGATGCGGTTCTCGATAAAATCGTCAACGACCCCTATCCGAGCCTTGCCCTTGTGGCGAAGTTTGAGAGCTGGATGGACGGCACCGTGGTCACTCTCGATGAGGAGAACAATATAAAGAGCTTTCTCGGCAAAAAGGAATTTGTCTTTGAGGATATAAAATCATATTATAAGACTGTCAATATATATAAATTCAGCAGGAATTTCTCACGTTCCCACTATGTTCCCTTTTTGGAGGCCTACTGCAAGGCTCTGGGACATAACGAGTATTACGAGCAGGTGCTCAAGGTCATAACACACCTTGAGAAGCCCGAGATCAAGGCGCTGTGCCTTGACGGCGAGCTCTGGTATGAGATCGACGACGTTCAGGACCTTGACATTGCGGAATCTATCTTCGCCTCCGAGGACGAGAAGCTCCGTAAGATGCAGAGAAGATACGGCGGATACTGGCGTTATCCTCACCTGCTTGATTTCTGCTATCTTGTAAATCCCTTTTATCCAAGCCAGAAGCTCATCAATGAGATAAAGGCAAATTTTGAAACGCTCCTTTGCGAATATCCTTCGGGAATGTACGTTAACAGCCTTCTTGCGGCCAAGTATTACGGTCTGCGCCAGAATCAGGTGTGTGTCGGAAACGGCGCAGCGGAGCTTATAAAGTCCCTTATGGGCTTCCTTGACGGCAAACTGGGCATGGTGCTGCCCACATTTGAGGAGTATCCCAACCGCAAGGGCAAGGATAACGTGGTTCCCTTCTATCCCAAGGAGAAGGATTTGAGATACACCGCTCAGGACCTTATAGCCTTCTACGGCGACAAGGACATTTCCGTTCTCACCGTTATAAATCCCGACAACCCCTCGGGCAACTTTATTCCGAGAGAGGACGTTCTGAAGCTTGCCAAATGGTGCGAGGAGAAGAAGATAACCCTCATAATTGACGAATCCTTCGTGGATTTTGCCGATACCGAAGAGGAGAGCACGCTCCTTGACCTTGATACAATCCTTGCCTATCCCGAGATGATAGTGGTAAAGAGCATTTCCAAATCCTTCGGCGTGCCGGGACTTCGCCTCGGAATCATGGCCGGCGGAAATAAGGAGCTCATTAAAAAGATCCAGCAGGATGTTTCAATTTGGAATATCAACTCCTTCGGCGAGTTTTATCTTCAGATTTTTGAAAAGTATAAATCCGATTATCAGAGCGCCATGAAGAAGTTCATCGAAGTCAGGAAGAACTTTGTGGCAGACTTGGAGAGCCTCGATAATTTGGCCGTCTATCCCTCAGAGGCCAACTATGTGCTCTGCGAGCTCAATGAGCCCTATAATGCCACTAAGCTCACGGGAGACCTTCTCAATAAATATTCTCTCTTCATCAAGGATCTTTCAACGAAGAAAGGCCTTGAGGGAAGGCAGTGCATCCGCCTTGCGGTGCGCACAAAGGAGGATAACGACAAGCTTGTGGCGGCCTTAAAGGAAGAGCTCAAATAAGCTGAGCGGGCGAAAAGGCTCCGTATAAATATCCGAACAAATAACAAATAATAGAAATCAAATTTCAGCAAAAATCAGCCTTCAAAGGGAGGCTGATTTTTTATGGTTTAACAAAAAAATCGGGTACAGAAAAAATTAATGATAAATATATAAAATAACCAAAATTTGCATATTTTCAGTGTTGTTCCTAATTGTTCTGTTGAAAGCTTTGCGGTGTTTTGTTATAATGTCACAAAAAGTCAGCGAAAGTAGGAAAAATTATGTTGTTTGCCGCTGTATTGTTGCTCGGTATTGTTTCAGCCATAGTATTTATATGGGAGAGGACGAAAAGGGGAGGGGTGCGCGCCCTTCTGCTCAAAGCCTTTACAAGCGTCATGTTTGTGGCCTGCGGCGCCGTCGGAGCCGTAGAATCCGCAGGGAGCGGAAACTCTCATTTTTCCCTTATGATACTTATGGGGTTGGTGTTCGGGCTTATGGGCGACATATGGCTCGACCTCAAATGGGTGTATCAGGAGGATAACGATACATATACCTTTGCCGGCTTCGGTTCTTTTATTATCGGACATCTGATGTTTATAACCGCCGTCATATATAACTACGCCGAACAGGCGAAACTGATATATATCGCCGTGCCTGCCCTTATCTCCCTCATTGCGGCTCTGGGTATGCTGCTGCTTGAAAATCCTATGAAAATGGACTACGGCCGATTCAAGCCCATAACGGTTTTCTATACTTTCATCGTGGCGTTTATGGCGTTTTTGAGCGGCGGCCTGGCGCTTATGAACGGCTTTGAAATCGTCTCCCTCGATATGATGTTTGCAGGGGGCATATTCTTCGCTCTGTCGGACCTTATCCTTTCAGGTACATATTTCGGCGTGGGAAAGCGCCGCCCGATAGATATAATCACAAACCACGGCACATACTATGCCGCCCAGTTTCTCATAGCCTCATCCCTTATGTTTTTAAAATAAACTCACTTCAATAAATAAAGAATAACACGAAAAAACCGGTTCTATGTCAAATGTTGGGGTAGCCAATAAATAAAGGAGCAAGGGAGCAGGCGAAAGTCGGAGACTTTTGCCTGCTCAATTTATGTTAAGCGGCGTCGGCAAACATAAAAAGTATTCTTTTTCTGAAGCGGTCAAAGCG
>CASDTR010000031.1 GCA_949283785.1 uncultured Oscillospiraceae bacterium
TCCTTTCTTTTTATACTGAGGCTTGAACATTCTCTAGTATATCAGAATCGATGTTTCTTTGCTTAAGCCTTAATCTCACCCGCATAGCGGGCGGTTGTTAAGTTCTCGTCATGACGAGAACTTTTCCGCTAAAGCATTAATTAAAAACAGCGGCAATACGGCTGCCGCTGTAAAGGTTAAATTTTTATTTAGTCTTGTCTGCTTTTAACCACAGCGCATCATCCGCTTCTACTATAACACTGTATTTTCCGTCGGTCGTAACCACTTCATCAGTAAATTGATTTACAATTTTTCCTGTTACAGAAAGAGTAAATGTTTTAGGCTTATCCGAAGAGTTAAAAAGAAAATACTCTCGGCTTGTTTCCGTATCGGTAACACCTACAGAAAAATCTTTGTTAAATTTAGCCGCTGTTCTTGGCGCAGAAAGTATTTTACCGATAATTTTATCATCATACGAAGAAAGAGAAAATAATTTGTCTCCGCTTAGCACCATGCCTCCGCTGGCTCTTATAAATGCGGCTTCATAACGATACATGGCGGCGTGTTTCGGATTCATTTTAACATTTTGAAAAATCGGGAACTTTGCTCGAAGCCCCACAGCAATATCCTCCTGAACTAGGCAATCCGGATCATTTATCCAAAGTCTGTTATGCATCCAGTTCCTATGGAAGCACTGACTTGCAAGGCTTTTGACAGTTTCCGTATTCCGGTCAATATCCGCTGTTACCCTCATACCGTTTACAGCACCAAGGGATGGCCACAAAGGCGCATTGCATCCGAGCAAATATGTATCATGACCGCAGGCTTCCCAAATAGCCTCCATACCCATACGATAAGCTTCAACGCTTGTTACATCCTTTTTTAATCTTACCCCAAACGGCAGCGCTCCCCATACATTTGCATCAAGTTTAAAATAATTTACTTTCCATTGTTTTTTCATGACGGTAAAAACATTCTTTAAATATTCAATTGCTTCCGGGTGAGTAGGATCAAGAAAATACCAGGGAGCGTCACGCCATCCTTTAAAAGTTACTTCTGAAGTACAAAGAGGCTTTCCGTTTCGGTCTTTAACAAACCAGTCAGAATGATTCTTCAAAAGTTCGCTTTTTTGGGAAGCGATAAAAGGAGCAACCCACATCGCAGGTTCAAATCCTGATTCCCTTATTTGAAGACAGATATCCTCCATTTTTTGAGGGAATTTTTTTGTCTGCAAAAGCCAATCGCCCATGTGCGGCTGATAGCCGTCGTCAATCTGTATATATTTAAGGGCAGGATATTTTTTTCCCGCAACAGCCATATTTTTCATAATATCATTTTGCGTTATATGGGGTCCGTAACAATACCGGCTGCACCAACCGTCCGGAACTTCTTTATAAGGTATTGCAGGATGGTTTTTAATAAGGAAAGATGCAAATTTTTCCATAACGCAGTTTTTATCATTTCCTTCAATAACAGTGTAACTTTCAAGTTCAAGAAACGAAGAAGCCGGAATTTTTCTGCCCTCAATTATTTGAACAAGCTGAAGCTTTTCCCGGTTCACCCTTATCTCAGTTGAATAGCTTCGACAGCTGGTTGCTCCCAAAAGCAGAACACGATTGTTTTCAGAAAAGCAGATATAGTTATAACCTGTAAAAAAGCCTTCAGTCTGTGGCATTTTGTAGTGGTTTTTATCCATTCCGCGGAGGTTTTCAGATATATCACCAAGCTTTTCATATGTTGACGAAAGCATTTGATAACCTTCACAATAAACCATTGCGTTTTCAGAAAAGCCCAGCTCCGATATATTTTTCTCCAAAACAACCGCTTCTTTTACGGCGATTGAATTTTCAGATAAATTCACAATTTTAGAAAAAAATTCGCCTTTTTTCTCTCCGCTGACTACTGAAAATTTTCCTTCCGACTTAAAATTTACAATTTCACCTTTCACTGTTTAATTCTCCTTTTTGAAAAAAACTGCAGACTGAAATTATTTATACAAAATATATTTCACAACAGTTCCGCCCTGTTACCTTCGTGCTTAAAATCATATTACCGTTTCTCTTTTTATTACAATTTCAGTCGCCTTCAAATTTAGAACATCCTATGAATTTGCATTTTTAAACCATGTTTAATTATATCATGTTGAATAAACTTTTCAATATTAATTTTACTGAATTCTTTCTGCAAAAAGAAGCCTGTTTTAAAAAGCACAGACACCCGAAGCTATACGCTTTCGGGTGTCTGTGCTTCTACATTAATTTAAGCCTCGGGATCGTCTGAGAATCCGCCTGCCTTTTTCTTCTTCGACCTTTTCTTTATAAGCAATGCCACACCTGCAGCAACTGCTGCCGCGGCGACTCCGCCTAATACATAAACCCACCATTTAACGGTTTCGGGTATGGATACAACGCAAAACTCTTCGTCTGAGCTGTCCACTGAAAAAACAACATAACTGCTGCTTACGGTAAAGGCCTTCTCATTCCACTTGCCTGTTTGATCCTTAACCAAAATCTTTACGGCATCGGTACTGCAGCCTCTCGGCATAGAAAAGCGAAGCTGAGTTTTTTCTTCGGAAAACGACGGAATTACCCAACCCTCAACAGCTTTCTCATTTTCTCCGACAGTAGGAAGCTGAGTTGCTTTTTCAAGCTCAAAATAATCCATATCCGGGAAATTTCCCTGAGCAATAAGAATAGGCTTTCCGTCATATCGAGTTAGACGGCTCTGAACGCTCACCTGATATGAAGTGTAAACGGGATAGAAAATCAAATCAAAGTATATGTTTGACAAATCTGCAATATCAAGGTTTTCCCATTCACCGTTATATCCGCTTTTCTCCGGTACGGCAGGTATCATGGAAGCATTGAGCCTTTCTCCTGTAGGCACAAAAACGGTTTCACTGTTTCCGTCCTCTCCCATGAAAGTTACGGCAGATCTTGTAAATATATCGTTAAGATCAGGAAGTTTCATAAACTCATCTTCATCCAGTGAAACGGCGGTATCCTTATAGTCAATTCCGTCTATTCCTCCTAAGTTTTCATGGACAACAAGATAGTAGTTGTCTTCAATCTCACCGTCCTCTTCGGATAAGGATGAAGCTCCCTTTATACCCATAATCGCACCGGTCTTTTCAGTGGCTTCACTTATATCAACCATGCTGATGCAGTCGGTTACGGTTACCGCACGTCCCGCTATGCCTCCTACATTGATACTGCCGAGCAGTTCACACTTTACGCTGTTTCCTCGAAGGAAACCGGTGCTGTCGCCTGCTATTCCGCCCACATATTCAGCAGCAGCGGCATCAAGCTTTCCGGCATTTACACTGTCCTTAACGAGACCAAAAGCCATATATCCTGCTATTCCGCCCGCGTTACGCTTTGTGGCAGAAACAAGAGCATTATTTTTGCAATTGAGAACCACTGCTCGTACCTCACCTCGGAAGTTCATGGAAATTTCACCGCTTATCTCCCAGTCGTCCTCGGCATCCAGGTCGTTTTCCCATGCGATGGTACCGACGATTCCGCCGGCATTGAGATCTCCCGAAATGCAGCCGTAGTTTGAGCTGTTCTCAATTTTTCCTGTAAGATCATCTTCCGTATCTTCATCGGAAATATCTCGGAAACCAACTCCCAGCGTACTGTACGGATCACACAGGAGAGCTACCATGGAGTCTATCTGCTCACTTATTTTCTGCGCATCACTGTACATGGAATTGGCCGTTCCCTCAGCCGATTTATATATAACGCTCAGAGTACGGTAGATTGAATTCATGCTTCCGCCCAAACTGTTTGCCGCAGCTACAATGGTATCCGGATCAGATCTTGAGCCATCCTCAGGGAAAAGCACCTCGACAAAATCCTCAATAACCTTTAGCTGCTCACCAAGGGTCTCAAACTGACCGCTCAGATAAGCGTTGCTTTGATCGACGGAATCAGGTATGTGATGGAAAAGATTATATGTATCATTAAGCTTCTGCTGTAAAATCTGCAAAGTATCCGTTGAATACTCGATTTCCGATGACGGCTCCACCTGTCCGACTATACCGCCAACGTCTTTTCTTCCGTATATTTTGGCATAGTTTGCACAGTCAAGTATATATCCCAGCTGGCTTCCGGCAATTCCTCCGATATTGTAGCCCATGCGAAGATAGCCAACCGTACCGAGATTATTACATTCTTTTATGACGCCGCTGCTTGTACCTGCAATTCCGCCTATATCCGTAACCGTATTGACAGACTCTGAATCAGTAAACGAGTCCAGTGTAATATCTGATAAATCAACGGTATTCTGTTTTTCGGTCACATTTATTTCTGCCGCATTGACGCAGCTTCTGACAGTACCGTAGTTTTCCCCCGCAATGCCTCCGACAAAGTGATTTCCGTAAACGCTGCCGAATGCATTGCATCCCTCAATTATTCCTGTGACGGCATTTGTACCTGCAATTCCGCCTATACAGTCTGTTCCTGATACTTCTCCCTGAAAAATACAGTTCTCGATTCTGCCTGCATTGCTTCCTGCAATGGCTCCGACACACTCAGCACTGCCGGCCGGGGTTACAGTGCCTCTGACCACCAAATCTCTAACCTGAGCCGTTTCAGTAAGATAACGGAATAAACCTTGCACCGAACCGTCCTTCTTTATGCTCAGGCCTTCAATAACATGGTTATTGCCTTCAAAAGTACCTGAAAAAGTAGGTATCCCGTCAAACTCAGTATCACTGAGGTCGAGGTCGATGTCAAGATACACATTCATGTTTTCACTGTAACTGTCCAGACGGCAGTTGTCTGCAAAAACCAAAAAATCATTGAGACTTTTTATATGCAGTCCGTTAGGACCATATAAATCGGATTCGTCTGCACAAAAAGCCAAAATACCGCTCGCCGCAAGGCAAAGAGACAAACAAAGGCTTATTGCAATTTTCAAACACTTATTCATCTTCACTGCCTCCTTCAGTAGTAATTTGTCCGTCAGATGAAATCGAAGCGTCGAAATCACCGTGAACGACTCCGTTAAAGTCGGCATCTACCATACCTGAAATATAACCGCGGACTCGTCCGTTTACCTTTATTGTACCGCTGGCCGACTGTACGGGAGGTTCGACTCCTTTAAGCTTGAACCTTGTTTTTTCAATTATCGCGTCACCTAAAACCAATATGGAAGGAAGAACACCTAAAACCAGTATCATTGAAATCAGTGTGCCTCGTCCCATACAGTTACCCATGATTGATACAACCGGATGAGCAGACATATTGCCTATCAAAAAGCCCGTTGACGACATTATGGTGCCTGATGTAAAGACTGTCGGGAAAGCCGAATTAAGAGCGGAAATTATTGCCTGCTTGGGCGGAAGTTTCTTTTTCGCCTCTTGGTAATGACTTGAAATTACTATAGCGTAGTCTATATTGGCGCCCATCTGTATGGCGCTTACAATGAGGTATCCAACAAAGTAAAGCGGCTGCTGGGTTATTGTCGGGAAAGAGAAATTTATCCAGATACTGCCCTGAATTACAGCTATCAAAAGTATCGGCAAACCTATGGAGCGGAAAGTGAAAATAAGTACCAGAATAACAAGGAAGGCTGATAAAATACTTATCATTATATTATCAGAGGCAAACGAATCCGCCAAATCTCTCGCACTGGTGGAATTTCCGATTACATAATAGTCTCCGTCATAATACTGCCCGATTATATTTCTTATTTCAGTAAGGAAGTTCAGCGTCTCTTCGCCTTCCTCCGGCAAATTCAGATAAACAGCCATCAGACTGTAATCGTCGTTGGCCATCTGCTTTTGCGCACTTTCGAGCTGTGTAAACATATCGCCTATATATTCCTGCATCTCCCCTTCAAGGGTGATGTTGTATTCATCCATCTGGTCTTTCAGAAACAGAAACATATCAAACAGCGGAACTTTGTATTCCGACAATCCGCTTACAAATTCCCCGTATTGAACGTTCTTCACGGCATAGAAGCTGTAAAGAGCCTGAGCAACTTCATTGTCAAGGCCTACAAGCTCGGAAAACTGTCTCGGCGTCAAAGCGTCCGTTAGACAATAGCCGTTGATTGCCTCAATTTTAGAAAGTCCCGTCGTACTCTTGACCTCAGGACGTGAATCGAGCTCCTTCAAAATCGCTTTTTCAGCCTCGTAATTCTTTCCGGGAACTATGACAGCCACCATATTATTTACTCCGAAAACGTCGTTGACTGCAAAATGCTCCTCCTTGCGCTCAGTGCTCTTGCTTGTTTTGAGATCCGTATAGCTGTAGCAGTATGGGCACTGACTGGAAAGGTAAAATGAACCGATAAGCACCAGCACAAAAAGTACGGGCATTACATAGCGTACCTTCACTGCAAATTTCCCGAGGAAATTAATGGGCGGAATAAGACGCTTGTGGCGTGTACGGTCAATAAGTCCGCTGAATACCATAATAAGTCCCGGCATAACGGTAAACACGGAAAGAAGACTTAAAAAGATAGACTTCATCAGTACCATGGACATATCAAAGCCGATTGAGAACTTCATGAAAGCCAAAGCAGCAAGTCCGCAGATTGTAGTAAGTGAAGATGCACTGATTTCGGGAATAGATTTAGCCAGCGCAGAAACGCACGCTTCGCGTGTGCCCTTCGTTTCGTGTTCGTCGGAAAAACGGTGACACAAAATTATAGCATAGTCAATGGCAAGAGCCAGCTGGAGAACAACGGCAATGGCGTTTGAAATAAAGCTTATTTTTCCGAAAATAAAGTTCGTGCCCAAATTCAAAATCGCCGCAGCTCCGAAAGCAAGTAAAAGCACCAGAATTTCAGCATATGAACGTGAAGTAAGGGTAAGCACGATCAAAATTATAATTATCAGCAAAATCAGGATTGTTGTAAGTTCTCCTGCAATAGCCGTATTCTCATCGTAGCCGACCTGGGTATCAATAGCCGAGTCGTAATCCAAAAGCATGATTCTCAGAGTCTCCATGGCGTTCAGAGCACTCTCGTCAAAATTACCTCCGGAAAACGTCACCTCATACATGGCATTGGCGTCACGGTAATGGTTTTCCGTACTGTCAAAGACAACAAGCTGTATGCCTTCAACTTCAGATATTTTCTCATAGAGCTTTTCCGCAGTTTCATATGTAACATTTGAAACCATAACCCTTGCTGTTGCAGGAGTAAAAAAGTTATCCTGCATAACCTCAACGCCCTGGCGGGTTTCGGTATCTTCGGGAAGGTAAACTGTTAGATCGTTTTCCACCTGAACCCAGCTCATTGAAAACAAAGAAAATATTATTCCGACCGCATAGATTGCAAAAAACAAATAACGCTTATCTACCGCAAATGTTGCGAATTTTTCCAGAAATCCGCCGTTTAGTTTTTTGTTCCTCATGATGCGACACACCCCAAGCCGTATTTTTATGCGAAATCACAAAATAAAATTCTAAGTTAAAAAAATCCGAATGCGTTTGCATTCAGACTCATTGACTATCAGTTACAGCAATACCGCAATACATAATCAATATTAAACAGTATTGATAAGTATCATAATTAGAATACTCACCTATTTTAATTTAGTTTATCATATACAAAATTGATTGTCAAACGATTGAACAGAAAACAAAATATTTTATAAACCGTTTATTTTTGATAAGTATCAGCCTTTAATCGCTTTTTTCTCTCTCTAAAAAGCGGGAATAATCATTCGTTTTACGGGAGTTAAATGTATATTTTTTCCGTTTGCGTTTTTCTCTTATTTTACTTTCCGCAATTTTTCACTCCTTTATTGAAAACCGGCTAAGCACAAAAAACGTGAGCCGTCGGCTATGAAAGCCGATGGCTCACGGTGAAACCCGCATATAATGATATCTTATTTTTCTATTTTTATTCCGCAGGGATGGGTCGGTTCTTCATCGTAGGCCTTATCTCCTGCAATGTATTCATAATATCTGAATCCGCCGGAGAGATTGCTGCAGTCAAATCCGTTTTGAGTAAGTATACGGCAGGCAATATAGCTTCTGAGACCGCTGAAGCAGTTGACGTAAATCTTTTTGGATTTGTCGAGCTCGCCCAAGCGCTCACGAAGGCTGTCAAGAGGTATGTTTACCGAGCCGGGTATCCTGCCGCGCCTGTATTCCCCTGCCGTTCTTGTGTCTAAAAGGATCACGCTGTCATCGCCTATAAGCTTTTCAACGTCGTGCCAGTGATGCTGCTTTACAAGTCCCCCGCGGAGATTTTCAATAACGTATCCCACCATGTTAACGGGATCTTTAGCTGAGGAGAACGGCGGAGCGTAGGAAAGCTCCAGTTCTTCAAGATCTGCCGCTGTCATGCCCGCTCTGATTGCCGCCGCCATAACGTCAATGCGTTTATCAACTCCGTCAAAACCTACGATCTGTGCTCCGAGGATTTTACCCGTCGAGGGCACAAAAATCGTTTTTACTGTCATATCGGTAGCTCCGGGGTAATAAGTCGCATGGGATGCGGAATAAGTGACGGCTTTATCGTATTCAAGTCCCAAGGCTGCCGCAGTTTTTTCATTGATTCCAGTAGACGCCGCAGTCATATCGAAAAGCTTTATTACCGATGAACCCTGTCCGCCCGTATATTCGCTTCTGATTCCGCAGATGTTATCAGCCGCAATTCTTCCCTGCTTATTAGCGGGACCCGCAAGGGAGATAAGCGCATCCTCACCCGTTACGAAATTCTTTATCTGAACTGCATCGCCTACGGCGTAAATATCGGGCACGGAGGTTTCCATACGCTCGTTTACAACAATGGATTTTCTGATGCCAAGCTTCAATCCCGCTTTCTCGGCAAGATGAGTTTCGGGAACCACGCCCACGGCCATAATTACAAGCTCTCCCGTAACGCTTTCGGAGTTTTCGACGGTGACCTCTATTTTTCCGTTATTCTCTTTAAATCCGCTGACTGATTTATTAAGCCGCACATCGAGGCCCTTTCCTCGAAGATAGGCGCTTATCTGACTTGCAATATCGTAATCGAAATTCGGCATCACATGATCGCTGTTTTGAAAAAGGACGGTCTTTACGCCGCAGTGCATAAGGTTTTCCGCAGCTTCAAGACCTATAAAGCCTCCGCCGATGACCACCGCCGTTTCGGGATTGTTTGTTTCAAGGTATTTCCTGATTTTAAAAACGTCCTCAACTGTGCGAAGGGTCATTATTTTCTCGTTGTTCGCTCCCGGAATGGGCAGCTGTACGGCCTTCGCCCCGGGAGAAAGAATAAGCTTATCATAGCTTTCCTCATATTCGCTCATATCCTCAAGTCGGCGGACAGTAACCGTCTTTCTCTCGGTATTTATGGAGATCACTTCATTTTTCACACGCACGTCCACACGGAACCGCTCATAAAAATCCTCAGGGGTTTTAAGGGTCAATACGCTTTTGTCCCTGATAAATCCTCCCGCATAATAAGGAAGTCCGCAGTTCGCATAGGAAACATATCCGCTTCTTTCAAGAATCACTATTTCCGCGCTTTCATCAAGTCTGCGAAGACGTGCAGCCGCCGTAGCTCCTCCCGCTACGCCTCCGATAATTACTACCTTCATTCTTACGCACTCCTTTATTCAAGAGGTCCCGAGTAAGAGGTGATCCCTCCCAAATCGGTTACTTTATATCCCATCTGCTTAAGATAGCGGGCTGCCTGACCGCTTCTCGCTCCGCTGTAACAGTAAACGAAGATATGGCTGCTTTTATCTGCCGTTATCCCCGCAAGCTTATCGAGGGGAAGATTCACGCTTCCCGGAACATGGCCCTCAAAATTATATTCCTCAGGAGTTCTCACATCAAGAAGCACTCCGTTCTTTTCTTTTTTGAATTCCTCAAGGCCTTCCGAAAAACCGATTTTTGAAGAAGTAAAGAAGTCAAGGAAACTCATTTTATCATCGCCTCGATTTCCGATTTGGGTCTGAGACCGACTGAGCTTGACACCGTTTTTCCGCCTTTGAAAACTATAAGAGTCGGTATGCTCATAATGCGGAAGCTTTGCGCAAGCTCGGGCTCGTCGTCGACATTTACCTTGCACACCTTGATTTCGGGATGCTCCTGTGCGATTTCATCGACTATGGGAGAGAGCATTTTGCAAGGTCCGCACCAAGAAGCCCAGAAATCCACTATAACCGTTTTATCGGAGTTTATTACCTCATTTACAAAGCTGTTTTTATTTACTGAAAGAACTGACATTTTTCATCGCTCCTTTTCTTTTTGTGAGCTAATAATATCACGCCTTTAATATTCTTTCAGTGACTTTGTCACATTATTCACCTCACCGACGGTTCCGCCGTTTCCGACAGCCTTTTTTTATCTGTGATTTCTATACTGCCTCGGCTGAGCTTTACCATGCCTTCATTCTGAAAATATTTGAGCATTCTCGTAACTACCTCTCTGGCAGAGCCGATGTGGTTTGCAAGCTGTTCGTGGGTAAGGGTGATGACGCCGTTACCGGAAAGCTCGCTTTCTTCGATAAGCAGAGCCGCCAATCTCGTATCAAGCTTTTTATTGAGGACCTGATCCAGCACCCACATGACCTCCGAAAAACGAGAGGCCATAATCTCATTTGTATAGTTTGCCGCAGCAGCGTTTTCCGACATTATGTCTTTATATATATCCGCCGACACATTGATAACTTCACTGTCCTCTTCGGCGGAAACTGTTACGTCAAATTGAAGACTGTTTATTATGCAGGAAGCGGAAAGCAGACACATATCCCTTTCGAAAAGCCTGTAAAGGGTTATTTCCTTTCCCTCTTCCGATACGGTGTAAACCCTCAGCCTGCCTTTTGTCACAAGCAGCACACCTGTGCATTCCGCAGTCACTGCATGGAGCCTCTCTCCTTTTTTAAAGCTTCTTTTTACCCCGTTATCTGAAAGTCTCATCTGCTGCTGTACGCTCATCTTATTCCAAAAAGGAAAATATTCTTTTATGGTTTCCATATAAATCCTCCGAAAATCCGATAGCTCGCTTTAATATCATAAGAAAATTGTACTCCGATAAACGATTAAGTCAAGAAAGAAAAAGCCCGCAGAAGAGAGCAATTCCTCCGCGGACCCTAAAGGTTGTCAGTTTTTAATATTTTCTGCGTGTCTTCTTATCTTCTGAGTTGTGGTCTTTACAAACTCCGTTTCCCTTATGTCGAAGCTCTTTATGGCTTTATAGCTTGGAAGCTTTTTGTTTACGTCCCTTACAACGTTTCTTATCACGCCTTTTATCTCTTCAACGGTGGGCGACTGCTTTTTGAGCTCCTTGGTGATCTCCTCCAAATTCGGGAAAATCTTTGCCGCCACCAGAATGTCATCGTTCTCCTCCGTCTCGATGCCCACAACAAGGGATTCGCTTATCAAAGGGCTTTTATTGAGGTGAAACTCAACCTCCTCAGGATAAATGTTTTTGCCGTTCTTGGTAACGATAACGTTTTTGATTCTTCCGCTGATGCGGTAATTTCCCTTTTCGTCAACGCTGCCAAGATCCCCTGTTTTGAACCAGCCGTCCTCGCTGAGCACCTTCGCCGTCTCCTCGGGATCGTTATAATATCCCAGCATTACCATGGGACCTCGGACACAGATTTCGCCTACGCCGTTTTCATCGGGATCTATTATTTTTGCCTCTACCCCCGGCAGCGGCACGCCTACGGAATCGGGAAGGGAGATGCGGTCGTTATTGCCGATTACAAGAGGGGCACATTCCGTAAGGCCGTAGCCCAAATAAAGAGGTATGCCGAAGCTCATAAAATCGCGAGCTATATCGGGGTTCATAGGAGCTGCTCCCGCTATGATCAGCCTGAGCTCGCCGCCGAAAACATTTTGGATTTCGGCAAAAAGCTTTTTGCTTAAATCAATTCCGAAAGCATGACCTACATTGGAAAGGGTTTTTCCCACTCCGAAAATCAGTTTTCCGCCCTTTTTGGCGTCAACCTTTTTCATAATGCCTGCGTGGACCTTTTCAAGCATGAGGGGTACCGTGATAAAAATTGTAGGATGAACCTCCTGGAGATTTTTCATAACGTATCTCAAGCCTTCACAGAAGCTTATGCAGGCTCCCGAATAAAGCATAAGCGTAAGGCTGGTACACTCATAGGTGTGATGAAGAGGCAGAATGGAAAGCACCCTGTCCGTAGGATAAATCCTCACCACTCCGCTCAGAAGATATATATCGGCGCATATGTTTCTCTGGCAGAGCATTACGCCCTTTGCCATACCCGTAGTGCCCGAAGTAAAGAGCAGCACTCCCAAGGCTTCAGGATCGATTTCACGCTTTAAGTATTCCTCATTTCCGTTTTCAAAGCTTTCCTTTCCCGAGGAAAAGTATTCTCCAAAATATTCTGTATCGGCGTATTCCCTGCTGATATCGTCAAAGCAGATAAATTTTATTTTGCCTGCAATATCGCCGTTATCTTTTAAAATTTTCAGAGCCGATTTCTTATCGAGAAAAATTGCTTTTGTATCCGACACCTTCAAAATATTGCAGACGTCCTCGGCGGGCAGATCTTTATCGACAGGCACCACAACTCCCGCTCCGCAAGCAACGGACATGTATGAAAGAAGCCATTTGTAGGAGTTAGCGCCCATAACGGCTATTTTCTCTCCCGCGAAGCCGTCGGCTATTAGCTTTGTGCCGAGACAATTGACCTCACGGAGAAAATCTTTGTAGGTTATATCGTAAAATTCTCCCGATGAATTTTTCAGACGAAATGCGGATCTCTCGGCATAGAGCTTTGCGCTCTGGCAAAGAAGGTCTCTTATATCCCTCACTTTTCGGATAGGATAAAAAGCGGCGTTATTCATATCAAAATCTCTCTTTCCCAATTTGTGCGGCTCCGATAATTATCGAGCCCGATGTGCCGCTATTATAACATTACCGGTCGCCTCAAAACAGAGGTAACCGGTAAGATTTACACTAAATTAAAAATGAAAGATTTTTGTTAATATTGTTCACGGTATGTTCATATTTTCGCACAGCACTTTATTGATTGTCATTCTTTTTATGCTCTGCTTCCTTATCCTTTATCTCCTCGGCGTAGCGCTTGATTTTCTGAGTCGTAGTCTTGATAAACTCCGTTTCCCTTATATCAAAATCCTTTATAGCCTTATACTTCGGAAGCTTTTTATTTACGTCCTTAATGACCTCCTTAATGGCCGAGGAAATTTCATCCATAGTGGGAGAGGATTTTTTCAGAGCCTTTGTGATCTCTTCAAAATTCGGGAAAATTTTTGCGGTAACCGTTATATCGTCGTTATCGCCTTCATCCTTGCCGACGACGATGGATTCACTGATAAGAGGACTGTTGTTAAGATAAAACTCAACCTCTTCGGGATAGATGTTTTTGCCGTTCTTAGTAACTATAACGTTTTTGATTCTTCCCGAAATTCTGTAATGGCCGTGTTCGTCAACGGTTCCTATATCGCCCGTTTTAAACCAGCCGTCCTCGTCGAACACCTTAGCGGTCTCCTCGGGGTTCTTATAGTATCCCATCATGACCATGGGGCCCTTTATGCAGATTTCACCTATTCCGTTTTCATCGGGGTTTACGATTTTTGCCTCTACTCCCGGAAGAGGAACACCTACGGAATCCGCCAGCTCAAGCCTGTCGTTGTTTCCTATTACAAGAGGAGAGCACTCCGTAAGGCCGTATCCCAGATAAACGTGGATGCCGAAGCTCTTAAAGTCCCTTACGACTTCGGGGTTTACGGGGGCAGCGCCTGTAATTATAAGGCGGAGCTTTCCTCCGAAGACCTTCTGTATCTCGCCGAAGATCTTATCCCTGACATTGATACCAAGCGCGCTGGAGGCGTTCGTAATGGCCTTGCCGAAGCTGAACATCAGCTTGCCGCCCTTTTTCTCCCCCGCTTTTTTAAGGATGTTGTGGTGGAATTTTTCCAGCATCAGAGGAACGGTTACGAATACTGTCGGCTGAACCTCCTGGAGATTTCTTACAATATATCTCAGGCCCTCGCAGTAAGCGATGCAGGCGCCTGAATACATGATCATGGTAAAGCCCAAAGTACATTCATAGGTGTGGTGAAGGGGCAGGATAGAAAGGAGTCTGTCCTCGGGATAAATCTTTACGACTCCGCTCAAGAGAGATATATCTGAGCAGATATTTCTGTGGCTGAGCATAACGCCCTTTGCCATGCCTGTTGTGCCTGAGGTGAAGATGAGTATGCCCATGGCCTCTGCGTCTATTTCCGCATTGAGAAACTCCCTGAAGCCTCCCGCAAAAACCTCTTTTCCCGACTGAAGATACTCATCGAAAACGAGGGACGAGGGAATTTCTTCCCTCACATCGTCAAAGCAGATTATTTTGAAGCCTTCCGGAAGCTCCTCAAAATGCTCGGCAAAAAGCTTCGACGCCTTTTTATCGAGGAAGACAGCCGATACCTCGCCCACCTCTATTATGTTTTTAATATCGTTGAAGGGAAGATCCTTATCAATGGGAACGACAACGCCCGTTCCGCATACGATCGACATATATGAAAGAGCCCACTTATAAGAATTGGCTCCCATTACGGCAATATGAGCGCCTTTATATCCGTCGGAAATAAGCTTTGAGCCAAGTGCGTTTATTTCCGCATAAAATTCTTTATATGTAACATTATAATACTCTCCGCTGCTGTTCTTAAGCATAAACGCAGGCTTGTCGGCAAACAAATCAGCGCTTTGAGTTATCATGTCCTTGATGTTCGCTATTTTTCTGATGGGATAAAATGTTGTTATGTTGTTCATGTTATATCACTCTTTCTAAGTAATCGGCAGTTCATAAATATATATTGTTATTGTATCACAAACAAATTAAATTAGCTACACTTAAAAAGAAATGTTAATATTGTGTTAAAAAAAGATTTTGTTCGATTATTAAATTTCGTTTGAGAAATCATATTTATGAGGTGAAGAACATGAATAAAAAGAAAAAAGTCAATCCGCTTGAAACAAAAAATGCGTATATCACTCAGCCTATAAGCCAGGCTGATAAGCGTTCCAAGGACGCAAATATTCCAATCCCCAGCGATGAAAACGTAGAGCGTAATAAAAAGTGGACAGAGGAAAATCAGCTCTGATAAAACCGAAGCCTGTATCCCTATAAGGATACAGGCTTTATTTTTTATTATGATGAAAATCGGCAGAGTCATCCGCAGGTTCCTGTTTTTTCAAAGGAGTGAGATTGAGTATTTTATTCACCGTTTTCTGAGAAAGGGACATACTCTGCTGAATATCTCCCTCTTCGGTTTTTATCATCCCGAAGCCTATGCCCAACACATTGCCCGAAAGCAGCCATTTTTTCGCCGCCCGCCTCAGTGAAGTGTCCTCGGGATAAAACTCCATATCGCCTATGCATTTGGGCTGAAAAATCCTTTCAATGGCCTGTGATTGGTCTATATCCCATGAAACTATGGTCCACAGAGACTGAAATTTCATTATATTTGATTCGGGAGGAAGCACCGCCCTGTTTCCGGGATACAAAAGCCATGATTCACATATATATCCCGAATACTTATAATTGGGAAAATATTTTCCGAAAAAGTCTTTTGACATTTCAAAAGACTTTATACACTCATCGTAATCAAGCTTTTCGCCTTGCGGTATATGAACATAAAGACAGCGCTTTCCGAGTTTTACGGGCGCCTGCCGTATCTGAGTGCGTTCCGTGTATTTCGGGAATCTTGCGCGGTAAAGCTGGAACTGAAGCCTTCCCAGACGGAAAAGGGTGGCGTTCAGGTGATTTGATATCCAGTTCACGGCTCCGAAGCCGGGGTATCCGTATTTATCCCTGAAGTTCTTTGCCCATATGGATATGTCTCCCATGGTGTCATAGAAAATTTCATCGGGTATCCCTTTTTCCTGATATACGGCATAGGTGCGCTCACAGCAGGCAATAACACAGGCAAGACGCAAAGCGGCGCCTTTCCTGTAATTGCGCTCGTGCTCGGAGGCAGAATGCAAAACGGAGCTTACAGGCAGCATGCCGCATTTTTTCACAATTGCCGCAACTTTTGCAAATTCGAGACTCAATATGTTCATTACACATTGAGTCTCTTCCTTGCCCAGGTCTATTTTATTGCACAGATCAAGTAAAAAGCTCTTATCCATCTCTACTCTCTTATCATACGGAGAATTGAGCCCTCTTCAATTTTTTCAGGACATTTGATAAGTACGTCCATCATCGGATGAGGAGCGCTTTCAAGAGGCTCAAGCTCCTTGGTAAAAATCTCGTCGGCTTTAATTGTAAAGGGCGCTTTACCCTTTTGCAGAACCTCAATAACGTCGCCTGCGTAAAATTTATTGCGCTGCGAAACCGTTAATATACCATCTTCCCAGCTCTTCACAACGGCGATTACATCCCAGTTTCTGACATACACTCCCTCATTATAGACATTGGCGTTTTCATGAGGACTGTTAAAATAAAAGCCCGTGCAGTACTGGCGATGGCTCATTTTATCCATTTCCTCTGCGATCCACGGCGACGGCTTAAAGTCAGCAGACGGATTTTCGAGAAATTCATCCACGGCGCAGCGATACGCATTTGTGGCAACCGCCGTATAATATGCAGACTTTGCTCTGCCTTCGATCTTAAAGCCGGTAATTCCCGCCGACACAAGCTCCGGAATGTGCTCTATCATGCACATATCCTGAGAGTTAAGTATATATGTTCCCGTCTCATCCTCGTCAATTGGGAAGAACCTTCCCGGACGCTTTTCCTCAACGAGATTGTATTTCCAGCGGCAGGGCTGAGCGCACTCTCCCCTGTTTGCATCGCGCCCGATAAGATAATTTGACAAAAGACATCTTCCCGAAAAGGAAACACACATAGCTCCGTGTACAAAACATTCGATATCCAGCTCAGGATTCGTTTTAGCACGGATTTCGGCTATTTCCTCAATGGAAAGCTCTCTGGCGGTAACCACTCTCTTGGCTCCCAGATCATAGAAAAAGTTCGCCGTTTCATAGTTAACTATACCCGCCTGAGTTGAAATATGCACCTCGGTTTTCGGAGCGTACTTTTTCGCGTACTGCAAGACGCCCATATCAGCGATTATAAGTGCGTCAACTGAGCAGTCCTCGGCAAATTCCAGAAAAGCGGGCAGCTTTTGAAACTCATCGTTTCTCGGCAGAGTGTTGCAGGTAAGATAAAATTTTGCTCCCGCATTGTGAGCTGCCTCAACGGCTTCTCTGAGCGCATCCTCACCGAAATTTTTCGGTGAAGCCCTCATTCCGAAAGCGGTTCCTCCTGCATAGACGGCGTCGGCACCGAAGGTCAGCGCCGCTTCAAGCCTTTCCCTGTCTCCTGCCGGAGAAAGCACCTCCGGCTTTACAATTGTTCTAAAATCAGTAGACATATTCTGTCCTCTCTAAGGCTGTCAGTCATCCGTATTGCCGCTGAGAATCTTATTCCAGTTGGCATTTTGTTCGGTCTGCGTGGCTGCCAGATAGATATTTCCGTCTGAATCATGACAGAAGAAGTAATAGTTAGTGTCGTCGGGGTTGAGAGCGGCGTCTATAGCGTCTGCTCCCGGATTACAGATAGGTCCGTTTGGAAGTCCTTCCGTAGCGTAGGCGCTGTATCCTGAGAAAAGCTCGTCCGCACGTGAAGTGCTCGTATTAGGCAGAATTTCATTCTGATAATATACGTCAACAGCCTCGCATTCAAGTCTCGGGAAACTGTTTGAGTTAAGTCGGTTGTGAATTACGGAAGACACCTGATACATCTGTTTTGTGTTAGCCGCTTCCCTTTGAATAATCGAAGCGATCGTAACTACCTGATCCATTGTAAGGCCGAGTTCCTCTGCCCTGGCTATATTTTCCTCGGTCATTACGTTCTCGTTAAAGGCGTCGAAAAACTTTCTGATAACGCTGGACGGCGCCTCATTTACATAGAAATTGTACTGTGCAGGGAAGAAATAGCCTTCAAGATTCCTGTATCTGTCGGTACTCTCCAGTGGCGTCTCCAAAAACGTATAATTGAATTTTGCTTCCTCCATCGTCTGAAGGAACAAGTCAGCACTGCACACCTCATATTCCTCAAGTCTTTGAGCAATCTGAGAAATAGTCCAGCCCTCCGGGAATGTTACATCGACAGTCTCGGCTCCCGACTTTTCCTCCTTGGTTCCCATAAGCATTCCTTCAAGGCCCATTTTTGCGTTAAGCTGATGCATACCGTTAAGATATTCATCCTTATAGCCCATGAAAAATGCATAGGCACGGCAGAAAACGGTATGCTTAATAAGGCCGTTATCATGCAATACGTTTATGACATCTCCCGTTGTAGCGTTTTCGGGAATTGTGACCGTAACCATCTCGTTGGAATTCCTGATTGCAAAAATATCGTTAAGACACGAAAGAGTATATACGGAAAGAAGAATGGATGCGACAAGTATAAGGCTCAGATATGTTGCGGTGTATGCAACCGTATTCTTCTTGAGAATACGATAATATGAACGCAGGGCATCCTTTAATTTTCCTGATTCCTTCTTCTTTTTCACTGGCTCCTTTTTGGGAGCTTCCTCCTCTTTGGGCTTCTCTTTCGGAGAATAAGCCGCAAAGTATATTCCCTTATCGTGGGAAACCTGCTCCGTCTCGTCGGGAATTTCACTGTCAGCATCAAAGTTCAAAGAAAATTTTTCAACTTTTTCTTTTCTGCTGGCAGGGATCTCCTGTACATCTTCTTTATGCTCCTCAAGATATTCCCCGCTGTAATTGTCAAGCAAACCGCCGTATTCCTTCTCATCCTGCTTTTTATTTTCGTCGCTCATGGCAAAACCTCCCGGTGTGTAGAAATCACCTTTTTCTCGGTGACAACCAAATCAACAGATTTATCAAACTTCCCTCTTGGAAGAACTGGTATAATGAATCTATTATAACATATTCCTACGGTTTTTCCACAAAAATCCGCAAGAAATCTATCATAATAGCCTTTCCCGTATCCCAGCCTGTAGCCTTTTCGGTCAAAAGACAGGGCGGGGACTATGCAAAAGCCCTCAGAATAGTCATTGATAACCTCACAGGTCTCCTTCGGCTCGAGAACGCCGAAGGCGCCTTCTTCCAGATCATCCATGGAGTTTATAAAGCAAAACTCCATGTTTCGGGTGCCCTTTATGCATCTCGGAACGGCTACCTTTTTTCCGTCCTCCAAAGCGCGTACTATAAATTTTCTCGTATCGGTTTCGTCAGCCAGAGACACATATGTGAAAATTATTTTGCTCTCGCGGTAAAGCCAAAGCTGCCTCAGGCGTTCACCTATCTTTGCGTCACATATTTCACGCTCCTGAGAATCAAGGTTCTTTCGCTGTTCCTTTATCTCCCGCCTAAGTTTATTTTTTAATGGGCGGATGTCGCTGCCGCTTACATACATTGGAGTGACTCCCTTATCCTTGCCGCTGTATCTCTTCCCACATACTCGGCGGCAATTTCTCTGCCGAATTCTATCGCCACTCCCGCTCCTGCGGCAGTAATAATTTTTCCGTCTCTGCACACTTTAGAATCCGAAAGCTCGGCTCCGTAAAGCTCGCTTTCAAATCCCGGGAAACAAATCGCTTTTTTTCCTTCCAATATACCCTTATGGCCCAGTATGGAGGGAGCCGCACAAATAGCGCAGAGAAGTCTTCCGTGATCGTATGCCTCATCAATAAGTTTCTGCACTGTCTCAGACCTTTCAAGATTAAGAGTACCCGGCATTCCTCCAGGAAGCACAACTGAATCATCCTCACCGATCTCTTCGATTTCTTCTGCCGCGCAGTCGCAGGCAACAGCAATTGAATGGGAACCGATAGCTTCGAGTCCGTTGACTCCCGCCATTTTTACGGGAAGCTCGGCTCTGCGAAGGAAATCCACCGTTGCAAGAGCCTCTATTTCCTCAAATCCGTCAGCAAGCAAAACATAAATCATAAGTCATTCTCCTTTATCCTAAAGTAAGCCCTAAATAGGCGTTTTTATCAAAACCCGAAAAAGCTCCTTCGGCTTCATCGTTCAGCGGAACTGCCATTCCTGTATTGACGCATTTACTGTTGACGAAATCTCCCGCTCCGTCCATATTCAAAGGCAACGTCAGCTCTGCCCTTTTGCAGTTTTCGTTTTCACACAGAGCCCTTGCAAAACTTACGGCGTCTTTCGCAGTCTCCGCAATCAGCTCCTTAAAAACGACGCGGTCCTTATCCTTAAAATAAATTCCGCAACACTTATCCGTCAGAAGACTTTTGCCCCCGCTGAATTCGTTTTCATATACTGCATAATTAAAAAAATCATAATCCCACAGAACCCCACCGCAAGCCTTAATTATACGGTTTCTCAGGGAAAAGCCGTCGGACGTATTATTATCGGAAGCTTTTAAAGGATTTTTCTCTGATTCCTTTGCCTCAATATATATTCTGGCTTCCCTGAAGCATTCGATAAACCCGAAGCGTCGGTAATAACCGTAAAGGCTCTCCTCGGCAGGAGAAAGTATAATAAAATCGAAACCGCTTTTACCAGCGTACTCCTCAGCGAATCTGAGCATATTTCCCATGATCCCTCTGCCCCTGTAATTCGGAAGGGTCGAGGCAGCGTAAAGATAAAGGGAAGGGTATCCCTTACCCGAAATACTCATCTCACAGGAAAACAGAAAAAGCATGGCCGCAGCTTCATCGTTTTCTTCATAAACAACGGTTTTCGCTTTTCCAAACTGATATTTCATAAACATATCTATATATTCTTCGCTGTCGCCAAAGCTTATCCCCCAAATATTTTTCAGAGACGGGATATCCCTTTTATCGGCAAATCTGATCAAGCTCACAAAACCTCCGCAGTATATTTTTCAAGAAGTATATCGGGCTGATATGAAAGCTTTGCCCTTCGCAGTCCCTCTTCCCCCAAATCTTCCTCACGGTTGACATATTTATAAGAAGAGATGGTATTTCTCGCAAATTCTCTGTTGATAATAGGATATGCACCCCTGACATCGCCGAAAGCCTTTTCTATGTGGGTGCAGAAGATGTCACCGTTTATCTCCTCGCCGACAGTATAAGCCACTACGCTGTCGTTGGCGGTTATAAATCCGCCGACTAAATTCAAATCAAAAAAATTTTCAAAGGCCACGGAAATGGCTTTTTGCTCGTTGGAGAGATCCCGCGGATTTCGCTCAAGGTTCTCTTTTTCCCAGCGCCTGTTCATATCGATGCAAAGGTCTATATTCGATCTGTCTATCTCATGATATTTCCACTGTGGAAAGGCCTTTTCGAAGGCCGCGATATGATTCCTCTTACCGTGAAATTTTTTGCCGCTGAGCTGAGCCAGCTTTTCCGTAAGATAGATGTAGTCGCAGCTGCCCCTGTGAAGGGTGAACGTAAATTTGCCCGGAAAAAGCTCTTCGAGCTCCTTCATGGATTTTTCCGTAACTCCGAAAATTTTGAGTTTCTGTCCGTACTGTTCGGCGTAGGTCTCCATTTCGGAAATCATCTTTTTTAAATCTCCGTTTCCGGCAGGAAAGGCAAACATCAGATTTTCGCCTTTGGAACAGGTCACAAGAAAATCCTCAAACCGAGCGATTTTGTTTTTGTAAATCTCATGCCACATCATAATGTTGCCGAAAGTATATTCGCAGCCTGAAAAGCCGGATTTTTTCAGTATCTCTCCCGCCCACTGCTTATCCTCTAAAATCGGCGCTCTGAATTCAAGCATATTTTACGGTATCTCCTTTTTTACAGCCTCAAATATTTCATCCGCTATTTTTTCAATACTCTTAACCTTTTCGCCCTCAGTGCAGCTTATTACGGTCCACGAAAGCTTTTCCGCAGCATAAAAAGCGGCTCTTCGGCATTTTTTAAGATACTCGGTATCCGCTTCATGGACATCCTTTTTCTTTTCGTCCCCGTTATATCTCTCAGATATGAGCCTTTGGGAGATCTCGACGGGCATATCGAGAAAAATCACGTCCGTCGGTTTTGGTATTCCCATTTTTACATATTCATAATCCTCAAGCCAGGAAAGATACTCGTCCCACTTCTCCTCGGGCAGCTTTACCATTTGATGGACAGCGTTTGAGGTTGCATAGCGGTCGGCAAGGATCACGCTTCCGCTTAAATAATCCTCTCCCCAAACCTGCTTGAAGCTTGCAAAGCGGTCAACAGCGTAAAAGGAGGAAGCGGCATAGGCGTTTACGTCGTCGGGCTTACTGCCGAATTCTCCCTTCAGATACATGTTGACAAGAGAGCAGGACGGGCTGGAGTAATTGGGAAGCTTTATTCTTTTATATTTTATTCCCTCCGAATCCAGATTTTCGGCAAGGCACTGCATTTGGGTGCTCTTTCCGCTTCCGTCAAGTCCCTCTATCACAATCAGCTTTCCCGGCATCTCAATCAATCTCCAATTCTCATAATAATAAAACTGACATAATATTTTATCAAATTTTTGCGTTATTTGCAAATGACATTATAAAAATAAAAACCGGGTCTTTAAACCCGGCTTCTTTTTCTCAGTTATTTGATTTCTATAAACTTGTGCTCGACGTTTGTTATTCCCTCATCTGTAAGAGTGAGAACGGTTCCTCCGTTGAGATTCGGATCGGAATAACAGCGGTCGCCCGTTTTAAGTCCGTAAGTAAGTCTTATGCCCTCATACATAATTGAAAAATCATTTACATGGTCGTGGCCTACAAGCACGTTCTTCGTGCTGCCCAGCTCCTTCATAACATCGAAAAGACCTGTGTTCACCTTGGGGCAGCATATGGTCTCGTTCATTTCGCCGAAGCCCATATTGGGGTCAAAGCCGCTGTCAAGCCACTTGAGATAGGCCTCATGGTATTCGGGAAGCGCTATATGGAATATAGCCGTTGACTCGGGAGCCGTTCCGCCGTTTACCTTCGCTGCCCCTTCTATTGCCCACCTGTACCAAGCTATCTGAGATTCGCTTATAAAATCATAGTTGGTTCCGTACTGGGCCTTTTCACGGGTTCCGTCGTCATTGAGCTTATACTCCTTGAAATTCTTCGAAGCCTCTTCCCCTTCATATTCATCCATAAGGGCGTCGCTGTACATAAACTGTTCGCTCTCTTCGGGATATGTGCGTCCCGCTCCCGAATCCATCATTATAAGGGACTGCGCAATTTTATCCCCCTCCATGATGTTGATTATGTAATTGCCTACCCCGCCTATATTGTTAGGGCCTTTTTTGAACAGGCAGTACTCAGACTCCTCGTATCTGTCCGCAAGCCAGTTTTTATCGGCGTTTCCCTCGCCGTCATGGTTACCGAAAACGGGGGCCCAGGGAATTTCAAAGGAGTCCATAAACCTTATCAGATCCTTTACGGACTGCTTCTGCATACCCATCCAGGTTTGGTCGCCCGTCATAACTATCAGGTCCGGCTGTTCCTGCTCTATCAGAGTTCTTATGGTTTCCTCTGTATAGGATCTTTTTCCCGTATCTGAAGTATCATTATACTGAATGTCGGCAAGATTGAGTATCTTAAAATCTTTTCCAGGTTCTTTCTGAAGGACCTGCGTATCTTCGAGCCTGTATGTGTCCGTTGAAAGCCAGAACTCATTTGAGACCTTTCCCTTTACCGGGAACCAAAGTATCAGCAATGTAACTCCTATTATAAGGATCACCGCAACGGCAGCCAGTACGGATATAAGAATACGTTTTTGTACAATGCTCATAGAACATCTGCTCCTTATTATAAATTCAGGCCATTTTCGGTCCGTTTATTAACGGAGTTGATTTTTGCATATTTTACTTAAAAAGTCAATTGATTTTTGATATTTTTTGTGCTTTTATTCAGTTTACACAAACCGTTCCCTTAAGGCTTATAAGTGTTATACAGAAAAAAGACCGAGCACCTTGAAAGATGTTCGGTCCTGATAGGAATCTTATTTTGTTAACGGAATAAATTAATACATTCCGCCGCCCTGGGAGGCCATAGCGGCCTTTGCTGCTGCATCCGCTGCGGGATCGGGCTTATCTGTTACAAGTGACTCTGTTGTAAGAACCATAGCTGCTACCGAAGCTGCGTTCTGAAGAGCTGAACGTGTAACCTTTGTGGGGTCAACGATACCTGCGTCAACCATGTCTACATATGTGCTCTTTGCGAAATCGAAGCCGTAGCCTACCTTGCCTGACTTCTTGACGGCGTCAACGATTACGGAGCCTTCAAGGCCTGCGTTTGCAGCGATCTGACGCATGGGTTCCTCAAGAGCCTTGAGGACGATTTTAACGCCTGTCTTCTTATCAAGGTTATCTGTATCGAGAAGCTTCTCAACTGCGGGGATAACGTTTACAAGGGCAACTCCGCCGCCTGCTACAAGGCCTTCCTCAACGGCTGCCTTTGTTGCTGCAAGAGCATCCTCAATGCGGAGTTTCTTCTCCTTCATCTCGGTCTCGGTTGCTGCACCGACTCTGAGAACAGCTACGCCGCCTGAAAGCTTTGCAAGACGCTCCTGAAGCTTTTCACGGTCGAAATCGGAGGTGGACTCTTCAATCTGAGCCTTGATCTGGTTGATTCTCGCCTTGATGGCAGCGGGATCTCCCATACCGTCAACGATAATGGTGTTTTCCTTTGTGACCTTTACCTGACGTGCGCTGCCAAGCTGATCCATTGTGGTATCCTTCAGCTCAAGGCCGAGGTCGGAGGTGATAACCTCGCCGCCTGTAAGGATAGCGATATCGCGGAGCATTTCCTTACGTCTGTCGCCGAAGCCGGGAGCCTTGACTGCAACGCAGGTGAATGTGCCTCTGAGTCTGTTGACAAGGAGCGTTGCAAGAGCCTCGCCTTCAACATCCTCAGCTACGATAACAAGCTTCTTGCCTGCCTGAAGAACCTGCTCCAGAAGGGGAAGGATTTCCTGAATATTTGAAATCTTCTTATCTGTAATAAGAAGGTAAGCGTCGTCGATAACAGCTTCCATCTTATCCATATCTGTTGCCATGTAGGGTGATACATAACCACGGTCAAACTGCATACCCTCAACAACATCGACAGATGTATCAGCTGTTCTGGATTCCTCAACAGTGATTACGCCGTCGGCAGTAACCTTTTCCATAGCCTCTGCGATAAGCTGGCCGATGTACTCGTCAGCGGAAGAAACTGTTGCTGCGTGAGCGATATCCTGTGTACCCTTAACAGGTGTTGAATTAGTCTTGAGAGCCTCAACTGCTGTGTCAACGGCAGCCTTGATGCCGTTCTTTACTTCCATGGGATTAGCGCCGGCTGCAACGTTTTTAAGTCCCTCACGAACAAGAGCCTGTGCAAGAAGAGTAGCGGTTGTCGTACCGTCACCTGCAACGTCGTTTGTCTTTGTTGCGACTTCCTTTACAAGCTGAGCGCCCATGTTCTCAAAGGGATCTTCAAGCTCGATTTCCTTAGCAATGGAAACACCGTCGTTTGTGATAAGGGGCGCACCGTATTTTTTATCAAGGACAACGTTTCTGCCCTTGGGTCCCAGTGTGATTTTAACGGTATCGCTGAGCTTGTCGATACCCTTCTGAAGAGCCTTGCGGGCTTCTTCACCGTAAATGATCTGTTTAGCCATAAGTCATTACCTCCAAAAGTAAGTTAATTATTCAACAACTGCAAGAATATCGCCCTGACGGACAATGGTGTATTCCTCTTTATCAAGCTTTACCTCTGTTCCGGAGTACTTGCTTGTTATAACCTTGTCGCCTACCTTGACATACATCTCGACTTCCTTGCCGTCAACCATTCCTCCGGGTCCTACTGCAACAACCTCGGCAATCTGGGGCTTCTCCTGTGCGGAAGCGGCGAGAATGATTCCACTCTTTGTTGTCTCCTCCGTCTCAACGGCTTTGACAACAACTCTGTCTGCAAGCGGTTTAATAGTCATATTATATTCCTCCTTGAAATTATGTACCTGTTAAGTTTAGCACTCTAACTCCCTGAGTGCTAAAACATATTTTAGACATTTTCACTGTAAAAATCAAGTGGTTTTTTAAAAGTTCACAATTAAGTAACATATAAAATAACCTTTGGTCATAAACGTACTCTTTTTCCCTATGGATTGTCACATTATTAATCCCACTTCACCTTTTATTATTGGCAAAGTTGCCGTTTTTTTCTCAGAAAATATATTTATCCCCATAGGAAGGCCGTTTTTGTAGTATAATATGCGGGATAAATTTTTGAAAAGAGGAAATTATGATTATTAAACAGTTTTCGGAAATGCCGATTTCCGAGGAAATAAAACACGCAATAAGCGACATCGGTTTTGAAGAGGCCACGGGCATTCAGGCGGAGAGCATTCCCCTTATACTCAGCGGCAAAGACGTTATAGGCCACTCCCATACAGGTACGGGAAAAACAGCGGCTTTCAGCATACCCGCTATTGAAATTATTGACAAGGCTCTTAAAAAAGCCACTCAGATTCTCATTCTCTGCCCTACAAGAGAGCTTGCAATCCAGGCCTGCGATGAGATTAAAAAGCTTACAAAGTACAAACGCTTTATAAAGACCGTTCCCATTTACGGCGGACAGCCTATTGAAAGACAGTTTGAGGCTCTTAAAGGCGGAGCACAAATTATAGTAGGTACTCCCGGCAGAGTTATGGACCATATGCGCAGAAAGACCATCTCTTTCCCTCACCTTAAATTGGTCATTCTCGACGAAGCCGACGAAATGCTCAGCATGGGCTTCAGAGAGGACATTGAAACAATCCTCAAGGATGTTCCCGAGGACAGGCAGACCATTCTCTTTTCTGCCACAATGAGCGATGAGATAATGGAGATTACAAAACTCTATCAGCATGACCCGGAGATCGTTAAAATCACAAGGGAAGAGATTACCGTTCCCAATATCGACCAGTATTATTATGAAATTCCCGCAGGCAAAAAGACCGAGGCACTGAGCAGACTTCTTGACAGGTACAACCCTGCCCGCTCCATAGTTTTCTGCAACACGAAGAAACAGGTGGGCGACCTTGCCGACGAGCTCAGCGCAATGGGCTACTGTGTGGGAGGACTCCACGGCGATATGAAGCAGAACGACCGCACCAGAATAATGAACGGCTACCGAAAGGGAAAAATCAGTATTCTCATTGCCACGGACGTTGCCGCAAGAGGCATTGATGTTGACGACGTTGAAGCTGTATTTAACTATGACATCCCTCAGGATCTCGAATACTATGTACACAGAATAGGCCGTACGGGAAGAATAGGAAAACAGGGAACCGCCTACACCTTTGTATGCGGACGCAGACAGATTTATGAGCTTCACGACATTGAAAGATACACAAAGTCTAAAATTCATCTTATGCGTATTCCCACAAGTGATGAATTAAGCGACGTTTTGAATGTAAAGCTTACGGAAGAAATAAAAGATACCATAGAAAAAGGCGGTCTTGAAGAATTTAACGAAATTCTCGACTCACTTTTTGAGAGCTACTCCTCCGTTGAAATCTGCGGCGCACTTATAAAGAAGCTTATTGAAACGGGCAGCTACAACACCCACAACAAACACGACGATATCGCCTTTGAGGAAGAGGGCAAGAAAATCCGTCTTACAATGAACCGCAGAAGCGATTCTGACCGTGACCGCCGAGGACGTTCTCAGCAGGGCGACAGAAGAAAGCAAAGCCCGAGAAATACGGGACGCACTCCCCGCCGTGAACACGCCGACGAAAGCGGCATGGATAAAATCAGCATAAACGTAGGCAAAAAGCACAGAGTCAGCGCCGCTCACATTTTAGGAGCCGTTGCGGGAGAATCGGGACTTCCGGGCAAGACCTTCGGCAGAATCGAAATACTCGAATCCTGCACCATTGTTTCGGTACCCAAGGAGAACACCAAAAAAGTTCTCGACGCAATGAAGGGCTGCAAAATAATGGGATATAAAACGGTTACAAGAAAGCTGTAATTTGCTGCAATGTATTTAACTTAAAGTCCGGTTACAATCCGGACTTTTTCTTTTGTTTTTCTACTTGTAGAAGCTGTGTTTTTGTGAGATAATAGCTGAACCAAACAAAAGGGAGGCTGTAAAATGGAGCTGTGGGATTTATACACTGAGGACAGAATTTTGACAGGGAAAAGCCATGTAAGAGGCAAAGAACTGCCGGAAAATTTATTTCATTTAGTAGTTCACGTTTGGATTAAGAACTCAAAAGGTCAATACCTTATTTCTCAGCGTGCGGCAGACAGACCCACCTGTCCCCTTATGTGGGAAACCGTTGGCGGTTCCGTTTTAAAGGGAGAAAACAGCTTACAAGGCGCATTAAGAGAAGTAAAGGAAGAAGTCGGAATTGACTTATCCCATGATAAAGGCAGGCTAATTTTCTCAAAAGTACGAAAAGCCATGGGAAGAAGAAAATTTAACGATATACTGGACGTATGGTGTTTCGAGTATGACGGTGAAGCACATTTGGATAAAGCTGAAACAAAAGAGGTAGAGCAGTCAAAATGGCTCAGCAAAGAGGAAATACGAAAACTGTATGATGAAAAAAAGCTCGTAGACACTCTCGGTTACTTTTTTGAAAACAGTGATATATAAGATAAAGCCGATGCAGTTTTATGCATCGGCTTTTAAATTTAGGTATTTACTGCTTTGAAAGCTTTTTGACCGTTTCCGAATCAGGGTCAACTATAATCGTACTGTAATGGTCGTATATAACCATTCCCGGTTTTGAGCCTGATGGCTTTTTAACATTTTTTACCTGAGTATAGTCTATCTCCGTTTTTGAGCTTTCCCTGGCACTGCTGAACCAGGAGGCAAGTGTAGCTGCCTGAAAAATGTCTATATCCTCCGGTTCTACTCCCTTTGTTTCAAGTATAACATGGGAACCGGGGGCATTTTTAAGATGAAACCACATATCGTTTTTTGCAGCCGTTTTAAGGGTTAGTTTATCGTTTTGCAGGTTGTTTCTGCCGACGAAAACCGTCTTTCCCGTATCGGTCACAAAGCGCATGGGTGCAAGAGGCTTTTCCTTTCTCGCCTTTCGCCCGCTGGTACTTCTCATCTTTATGTACCCGGCCTGTATAAGCTCTTCACGCAGAGCGGAAATATCGGCTTCTCCGGAACATCTGCTTAAAATATCCATAAGGGACTGTACATACTGGAGCTCCTGCTTACCTTCGGCAATAAGCTCCGTAAGCTTCTTCTCCGCCACAAAGGCCTTTTTGTATTCTTTAAAGTATTTCTGGGAATTCTGAATGGGCGAAAGGGCGGGATTGCAGGGTATTCTCACGGGCTTATTGTCGTCATAATAATTTTCCACATCGTAAAACTGCGCACCCTTTCCCAGTCTGTACTGATTTGCACTTATGAGCTCCGCATAAATACGCAGCTTTTCCCTGTCCTCACTTTCGCTGAGCTCCGCCGTCTGCATGTTTATCCTGCGGCTTATCCTTTCAATGGTATTGCTCAAAAGCCTGAACAAATCCTGCGCCCGCTGATGTATCCTCTCCGCTCTGTCCTTTTCCGTATAGAAAAAGTCCAGAAGCTCAGAACAGGAGCCGTATTCCCTCATTTTCATTCCCCTGTACTGATTAAGAGGCATAAAGGAAAAATCACGGGGCTTTGAGTCCTCGCCGAACACCACGTTTGGACAGCTTTCTCCACTTACGATTTTCTCCGCCGTATTTTTGAGAAAACCTTCAAGGCTCATCCATTCCTCCCCGCTCATAACGGCGCAGGAAACATCGCTGTCGCCCAGCACTTCAAAAGCTATCTCACGGGCTGAAAGAGGAGAAAGTCCCTGCACTATATTAAGAAGAGATTTTGAAAGAATTTTATCGGAAGATTTTAAAAGGGCGATTATTTTACTTACGTTCTCACCTTTCAGCATCAGCTTGTTCTGCTTTGGAGGTAGAATGTACTTTTCTCCGGGCAGCACCACTCGGTAAGAGGATTTTGAAGAATCCACACGCTTTACGGAATCTACGATTACTCCGTTTTTATCCACGAGTATTATATTGCTGTGCTTTGCCATTATCTCGACACATAGGGTATACTCCGCCGGGTCGCCCAGTTCATCGGTGCCGACAAATTTCAAAAAGGCCACTCTGTCGTTTTCGTACTGGCTTATGCCCTCAAAGGTGCAGCCGCAGAGTTTTTTTCTAAGAAGCATGCACAGCATCGGAGGATTAGCCGGATTATCGGGAGCGTTTTTAGTAAAATTAACTCTGGGACTGTTTGCTCTTGAGGAAATATAAAGCCTCTCGTTTCCCTCTCGGCTTCTCAGAAGGAAAACAAGTTCCTCCTTTGAGGGCTGAAAGACCTTATCCACCTTGGCTCCCGCCATTTTTTCGTTTATTTCTCCGCACAGACAGTGCAGGAAAATGCCATCAAGTGCCATTAACTGTTTTTCCTTTCGGTTTTATCAGACTGAACGTCTCGGATTTTTCTGCTGAGACTTTTCTATTTCAATATTCGGGAACTTTTCCGAAAGAACCCTTTCGAGCTCATCGAGAATGATGTTTTCCGTCTCAAAATGTCCGCAGACGAAAAGCGCCGTTCCCTGCTCCTCACAGTCAATAAAATTATGGTGTGCCGCTTCCCCCGTCACATAGGCGTCGACATAGCCCGCAGGAAGCTCCGCAAGGAGAGAACCTCCCGCCCCGGAGCATACGGCCACGGTTTTTATCTCCCTGTCAAAGGCGGAATACTGTACGCTGCCGCCCAGAGCCGTTTTAAGCTTCTTAGCAAACTTCTTTACATCGGTGGAGGTTTCGCCCGTCACTATCATAGGCGAAAAATCGCTGTGGACAATTTTTTTAAGTCCGATTTTCTTTGCAAGCTGTTCGCTCACTCCGCCCTTTGCTCCGTCAAGAGGAGTGTGTACGGAAATGACCCCTATATCGGCGCAGGCAAGATTGAAAACCGCCGTTCCCGATTTGAGCGACTTAAAGGGACGGAAAATGACGGGGTGATGGCTTACTATAAGGTCGGCGCCTGCCTCCTCTGCCTGCTCCACAACCTCCTTTGTAACGTCAAGGGTGAGCATGATTTTTTCCACCATATTGTCCTCGCCGCCTACCAGAAGGCCGCAGTTATCCCACTCCTCCTTTGTATCGAAGGGATAGAGCTCGTTTAAATATTCGAGAACTTCTTTTATCTTTGTCATGGCGTTTTCTCCTTTTCACAGATTCCTTTTATTGAAAAATTCAAGGCTTTCGGCTATCTTGGCCTGTTCTTCATGGTTCCTTTCGGCCTCTTTAAGGGCTTTAAGCCGCCTTTCAAGATGACCCTTTGTGCGGGAAATTATCCGCTTTGATACTTCGTCATTACATTCGGCAAGCTTTCCTACATATTTAAGTCCCGCTGTGTTTTCCGCGTTTTTTCCCGTATATTCGGCGCAGATTATGCAGTAATCCCTACCCGTATCGCACACGCATTTTTCCTCGAGCACCGAAAATCCGCCCGTGTAAAGATACTCTCTCACGTCCTCGGCGTGGCTCATGGGCTGCAAAATAAGGCGGATGCCCTCTTTCTTTATCCATGAGCACCTCGAAAGTATACCCGCTATCAAAGTCCCGCCCATACCTGCGATAACTATATCCTGAACCGACTTCGGCTCAATATTTTCGAGCCCGTCCGAAAGAACAAGGCTGACCCTTTCTTCGATTTCCAATTTTCTGAGAGTCTCACGGGCGTTATTGAGAGGACCCTCACCTATATCCGCAGCGGTCACAAAAGGACATATCCCTTCGGTGACAAGGTACGCCGCAAGATACCCGTGGTCGGTTCCGATATCGGCGGCAGTACTCCCTCTCCTTACAAAATCGGCCGCTCCTTTAAGTCTCGGCCGCAAAGTTACCGTTTCCTTTTTCATAAAGCTTACCTAAAAAAACAGCCGCCCGAAAACGGGCGGCACACTTTCCCTTTTTATTTTGACGCAAGGAACTCGTTGATGTTCTTTACAAGCTCATCGGCATCAACACCGTGTACCATGCAGGCCTGCTCAACGGTCTCTCCCCTTGAAGCGGGGCAGCCGAGGCAGTGCATTCCCATGTTAAGGAAAAATGTAGCTGTCTCTCTGTTCATATCAAGAATATCACCGATAGTGGTCGTTTTATCTATCTGCATAGCTGTATACCTCCTGACAGTTTTCTTTTTATATTATACTTCATTGATGTCCCGTTTTCAAGTGTTATATTATACCGCAAATTTCCGTATATATAATTTTTTCGGTGCAGAGGGATATTATCACAATAATTACAAAAATAATTACAAAAATTAATTATATCTTTTAAAAAGTCGAAATTTAAGCAAAATCGACAAAAGCCTTCCCTGTTAAAGCGGCTAATTCTAACGGGATAGCTTGTTTTTGCTATTTAAATGAGGGAAAAAATATTGTAAAATATATATGAAGAAAATTCGTTCAGGAGGATTCGTTATTATGTCGGATTTTACAAATGATTTCCAGACCATTCCTTACGGCCGCCTCGGCATTATTGCTATTCCGGGATGCGAAGAGCTGGCGGCTAAAATCGACAGGTACATAGTCGACTGGCGTTCGAGCAGAAAAAGTGAGCATAAGTCCACCATCGCCTTTGCAGGCTATGAGCGTGATTCCTATCTCATCAACATCTCTCTGCACAGATTCGGCACCGGTGAAGCTAAGGCAGTTATCAATCAGTCCGTAAGAGGTTTCGACATTTATATTGTTGCAGACGTCTTTAATTACGGATGCACCTACAAAATGTACGGCCAGGATGTCCATGTAAGCCCCGACGCTCACTTTGCAAATCTTAAAAGAGTTATCGCCGCCATCGGCGGTAAGGCCCACAGGATCACCGTTATCATGCCCATGCTTTACGAAGGCAGACAGCATAAGCGCTCTGCAAGGGAGTCCCTCGACTGTGCCCTTGCTCTTCAGGAGCTCTGCAATATGATGGGCGTTGATAACATCATCACCTTTGATGCTCACGATCCCAGAGTCCAGAATGCTATCCCCCTCAAAGGCTTTGAAAACGTACAGCCTGTTTATCAGATGATAAAGGCACTTGTGAATAATGTAACGGACTTCAAGATTGACAAGGAAAATCTCATGGTCGTCTCCCCTGACGAGGGCGGAATGGGCAGATGTATCTATTATTCAACGGTTCTCGGCATCGAGCTCGGCATGTTCTACAAGCGCCGCGATTATTCGAGAGTTGTCAACGGCAGAAACCCCATCGTTGCCCACGAGTTCCTCGGCACTAACGTTGAAGGCAAGGATATCATAGTTGTGGACGACATGATTTCTTCAGGCGAATCAATGCTTGAGGTGGCTAAAAAGCTTAAAGAGCTCAATGCGAAGCGAATTTTCATCTGTTCATGCTTCGGTCTTTTCTGCGAAGGCCTCGCTTCTTTTGATAAAGCTTATGAGGAAGGACTCATAGACAAGGTGTTCACCACAAATCTCGTTTACAGAACCCCTGAGCTTCTTTCGAGAGAATGGTACGTCGAGGTTGATATGTCTAAATATATCGCTTACATTATCGACACCCTTAACCACGACATGTCCGTAAGCTCACTGCTCAACCCCGCCGACAGAATTTACAAGTTCCTCGACAGAAAGGGCTATGAGCTCAAGCACGAAATATTGGCTTAAAACTGAAAATCGGTTAATCTCGGTCAATATTTACGCCGCATCCCTTCGGATGCGGCGTTTTTGTTTTATCTGCTTTATTTTACTTTTCGGCGTTCTCCGCCATGGCGAGAAATTCCTCCTCGGTTATGACGGTGATTCCCAGCTCATTTGCCTTTCTCAGCTTGCTGCCCGCGTCCTCCCCCGCCAAAACGTAATCGGTTTTCTTTGAAACGGAAGACGAGGCCTTGCCCCCTAAGGATTCTATTATCGCCGTTGCCTCCGCTCTCTTGAGAGTGGGCAGGGTACCCGTAAGGACAAAGGTTTTGCCCTCGAAGATATTTCCCTTCTGAACGTTTTCCGACTTCATATTGACCCCACTCTCTTTAAGAGAGGCGATAAGCTCACGGCTTTGCGGAAGAGAAAAGAAATTCTCGGCGCTCTGAGCCATTATTTCTCCGAAGCCGTCAATAGAGCTGATTTCCTCGGCTGAGGCCTCCATAAGGGAATCCATATCGCCGAACTTAGCGGCGAGAAGCTTGCCCGCCTTCTGTCCTATATGGCGTATTCCCAGAGCGTAAATGAGCCTCGAAAGATCGCTGCTCTTTGATTTCTCGATTGCGGCCGTAAGATTATCCGCCGACTTTTCCCCAAGCCCCTCAAGTTCAGCTATCTCTTCTTTCGTTATGGAATAAATATCGTTCGGGGTTTTGATTATCCCCTTTTCCACAAACAGACCCAGTATTGCGGGACCCAGTCCCTCTATATCCATAGCGTCCCTCGAACAGAAATGGATGAGCACTCTCAAAAGCTGCGCGGGACATTCAGGATTAGTGCATCTTACCGCCGCTTCTCCCTCTTCCCTGAAAACCTTCGCTCCGCAGGAGGGACAGGTTTTCGGCATCAGATATGGAACGGTATCTTCGCCGTGCTCCTTCACCGAAAGGACCTCGGGAATTATATCCCCCGCTTTTCTGATTATTACGGTGTCGCCTATGCGTATATCCTTTTCAGAAATAAAGTCCTGATTGTGAAGGGTGGCGCGGCTCACGCTGGTTCCCGCAAGGGTCACAGGCTCAAAAATTCCCGTAGGCGTGAGCACTCCCGTCCTGCCGACGTTTATTTCGATATCAAGGAGCTTTGTCTCCTTTTCCTCAGGAGGATATTTGTACGCAATTGCCCATTTGGGGAATTTGGCCGTGCTTCCCAGAACTTGACGCTGTGCAAAATTATCGACCTTTACAACGGCCCCGTCGATGTCAAAGGAGAGCCCGCCTCTGTTATTGCCGATCTCCTCTATTTTTTCGAGAGAATCAGCTATCGTATCGCACTGATAATAGAAAGGCACGGTGGTAAAACCGAGCGTTCTAAGGTAATCAAGGGATTCCTTGTGAGAACGCAGCTCCTTTCCCCTTATCTGCTGAATGTTAAATATGAATATTGATAAATTGCGTTCTGCCGTTATTTTGGGATTCTTCTGCCTCAAAGAGCCCGCCGCCGCATTGCGCGGATTTTTAAAGGGCTTTTCCTCATTGAGCTCCTGCTGCTCCACAAGCTTAAAGAACACGCCGCGGGGCATATACACCTCGCCCCTTACCTCGATAAACTCAAGGCTTTCTTTAAGGCGAAGGGGGATCGCCTTTATGGTTTTGAGGTTGGCGGTGATGTCCTCACCCGTATCCCCGTCGCCTCGGGTGGAGCCCCTGACGAAAACGCCGTTTTCATATTCCAGAGATACGGAAAGGCCGTCAATTTTCGGCTCCACAACATATTTGACGCCGTGAACTGCGGCATTTACCCTGCCGCCGAAATCCTCCACCTCTTCGTGACTGAAAGCGTCTTGCAGACTCTCCATGCGCACCGCATGGACAACAGGGGCGAACATCTCGCTGGATTTGCCCCCCACCTTCTTTGTGGGAGAGTCCGGGTCCGCATACATGGGATACTGCTCTTCCAGAGCTATAAGCTCACGCATGAGCCTGTCATACTCATAGTCCTCTATCTCGGGTTCATCCATATTGTAATAGCGGTCGCTGTGATACTTTACAGCTGCCGTAAGCTCCTCTATTTTTCTTCTTATATCCTCTGACATTTTTTACCTCTTTCAGCCGCTCATAACGGCTCACTATTAAAAATTGTTTCATTTATTATAGTATAACCTACTATGTTTCGCAATCGTTTAAGGCGTAGAAAACTTGCTTCTATTTTTGAGTAATTATTTCCGCTGAGCCGAGTCCCGCATAAAACTGAGGAACGTCCCCGACGATCAGAGTTTCCGCAGCGCAAACCGAGGTCGAAACGGTGATATTGCCCGCATTCCCCTTCGAGGAAATTATATATATATCTGACGTTACGTCTATCATTATCTGATGCCGAGTCTGGTTTATCCCGGCCGACTCGAATTTACTTGAAAAATCCGTAACGGCGTTTCCCGAGAGAGATGTATAAAATTTAAGATTCGGCCCTCTGCCCGCAAAAAGCTCCATACCTAAAATAGTGCCCAGAGGTAGCTCTATTTCCTCATTGACAATTCCCGAAAGTTTTTCCGCTATACGAAGTGAAATTTTGCTTTTCAGAGTGTTGATTTTAACTGAATTTATTGAAAGGGAGGTTATCTCGCCCTGAGAGTTGTATGTAATATCCGAAATATTGTCATAGGTCACCCCTTCCTCGCTCAAAACCTCCTCCACCGCCTCATTGATCGCCTTTTCGGCAAGGCTGACAGACGCTATTTTTGCGGAATTTTGAACAAGGGGCATCAGCCTTATTTCCAGAAGCAGCATTGAAACCAAAAGCAAAACAGCCGTAAAAATCAAGACGACGCCTGTTTTTCGCCTTTTTCCGAAGCCTTTCATATAAATCACCGCCTTATAAAGTATTATATGAAGGGATAAAAAATCGGTGAAACCCTCTGATAAAAAACGCCGCCTTTCGGAAAGTTCCTTCCGTAAAGCGGCGTTAATGCAAACTTTAGATTTCAGAGCTAAAGGCTCACTGTTTGCTCTTTGATTTTCTCTTAACTAATGTTCTGTTCATGTACTTTGGATTGATTACAAAAATATAGCACAGGCATACTGCAATAAATAAAATACTGCCTAAAAAATACAGTTTACCGTAAAAGACAAAAAGCGCAACTGACGCCATAACAGTACAGTAAAGTAATTCTATTCTGATATTCTTTCTCAGCTGCTCCTTATCTTTTTCGTAATGGAGATTCCACGCCATCCAAGCTGAAAACAGAAAAAGAAAAGGCAGCTTAAAATAAAGGAAAACATGAACCGATATATCACCCTCGGAGGGTATCGGATTTACGCAGGCATTAAGTGAAGCCGCCTGAAAGATAATGGCCAAAAGAGTGAGATTAGTGCGCAGTACTATATTTTCTTTAGGAGAAACCCTGTTCTTCGTTCCTGCCAGCTCCCCCAAAGGTACATCATAAAGAGAAGAAAGGGCGATGAGATTATCCATGGACGGCGTTGTCTGATCGTTCTCCCATTTTGTAACCGCCTGCCTGCTGACCCCTATATACTCCGCGGCCTTTTCCTGAGACAAGCCCTTATTGAGCCTATGTTGTTTAAGTTTTTCACCTAATGTCATAATTATCACCTCTTGCGTCCATTGTATCAAAAGCGCCGATTTCTTCGAGCAACTATTATGCAATTATCGGTTGCGGCGATAATTTTGCTCAATAAAGCTCTTTATTCGAACGTATCCGGGTCATGTCCCGACCAGCCGAACTGCTCCATGGAATTGATTTTCTCCATATCCTCCGCGGAAATTTCAAAATCAAAGACATCGGCGTTTTCCGCCATTCTCGACTCGGTGACAGTTTTAGGCAGCGGCAGAACTCCGTTTTGCAGGCACCAGCGTATACATATCTGTGCCACGGATTTGCCGTATTTATCAGAAAGTTCCCGAATCAGGGAGCTTCCTTCCATTCTGCCTCTTCCGAGAGGGCTCCACGCTTCCACAAGGATATTGTTCTTTCGGCAGCAATCGAATATTTCCTGCTGCATAAATCCCGGATGAAACTCTATCTGATTTACCATGGGTGCGGTTTTGCAATTTTTAAAAAGCTCCTCGAGATGATGAACTTTAAAATTGCTGACTCCTATGGCTCTGACCCGCTTATCCTCATAAAGCTTTTCGAGAGCCCGCCAGGTGTCGCTGTTGACCTTCGCCCACTCTTCTCTGCTGCCCACATTGCAGGGCCAGTGAACAAGATACAAATCGAGATAATCGAGGCCCAGCTTTTCCATAGTCGCCTCAAAGGCGGCCATGGCCTTGTCGTAACCCCTTTCCGTATTCCAGACCTTGCTCGTCACAAAAATCTCACTGCGTTCAATGCCGCTTTCCCTTACGGCTTTTCCGACACTTTCTTCATTGCCGTAAGCGGCGGCAGTGTCGATGTGTCGGTATCCGCACTCCAAAGCCGCGGAAACTATTCTGACGGCCTCATCGCCGTTTTCTATAAGCCATGTACCGAAGCCCAAAGAGGGTATCTCCACTTTATTTTTAAGGGTAAAACAGTTTGTCTTCATATTCATTTTCTTTTCCCTCCGTTCTTTTTTACTATGATACAGTAATTTGCTCCCGATTTCAATGAGCTCAGAGGAGCCGATATTTTTCGGATAAAAAGAAAACTGCGGCATCGCCCGTAGTTAGGCAGATGCCGCTTGTAAAATGCTTTCAAATTGTTATACTGCGTTATTAAAATTATCTCTCGTCAAGTGCTTTGTAGTTTTTATGCTGACCTACGCTCTTGTAGGCGGGTCTTATGATCTTTCCGCAGTTTATGAGCTCCTCCATACGGTGGGCGCTCCAGCCTGCGATCCTTGCAATGGCGAAAATCGGAGTGTAAAGCTCTGAGGGAAGATCCATCATGCCGTAAACAAAGCCGCTGTAGAAGTCCACGTTGGCGCTTACGCCCTTGTACATCTTTCTCTCCTCGGCAATGATCTCAGGCGCCAGACGCTCAACGGTCGAATAAAGCTTGAACTCCGCAAGCCTGCCCTTTTCCTCGGAAAGGTTCTCGACAAAGCTTCTGAGGATGTTGGCTCTCGGGTCTGACAGGGAGTAAACTGCATGTCCCATACCGTAGATAAGACCCGACTTGTCAAAGGCCTCCTTATGGAGCAGAGCGCGAAGGTACTTCGCTATTTTATCTTCGTTGTTCCAGTCGTCAATATTGTTCCTCATATCCTCAAACATCTTAACGACCTTTATGTTGGCTCCGCCGTGCTTAGGTCCCTTGAGAGAGCCGAGAGCTGCCGCAATGGCCGAATAGGTATCGGTTCCAGAAGAGGTTACGACGTGGGTTGTAAATGTGGAGTTATTTCCGCCGCCGTGCTCAGCGTGAAGCACAAGGGCAACATCAAGGATTTTAGCTTCAAGCTCCGAGAACTTGCTGTCCGCTCTGAGCATATGGAGTATGTTCTGAGCCGTCGAATACTCGGGCTTCGGTGAATGAATGAAAAGGCTGTTTACGTTGTGATAGTAGTTATAGGCATGATAGCCGTAAACCGAAAACAGCGGGAACAGCGCTATGAGCTGAAGGCACTGTCTGAGTACGTTCGGCAGAGAAATGTCATTGGGGTTGTCGTCATATGAATACATGGTCAAAACGCTTCTGGCAAGGACATTCATCATATCCGAGCTGGGAGCTTTGAGAATTATATCTCTGACAAAGTTTTTGGGAAGAGTCCTGTAATAAGCAAGAGTCTCATTGAACTTTTTAAGCTGCTCCTTTGTGGGAAGCTGACCGAACAGCAAAAGATAAGTCGTCTCCTCAAAGCCGTAACGGTTTTCCTTGATAAATCCGCTGACGATGTCCTCAATATTTACTCCTCTGTAATAAAGTTCACCGTCACAGGACACTTTTTGCCCATCTATCATCTTAGATGAAATTATCTCAGAAATTTCAGTAAGACCCGTAAGAACACCGTTTCCGTTTAAGTCACGGAGACCGCGGTTAACATTATACTTAGTATAAAGTTCAGCTTCTATGCTGTTGTTTGAACGGCACAGCTCTGTAAGCTCCAAAATTTCCGGAGTGATGGCTGAATATGGATTCTCTTTCATCACTATCCCTCCTAATTATTATTCGGTAAGATAAATTTTACCATAAGCTTATTAACGAATTGTTACGGAAATATGACAATAACTAAACAAAATACGCAGAATATTATTTTTGGTTCTATGTCAAATGTTGGGGTAGCCAATAAATAAAGGAGCAGGGGAGCAGGCGAAAGTCGGAGACTTTTGCCTGCTCAATTTATGTTAAGCGGCGTCGGCAAACATAAAAAGTATTCTTTTTCTGAAGCGGTCA